>NZ_UHFN01000007.1:1200000-1800000 GCF_900459405.1 Streptococcus hyointestinalis
TAAGGGCTTTCATTATCGATTACTTGGATAAGCCCTGTGCCTTTACCAATCGGAATCACAATCCCCTCGGGGTCGAGGTCAGGAAATATGAACTGGACGGTTTTCTTGTTGATATTTCCAATTTGAATCAGAACATTGAGTTGTTCCCGTACAGATACAGGAATAGTATTATGGTCAAAGCGCTGACTGACTAAAATAAGATGAATCTTGGTCGCACGACCAAGCAAAGCGATTTGAGACAAGAGTGAAAAGAACGAATCCTTTATTGTTTTGTTCACACCCTCACTTAAAGCTAGCACTTCATCCATGACAATCGTCAAATGGTCGAATTGATGTTTTGGGTCATCATATAGAATCTCTTGCCGTTGTTGAATGAGGTTTAAGCACCTGCTCAGATTCTCATTAATTTCAGAGACGAAATCTGATTTTGAGCGGTTCTTTTGAGGATGAATGACAGCAATCCCATTTTCTCTCGCCCATCGACTGGGGCTATCAAACTTAGGGTCAACGATGATTAACTCCGAAAATTTTCTGATAATACTAAGAAAATAAGAAAGAGTGTACGATTTTCCGGAGCCAGAATTACCAGCTATTGCGATGTGAGTCACTTTATTGTAGTCAATAGTTAGATTTTCCATTATCGGGATGGTATTTGCAGGTTGACTTTGGGCAAAGGCTTCCAAGTCAGGAATCACTAAGCGCTTTGAAATCCCCTTCTTCCACGGGAAGAAGAGCCCACGCTGAACATGGATATCATCTGTATCCAGCGCCACGAAATAGGCTGAGTTTTGCTTCAGAAGCGTATACCTTGGATAAAGTGCGGCATTAGCAATCAAGAAAATTTTCTGATAAAGTTCATCATCAATGATGTAACTTGATGGTAAACGGGGAATAAAGAGAAAGCCATCAGACATAATCTTAATATCGAATGCGTTTACGTAACTGCTTTCTCCGTAAATGAGAGCGGTGAGCCCCATATTGAGACTTTGGAGCAAGTATTGGGATAACTCTTTGTTATTCATTATTTGACCTCCTTGATGCCGTCAGATTTAAAATAGACGCGATGACGTACTTCACAGGCTTGTAAATTCCTAAATTGAACGAGACTCATAAATTTAGGAAGGTCAATCTTTTCAGTAAACTTAACCTGAAATGGGTCAAGCCCCTTTTGAACAAACCATCCTTTGTAACCAATAATTTCTCCAGTTGGTTTGCCATCTTCAAAATGTTGTTGTACCTCAAGCTCTGAACTGAGACTGTAAATAGCTTCATCGCAACTAATGTACTCAAATGCTGTTTGTGAGCTATACCCACTTTTTTTATGTTTTACTCTAATAGCCATAATTAGGCTCCTTTCAAGATAATGATAATAATGATGTCTTAGCTAAGAACAAGATAATTATATCTATTTTCCAATATGCTTTTTTACCTTATTACTTGACCAAAATAATTAAATATTAGGCAAGTAATAAGGTAAATATTTTTTAGGATTTATGTATTGACCTTTAGTTATAAAAAAGACAAAGCTGATAGAATAAAACAGTCAGCTTTGTCTTTTTTTGTGTTACTTTCAATATTTATCATTATCTTTAAACTTAGCTAAATTTGACTCTTGCTTAAGTATTTCGTTTATAACTTCATGTAGTTTGATTGAACTATATATTAGCTCCTCTTCTATTTTTTCGTCAAAAGAATGAATATTATCTATAAAATACTTAAGAGCGCTAATCTTATCTTGTTCTTGTTTTTCTAACTCGTAGTTTACAACACTATTTTTAGTCACTAGCTCAAGCGAATCGTATTTACTAAAACCAATCATTTTGTTTATAAAGTATTCGATATCAAAGTATGAATACTTTTCTGTATCTATTGTATTCAGCACATCCTTGACCTCTACACCTAATTTAAAAATTGTATTTTCACTAATTATTTTAGATACAATAGCATCTATATCATTTCCAAGTCTTCTCATCCAAATTATTAGCCGCTTATTAAATAAATCTGAGCTAAATTTATCATAACCAACTATGCTATCAATATAATATTTTGAAAAATGGGTAATAATATCTTCTTTTATATGAGTCCATACTTTTCTAAAAAACATAGGATAATCCATAAAATAAGCCCAATTTAGATATATTTTATCAGTATTTTTAAGTTTCTGATAACTTTCCCACAATTCGTCAATGACAAAAATAATATCTCTTTCTTCATCAATTGGTAACATCTTGAATTGAAAATCCATAAATTTCTCTGAGCTTGCAAGATACTCAAAACGTTTTAAATTATATTGACCAAATAATTCGGCTAATTTAATCATTGCACCTTGTAATTTTGTGTCATCCTCCTTATTATCAAGTAGTTTCCCATAAAAAGTGTTTGAATAGACATTCCAATTTTCAGATAAATCAGGAAGCATACACAATGAAAAGTATAGGAAAAATACCCATTCTATAAGCTCTTCTCTAGTTTTCTCATCTCCAAATAATAAATATTTTCTATCCTTTTCAACTAGTTGTTGATACGAATCAAGAATACTTTCAGTTAATTTTCCATTTTTCTTTCCTTTTTCAATGTTGGATATTGCTGAATCAGAAGACCAAATATCTGTCTGTCTAAATCCTACTTTTTCTCGCTCATATTTTAATCGTTTCCCTAATGCTATACTAATATGTTCTTTTATATCAATTTTCATGTTTTGTCTCCTTTATTTATTATTTTAAAAAATAAGATGTGTCGAATATATTCTTCATTTTGCACTTTGATAATTATCTATTTTCATTATACAAGAGATTTCAAATTTGACTAGAGTACCATAGGTTTTCTAATTTTATGAGATTAGATTGTATTAAAGTCAATATTTTTCTATCTTATAAATAAAATTGTATCAAATTATTTATCCAAAACTTTGAAGCGTTTTGAAAAATTTCGCAAAAAAAGAGCTTCAGTTATACTGAAACTCTCTAGTTAATATTTTAGCGGTTCTCTACTCCTCCACTTCAAAAGGCGGCAAACTCTCTATGAGGTCAACGGTTTGGATAGAGACGTTGATAATCCTCAACAAAAGGTTGAAAATGTACTTTTCATCTGTGCTGTAGTCGTTAGGGTCGTCTGTGATGCCTGACTTTTTATCTGTTTTGACTTGGTACTGGTCCATTATCCACTCAACGGCTGAGCGACCGTTGACGATATACTGATAAGCTTTTTCTGGGATGTTGCTAATAGTAATGTCATGGTTGAAGATAATGGTCGAGCGGTCATTGACAGACTTACCATTTTCATCTCGAGTCTTAGCAAATCTCATCTTGGTCACTTTGTAAGTAGGATTGACCAAAGGCGTGATAGTGACTGCCTCATAGACAGGCACTTCTTCATAGTTAAGATGTAAATTCATCAAGGCTTTTCCAACTTCAACATACTTTTCCTTATGTTTGACAATCGGGATGCGTGCGAGGTCTTTTTTCAAGTCGTTAGCGTACTTTTCCTGATAGTCATGAGAGTTCAAAAGCCCGTAGATATAAGCAAAACTATCGTCTAAACTAAGCCCTAGCTTGTCCGCAAATGCTTGGTTCATGTTGTCATTAGATTGGAAAAGTTGCGTCTCATCAACTTCATTATCATAACGCATAAATCCTTGACCGTTCATTTGAAGCTGAATATCAGGAATAAGGTTAGTGACAATAACAGAAAAATCTCTTGAAGTTCCTCTTCCCGTAGTCGTAATAACTAAATTATCTTGACCAAATTTTTTGTACCATTGACCAGGACTTTCTATTATTTCGTTTTGATAACACAACCATTTCTTTGTAAATGGTCTATATAAGCTAAGTTGAACTTTATCTTTCTCAAAACTAATAGCCCGATTTCGAACAATTAATTGTTCCAATTTTCGTGTCCACTTTATAAAATCATCGTTACGATTCAAAGACTCTTTAATTTCTTCGGATGTATGTCCCTGTAGACGATGAAGTTCTTTATTATAATTTGTAATTAACTTCAACGAATTTTCTAAAACTGTACTTTTAGAAAAACTAGAGACCCAGACATCCCTATTACTAGCAACACCGATTGCACTACTGTAAAACACTTCTGAAGATATATCAGCATATTCCTGATAATTCGGGTCTCTTTGATTCAACCAGTCGTTATTAGCATCTGGTTGAATGGTTTGCCAGTCAATGGCTGATATGTCTCCAAAGTTTTCAATTATCTGCAATTTCTCTTTTTGAGATAGATAATCTCCAATATCATGATAGCGAAGTTCATGCTTATCTGACCCGTCCTTAACTAAGATAGAAACAGCAACCGTTGTTCTAGTTCCTCCACCAAAAACGTTTCCTCCCTCTTTTTTACGGGTCTCTCCTAATCCGAGTGCGTTACCTCGCAGATTAAAAATATAAAGATAGTTAAAATCTTCATACAAACCTGCTCGAAGCCCGTCCGCTGAATTGGTATTGAGATAAGCGCCATTTGTCACAAAACCAATCACCCCCTTGTCGCTCAACCTGTCGCTCGCCCAACGAAAAGCCTTGACATAAGTATCATACAGTCCCTTAGTAAGCGTTGTTGTGGATTTTGCTACATAGGTATTTTCAATACGCCTGTCTAATTTGGGATAAGCGATATTTTGGTTGTTATCATTAGCACTTGTTTGCCCAATAGAATACGGCGGATTGCCGATAATAGCTGTGATGGGTTGTTCTTGCTGACGTTTTAAGCGCTGGTCATTAGCGCCAAAGAAAGAGTCATCAAGCGTATCTTCTGTTTCTGTTGACTCAAAGGTATCCGTTAGGACGATACCCTCAAACGGCTGATAAGGCTCATCACCGTTGATTTCATCAAAGACCGCTTCAATATTGATAGCAGCGATATAATAGCTCAAGAGCACAATTTCATTGGCATGAAGCTCTTTAGTGTACTTTCTCAAAACATCAGAATAGGTGATTTCCCCTTTATCCATCATCTGTTTGAAATAATGGAGTGTACGTGTGATGAAAGTTCCTGTCCCTGTGAACGGGTCAAGAATATGAACGTTTTCACTAGCAAGAGTTTTGCCAAAATGCTGACGCAAAACAGTGTCCACCGATTTGACGATAAAATCCACCACTTCTACAGGAGTAAAGACAATACCAAGTCTTTCTGTTGTGGCTTTAAAGCCTGTAGAGAAAAACTTGTCATAGAGCGTGATGATGATTTTTTGCTTGGCTTGCGCATTGTCAATCCCTTCAGCACGCAGGCGAACAGAGTCATAAAAAGGCTGTAACTCTTTTTGTTCCTTTTCAAAACCGTACTGAGAAAACTCATCAATAATCAGCTCCATCGCTTGACTGACGGGATTGTGCTTGATGAAGCTATACTCATCAAACAAAGCGTCAAAGATAGGCTTAGTGATTAAGTGTTGCGCCAACATCTCAATAGCCTGCTCTTGGTCAATAGACTCATTGATATTGTGCTGTAGACTATGTAAGAATCGCTCAAAGGCTTCTTTACTTTCTGGATTTTTCTCTAAAATAATCTGAATTCCTTGGATATGACGGCGGGCAATATCCGCCACATCTTTTGACCAGTCCTCAAGATAACGTCTATCTCCTACTTTTTGTACAATCTTACCATAGATAGCCCCCTCAACTGCTTTCCAATCAAGCTCAAGCTCTGTTTGAATTCTAATTTCTTTAGTTGGCTTATCAACATCACTATCTTGAAAACTTGGGTCATCAGGCGCACTACCAACCCCAATGACTTGGATATTTTTAGGCTTTCTCTTGTTTAATTCTAATTTATTGATAGTGGCTTCAAAGCGCTCATCAACAGAACGAAGCGCATTTAAAACCTGCCAAATGACATCATAGGTTTTGTTATTATCAAGAATGGTTTCAGGTGTTTCACCAGACGGCACCACGATTGGTAAGATGATATAGCCGTATTCTTTGCCTTCTGACTTGCGGATGATACGTCCGACCGCCTGCACAATATCCACTTGTGACTTGCGAGGAGATAGGAAGATAATGGCATCCAAGTTTGGTACGTCAATTCCCTCAGTCAAAAAGCGCACATTAGACAAAATCCGAGCAGAATCCTCTGGAATATCTTCGCTTGCTAACCAATCTAGGGCTTCACCCTTTTCTAGAGCATTCATCCCACCATCAACGTGACGCACATTGACAGAAAAGCCGTTTTCATTGTCTAGGTAATCGTTAACAACATTTTCAAACTGCTCAGATAACTGCTTGCTGTCCTTAATCGTACGAGAAAAGGCAATGGCACGCTTCATAGGCTCACCAGAAACGGTGTCAGAGAAAGTCTCACGCTTAATCATACCGTTCCACACACCAATAATACGCCCTACATCATCAATATTTAGCCCATTTTCAGCATCTGAAAGGGACTTTTGCATATCTCTTTGGACAACTGTTTCATCAACCGCTAAAACCATTAGCTTGTAATCAGTTAAAATACCGTGACTAATGGCGTCCCCAAAACCTAAACGATAAAAGACTTTTCCATATAAAGCTTCATCATCCATACTTGAAATGACAATAGAGTTGGATTCTGCTTTCTTTTTCGCTTCTCTTCCGTATAGTTTTGGTGTTGCGGTTTGGTAAAGTCTCTTTTTACCCTTGATGTTTAAGTCACTATGCACTTTTGTAAAGGCAGAAGCTTCTTCTCCTAAAGCCTTAGCGCCTGTTGTCCTATGAGCCTCGTCAGCAATAATCAAATCAAACTCAGGAAAACCATCTTTTTGAGCCTTTCCAAGAACCTCAATAGATTGATAAGTTGAAAAGACAACTAGTAAGTCTTTTTTAGGTTGCGCCAATAGCTCGCTGTAGTTTGCCATGATTTTCTCAGCTGAGGTTGTCGCTGGGTAACCAATATCACTTGCTTTAATGGTGATGTTAGATTCATCTTGTTTGACATTGCCACGGCTAGCATTACGGTCGCTAGTCACAGCCATAGAAGATAGGCTTAATTCAGCATCATTATTCCAGCCACGCAATGTTTGCGTTAGCAATTGGATGCTAGGGACGAGGTAGAGAATGACAAACTGTTCTTTATTCGCTTCTTTGGCAAGCGCTTCTGCTACTTTTAAACTCGTGAAGGTTTTACCCGTACCAGGCGCCATGATAAGCTGTCCTCTATCATGCGCTTTAAAATGACTCAAAGATGCTTCAATAACTTCTCTTTGATAATAGCGTGGTTTCTTCTTTTCTTTGACGACTACCTGCTCTGGCTGCTCAAAAGAAAACTTTTCCCAGTTGATTTGAGAATTTTTCAAATCAGATAGACCAATCCGCACCACATCACTTCTATCAGCAAGCGCTTTTTCAGCATTTTTGCCCCATTTATCAGTAGATGCGACAATAATACCTGATTCATAGTAATCTTTTCCAAGTTCACTCAAAAATGAGTCAATATTGGCTTTTTGGATAGTGTGGTCATAAAACTTTGCCTGAACAGCCACCAATTCACCAGTGAACTTTTCAGCGACTAAATCAACCCCAATGTCCACTTTGGGAATAGCAAACGTGTCTGGCACATCAGCTAACATCCAGACATTTTTAAACTCATTCTTATAAGTTGGTTCATGTTGAAGATAAGCTCTTACAAGATATTCAAAGTAAGTCCCTCTATCACGCTGTGTTTTTGCAGAGTGATTGATTTGGTCAACGAGGTTCTCAAAAGACATAAAAACTCCCCTAAGCTAAGTGTATTAGACTGATAGGGTTAGTTAAGTATGTATATACTTAACTAAGGGTACCCTTAGCAATTTATTTTTTCTTTATTATACTATTTTTGGGCAAAATTTTGGGCAAACTATGTGCTTTTTTGATTATTATTGCTCAAGTAAATAAGTTTTATCTTTCATTTTTGGTTTTGATGAAAAGTAGAAAAAGCCTTGATTATCAAGGCTTTTTGAGGTGTTAGTCTATGTATTTTATCGTTTTTGAAAGTGATTTATTTGTGTTTCAAGCAATCAACCATTGAATAGTCGCCATATTTTCTAAATCCTTTCATATCAAGGGGTTCAGCCCCTTGATTTACTGTTTTTATCATTAGGCACCGAGCAGGCACCAAGAAAAATTGTCAATTCCATGTTAGGCGATACCCCACCACCTCTTGATTCGTTCCTCGAATACTTTGACATTGAAAATTTGGATAATGTTTTAACATATCTTTTTGTATCTTTGGAATAATATTTCCAGATATGTGTCTTGGTTGATATGAAGAGCTTATCCCTAGATAATGTTTAAATTCATCCAAAGACAACTCTAGCTTTCCTAACTTATAAGATTCTTCAATTAAACTATAAATCTTTTGAGAATATTTACAACTCCACTTTTGCAAAGCAAGGAAATGAAATGCGTTATTTTCTACGAAGTTGTTCAGCGCCTGAACGGTATTACCTTCAGATTGCTTTAGCTTATGCGTGTAGACCATTGTTGTTTCATAGTTGGCATGACCTACTCGAGACATAATATCACTGATTTTGATTGACATCTCCTTACTTTGGAGGTAAGAAATGTGCATATGCCTGAATGAATGAGGTGTTACATGTTTTGTCCATTTAAAACCATATAACGTCTCACAATTAGCAATCAAATCGTCCTCTACTCTTTTTAACACTTCACGAAAAGAGTGAGAAGTTATAGGTGAGCCGTATTCTGTACGAAAAATACTCTCAGAGTGCGTGAAATGAGGATTGGGATGTTCAAGCATATAGCGATCAAATTCTTTTACCCTATCAATCGTTCTTAAAATAGCTTCACAAGCAACTTTAGGGAGTGCTACTTCTCTTTCTGAGTTGATTGTCTTTGTTTCTCCAAAATGGAAATCCTTCACTCTTAAATTATTATATTGAAGCGCTTTATCAATCGTTAAAACTCCAGTTTCTGGATTAAAATCATTTTCTGTAAAAGCAGCCTCACCAATTCTAAGACCTGAAAAAAGCAAAACGATAGCTAAATCATAATAATTAGGATTGCGTCTGCGACTTAATGCATCGAAGAAGGCATGTAATTCTTCGATTTCTAAAAATTTTGCATCTCGCCGCCTTTTAGCCTCCCTTTTTTTATGAAATGGAACGTCGATTTTGACAACAGTCATTGGTGAGTAATCAATAATATTAAAGAGCACACCATGATTGAAAATCTTGTTACAAGTGCTTTTAATGTGTAACATCGTAGACTGAGATGCATCATATTTTGTCATGTATTCAGACAAGCATTTTTTCATCAACATAGGAGTAATTTTAGTGAGTAGGTAATCATCTCCTATAATCTCTCCCAATCGTCGTATAACAAGTTCTTCTCTCCTTATGGTTTGTTCTTTTACGGAAACACACCAAGTTTCAAACCAGCTTTGCTTGAGTTGACCAAAAGTTTTTATTATCGTAACAACATTCAAATTGATCCAATAAGTCATCTACTTTAGCCTTCAATTCTCGCTCAGCTTGTCTACGAGCTCTGGGGGTGTTTTTTGTATTTGTAAATGATACAACAGCTGTTCGCCACTTTCCAGTTAAAGGATCTTTATATTTTTCTATTACTTCATATCGAACCTTTCCTTTGGCATTTTCTTTAGTTCTAAAATACATATTCCCTCTCCTCACTACTAACCTTGAGAAATTCGAGAATTATTTAGATAGAAACATTAACCGTCTTTCATTATAACATGATTTGCCTTATTTTACCGCTCCCTTTTGTTTCCATCGTAAAAATTCTTCAAAGCCTTCAAGATTTATAAAAACAAGTTTATGAGTAGGGTTGATCACATAGTCTCTAAATTGCTTATGGTTTCTCATTTCGCTAATCCAACGATTGAGTGTATAGGGGTTAAGACCTTCCCATCTTACCAAAATACTCTTTTTGTCTCCCCACTCTGCTAATGCATTATCAACTGGTACATATTTATTTTCATAGATTTCTACTCCAATCTTTTGTTGACCTTTAGTGGGTATAATTGGTTAAATCATTCATAGGCATTTCACCCGCTGTCCTTTTACGCTGGCAGTCTAAACGTTTAGAAGTATCATTATCCTTAGTTTGTGTCTTGGCAGATAGGTGACCATCCTATTTTTTAGTTGATAGTTATCGCTCATTTCATGGCGTATCAATTTGTTTGCTCGACAAATAAGAAAGTCCCACCTCGGTTTATTCAATTGTCAAAGAACAAACAAGGAGAGACTATTTTTTCATTTTAAGACGATGATATAGATAATCAGTGAGACCTAACAAATAATCTGTACTAACTTGATAAAAGGAAGAAAGCTTGATAGCATAATCAATAGATAGCTGGCGTTGACCAGACTCAATTTTAGAGTATGCTGATTGACTACAGGATATATATTGTGCAAGATATTCCTGAGTAAGATCATTATCTTCCATCAAATCCCTAACACGCCTATACATTCGTTCACTCCTAAGTAAATTATAATTAAGTTTTGAGCGAATCTTATAATTTATGACAAATTTGTAGTATTAAACTACTTGAAATGTCTCTATCTGCAAAGCACTGTTTAGTAAGTCAAGTTATGAATCATCAAGTCTTGAACTAACACCTCACCTACACTATAATACTTTATATCATATTAAATCTTAAATGAGCATGCTGCGCCAATCAAATTAGCATCATTTTTATGCTTACATGCTACAATCTTCGGTCTTTCAATATTAAAGAAAGCAACATCCTCTTCTTTTTGAAGTTGATCTAACTGTTTTTCAATTTCTTCTATAAGAATGTCTTGGCTACTGATACCTCCACCAATAACAATACGTTCAACATCAAGGATAGATTGAAGGTTGGTGATGTAAATTGCTAAAAGACGGCAGTACTTTTGAAAAATAGGATAAACACGTTCGTCTTTTTTAACAATATGATCGAAAATAAGATACCCATTTTTCTTGTCTTTTAAACCGAGAGCTTCAGAACAGTCGGATATCATACTTACTGCAGAAAATTTCATACCTAAAAAATCTTCGATGGTCATCTTTTCAGATAAAAAAGGTAGTAAAAAGGATAATTCTCCTGCCTGATAGTGACTGCCTTGATAAAGTTTACCATTGATAACGATACCACCCCCTAGTCCGCTCCCCAATACCATAGCTAAGCCATTATCTATACCTTGCAGATAACCAGTGGTCATCTCCGCTAAAACTGCCGCTTTGGCATCATTGATTACAGCAACTGGTAACCCATATCTACTTTCTAAAATATTTTTTATTGGGCACTCATGCAAGAAAGTTAACATACCACCAAAATAGATAATTCCACATTTGGTGTCTACTTTACCTGGACAAGATATAGCAATACCTTGAATTTTATCTAGACTATGATTAATAAGCTTATCCATAATATCAAAAAGACTTTCTAGATTGTCAGGAGAAGAAAAGGGAGCAAAGTTCTCCTCAATTTCAGAATTGTCATTAATTAGAGCACTCTTTATCTCTGTTCCCCCAAGATCAAAAGCTAAAATCATACTAACATACTCCTTCTATTCGAAAAGCTAAAGCAACTGAAAGTTACCATAGCTTCTCATTCTTACTTTAAATCGGATCCATTGCTGGCAATGACTTTTTTATACCAAAAGAAAGAATCTTTTCTAAAGCGCTTTAATGTTCCGTTACCTTTATCATCTCTATCAACATATACAAAACCATAGCGCTTTTTCATCTCCCCAGTACCAGCTGAAATGAGATCGATACATCCCCACATAGTATATCCCATTAGGTTAATGCCGTCCAAATCGATAGCATCAGCCATAGATTGGATATTTTGTTGGAGATAATCAATACGATAAGTATCATGAATACTGCTATCAGCTTCTAGTTTATCATCCCATCCGATACCATTTTCAACGATCCAAAGTGGTTTATGATAACGATCATAGAGTGTATTAAGAGCTAAACGGAGACAAGCTGGATCTGTTGCCCAACCCCAAGCATTTGTTTTTAAATAAGGATTCTTGATTCCCATAATAATATTACCCCCAGCTTTTATCATCTCATCTTCATGAGTTGTATATGTTGTTGAACCATAACATGAAAAGCTAAGGAAGTCTAAAAGAGGAGAATATGCTAACATCATACCAACCTTGATATCATCATCGATTTCATGAGCAACCTTTACTGCTTTTGCAGATGCAACAAATTGGTTATGCGCTCCTTGTGCTCTAGCTTGCGGTGAAAAATCTATCATTCCTCCAGCCATAAAAGGATTCATATCCATCATATTGATTTCATTAAAAGTTAACCAATACTTAACTTTTCCCTTATAACGAGTAAAGACTGTTTTTGCATAATTTTCAAAATAATCTATTAATTGTCGGTTTTTCCAAACTCCGTAGACATGGGTTAGATGAATCGGTGTTTCGTAGTGCGATAGTGTTACTAAAGGGTCGATTCCATATTTGGCACATTCGTCAAAAACTGCCTCGTAGAAATTAAGACCTTCTTCGTTGGGAGTTTTATCATCACCATTTGGAAAAATTCGGGCCCAATTTATAGACAAGCGGAATGTTTTGAATCCCATCTCCGCCATAAGACTTATATCTTCCTTATAATGATGATAAAAATCTGTTGCTTTATGACTAGGATAATAATAACCATCTACCACATCTGGTACTGCATCATCCGGAAAATGGAAATCAGTACCAAAAGGCATATCAATTGCACCAGTTTCTCCTGTTTTAAAATTACGCCAAGTAATTTTACGAGGATTAGTATGGGAACCTGCAGTTAGAACATCTGAAGTATTGATCCCTTTACCGCCGTCAGAGAAGCCACCCTCAAATTGATTAGCAGCTGTTGCTCCACCCCATAGAAAATCTTTTGGAAATTTTAACATGTATGCTCCCTCCTTTTTTAAGAATAGAAATATTAATTAGTCTTGTGTCGCTTCAGCCTCTAGTTTCTCAACTTCGGCTTCTTTAGCAATAAGTTGTTTTTCGTAAATTTTGAAGAACGGATAATAAATTAACGTTGTCGGAATAATCATCAGATAATCCCACAAGGCATTCCGCCAATTCAGTGTGGAAAGATAACCACTAAATCCCATAGGTAGCATAGCTGTAATAGTAATCCAACTTGGAATAATAAAACCAGTTTTATAACCTAAATAAGTAAGTAAAATGACAACTGGAACATTCAAAACATATGGAATACATAGAATAGGATTATACATGATAGGAAGCCCGAAAGTTAATGGCTCATTAATATTAAACCATCCTGGAATAGCAGAAATCCTTGCGACAGCAGAAATTTGCTTAGATTTTGAACGCAGTCCGAGTAAAGCTAAGGGTAAAGTATTACCGCTACCTCCAACCATAGATAATCCTCCCATCAAAAGAATAGGATAAACAACGAGAGGTTTCCCTGCTGCATGTGCTGCTGCATTGGCTGTTGAAGCTTGGATTGCTAAAGGCATAACAATTGGTAAAATAACCATAACGCCATGAATTCCAAAACACCAAAGGAGACTAGCTAAAGTACACAGTATAAAAATTCCTGGAACAGAAACAAGAGCATTCAAAGGAGCACTAAGGAGTGCCATAAACCCTGACGGCACTGTATAAGTTCCCGCAGTCGCAGCAGAAACAACTGTGTTTAAACCTAGGAAAATACAAACGTTAAGTAAAAGAGGGATAATGGTAGCGAAGCTGTCTTGGAGGAAAGACAAACTATAAGAAAAGTCAATAGTTTACTTTAAATTTATTTTTGTTTCGATTTTCTTATTTGAGAGTACGACGAAAACACCTTGAAATAACTGAAATTTTTTCAAGGATAAGTATTGTGTTTTAAGTATTTATCTCACCTTGCTTTCATCAAAGGGAGTATTGTTCTTGAGAAGATGGAACAATACTCGTACCAGCTTTTTAGCGACATGGGCAACAGCGACGTTATAATGTTTTCCTTGGTCTAACTTGATTCTTAGGTAAGCTTTAAAAGCA
The DNA here is from genome assembly GCF_900459405.1 of Streptococcus hyointestinalis. NCBI lineage: Bacteria > Bacillati > Bacillota > Bacilli > Lactobacillales > Streptococcaceae > Streptococcus > Streptococcus hyointestinalis. The sequence goes on from NZ_UHFN01000007.1 coordinate 1,213,943, forward strand.
GGGGAAAAGCGAGCCACTGATTTGGCAGCTTGTATTAAAGCCCATCGAAGATGTGGAGACCCACGCTTGACCATTTTACCTTGAGTATCTAGTTGTCCAGATTGGTAGATAGATGGTTCTAACCCTGCAAAAGCTTGAAGTTGGGCTGGTTTGTCAAAGGTATGGATATTCCTAATTTCCGCTAAAATGATAGATCCAAGACGATTTCCAATTCCAGCCACAGTTGTGATGACCGAGGTGAACTCAGCCATCAGCTCATCGACTTTGTTTTCAGCTTTAGAGATGAGTCTTTTGTAATGCTTGATATTTTCAATGATTTCGATGAGTTCGAACTCCCGAGCTTCTGAAGTTGTTCCGATAGAGTTTGGAGCGACCTTGAGAATATCTTGTATTTTTGGCATTGTTAATCGTTTGATTTCTAGAAGCTTCTCAAATCCAGCCTCACTCATTTTCTGAGGGCTGGGATAGTGTGATAGGAGTTCATAGGCGTAGTCAGAATGCTTTCCAATGATTTTATCTATCTCAGGGAAGATGATGTCCAAACACCGAGTGTATTGTACTTTCCAATCAGACTGCTTCTTCTTGAGACGGTGAATGTGTCTCGTTAGAATTTTCAGTTCTTCTTTTCTATTATCATGACGAAACTGTTCCCGATTAGGGTCGGATAGTAGCTTAAGGGCAATGGTACGGGCGTCCTTCTTGTCTGTCTTGGTTTTACGAAGTGATAATGACTTGGCGAATTCCTTGATGAGTAGAGGGTTGTAGGTATAGACAGTTGCTCCATGTTCATGAAGAAAATCTAAAAGATTAAAGGCATAATGTCCTGTATCTTCAAGTGCGATGAGATAGTCTTGTTTTAACTGACTGAGGGTATTTATGAACAAGTTAAAACCAGCTCTAGTATTTGAGAAAGTGAGTGGTTTAAGAATAAGTTTTCCTTTGTCGTTTAAGACAGCTACATCGTGTTTGTTTTTAGCGACATCAATGCCAACGAAAATCATATGTGTACCTCCATATAGGTTATTCAAGCGCACTTGGTTATCCACGAACTTTTTGTCTTGTTACCTTACACGAGATAAAACGTCGCTGCGTTATCAAACTCATTACCAATTGAAACAAAAAGCTATGGTTAGAGCCTTTCCGAAATCGTCAAAGCGATTGGAGGGTAGAAACTAATCCACAGTGGCTTTTTCCAAGTATAACACTTGGGCTTTGGCAGTAGCTAACTGCACTAAATATAATATAAGGAGGAACTACATCTGGCATTTTAATGCGTATATTCTTATCTATACAGAATTTTTCAATTTGGACAGCAATAAAGACAACCATAAAACCTACAAACATCCCTTGAGCACCAAGGTAAGTCCTATCTAAAACAGATAACCCCGCAGATGTCATTGAGATAGGTGCTGCTACTAGCAAAAAACAAACTAAAGCGTTGACAGCGTTCATGATGGGAGATTTCATCTTAAGCTTTTGAGCATAATTATAAGCAAAGAATACAACGACCCAAAGAGATAAATGATTCATTGTAAATTCATATGGCATATAAAATATGCGGTACATAGCACTATTAGGTGTAAATAGGTTTAACATTGACGAACCGACAGCTGTAGCAATTTGAGAAATTGCTCCTACCATAATAATTCCCATTAAAGACATCATAGCTGCTTGTAGGGAAGACAAAAATTTATTAGAGCCCAATTTTTGTCCAAATTCTTGTAACTTAATAAGTATAGGATGATTAAATAAGTTTTCCATAAAAAACTCCCTTAACAATTACTACTTTTCAGCATAAAGCTTTTCTGCTAACTTCATAATCTTAGGGCAGTCAGCAATAGCATAATCTAATGATGAAATAGTTTCTGCAGGCAAACCTGTATTTTCTTTAATTTCTTTTAAGCGATAAGAAACTTGTGGTCCTAGCAAAATAATATCAAAGTCTTGATAAACATCTTGATATTCGGACATTCCTACTGCTTTGATAGTAAGGTCTTGTCCTTGATCATTCCAATATTTTTCCATTTTTTTCATAAGAATAGAAGTTGACATACCACCTGCACATACTAATAAAATTTTCATGATAATTTCCTTTCTTTAATTGCCTTACTAGCTTTGTTTTTCTGAAATTTCTTGACGCAACTGAATAATCTCTCTGATAAGTTCGACCGCCAGCATACTAGTCATTAAGTGATCTTGGGCATGAACGAGCAAAAGATTGAATTCATGTTTCCCTCCATTAGCTTCTTCAACTAACAATTCAGTTTGCCCCTGATGAGCTAATTTTGATTCCTCATCTGATTTTTTGAGATACTCTTCTGCTTCAGAAAAATTCCCTTCCTTCGCAAATTCTAAAGCTTTAAAAGCTAGAGAGCGTGCATCTCCTGAATGAGCAATCAAGGTCATAGTTGCTAGTTCTTGGTTAGAATTTTCACTCATGGTGAATTACCTCCTTCAATTTAATTTGTTTTACAATTGTATTTTAGCCACTTTTGAAAGCGATGTCAAAACGGAGAATTAGCCCTTTTATACACTATTTGGGGATTGTCAGCTAATGTTTAGAATAAGACATAAAGAATTTACTTCACGAGACTATTTAATGTATACAATTATTTTGCGAGAAAGTATCTAGTGTATAGTTCGATTAATTCCTACAACAGAGTGCTTAAAAATATTTCTTTTAGAAAAATATTTTCTAGTAAGAACAAAAATAATTTTGATATGGTAAAATAAAAATATGAAATTGATACGTAAACTCCAAATTACTGAAGATGAATTTTATGATTATCTTGAGAATGATTTATTAGCACCCTATCAAGATATAAATCCTGATGTGGAATTTAAGAAAGGAGCTATATATACCAACAATCAGGAGGACCCGACAGCACAAGTTACATTGGAAATTCTTGATTATAAGCGATATTCTCATTATAAAGCTTTGGTAAAGTCCTACACAGATAACCTAATCATTTCTTATCAGACACTTTCTTTGGATAATGGTAATATTGAAATTATATTTGAACAAAATATTCAATCATTCAAAAGAAAAAATAGATTTTTTTCTTTATTTAAAGAGACCATCTACCTTGGGCGTATGTCAGACTCTCTTCAAGATTTACAACAAAAAATTATACAAAAAAGAAACTCATAGAACATAAAACCGCAGAATTGTACTGCCCCCCAAAAGTTGGACACTATATATTTAGCTGAAGTTAGACTTGTCAAGAAAAAATAGACACAAAATTAAGAGAATTAGTGGTTCCTTCTTTCAAATTCTAGAGGTGATTGATACCCTAAAGCAGAGTGCAGACGTTTTGGGTTATAATAAGTCTCAATATATTTAAATATTTCAAGCTGAGCTTGTTCAATGGTGGTGAAATGAGCATCATTGATAAGCTCTCTTTTTAATGTTTTATAGAAGGATTCCATGAGTGCATTATCATATGGGTTCCCTTTTCGACTCATACTAGACTGGCATTTTTTCTGTCTAAGGAGCTCTTGAAAGCGTGACCCAGTATATTGAGAGCCTTGGTCGGTATGAACGATGAGCCCCTCTTTAGGACATTCCCTCTGATAGGCTTGTTTAAAAGCATCAGTTACTAACTGATCTCGCATGTGTCGTCCCATTGCCCAACCAACAATCTTTCTACTATAGATATCTAGAAAGACAGATAAATAAAGTGTCCCCTCTTTTGTCGGAATATAGGTCAAATCACCTAGCCATAGTTTATTTTTACTGCTTGCTTGAAAACATTAATTTACAAGATTGGGACGTGTTAGTGGAGAACGGCGACGATTATAGTATTTATATTTGTAGCGACTTCCTTTAGCGTAGAGACCGAGCTGATGAAGAAGTCTACCGACTCGTTTAGGATTAACCCTTATCCCTCGCCGATAAAGTTCCTGAGTGATTCGCACACTCCCGTAGCGTTCCTTATGTTCATAGAAAATAGTTTTGATGACTTCTTTTAAAGCTTCATTTTCAATCTGTCTTGGAGAAGGACACCTTTTTAGATAAGCATAGAAGCCCGAATGAGATACTTGTAGCGTTTGACAAGCATGACGAATATTCATTTTTCCCTGGTTTTCCTTTAAGAATTGAAATTTTATTTTAGGCTTCGCTTCAAGAATACCCGGTACTTTTTTAAAAGTTCAAGTTCCTCCTTTAGCCATTTATTTTCTTTTTCTAATTTCTTAATCTCAAATTGAGCATGACGAAGTGCACTCCCATGACCTGGAAATGCACTCTCGCCATATTTTTCGTATTCTTGAACCCAACGATATAAGCTGTTAGGATGAACACCTAGAGTTGAACTAACCGTTTTTACAGGCTGTTCCTCCTCAAGAATCAGTTTAACAGCAGCTAGTTTAAAGGCTTTATCGAATGTTTTTCTTGGCATAATCGTTTCCTCGTTTTCACTTAACTTTGTGTCTACTTTATTATACCAAGTCCACCCCATTTGTTAGATTTTTTGTCTAACTTTTGGGATGCAGTTCAAATTCTGCGGTTTTATTACAATTATATGTGCTCACTAAATTTTTTTTAAAATCATAAGAATAGTAACTAATTCGTTATCATCAATAAGAATATTAAAATTTTTTTCAAGAGGTTTAAGTAGTTGCTGTAGAATCTTTACATCTTCTGAAAAGGTATCTAATAGTGAAAGATCTTGATTAGTGCTAGACTGTTCTCCTGATAATTTTCTTTCAATCATAGCAGCTAAATGCATGAAAATACCTGTAGTTTGTTCTTCACCTAAATCAAAGTATACATCCAGTTTATCGATGACATTTGGCAAATAATCTTTAAGTTTAGAAATTGGTGTAAATTTCAATTCATCTTTTAAAAAGGTATAGATACTGTCAAAATTTATATCACTTGAATAAATAGGAGTAAATGTTAACAATTGATCCAAATTTTCTTTTGAAACCTCAAAAACAGATTTAATAGAAATAAAAGGGATACCAAAAATTTTAGGGTCGTAAGTTCCTACAAAAGTGTGAATCTCATACAATTTCTTAAGATAAATGACCTCTCTAACTAACTCGTCTTTATTTGAAATAGATAGAGCGGCAATCTTGTAATTTAATTTTGACCCCACTTGTCAAGTCAAGTGCAACAAGTTCATTGATAACTAGAGTTCCAGAGGTTAAGCTGTTTGGGCTAGCCCAAACAAAATATTTGCGGTTTTATACTTGTGAAGTCGTCTAGGTCTGTCATTGATAGCAGAGACGTAGTGATTGAGTTCTTCTGTCGTTAGTGAGTTAAGAGAGACACCTTTTGGGAGAAACTATCTCAAGAGACCATTGAAATTTTCATTTGTTCCTCTTTCATGAGAAGCATAAGGATGGGCAAAATAGACTTCCACACCTTTTAAGTCTGACAAGCTACTGAACTCTGAGCCATTGTCCGATGTGATGGAGCGAATAGGGTACTGCGATAGTAAGCTCTTAACAGCCCTATTGATGGTTTCTGCTTGTTTATTAGCCAGTTTTACAGCGATGGCAAATCGTGTTTGACGCTCTACTAGAGTCATGACAACAGCTTCCCCTTTGGTCTTCTTGCCAAGAACCAAATCAATCTCCCAATGTCCAAATTCAGAGCGATTAGTAATAGTTTCTGGACGTTCTTCAATGGATTTTCCTAAGATTTTCTTCGTGGCCTTAGGCGTTACTTTAGACCGTTTTCGGATGCACACCATCTTAGGTAAATCAATCGGTTTAACCCTCAACAGTCCGTCTTTGATGTACCGATACACTGTCTTGGTGGAAGGGATAACTTCCAGTGGATGTTTTCTCGGTAAGTTTGAACAAAGCTATCAACACTGTGACAACGAGGTTTCGTTTTCAGGGCTTTCTCAAGTTCCTTGAAGAAGGTCTGGGAGCAGTACGATAGTTTATGATAAGCACTTTTTCGACGATTGGTTTCATAAACACGTTGACCACTATCTGGAAAGTAAACCGTTGAGTAGATTCGTTTCCCGTTCTTATCTTGAACCTGAGAAACACTTCCTCGTTTGATTTCACGACTGATGGTTGAGCGATGACGCCCAAGCAGACGAGCAATCTCAGAGGGGTTCTTACCCATCCTGAGATAGGCGCTGATTTCTCCGCGTTCAGAGGCTGAAAGGTGTGAGTATAACGATTTTTTGGTAGAATGATTAGTGGACATGTTCATCTGCTTTCTATACTGAGTTGGGGAATTCTAGTATATCAGACGAGCATGTCTTTTTTGTTGCACTTCATTTTACAACACGGGAATTTAATTTTGAATATTGTTCTATATAATTTTTCAATTGAACGGCTCCACCTTCCCCTGTGTGACAGAGGGTGATGATTAATTTCCTCCTGTTTCTAAAAGGATTATAGCGCCTTAAATCGCTAGTGATTTCATGATAAACTTCATCAATATCATCAGTATTTGCTGATTTTCTAGCTGCCTCAATTCCTATCATAGTTAAAGGAAGTTCTAACATTCTAATATTAATATCATTGGTTTTAATGATGTTTTCAAGGATTGTTCGGATAGAGCCCATATCATAAATAACTAAAACTCCTGCACCTCTATCAATCTTTTTAAGAATTGAGGTAATTTCTTTTGTTGCTTGATCAAATTCTTTATTCAAGTCATAATCGTAAGCATAAGCATTATTTTGTTTGCTAATTGTATTTGTTACATCCCTCAGAGAGCTAGCTGTTCCTCTTCCATGAAAAGCATAAAGTACAACTGGATTTGTTTTGGAAATTTCTTTAGTAGTGTTTATACCTCCAATCAAAAACATGGCCAAAATTGCATTTTCTTCAATAGATAAGTCAACACTAAATCTATCATGGATTAAACGACACAACTCTCCTGCAGCTATATATTCATCAGGATATTCTTTAACTATTTTTGTTAATTGTTCTTTTTTTACATGATGTTTTATTGAATTTAAAAAAAAGAATAGAATTTAGATGAAGACAAACACTATAAAAAACATTGGTATTAAATAATTCCTTTTTTTCCTTATAGAAGCTGACTAAAAACTGCTCTACCAATTCAACTAAGTCCTCATTGATAATTTTAGTCAGTTGATTTTTACTTCCATCTTTTGAAATCGCATGAGTACTCAATTGAGAATCATTAATTTTTCCTATTGTATGTTCTGTTAAAGTCTGAAGGTTATCAAAATTTATCCCTTGATTGATAAGTGAGTCATATTGTTTTTCTAATTGAATATCAATCTCCTGATTCGATTTATCGAAGTGATCCATATAGCCTTCATATCGATCATAAATAAAGTACTCTTTATCATTGAGAAGAAAATAAATCTCTGGATTAGTATCAACTATACGTAAGGCTAGTTTTTTTGAAGGTAAATTTAAATCGTTTTCTACAAGAATTAATTGTTCGTCCTCGCTATTGATATTTCTAGCGTAGGTATTAGCAAGAGCAGTTTTTATAATTTGATGGAGTTCTCTAATATTGAAGTCTAACTGTATTGACAGCAGTATTTTCATGATATTTGATGAGACGTGAATATCTTTTTTTGCATAAGAGGCTTCTTGAGCAAAAAAAGTGTTGATCAATTGGAATCGCTCCAATAGTGGGCGCTCCTCTAAATTGGGTAAACTAATGATAAGGGGGATTTTGAAACTAAATTCTTTGATAAACTGATTAGAAATCCCTAGAACTAAGATATAATCAATTAAATCTCCTTCTTCAATTATCCTAAAAAGTTGACTTTTGGATTGTGCATTCAAGAATTGAATATTATCAATAAATAAGAAACTAAATGTCTCTTCTATGAAATCTCCTTGTCGTGAAATTAAATCCAATACCTGATTAAATCTTCCACTAAAAAAAGCACAATTATTTTTTTAAAACCTTGTTTGCCAGCTAAAATCTTATTTTTCTCTGCGAACTGATACATACTGTAAACAAATCTAGATCGCCCCGCACCTGGACTAGAAGAGATGACAGAAACAAAACCATTTTGAGGATATAAGATAGCTGCTTGTGCAAGCTGGATAGCGTGGCGTAAACTTCCTTTATCACCAATTAAGTGTGGGAAAGGAGATAATTCTTGTCGTCCACTAATCGATTCTTTAACTTTATAAAGTACTGGACGAGTCGGACTTTTTTCAAGTTTATCTTCTCGAACCAACTCATTGAGAATACTACTGACATTACTTCGTTGTAAACTTAAAGCATTTGAGATAAACTGAGTATCGAGTCCTTTTGAATTACTATTATTTACAAGTGTGTTTTTCATAATGAAGTCATAAATAATATCTTTTTGTTTATTCATATTTTCCTCTATATAATATAAATTTAATCAAAAAAATTTCGTCCCCAATCGCACTCTTAAGTTCCTTTTAGTCGAGATTTCTCTTGATGTAATATTGCATTTTCCACCTTACTCCATTTCCCAAAGAGACATTCTTGTAAGACTGCTGCAGCTGAACCTTCGTCTGTTTCAGAATCGTAGACACAGCTCCTATCCCTTTGGTAAATTTGAATCTGCTCAAAGCACTTCTCGTTTTCCAACGCTCTGACATTCTCAACCAAATGATTAACAATGTAATCATGATGTTCCTTAGGCGTTGCTCTAGCTTGATTTGGATCTTTAGCATAGAGTTCCTCATAACGTATCAAAGTGCTGAGATAAGATAACTCTGGCTTTGTCGCAATGAGTGCTAATGATACCTGATAGCCTCTTGATTTCAACAATTGAGCCGTTTGCCGTGGGACATCTGTTGTTCTTAACGTTCCTTCAATAAGTAAGTGGTATCCTAACTGACTTAATGCATCAACTAGTGCTTCCACCATTTTTCCAGCAAATCTTTTTGTATGGTCGACACTATCCTTACCGTATTTTTCTTGCAATTCTAGGTAATGAGGGTGCTGGGAGCGATAGCTATCGCCATCAATAATTATGATATTCCCTTGATATTCCTTTTGTTTAATGCGATGAATCGTTGTTTTTCCAGCACCGCTTTGACCACCAAGTAAGATGGCTTTGGGGTGTTCTGAAACAGTTTTGCCACGAGTCAAGGTACGAATATTTCTCTTTAAAGCCTGTTGAAAGTTAGAATTACTAAAGTCTTCAAGTTTCATTAGGCTACCACCTGATGGCGAGTCATCACCAACATGCGCTCAATACCATCTAAATAGCCATCATAGCGCTCCAATTCCTCAAAAGTGTCTGCAAGATAAATCTGAGTAGTGATGATATCTGCTAAGTCGTCACTCATCAAAATCCAAGGATTTGTCTCATCGTCAAAAGCGATGCCATGTTTATCCTGGTAGCGATAAAGTTCCGCTAGGATAGCAGCCCCACGTTCTTTAAGCACTTCCATTTTGAGTGTTAGTTGGTAATCTTCTACAGGTGTTAACATTTTATCTTCTCCCACGATATCAACATATGACACGTTAAACTTTTGACAAATACGATCAATCAGCTCTGTCGAAACTGAGCTTGTTCCATTTTCGTAACGGCTCAAGCTATTGCGTGAAATACCTACAATTCTAGCAAATTCTGGTTGTGTTAAATCATGTGTTTTTCGTAAAGATTTTATGTTATCTCCAATCATAGGATACCCCTCCTTTTTCTTTTATTATACCATAAAAAGCAAAAAACGCACCAAATTTGGTACGTTTAAGCAGTTGTTTTCTAGCAAAAGAGGATAAAGGTATATAAGCAATTGGGCTGTGCAGTGAACGATACTGAGTAGTTTTGTCTCAATCAAGAATAGACAAATAGTCATCTAATCGTTCATTCACATATTTGGCAAATAAGTTTACCATTGGAGCCAGCTGACCTTTGGAATGAAAGTCATCAAATGCTTTATAGTAAGACAAGCGATCTGTGAACTTAATATCTATCGGTGGATAACCAGCTTTCATTAGTTCTAAATTCACTAATAATCGCCCTGTTCTTCCATTGCCATCAATGAATGGGTGAATGCTCTCAAATTCAATATGGAACTTTGCTAGTTTGGTAATGATATCCTCTGTATTCTCGTGATACTCTATGAGTAGTTGCTCCATTTTAGGTCTAATCATGTAGGGCTGAGCTGGTTCATTAGAAGCGCCCATGATACGAACAGGAACATTTCGATAGACACCTCTATCATCCTTTTTGTCAGATAATACGAGGTAATGAATATCCTTTATTATTTTTTCCGTCAAAGGCAGATTTTCAGAGACTAGGGTTTGTACATATTGGAAGGCTTCCTTGTGACCAATGGCTTCTAAATGGTCTTTTAGAGGTTTCTGATCAATGGTTAACCCTCTCAACACCATATCAGTCTCCCTTAAAGTCAGGGTATTGCCTTCAATGGCGTTCGAATTATAGGTGAACTCTACTAAAAACTGCTCGTTAAGACGTTCAATCTCACCTTCAGTCATTGGTCTTCTTTTAGATAGCTCGTTTTTCTTTTCCTCTATAGTTTTTAATAGGTTAGAACCTTTTTTTAATCTTCCATCAGCTGGTTTCTTTGCACCAGCAGGTATTTTCCAAAGCTTACCATTATGAAACGCCCCCTCAATTTTGCCCTGAGAGCAGAGAGTGCGAATGCGCCTTTCAGATATTCCCCATTTAATAGCGACTTCTTTTACGGTCATAAACATTATAGTCTACCTCTTTTCCACTTAGCATTATATCATTTGCGGAACGATACGTCTATTTGCGGAATGACATAACTTGATTTGCGGAACAATAGAACTGTTTGTTGGTTATTGAAAATTGTTATCTGTAGATGTCTAGGAACAACCAAACAAATTTCAACCCTTTACCTTTAGTACCGTCTAAATAACTCTGCATAGTCAACGTCTAGAACCGCAACCATTCTGTCCACCCAACGTTCTTGCGGTAGAAAGTTCTCTTTCTTGTAATGATACAGTTTGCGATACAAGCGCCAAAATTCGCTTGGGTAATGAAATTCTCCTGCAAACATTTGTCTGACGAGTTCCGCAAAGGTCATCTCTCGCTCGGCTAATAACAGTGTGACATTATCCCAAAATAAACTGCCCATGATAGCCTCCTATTCTTTGCTTAATAGCTCTTGATAGTGTCTCCTTTTTTCGTCTCTTGGCAGAAATATACGCAGGTCTTCTAGTGTCACACCCGCATAGACCATACCATTTGCAATGACAATAGGCAAGCGTAGATAACGACTGGGACGCACTAAGATTAAATCAAGTAATTGATTGAAATGAAAACTTCTGGAGCGCTTATATTTCAGTAGTGCTGGTGATAGTATCTCAAAGCAGTCTGGAGTTTGTGCTAACAACGCCATTAACTGCCTTCTGCCCATCTTGTCTGCGAGACGTTTGTGATACTTAATCTGATGTGCACACAAAAATTGCTCATACTTATCCCGTTCTTTTGAGCTATTGCCAAAATAAATCGTTAACATAGTCACTCACTCCTTGTGATAGTGTTGACGAATGCGCTTGTTCCACATCGCCAAAATACCATTGTAAACATACTCCGCAATCGTCTCGGCGTCTTTAGCATAATTCATATTAGCTAATGCGTAGGCATATCGTTCCTCAAAAGCCAACATCATGCCGTCCTGTATGGAGGGCTTAGGGAAGTCTTGTTTCAGTCTATCATAGACCAAGTGCCAAATGTAATCTTTGTCGTAACATGTCGCTTTGTCCACCTTTCGTGATAAAGTGTTTTCTTTTTTCTTTGAGATATGATGATTTCTTTCCTCCTCATCCTCAACAGAATAATCACTCCCTTTAGTTTCACTGATATTAGTCTCACTTCCTTCAGTCTCACTAGGGGTTGAATTTGACACTAGCCCCGTTTCAGGTTCAGACTGCCCCCGTCTTTTAGAAACACTACCCCCGTCTGATTTTGACACTGGGGGTGTATCATGCTCCAGCTCTCCTAGGTAAATCTTGTTTGCCATTCGCCCTTTTTCACTGGAGGATTGTTGCACTTCCTCAATAAGTCCATAAGCGTGTAAAGTTTTCTTAATGGACAATAACTTAGACTTGGAACATCCGAGCAAAGCCATTAGTTTGGCGTTAGAGTAAATGAGATAGACGGCTCCCTCATCATCAATCCAACCGTGGCTCAAAGACAGCTCTAGTCGGTCTTTCAGCACGGAATAAGCAACCTTAACTTCTAGCTTCATATCCTTGTAGCGCTCACTCTCAAACAAGAGCTTTGGGAGCTTGTAGTAACGTTCCGATGTTTGATACTGATTAGCTGTTATGCGTTTCATGACTATCCCTCCAAAAGTAACACGTTTATACTGCCATTTTGTTCAAATCGCACAAGACCAGAATCTTCTAAATCTGAGATTAATTGTTTAGCTTTATCTAAATCAATACCCATAGTATTCATGAGATAACACATCACAACTTGACGTGACGACTGTTCTTTTTTCTGCATACTTCCTCCTTGAAAACAAAAAAACGAGAACATCTTGAAATGTTCTCGATAACCTATGAACCTATGTGACGTATCTACTTTTCGTCTACGCAAACGACATCTAAACAGACGTTTACATCAATGTGAGATTTTAAGACTCTTTTTATGTCAAAATCACCATTATCAACAAAGACGAAATGCTTGAAAAAATGCTTAAAATAAAGGATTTTCACTCTTTGCTTCGTTGTAGCAACACTACGCACTCCACATGTGGTGATAGCTTTCTTCTATACTAATAGACGAAAGGGAGTGGAAATGATTTTAAGATTATACTGTGGAACGGAACAGTAGCCCTAATATTGACTATCTTTCTAAAATCTCCTCAATAAGTGGTTCTACCCCTGTAGCTAATAGTTCCTCAATTTTATCCCGTGCATGGAACCTATTAACGTCATAGGCTACATACCTTAGCATATCTGCTGCAACCTCATTAACTGGGTAGGGATAGCTCCCCTTCAATATCTGATAAGAGAGATTCGCAAATACATCAGCATCTTCAAAATGTTTTAGAAAATCCTTATAGCTTGAATGGATTGATTGAATCAACTTTTTACCCTGTTCCTCATCAATTTGCATATAGTGCAACAATGCTATTACAAGAACACTATCTTTCAAAATACATTTTTTACACAAATCCGCACCTGTCATTTCATAGATATGCTTTATCTATCAAAAAGACTAGCAAAAAATCGCCACCTCAAAACGAGATGACGATTCTGTTATTTACTTAATTCTTTGTAAAGCTCAATCCTTTCTTTCTAGTATTATTGACTTTTTTATAGACTGCATATTTCTGTACTCTTAGTTTTTCAGCCTCTTTTATCTGCATCAAGCAATCTCTCCCAAATTGCACCTATAATTTCATCATCTTCAAAAGCAACTAATACTACTTCTCGATCTAAATCAAACGACTACTTCTGACAACACGATTTTACAAAGAGCCAGTACTTACATCTCTTTTTTTCCTGTAAAACTATTGTATCTTGATACTTTAATGAGTTTCAATCATTCAATCTGTTAACCCTTATTTTTTGGATCTAAACTTAATAACATAGCATTAATGGCGACGATGACTGTTGACACAGACATTAGGATTCCTCCTAATGCAGGGCTTAATGTGATACCAATAGGAGCCAAAATTCCTGCAGCTAGAGGGATAGCTATAAAGTTATAACCAGCTCCCCAAAATAGGTTTTGTTTCATTTTACGAGTTGTTTTGTGTGCTAATTCAATGAATGATTCAATATCTCCTGGATCGGATTGAGTCAATATGACATCAGCTGAATCCAATGCAACTTGAGTTCCAGCACCTACAGCTATACCAACATCTGCTAAGGCAAGAGAAGGAGCATCATTTACACCATCACCTACCATGATAACTTTCTTTCCTTCATCTTTAAGTGTTTTAACTAACTCATATTTGTCTTGTGGAGATTGATTTGATCTATATTCAATCCCTAAATCTACTGCCGCGCCTTGAGCCGCTTTTTCATTATCACCTGTTGCCATAATTGGTTGAATATTGTTCTTTTTAAGAGCTTTAATTAACTCTTTACTCGTTGGTTTTAATTCGTCCCCTAAAGCTACAGCACCAATGGCATCATCGTTCTCTACTAAGACACTAAGAGTTGCTCCTTTTGGAATATCCATATCAAGATTACGTCCATAGGCTTTTTGACTGATTAATTGGTAACGGTGCCCACCTGCTTTACCCTCTACTCCAGCACCGGAAATCACATCAATTGAATCAAAAGATGCTGGACGTATATCTTGCTGCTTAGCGAAACTTATAATTGATTGAGCAATCGGGTGGCTAGAGCCTCCTTCAATACCTGCCAGTAAGGCAATGATTTCCTCTTTATTATATTTGTTATTAAAAAGTTTAACGTCTAATACTTTAAACTCACCAGTTGTTAAAGTACCTGTTTTATCTAAAATCATCACATCTGCATCTGGAGCTATTTCTAAGGCTTGGCGGTCTTTCACTAGTAACCCACGACTGGCTCCTAAGCTTGTGCTACGGGCGGTGACCAATGGAATAGCCAGACCTAATGCGTGTGGACAAGCTATAACTAATGTCGTGATAGTAAAGATAACTGCTGTTGGGATATCTCCAATAACCATCCACACTACAAAAGCTATTAGTGCGACAATGATCGCAATATAGAAGAGCCATCCTGCAACCTTTTGAGCAATATTTTCTGCTCTGGAAGGCTGACTTTGAGCTTGGCTGATTAAATTCTGAACTTGAGAGATGAAGGATTGATCACCTGTCTCATTCACTTTAATATAAAGAACCCCTTCTCCATTTGTTGAGCCTCCGATTACTTCATCGCCAGGACCTTTTTTAACTGCTTTTGATTCTCCAGTCAAAAGAGCTTCATTTACACGTGATTCGCCACGCTCGATAGTTCCGTCTGCTGGCACATTTTCTCCGGCTTGAACACGAATTAAATCACCTACCTGTAAGTCAGCAACTGGACGTATTTCAATTGAATCATCTTCTAACACAACGTGAGCATCTTTTGGTACCAACTTAGCCAATGCTGCTTGTGCGTCTCCTGCTTCTCCAATAGCTTTCATCTCAATCCAGTGACCTAATAACATGATTAATAATAATGAAGCAAATTCAAAGAAAAAGTCCATCACGTGTCCACCCGTTACGTAGGTAATGATAACAGCATAAATACTGTATAAATATGAAACACTTATACCTAAAGAAACTAGAGCCATCATTCCAGGTTCTTTTTGTTTAAATTCGTCAACTGCGCCTTGATAGAATGGACGTCCACCATAAATAATTAATATAGTAGATAAAATAGCTACTACAATATCAGAATATGGAAAAGTAAACTGGAATGGTAGGTCAAACCCAGCCATAGGGGATAAGAGCATAATAATGATTCCTAGTGGCAATGATTTTAAGAAAAGTTCCTTAAAGTTACCGTGATGATGGTGTTCATGCCCTCCGTGATGCCCACTGTGCCCGCTGTGCCCGCTGTGCCCGCTGTGATCATGCTCAGCATGATGTTCTTGATGTTGATTCTTATGGTCTCCATGTTCTTCCGTGCTTACGTGCTCATGTTTTGAATGATCCATGTCGCCATGATTATGGTGACAGTGGGATAAATGTTTGTTGTTATTGTTCATTTTAAATTCCTCCTTATTCTTAATGATGATGTAAATGACACTCGCATTGTCTTTCTGGACAATTGCAATCCACTTCTTCTACTGCGAAAGATTTTTTTATCTCTAATATTTTTTCTAGTCGATCTATATCATCGAAGCTTAAGACATGATTTTCAATGATGCTTCCTATTACATTTCCAACTTTCTTATTGCAAATACGGTTAAAAATATCTTCTGCATAATCCCTTACGGCTTCTTTCTCTACAATATTGGCAGTGTAAATAAACTTTCTACCTTCTTGCTCTGTATTTAGTACGCCTTTTTCAACTAATCGACCTAAGATCGTTTTGATAGTGGATTCTGTCCAGTTCATTTTTTCTTTCAAAACAGAGATGACTGTTCTACTAGTTACTAGATCATTTGCCCAAACTACACGCATTACTTCCCATTCAGCATCTGTGATAGAAGTATTAAGTTCTATTGTGCTCATTTTCCTTTCCTCCTTGTTGTTTACAAGCGTAAACGAATATGTTCGAAATAAGTCTACCATTGTAAACGAAATATGTCAAGTCTTTTTATTAAATTCTCACTTTTTGGGGTCAGTCCCTTAAAACTGAAAGTTTTAAAATGAAATTAGCCATCTACCTATACTGTGAGATGAAGGCTACGACTCATTCTGATAACTCATCGATTTCATTTGATGACAGGTTTGGAGCTGTTAGGCAAATTTGCCAAGGCTAATCATAGCCTTGCTTTAGCCCAAAAAAGACATCCAAGAGATTTCTCTTGAATGTCTGTAAACGCTGATATAATCGTAGGTCGCTTTGCTTTAAATTATACTTTTTTCTTAAACATTTGATACGAGTAGGTATTTCTTGTGAGTAATTTTCATCAAAAATTTCATATATAATCTCCCTATAATCATGGAAAAGTAGTAAAAATAGTTGTTATCCTAGTTGATTAAAAAAATCTCTGATTTCCTCATCTTTTATAAAATAATATATAATTTTCCCCTCTCTTCTAGTGTCCAAGATGTTTTGATTGGCTAGTTTACGAAGATGGTGGGAGGCAGATGCCATACTGAGATTTAATAAACAGGCTATATCGCAGACACAGAGTTCTTCGACGGCAAGGAGATAAAAGATGATATTTATCTGTTTATTATCGGTAAATTTTGATAAAATGCGAAGTGATTTTTGGACTTTTTCCTTTTCAAGGTAGTTCGTTGCGGTTGTAACATTTTGTTGATTTATAACATCCACTTGACAGATACTATCTTTTTTCATTATTTTTTCTCCTAGCCTAACACAGCCCATAGCATGTCAAAGCTGTTGTTTTCAATCAGGATATACATCCCCAATCCTAAATAGACAACGGCAATAAACCATCTGCTGTATTCTTCCAAAGTTTCTCCAACAGAAGGGACTTGTGCTAATTTTTGGGCAGAAAAAACCAAGAGATAAATCATGACTAGAAAAGTAAGTAAAGTCACTATCAAATTCGCTAAATTTAAGGTAGTAAAATATGGGACAAAGACACCAATATTGTCAGCGCCACAACTTGCAAAAGTAATCATAGCGACTAGAAAAATCAGGTTTTTATTGTCTTTTCGCAAACCATCATTTGCAATAGCTTCTCCATCAGAATCTCCTAAAAGCAAAACTTTGAGGCCTAGGAAAATTGGAATCAAACCGAGTAAACCTAAAATCTCTTTACTAGGAATATAATTTAAGACAAATGCAAAAAGCAAACTTAGGAATATTAGACTAACAGAGCCTAGAAATTGTCCTAAATAGATGTTAATGATGTCCTTTCTACTTTTTCTTTTGGCAAAAAATAACATTAGGATAATAAGTAAGTCTACGGCTGTCCCAGAATACAGGATTATTGAAGTAACAATATTTTGAATCATAAAATACCTCATTCAAATATATTTTTGAATGTATTCTAACATTAAACTTTATAGATGTCAACTTAAAATCCACCAATTAATAATTGCATGTCAATATTTGTATTGTGTTGTTTCAGAAATATATTGTAATTCAAATTGTAGAAAATTACATCAAATATTATAATGAAAAAAGAATCCAACAAAAATCGGACTACCTGTCTCCGGTTGAATACCGGAGACGGTAGCCCTAGGGTGTTTTTATTAAATTCTCACTTTTTTGGGGTCAGCCCACGACCGTTGATTGAGCTTAAAACTATTTCGATTTATGAGCCATTGGAAATCTCGTATGATGCATATATGTCTAATTGCAAACATTATAGTTATTTAGTTTTAAAATAGTATTCCAAAGCAGACTGAACAGAACGACCTGTTCTTAACAATTCAGTCACCTTTCTTTTTAGAGTAGCCCAAAACTGTTCGATGGGATTGAGTTCAGGGGAATAAGGTGGAAGCGGAAGAAAATAGTGTCCCTTAGCCACTGCAAGCTCATCTAGTTGTTTCTTGGGGTGAAAAGCTGCATTATCCATAATGATGACATGGGGTTCTATCAAGGATGGCAATAGCTGCTCCTGATACCACTTGATAAATAATTCCGCTGTCATCGTTCCATGATAAAGCAAGGGGGCTATAATTTTAGAACCAATTTGACCAGCTACTACCGAAATTCTTTCGAATCTGCGTCCACTTACCTTGTCGTATACTTTCTCCCCTCGAGGTGCTCTAGCTTTGTGACGATAAAGATAAGTATCAATGCCAGTCTCATCAATATAAACAATAGGGGTGTTTGGAAAGCAGGCTAAAACATCAAGATAGCGTCTCACCTTTTCGCTATCTTGTTCTTTATAGGTTGTGGTCTTTTTTTAAAGTGATGTTCAGTTTTTTTAAGGCAGCCCAAACTGAGGGAATACTACAGTCAAAATGCTCTGCAATTTCCCTTAAGAAAGCATCTGGATGTTCCTTGACATAGGCTTCTAACTTATCCAATGGCAATTTGCGAGGGCTTGGTTTTCTTTTTTGGCGCTCCAAATGACCTAGTTCTTTGAGTTGTTTCTCCCACAGATACAGTGTATTAGTGCTAATTCCAAATAACTGACACGTTTCTTTTTTGGAATGACCAGCCTCTACATAATTAATAACTCGTTTTCTAAAATCTATTCCGTAACTTTTCATAAGTATAGTATAACACATACTATATAGAAACTAACAAACTATACTCTGAATGTGTTGAGACGAAGACGATAAGGGAGAAAGGCGAGGTCTTATAGATGACCTTGGCGACCTCTAGCCCTAGTCGCTTAACACCTTTAATCTCCAAATCTAGGAAGAAGAGCGCTTTTTCTCCGCTCTTTTCAAAGGCTGTCAGAAGCTCCTGACCATCGTCAAACACCTCAC
Source organism: Streptococcus hyointestinalis (assembly GCF_900459405.1). Lineage (NCBI taxonomy): Bacteria > Bacillati > Bacillota > Bacilli > Lactobacillales > Streptococcaceae > Streptococcus > Streptococcus hyointestinalis. The sequence continues at coordinate 1,232,849 of NZ_UHFN01000007.1, forward strand.
ACTGATAATCTCCCCACTGCTTGCTGACAGCATAGCGGTTAATGGCTTCCTTAAGGCGGTTTTGTTGGATGATATCATCTTCTAAAATATAAATTGGATACATAAAATCTCCTTTTCATCCTTTTTCGTGCTTTTCTCTATAGCTTTCTCGTAGGGTAAAATACCATTTAAAGAGGCTGATGACTAGTATATAAGTACAGCCTACAAAGAGGCTAATCAATGCCCACAGATAGTAGGTCAAAAAGCTAAGCACAATCATGGCAGTAAGCATCACTGCTGTTATATCTCCCATCTTGCCATCGTCAGCTAAGGACATGATGACTAGAAACAGCTTGTCTAGTCGTTCTGACTTGAGACTAAAAAAACGGCTTAAAATCGTGTCTACCATAGCGCACCTCATTTTCCCATTCCTAATAAAGATAAAGCAAGCATTTGCAGTGTCGGAAGCACTCCCTGCCACTTGTGTGGCGCTCCTGCTAACTGGTAGCCAAAGGCGATAACGCTTTGGGGTGCTTGGTACTGGTGCGTCATGAGATAGTAAGCGAGACGCTCGCTTAATTCTGCTTGTGCCATCACTAGGTCGCTCTTTTTCTGTGCTGCTGCTAGGTCTTGTCGTCTTGTAAAAAGAAGCTGGTAAAGCTCGGAGTCAGCTTCTACACTGACATCTAACAACAGCTTATCTAAGTCGTGTAATACCTTTTCTTTTCCCATCATCTCACTTCTCCTACTCCTCTATAACGTGCTTTTCTATAAAAAAGACAGGTGTCAAGATAGCTACTACAATCAAGAAAGGATAGCTGTAGCGGTTTAAAAAGACGAGCGACATGGCTACAATCCATAGAACCTTGAGTAGCGTTTTGATGTTTCGTTTGGTGATGACTTGGTAGAGCATATAAAGTATCGCCGCTAGGACGAAAACAGTTGTTATAACCATTACTATCATCTGTTAATCTCCTTTTTCATATCTCCATTTTGCTTGCGCTCACTATAAAATAAATAAGAATAAATGACAATACAAGTCATAAATAGCCAACTGTCTGATTTCAAATACAGCAAAGACATGCTAAGTACAAACCAAGCGTATCGGTTTGACTGTCTTTTTCGTATCATGTCATAAATCATAAAAAGCATATTTGCAATCAAAATAGTCGCTAATATAGGATTCATAAGCAATCTCCTTTATCTATGAGCTTGTAATCTTTGTGAAAGGTCTTAGCTGATATGACTCTGTGATTGGTGACATCGAGATAGTCTCCTGGATAGCCTAAGACATACATGCCATAGCCTGCAAAACCACCGCCTGCTGTTCCTGTAGCTCCTATCTTGAGATTTGTCGTGACGGATGGGCGTAGTCCTGCCATTAGGATACGGACATGCTCATCCATCCAGCAGATAAGATGTTGCTGAAAGGCTCGCTTCACCCAGTCGGGCTGAGGTGTGGTTCTCCCAATCTCCCAAAGCTCCGCCACTTTTCCCTTGTAGATGGCTTTCATTGTCTCTCCTTGATGTGCGCTTTTACAGCCACATGCCTATACTGGCTAGACCGATACCTAGCCCTTTGTCTTTGAACTCATGGCTGGTTATCAATTTGTAAAGCGGTTTCACATCATTTGATAGCTCTTGCTTGATGGCTAATGGGCGAAGCGTTTCTTCTAAATCGGCTACCACACGAGGTAGATAGGCGTTTGGTTTGGTCAATTCTGCTTTTGCCTGCTGTAGGATTTCCCTTTCTTTTTCAGACAAGCTTGAGGACGAGCAAGTATCGATAAGGTTCAGTAGTTGTTCTTCTTTCTTTTGGTTAGTGCTCATGTGCATTCTCCTTTTTCATTAGTGCATTTGTAAATACCTATAGTATAGCACAAGACAAGGTGAATGGATATACTATTTCCTAAAAGGTATCAAATACGTCCTAAAAGGTCACAAAACTTAAAAACGACCTCTTTTTTAAGAGGTCATAGGATGTTAGCTTTGACTTTTTTTGATGAGATAACAGCCCCAAAGGAGTCCAGCTGTCAGCAAAAAGCAAATCGCTGCGCAGATAAAAGCGATGACTTGCTGATAGGTTTGAGAGGCGAGTAAAGCACGTGCGATACAAGCGCTACCTAAAAGCGCTAGGGCAATGCTGTAGCTCACCTGCGTCAGCATGAGGTTGGGCGCTGTTTGCTCTCGCTCCTCCTCCTGCTTAATCTCCCGTGCAAAGTACCAGTTGCAAAAGGCTGCGCTTACCGCCAGAAGAACAACGAGCGCCTGCACAGCAAGCGTGCCGCCTGCCAAGCCTCCGCACAACAGCAGGACAAATAAGGCAAGAACAGGCAACTGCCCTGTCACAAAGCGCAACAATCTCAAAGTGTGTAGTCGTTTCATTGTCACCACCTCCAAAAACGCTTTCATTAGAACGACTCGTTAGAAAAACATGAAAATAAGATTAACGATGTAGAGAACAGTTGTGATTGAGTACGTTTGCCGAAGTTTTTCTTTATCTTTTGTAAACATTTTCAAACCTAGCATAAGGACGAGATAAACTGCCGTCATTAAAATGATTTTTAGTATCAGTTTGTTCATGTGCTACTCCTAAATGTTTTCTCCTCTCAAGTTACCTATAGTATAGCATAAAATCGATTACATGTGTAGGTCTTGTCCTGAATGGTAGTAAAAGGTGTCCTGAAAGGTCAAAAAAACTTGCCATTGCTGACAAGTTTTTGTTTTAGTGCTTGCGAGATTTGCCAAAGCCTAATAGACTTGTAGCAAGGGCGAGCAGACTAGCTCCTAAGAGAGTAAGGATGTTGCTAGATTTGCTGCCTGTATTTGGCAGGAAAACTTGTTGGGCTTTGTTGTTTTCTAGGACAGGTGTCTGTTTATTTACTACTTGTTGTGATTGTGTTGAGTTGCTTGTCGCAAGTAGGATATGGCTTGGCTTGCTAGATGTCGTACCTAGGTCTGTAGCTGTTTCGTTGGTGTCCTTTTCTTCAGTGCTGTCTGATTTTTCCTTTGGCACTTTTAGGATGATAGCGGTTAAGCCATTAATAGCTAGGCTATCCTCACCAAAAGTGATACCATAAGGCTGTACGATAGGCCTTGTACCTGCTGTCTTGCTATCCGCAAGGACTTGAGCGCCAAGCAAATGACGATAAGCCTGTGGCAGGTGTATGGTGCGTTGATTTTGGTCAGCATTGACAAAGACTGCATAGATGTCACCGTTTGAAGCGATACTTTGGTAGCCAATGAGTAAGTCATCCGCTGCCACATCACCAAGTGCTGGGTCTGTAATCAAGCTGACATCACGCTCAACCTCTGCCTTGCTAGCTTTGGTGAAAGCGTCTGTTGAGCGACGCAGAGCAATCAAGCCCTTGGTGTAAGCTTGCGTTGTGGTATTTATCAGGTGCGTGGTTGAATTTGTCGCACTCTCCCAATCAAAGTAATTCACTGCGTCAGATGAATCGTAAGAGTCGTGGATAAAGTAAGGGTACTCTTTGACCGCATCGATGAGTGTGGCTTTGTTTGGCACCTTGTCATCGGCTACTTTTGTGATGTAGTTTGGATTGAGCAGTTGCTTTGTCCGCCCGTACTCTTGACCAGCGTGGATGAAAGGTGTCCCCTGTGAGGTCAAGATGAGAGCATTTCCAAGACGAATGCGCTGATGAATCTCTGCTTCTGCCACTTTAGGGTCTTTATTGATAGACTTGGCGATGACGTCGTGAAGAGTGAAATTGTCATGGGCTGCGATGTACTGGATGACGTCTCCTGGGTCATCTGCTGTAAAGTTATTTGGCTGCGCTTTTATGGTGCTAAAGAGCTCTTTGATAGATTTCTTACCACCTGTGATAAAGGCTGGTGTGCCTTCGTTTGGATAGCCAGACTTTAGGGTGTTCCTGATGTCATCTGAAAAGACAGCGACCGTATCAGTAGCACTCATCCAGTCTTGGTCGGCAGCTTGGACTTTTTTACCCTCATCGCCTTGATAAGTGCGCCAGCCTTCTCCCAGCATTAGGATGTTTGGATTGATAGCCTTTGCTTCTGTGAAGGCTTGATCAATGACAGCTGCATCGTGGTCTCCCATCATGTCAAAGCGGAAGCCATCCACCTTGAACTCGCTGGTCAGATACTTGATAGAGTCTAGCAGGAGACGATGGCTCATGTAGTGGGTTGTCCCCAGACGACCACCACCAAAGCTCTCACGAGCAGTTCCGTCTGCATTCATAAAGTGATAGTAGTTTGGCTCAATGTCCTCAAACAGATAAGTCTTCGCCGTGTGATTGTAGACAACATCTAAAATAACGCCCATGCCACGCTTGTGGATTTCATTGACCAAGTTCTTAAACTCGCTGATACGAAGTTCTGGGTCATTTGGATTTTCAGAATACATGCCAGACAGTGAGAAATAATGCTGTGGGTCATAGCCCCAGTTGTAGTTATTGTCAGCTGATGTGTAGTTTTCTGAGCGTGTTTTATCCAGTTCATTGACAAAGAAATAACTCAAAACAGGGAGCAGCTGGATGTGCGTGACGCCAAGCTCTTTTAGGTAGTCCAGCTTTTCAATAAAGGCTGAAAATGTCCCAAAGCTATGATTGAACGTGCCGTCAAGCGCTGGGTCTGACGTGAAATCACGCACGTGTGTCTCGTAGATAACTGCCTGCTCACGCCGAGTGAAATTATCAATGTGGGCAAAGTCCAGGTCGCTAAGTCCTAGCTTGTCTGGATTGACAAAGGCAGCTTTAGCGGTTTTGATGGTGTCGTTAGCCCTGCTACTATCCCAAGCAGCAAGTGACTTGGCATAAGGGTCTAGCACCAGCACCTTTTCATTATTGCGTGTGATTTCGTAGAGGTAATAATAGCCTGTGTAGTTAGCAATGCCAAGTGGCGTTTTTTCATCTAGCCGAGCTGTCCAGACGCCTTTATCGCCCTTAGTCAGAGAAGCCTCTCCGATGAGTTTACTTTGGTCGTTTTTATCATAGATGATAACTTTGACCTGCTCAGCACTCGGTGCCCAAAGGGCTAGGCTGACTTGTGAACCGTCTTCACTAAGTCTTGCTCCCAACTCGCCATCATAGGCATAGAGTTTGTCTTTTAATTCCCACGAATTGCGCACTTGCTGGCTAGAGTCGTTGTAAGTGAGCGTGTAGCTGGTCTTATCAGGATGAAAATCGCCTTTGATGAGTAAAATTGGACTGTCCTTTGTGAGCGTGATGTCTGTGATTGTGACTTCTTTGCCGTCTTTATCTAACACATGAAGCGCTTTCAAAATATCGTCTTTAGTCATGCCATCAAGCGTTGTGAAGGTCGCTTGAATGCTATCAAGGTCTGACTGCTCTGCACCTGTCAAGCGCACTTGGTCGATGTAGTAAGGATTGTTATAAACTTTTGGGTCTGTATCACGCACAAAAATCTGTGTGTGATTGGCAAGGTCTTTAAAGACATAGTCATTTGGCTGAATCTTGACATCATCACCACTCTTACTCTTGTCAAGGATTAAAAAGCCAAGCTCCTTAGCATTCTCGCTAAGAGGGATGTCGATATAGACGCCATAAGCGCCTTTTTTGATAAAGTCTTGTCCGTTTGGCCAATCTGTAGACGGTGTTTTCACATCCTTAAAGAGCCAAGCCGCCAAATTATCGTAATTGCCTGTTGAACTGTAGTAGTTAAGGCGAATGCTGCCATTCTCAAGTGGCTGATAGGTGTGAATGTGATAGCTATCATCTGCCCAAGCTTCATTCATCTCAGGCGTCAAAAGCGAGATGTGCTGGTCACCTGTGAGATTGTCACCAGCTTTATTGTTAATCAGATAAGACACTTGCTTTTTCTGATTTTGTGACAGTTTGAAGTCGATATAATAGCCATAGTCATCTTTCTTGGCTTGTGCGAGAGGCATGGCGCCGTCAGGCCAGTTAGCAGACGGGCTGTCCACGTCATCCCAAAGCCAAAGACCCAGACTCTCTAGCGATTGCTGACTTGGTAAGCTCTTAAAGTGAAGTCTGAAATAACCATCCTCGATTTTGGGTGTTTCTACAGTCGTTTCTTGAACGGGATCTGCCATTTCTGTGGTTGCTGTCGTATTTGTTTGACTTACCGCTTCTTGTTTATCTTCTCCTGCCTTTTCTGTTGCTTCTTTATCTTCTGTTTTCGTCTCTACAGTGGAGTTAGAAGGAACGGCCTGTGTAGATACTTCTTCTGTCGTAGACGGCGTGGTTGTCTGCTCAGAGCTAACATGTAGCGTTTCTGTTTCGGCTATCTCAGTGCCAACGGTTGCATTGTCCGCTGTCTTTTCTGAAACAGCGTCTGTGTTAACCGTTTCTGGCGTTGTGCTTGGCTGAGAGGTCGCTAAAGTCTCGTTAGCTTGGTTTTTTGAAGCAGTCTCACTGGTTGTAAGCTCAGTTGTTTGGTCTTGATTTGCTTCTTCTGCCAAGACTTGCGGGCTGTAGAGCAAGATACTAGCACCTGTCGCTACAGATACCACTCCGATAGTCAGCTTTTTAATAGCATAGCGCTGACGTTTGTCTGTCGGTTGACGTTTCATTTCAAAATCCTCCAAAATAGATTAGAAAAACAATTTCCGCTTTTATTCTAGCACTTGGTGCAAGCGTTTGCAACATGTAAATGATTTTCTTCTTTTCAGAGGAACTTTTCAAAACTGCCTACTATCCTAGTTTAAGATTATACGCTTGAAAGCTTAAAAAGACAATATCATTAGTTTACAGTGTTAAAAAAACTGCGGAAAATCTCATTTATTTTTTATTTTTACGTTGACTTTGCCTCTTTTTAGGACTATGATGGAGTCAGAAAGGAAGGAAAGAACTATGAAAAAACATCTTATATTACTTGGATTAGGCTTAGGTGTAAGCCTTGGTATCGCTTGTATTGCGCACAAAGCAGGCTTCTTTGAAAATGACAAACAAGCCTACGATGAATTCGATTCTACATTACAAGACGACTAAGCCTTGTGGAGGATAGCCTTATGCAAAAGAAAAAAGCAATCATGATAGGGGCAGGGATCGCCAATATGGCGGCAGCTGTGTACCTTATCCAGGAAGGTGGCTGGAATGGTGATCAGATTACCTTTTACTCCTTGGACGACCACGGTTCAAATGATGGCTCCACTACTGAAGCTGCTAAGGATGATTATTGGAATAAAAATCACCCTATGGAAAATCAAAAAGGCTATATTGCACGTGGTGGACGCATGCTTAACTACCGCACTTACGTTGATTTGATGGATTTGCTTGACCGTATTCCATCGGCTACTGAGCAAGGAATGACTGCTGCACAAGACACACGTGAGTTTGACGCAGCACACCCAACTTATGACAAAGCAAGATTGTTAGAAGGTGGCAAGGGTATTGTCAACGGTAGTCATTTAGGGCTCAACAACACTAGCCGTAAGCTTCTCACTAAACTCATCATGATGCCCGACTCAAGAGAGGAAGAACTTGACAATGTTACCATTGCTGAGTACTTCAAGGACGACCCTGAGTTTTTTGAAACCAACTTTTGGTTTATGTGGGAGACAACCTTTGCCTTTCGCACACAAAGCTCAGCGCAAGAATTGCGTCGCTACATGCACCAAATGATTTATGAGTTTACGCAAATCGAGCACTTGGTCGGTGTCAATCGCACACGCTACAATCAATTTGAAAGTATCATGTTGCCTTTGATTAACTATCTCAAAGACCAAGGGTGCAAGATCGTCCTTAACCGTCTGGTGACAGACTGGGAATTTAAAGAAACACCTATGCAAGATGAGATTACAGTGACAGATCTTCGTATGCTAAATACTGATACTAATCAAGAAGAGTTTGTCGAAGTCGATGAAGATACAGCAGTTATCTTTACCAATGGCTCTATCACAGACTCTGCTAGTCTCGGTGATTTTGATACACCTGCTCCTGAAAATCCTGACTACGGTGCTGCTTCTAGTCTTTGGAAAAAAGCAACCCAACGTTTTTACAACTTGGGAAATCCAGACAAATTCTTTGCGGATCGTGATGCCAGTGAATGGGTTAGCTTCACACTAACCACAAAAGATCATCTTCTCCTCGAAGAAATCACTCGTATCACCACACAAGAACCCGGAAATGCGCTTAATTCGTTCATTTCGACCGTTCCTGTGACACCGCTCCATCAAAAGGACGTCACCATGTCTATCGTGGTACACCACCAACCACACTTCACCACTCAAAAACCAAATGAAACCGTGCTTTGGGGATACTTCCTCTATCCACGTAGAAAAGGTGAATTTGTGGACAAACCTTACATCGAAATGACTGGTCGTGAAATGGTCAAAGAGTTGATTGGACAATTAGCAAAAGTCGACCCAGGTCCTATCAATATCGAAACCAAAGAAAAAGCCATTATGAAGAGTGTGGTCAACTGTATCCCAGTTTACATGCCTTATGCTTCTGCACTCTTTAATAATCGTGCTAAGAGCGACCGTCCAAAGGTTATTCCAAAACATTCTACCAACCTTGCCTTTACCGGTGAGTTTGTTGAACAACCTTATCAAATGATTTTCACTGAGCAAAGTGCTGTACGCTCTGGTGAGATTGCAGCCTTCCACTTTGCAGGTGTGCCTATGTCACGACTCGTTCCTACACCTCGTTATGACAAAGATATCAAGACCCTGCTTAAAGCGGCTAAGAAAATGTTTGATTAAAGAAAAATCACAGTGCTTTCGGTGCTGTGATTTTTGTGCTTCTTAGCATACCGTTTTGAGCTGATTTATGCTAAACTAGTACTAACAATTGCTATGAGGTGACTTATGAAAAAGCTAGTAAAATGGCTGCTTATCTTACTGTCTGTTTTTGTCTTGATTATCGGGAGCTATGTGGCTTATGTGCTTGTGGATTATCATCGTATCCCAGATAATCAGACGCTCACAGTCACGCAAAAAGCGCCCAAAGGCAAACTTTCAACCAATCACAACTACCGTATCGCAACGTATAATATCGGCTTTGGCGCTTATCTGCCTGATTTTTCATTTTTCATGGACGGCGGTAAGTCCTCTTGGGCAAAGAGTAAAAAGAGTGTGCAGTACGCTGTTAGTTCTGCTGTCAATACCATCAAAAAGGAAAAGGTTGACTTTGCTCTTTTCCAAGAGGTAGATCTAAACGGCACACGCTCCTATCATGTCAATGAGGAGAACTTGCTGACAAAGCAATTAACAAACTACAGCCATACCTTTGCAATCAACTACCACTCCAGCTTTCTCTTTTACCCACTGACACAGCCACATGGCAAGAACACATCTGGGCTTGCGACTTACAGCCGCTATCCTATCACAAGTGCTCTGCGGCGCTCTCTGCCTATATCAACCAGCTTTTCTAAATATCTGGACCTCGATCGTGCCTATGCCATCCACCACATCCCTGTCACTAACGACAAAGACCTCGTGCTCTTTAACGTCCATCTGTCCGCTTATGGCAATAGCGATAGCATTCGTAAAGCGCAGCTTGCTATGCTAAAAGCAGACATGGAAAAAGAGCTGGCTAAGGGCAATTACATCCTTGTCGGTGGCGACTTTAACCACAATCTAAAGGCAAAAGAGGGCGATAAAAGCTCTGTCACTTGGGCATATCCCTTCCCACGCTCAAGTCTAGGGGACGACTTTACGCTCGCTATGGACAGTCTCAGCCAAGCAGAGCTTGAGAATCTCGCAAACAGCGCTAGAAACACTGACACCTCTTACGTCAAGGGTAAGACCTATACTGTGATGCTAGACGGCTTTATCATCTCAAACAACATCAAGGTCAACCACTTGACTACCAAAGAGACTGGCTTTGCCTACTCCGACCACGAGCCTGTTCTCATGGATTTTCAGTTATTAGACTAAAGGAAAAACCGCAGTTGCGGTTTTTTCGTTTTTCTAAGTGGCTTGCGCCATTTGCATGCTGTAATACATGCCTTTTTTGTCCATGAGGGCTTGGTGATTGCCATACTCGACGATGTCACCGTCCACCATGACTAGGATAATATCAGCTGTCTCAATGGTTGATAAGCGGTGTGCGATGATAAAACTTGTCCGCCCTTGCATAAGCTTTTCAAATGCTGCTTGAATGAGCGCTTCTGTCCTGGTATCAATCGAAGACGTCGCCTCATCCAAAATCAAAATCTTCGGCAACTTGATAAAAATCCTTGCGATGGTCAGTAGCTGGCGTTGCCCTTGCGACAGCGACGCCCCGGCGTCTGCCAGATAGGTATCGTAGCCCTGTGGCAACTGTCTGATGAAAAAGTCAGCATTAGCAGCTTTTGCCGCAGCGATGACCTCATCTCGACTAGCGTTTGGCTTGCCATAGGCGATATTGTCATGGATAGTAGCTGTTTTGAGCCAAGTCTCCTGCAAGACCATCCCAATCTGGCTACGCAAATCTTCGACGTCATAGTCAGAAATGGACACGCCGTCTAGCTTGATACTGCCCTTATCCACCTCGTAAAAGCGCATGAGGAGATTGATGAGAGTGGATTTACCAGCGCCAGTAGGTCCGACAACGGCGACTTTTGAAGCGGCAGGAATATCTAGATTGACATCCTTGATTAAGGGCTTGGTCTTGTCGTAGCCAAATTGGACATGCTCAAAACTCATCTGCCCGTAGAGGGTCTGGCTATCCAGCACACGCTTGACAGGTAGGTGATTTTCCTCCTCGTCTAGGACGAGATAGAGCCTCTCGGCACAGGCGATAGCGCTCTGCATTTCAGAGAGAACCGCTGAGATGTCGTTAAAGGGCTTGGTGTATTGGTTGACGTAGTTTAAAAAGGTAGTCAACTGCCCCACGCTAAAGGCGCCAGCCATGATACGCAGCGCCCCAACACCAGCTAGAAGCGCATAGATGAGGCTATTGATAAAGCGGGTCGTTGGATTGACCGTTGAAGAGTAAAAAATCGCACTCTTAGAGTAGTTTGCATAGTTTTCATTGAGCTCAGAAAAAGTCTCAATGCTTTTGTCTTGGGCATTGTAAGTTTGCAGTAGCGTCTCTTGAGTAATCATCTCCTCGATGTACTGCGTCACCTGCCCACGAGACTGGGTCTGCTTTTGATAGAGCGTGTAGCTCCTACTAGCAATAAAGCGAGCTGCAAAGAGCGACAGCGGCGTGAGTAGCAAAACCATCGCTAACATCAAGAGGTCAATATCCGCCATGCTAAAAATCGTCACAAGGATGGTCAAGACACCGATGAAAAACTGATTAAAGACCATCAGAAGTCCATTTGCCAGCTGCTCGGTGTCGGTCGTGACACGACTGACCAAGTCCCCAACGGACTTTTTATCCAGATAAGCGAGTGGCAGGTTGTCCAGCTTTTCCATGACACGCTGACGCAGACTTGCGATGTAGCGATAGGTCAGACGGTTGTAGATGATGGGATTGAGCCACTGAACGATGGTGTTGAGTCCAATGACGACTGCCATACGATAGAGGATGGGGAGGATGTTGCGTAGGGCATTGGGTCTTATAACTACATCGACAGCCTGACCGATAAGAACTGGCAGATAGACCGTCAGTCCTACCTGCACACAGGTCAAAACTGTCGCTATCAGCACCCATTTGCGCTCAGAAAGGATGTCAAGAGAAAGCCGTTTTAGAGTTGATTGCTGATGTCTAGCGCGCATCTTGGTCTCCTTTCTGATGTTGTGACAAGTGGATAGCTTGATAGAGGTCATTGGTCTCAAGCAGTGCCTCATGACTGGCAAAGCCTGACTGACGTCCCTTATCCAGCACCAAAACCTTATCAGCTGTCCTTAGACTGTTTGTCCGCTGGGAAATCATGATCAAGGTCGTCTCAAGCTCACTAGTAATCGCCTTTAGGAGCTTGGACTCGGTCAGATAGTCAAGCGCTGAGGTTGAGTCATCTAGGACTAGAAAAGGCGACGCCTTGACGATGGCACGTGCGATGGTCAAGCGCTGGCGCTGCCCACCAGAGAAATTGCGCCCAAAAGCGGTGACTTCAGCATCCAGTTGTCCCTCTTTTTGTGCGACAAAGTCGCTTGCCTGCGCAATCTCAAGCGCCCGCCAAAGCTGTTCATCGCTGACCTCTTCTGAAATTCCAAGTAGAAGATTGGAGCGGATAGTTCCTTGAAAGAGCTCAGCCTTTTGCGGGACAACGTGTACCAAATCCCGCCATTCTCGGATGGTCTTTGGCGACTGCTGATCTGTAAAAATCTGCAAATCGCCTTCCTGCGGACGATACAATCGAGCCAGCAACTGCACAAGCGTTGACTTACCAGCGCCTGTCCCTCCGATGACGCCTAAAAAGGCGCCTTTTTGCAGAGAAAAGTCAAGTCCACTCAAAGACGGCTCGGCTGCTAAGGGATAGGTGAATTGAAGATTAGTTACCTTGAGCGCTGTTTGGTCTGTGACCTTTTCTTGCTTTAAGGGAGCGTCGAGTGCTTCTTCAGGTTTTGCAAAGACTTGACTAATTCGTCCAGCACTGATAAAGCTTTGATTGAGCGAGGTGACCAGCATGGTCATCTTGAGCAATTCCGTCAAAATCTGCAGGAGGTAATTGATAAGCGCAATCAAAAGCCCTTGTGAGAGGCGATTGTCTGTAATCAAGTGATTGCCCTGCCAAATAACCAAAACCAAAGTGGCATTGACCACAAAGTAGGTCATGGGCGTCACCAAACTCGACCAATAGCCCGCCCGTATCTGCAGATGGGTGTAGTGGCTGTTGAGCGCTTCAAACTCTGCTTCCTCACGCTTCATCTGCCCAAAGGCTCTGATAACCCGCATACCCTGCATCTGCTCACGTGTCTTTGTCACGATACTGTCTGTCGCTAGGCGTATCTTGGCGTACAAGGGATTGAGCAGGCGTGACATGGTAAAGACAACCACAAAGAGGATGACCACCATACCTAAGAAATACAGCGTCATCTGCCTGCTAATGGTAAATGCCATGATAATCGCTCCAAAAACGATAATCGGCGCCCGTAAAAAGAGCCGCAAGAATTGATTGATACCCGTCTGTATCTGATAAGTATCGCTCGTTAAGCGTGTCACCAGACTAGACGTAGTCAACTCATCTCGATCTTCCTTACTCAAGCGCATGACCTTGGCGTAAAGGTCAGCTGTTAACTGCTTGGTGTAGCCAACGGCTGCCTTTGATGAAAAATACTGCGCACTAATGGACACGATGACACCAACCACCGCCAGCAAAAAGAGCAAGCCCATGAGCATATACAGCTGCGACTTGTCCTTATGCGGGATAGCTGTGTCAACAATTTTTGCAATAATCAAGGGCACCATCAATTCAAACGATGCCTCTAACAATTTGAAAAGGGGTCCAAAGATTGTCTCTTTTAGATACCCCTTAAAATAATAACCTAGTTCTTTCATGCCTGTCTTTCTAATTCCAACTTACCAATTGAACAACTGCATCAACCACAGGTTGAAATGCACTTCCCTAGCATAGTAGATATTGCCACCATTCTTATAAAGGCGACCACCAGAAATCAAAGCCAGAGGATGGTGGTAAAAGTAAGTCTCACCAGTTGTATTACCAAGACTGGGTGCCACTACATCTCGTGAATAGGTCTTAGCAAGCTCAATGGTGTGCTTCTTGCCGTGCTTTGCCACATAGTCGATGTAGCCTGTCCCAAAATTATAAGCCTGCACAGCGCTCCAAGCGTCTGTACCTTTTTCATTTGCCAAGACAAGATTATCCGTCAAGAGCTTAACGCCTTGTTTGATACTGGTTTCAGAGTCTGTGATGGAGTTGGCTTGCCCGTCAACACTCTCGCTAGATTGCATGACATCAAGCTCTGCTCCCTTGGTCTCGGTATAGATAATGGCTAATATCAAGTCAATATTGGTATTGGTGCCGTTTTCAGCTAAACTGGTCGCTACCATACTTCTGTAGGCTTCAACTTTTTTGACGCTCTCATGCACCAGATAAGCACGATAAGCCACGAAAGCCACAAGTAAAAGGATAACGAGACGTCTCAACCATTTAAACATACTATTTACTTCTTATATCTTCGATATTTTTGATGAGAATGGAGTAGGTGCCGTTGGCATTTTGGATAAACTCAACGGACTCCGCATCCTCATAGACATTATTAGGCACAATGAGCTCAATACCATTGGACAGAGACAACTTTTGATTTTCCAGCTTTTTCGCCTGCCGTGAATAATCAATATCTGATACAGGAATGCTCTCTGGAATGTCCTCTTTTAGCTCATCGACAAAGGTCAAGCGAGCCGTCAGATTGTCCTCAAAGAGTTGATTGGCGAGCTTTTCAGGCGAGAGCTCCTGCTCCTCTTCAAGGTGCGTATAAAGAGCAGACTTCATCTTGCTTTGAAAATTAAAGTCGTCTTGATTGAAATTTTCAGCGATTTTCTGCGCTGTTTTTTCCACCTGCTGGATAGCTTTTTTGACAGACTGTCTAGGTTCCACTTGCAGCAGATTTTCTGAAAAATAATGCGTAAAACTGCCATTATGCTTCATCCGCTTCTCGATGAGATAATAGTCTCTACTCACACGATTGACAACCAGCGCCTCATCAGGCGTTTGCGCTGCTGAGGGCAAGTTGTTTTGGGTGGTCTTGATGGGTGTGTCGCTATCCATGTCGATATGGGCTAAGTGCTCCCGTAAAGCCACCCGCAAGAAAGCAAAATGCTCAACGCCGTCCTTATCAAACTGGATGAAAATCAAATCATTAGTCTTTTGGTCCTCTGAGCTGACAAACTCCTCACGCCACAGCTCGGCAATCTTTTTTGAAGATGTCATCAAGTCGTCATTGAGATAGCCAAAGAAGACATTGTCCTCCTCAAAACGCCCACGCTTAGCGTCTTCGGTAAACACTTTAGCTAATTTTTTACGGAAATACTCATCTAGCTTGGGTGTGATACTGATAGGCTTGTCTGCAAAGTAGAGATCCGTGTCGTTTGGCGAGAACTGATGGATGATGATTTGTTTGATGTAGAGGTCTATCATTGCCCAAGTCCTTCGTAAAGTGGAAAGGCGTCTGTCAACTTGGCAACCTCGCTACGCACCTCATCAAGCACCGCTTCGTTGTCATGATTTTCAAGAGCTTTCACCATGAGGTTGGCAATTTGACGTGATTCAGCAACGCCCATACCACGGCTTGTAATAGCCGGTGAGCCGATACGAATACCTGACGTCTTAAACGGTGACAGGGTCTCAAATGGGATAGAATTTTTATTGAGCGTGATGTTGACATCTTCTAGGATATTCTGTGCGACTTTACCGTTTTCAACGACCTTGGTCACATCGACTAAGAAGACGTGATTGTCTGTACCGCCAGAGATGACACGGAAATTGTCGTGTTGGTTAAAGACCTCAGCCATAGCAGCGGCATTATCCAAAACAGCTTGACCGTAGTCTTTGAAGGACGGATCGAGCGCTTCCTTAAAGGCAACAGCTTTTGCAGCGATGACATGCTCAAGAGGTCCACCTTGAAGCCCTGGAAAGACTGCTGAGTTGATTTTTTTAGCAAGGGCTTCATCATTTGTCAAAATCAAGCCACCACGAGGTCCACGAAGGGTTTTGTGGGTCGTTGTCGTTGTGATGTGAGCATAAGGCACAGGGCTTGGATGATGTCCTGAAGCGACAAGTCCTGCGATATGCGCCATATCCACCATGAGGTAAGCACCAACGCTATCAGCAATTTCACGGAATTTAGCAAAGTCAATAATGCGTGAGTAAGCTGACGCTCCAGCCACGATAAGCTTTGGCTTCACTTCCTCAGCGAGAGCTAGGATAGCATCGTAATCAAGGCGTTCGGTGTCCTTGTCGACATTGTAAGGGACGAAGTGATAAGTTTGTCCAGAAAAGCTGACAGGTGCACCGTGTGTCAAGTGTCCACCAGCTGCCAGGTCCATCCCCAGCACAGTGTCACCTGGTTTGATGAGTGCCATGTAGGCTGCGGCATTGGCTTGACTTCCAGAGTGGGCTTGGACATTGACAAACTCTGCGCCAAACAACTCTTTAGCACGCTCGATAGCGAGATTTTCAATCACGTCAACGCAGTCAGTTCCACCATAGTAGCGTTTGCCTGGGTAGCCTTCAGCGTACTTGTTGGTTAAGACAGTGCCTTGCGCTGCCATGACTGCTTTTGAGACAACATTTTCAGAAGCGATAAGCTCGATGTTGTTTTGCTGGCGACGCTCCTCAGCCGCTACTGCTTCCCATACCTCTGGGTCAAATGCACGATAGTTTTCTTTGTCAAAAATCATTTTCATACCTCCGTGGTTTCATCAACACAACAAAGTGTTCTTAATCAAAAGTGAGTTCAGGAACAGCCTCTAACAACTGTTCTTTAGTAATCATACCTTGCCGTAAAATCCTTGCTTTTTCTTGCGAGATGTCTAGAATGGTCGAGTCCTTACCAGTGATTGCCGGGTCGTCCTCATAGCCTAAGACTTGATGGTCAAACTCCGCCATGATATCCTCAAAGACCGTACCACTTTTCTTTCCGGAAATGTTGGCAGACGGACCTATTAAGGGACCTTCTTTTTGGATAAGTTCAAGCGTTTTGGGATGACTAGGGACTCTAAAGCCGACTGTATCATAGCCTGAGTTTATCCAAGCTGGCACTCTGCTATTTGCTTTTAGGATAATCGTCAAAGGTCCCGGCAAAAAAGCATCGTAGAGCTTTTTAAGAAAAGTTGGCTGATGAGACGAATAATCTACAATCTCATCAAAAGAGCTTACGTTTAGGTTCATTGCTTTGTCCCGTGGACGTTTTTTGAGCTGATAGACATAGTCTACAGCCTCTTCATCCAGCGCCTTGGCAAAAAGACCATAGACCGTCTCTGTCGGCAAAACAACCGCTCGCTTTTCTTCTAGCTCAATCCTCAATTGAGACATCATCTACTGCCACCATCCTATCCTTGCCAAACATATCTTGAATCACACGCACCCTTGCCTTTGGCAAGTGCTTTCGCACCATCTCTGCAAGTCCCTGCCCCTGCTTATAGCCAATCTCAAAATAGAGCTTGCCCTTAGCTGTGAGATAGCTACTTGCTTGTTCGATGATTTGCCGGTAAATAGCATAGCCATCTTCTTGAGCAAAGAGAGCACTATGAGGCTCTGAAGTGAGGACATTGACCCCCACCTCACCCTTATCACTCTCAGCGATGTAGGGCGGATTGGACACGATAATATCAAATGGACCTTGAACAGCGCTAAAAACGTCGGAGAGGACAAAGCTCACATCAAGCGCCAAAGCCTTGGCATTTTGCTGTGCTACATCCAGAGCAGCCTGCGAGAGGTCGCTGGCAGTGACCTGCCAGTTTGGACGTCCTTTTTTCAGTGCCAAAGCAATAGCTCCGCTACCTGTACCAATATCCAAGACTCTACAAGCTGTGTCTGGATTTTCAGTCAGTATCAGCTCAACCAGCTCCTCAGTCTCAGGTCGTGGAATAAGCACACGCTCATCCACATTAAGCGTCATATCGCAAAAGAGCGCATAACCCAAAATATACTGAGCAGGCTTGTGGCTAACCAGCTGGCTGTAGATAGCCTCAAGAAGAGCAAGGTCACTCTCAGAAATAGCTTGATTTTGCGCTAAGAGATAGTCAAGCGTTGACCAGCCTTTTTGCTCCTTAAAGACAAAGGCTAACGCTTCACTTTCCTCGCCGATAATGGCTATTTTTTGCTGATAATGCTCAAAAGCTTGTGCGTAATTCATCATTGATTGAGCTTTTCTAGTTTTTGCGTTTGGTCGTAAAGAACAAGCGCATCAATGACCTCATCTAGCTTACCAGACAAGATACTGTCCAATTTTTGCAGCGTCAAGCCAATGCGGTGATCCGTCACACGGTTTTGCGGGAAATTGTAAGTGCGGATACGCTCCGAGCGGTCTCCCGTACCGACTGTTGACTTACGCTCAGCGTCTTGCTCATCTTGAGCGATTTGGGCAAAGTGGTCTGCCACACGTGCACGGATAATTTTCATCGCCTTGTCACGGTTTTTCTGCTGCGTGCGCTCTTCTTGCATTTCCACCTTGATATTGGTTGGCAAGTGGACGATACGCACGGCAGTCGCTACCTTATTGACGTTTTGTCCACCAGCACCAGAAGCGTGGTAGATATCGATACGAAGGTCTTTTGGATCAATGTCGTACTCGACTTCTTCGATTTCAGGCATGACAAGAACGGTCGCTGTTGAGGTGTGGACACGCCCTTGGCTCTCAGTCACAGGCACACGCTGTACACGGTGCGCACCGCTTTCGTACTTGAGTTTCGAGTAGACCGATTGCCCTGAAACCATAGCGACCACTTCTTTGATACCGCCAACACCATTGACTGATGTCTCCATGACCTCAAAGCGCCAGCCTTGGCTTTCAGCGTATTTTTGGTACATGTTGAGAAGGTCTCCGGCAAAGAGGGCGGCTTCATCACCACCTGCTGCGCCACGGATTTCAAGGATGATGTTCTTGTCATCGTTTGGATCTTTTGGCAATAGTAAAATCTTGAGTTTTTCTTCGTACTCTTCTTTTGTAGCCTTGGCTTCTTTCAGCTCTTCTTTTGCCATTTCCTCTAGTTCGCTATCACCAGAAGCGTCCTTAATCATCTCTTCGGCATCTGTGATATTTTGCAGAACCTTCTTGTAGTCACGGTAAACCGCAACGGTTTCACGAGTGCTTGCTTCTTCTTTTGACAAAGCCATAAAACGCTTGGTATCTGAGACGACCTCAGGGTCACTGAGCAATTCGCCAAGCTCCTCATAGCGATCTTCAACGGCTTGCAGTTGATCGTAGATATTCATTGGTTTTGTAGTCTCCTTAGCTGTTAGTTGTGTTGAGCGGCTGGTCTAAGTCAGGGTGAAAATAATGCCTGCGACAAACAGGGATATAGGTCTCATTGCCACCGATTTGGATTTGCTCGCCGTGGTAAACAGGCTTGCCATTTTCCGTACGCAAGACCATGGTTGCCTTTTTAGAGCAAAATTGGCAGATGGTTTTAATCTCTTCAATCTTGTCTGCCAAAAGCAAGAGGTATTTTGACCCTTCAAAAAGCTCATTTTGAAAATCATTTTTAAGCCCAAATGCCATGACAGGAATGTCATACTCATCCACCAAGCGTGCCAAGTCATAGACATTTTGCTTGCTCAAAAACTGACACTCATCAATCAAAACACAATAAGGCTTTTTAGGTAATCTAGTCACTAAGCCGATAATGTCAGTCTCATTTGAGATGGGAATCGCCTCACGGCGCATGCCGATACGGCTCGAGACAATCCCAACGCCGTCCCGTGTGTCAAGAGCACTCGTCATGATAACGACAGGCTTTCCCTGCTCCTCATAGTTGTGCGCTACTTTTAAAATTTCAATGGTCTTACCAGAATTCATGGTACCATACTTATAGTAGAGTTGTGCCAAAACGCTCATTCTCACCTTCTAATATGATCTCGTCTATTATATCAAAAAAGACGCTGTCTTGCTACTCTATACAGATAAAAACCTCTCAACAAGAGTTGAGAGGCTAAGTTTATTTGGACTCTTTGCCGTTAAAGAGTAGATTTAGCGTAATAGAGCACAGTGTTGCGATGACAATACCGTTTGTCAAGAACATTTGAGCGTTGGTTGGTAGGCTATCAAAAAGATTGGTACCGTTAAATCCAACGCCTGCAGCAATTGAAACCGCTGCGATGATGAGATTGTGCTCGTTATTTTTGAAATCAACGGAGTTGAGGATTTGAATCCCTTGGACAGAGACCATCCCAAACATGACCAGCATACCGCCACCAAGCACTGGACTTGGAATCATCTGCGCTAGCGCTCCAAATTTTGGAAGCAATCCTAGAATAACTAAGAAAAGCGCTGTGTAGTAGATTGGACGACGTGTGCGGATACCAGAGAGTTGCACCAAGCCGACATTTTGCGAGAAACCTGTGTATGGGAAAGTATTGAAAATACCGCCAAGTAAAACGGCAAATCCTTCGGCACGGTAGCCATTTCTCAGACGCTTGCTATCAAGTGTCTCTCCTGTGATGTCAGCAAGAGCAAGATAAACACCTGTCGACTCAACCAAGGACACCACTGCGATGATACACATCATGACAATAGATGACAGCTCAAACTTTGGCATACCAAAGTAAAATGGTGTTGGCACATGGACAATAGGCGCTTCTGCTACCGCTGAAAAATCAACTAGACCCATAAAGGCAGCAACCACAGTTCCCACAATCAAGCCAATCAAAATCGAAATGGACTTGATAAAACCAGTGGTAAACTTATGCAGCAACAAGATAATAGCAATCGTTAGAAGAGATAAAATCAAGCTCGTAGCACTTGGTGACTTGGCATTGTCTCCCATATTGCCAACAGCGACTGAGATAAGCGTCAAGCCAATAGTTGTGATAACAGAACCTGTCACAATCGGCGGGAAAAACTGAGCGATTTTTGAAAAGACACCAGCAATCGCAATGACAAAGATACCAGATGCTATAAGAGCACCAAACATAGTGCCACTACCGTGCTTTGCTCCGATGATAGATAGCGGCGCTACCGACTGAAAGGCGACCCCTAAGACTACTGGTAGCCCCACACCAAAGTGCTTACGCAACTGCACTTGGAGGAATGTCGCTATCCCGCACATGAAAATATCCGTCGAGATGAGATAGGTCAATTGCTCTGATGAGTAGTTAAGCGCTGAGGCGATCATGATAGGCACTAAAATAGAGCCAGAATACATAGCCAGCAAATGCTGCAAACCTAAAATGGCAGCTTGGGAATGTTTTTGTTCGTTGAGTTCCATCTTACGCATCTGCCTCCATAAAGGTGATTTGACCGTTTTCAAGCGACTGCAAGCGGGCAAGTGAAGTCACTCGCACACCCTCTTTTTCTAAGAACTGGCGCCCGTCTTGGAAGGATTTCTCAATGACAATGCCGACACCTGCTACCTTGGCACCAGCCTGCTCGATGATACTAATCAAGCCCTTAGCTGCCTGACCATTTGCCAAAATATCATCCACAATCAAAACCACGTCATCTTCACTTAAAAACTTGCTAGCAATAGAGACTTGGCTAGTGGTTTGTTTGGTAAATGAATAAACGTCAGCGCTTAAAATGCCCTCTGTCATGGTGATGTTTTTGGCTTTTTTGGCAAAAATCATCGGCACCTGCATAGTCTCTGCAGTATAGAGTGCAGGAGCAATCCCTGAGGCTTCAATGGTGACAATCTTTGTGATACCAGCGTCTTTGTAAGCTTCTGAAAAGACTTTCCCAATTTCTTTCATCAAGCCAGTATCCACTTGGTGGGTCAAAAAGCTGTCCACTTTTAAAACTGTGTCACTTAAAACGCTGCCGTCTTTGACAATACGGTCTTCTAATAATTTCATTTTTCCTCCAAAAAAGTAAAAAAGGCTAAGGAATCCTTAACCTCATTGTGCATTCTACCAGTAGACTAAGCTACCTCATTGTTAGGCATTTACGGTGCCTTGTAGAAACGTTGAGCCCATTCTCAACATAAATAAGGTTTTTATAGGGTCACTAACTTATGACCTTTTCATTGTATCATTTCAACACTTATATTGCAAGATGACAAAAAAGTGTCATTGATAGCGCTTCATGATGGCACACAGTTTCTCCAGATAAGCTTCACGCAAAAAAGAAGGCTCTAAAACCGTCACATGCTCACCGAAAGTGATGAGATAATGCACTAGATAATCTAACTCTTCACGATTAAAACGCCCGACAATGTAGCTTTTGTCATTTTCTTCTTGTAGCTTCATATCACGATAAGCCCCTTTTAGAAAATGCTCTTTGCCCATAGCGTCTACCTCACACTTAAACGGCGTGTCCAGATAATCTTGATAAAAAGATCTGAAAGACTGAGCGAGCTCTTTGCGACTTTGTCGCTTTTCTTGATTGTCTGCTTTCTCGCAGGCTAAGAGACAATCCACACGATAAGTCTTCCACCTCGCCTCATCTACCACATAGGCTTCAAAAAACCAGATACCACTACGGTAAAAGACTGTGTAGATTTGGATGACTTGCTGCAAGTGCTCTTTTTGCTGGTAATCAATCCACAGCAACTGCTCCTCTACCGTCGCTTCTAGCAATTGTCTCAAAAATGTACTAGATGAAATCACCGGAATATCGTAAAATTCCAGGACATCTAAAATCTTTAAAACATAGTCTTTCTGCCTTTTGGAGAGAGAAGCCAGCAGTTTTTCAAAAATCTGCGGATAGCTTTTGTCAAACGGCGTCACAGACAGTCTCTTTACGGACTGGAGAGCGTAAAAAATCATGGTCAAGTCATCTTGTGTAAAATAAACTGGAGCTAGTAGACTTTTTTGCACCAAATGATAGCCACCGTTTTTGCCAGTTTCGGTATAAAAAGCCAAGCCCATCTCCTCTAGTGCCGTCATGTCTCGCAGAGCCGTTCGCTTTGAAATCTCAAACTCTGACATGAGGTCTTTGAGCTGGAAAAAGGAGCGTTCTGATAGGAATATAAGTTCTTGGTTGAGGCGTTCTGATTTTTTCATCTTTTCTTTCCTTATTGGTGTCATATTTTGACACTATTTTCTGTTATGATAAGCATATCAAAAGAAAAAGGAGAACACAAAATGAAAACTTTACTTATCAATGCCCACCCAGATTTTAACAATAAAACAAGCTATAGTGCCTACTTGCAAGAAAAATTCCTTGATAAGTACAGGGCGCAATTTCCACACCAAGACCTGACCATTTTAAATCTCTATGAGGAAACCATCCCACGTATCGAGCAGGATGAATTGCTCGGCATTTGGCAAAAACAAGCGGATAATCTTCCTTTGACAGAAAGCGAAGCCAGTCTAGCCCAGCAATCGCAAGCTCTGTTAGAGCAATTTAAAGCCCACCACCGTATCGTCATCGTCTCTCCTCTGCATAATTTCAATGTGACCTCACGCATGAAAGACTACATCGACAATATTTTGATTGCTAGAGAGACCTTTAGATACACTGAAAGCGGTTCTGTCGGGCTCATGAGTGATGATTATCAAGTGCTTCTGCTACTTGCCAGTGGCTCTATCTACACCAATCAAGACCGCTATACGTATCTTGATTTTGCACCCAACTATATCCGTGGCATTTTCCAAGAAATCATGGGCTTTGACGCCTTTCACCTTGTGAGAGCGCAAGGCACTTCTGTTCGCTCTAGGGAGGAAGTCCTATCGGAGGCAAATGCTGACTTGGAAAAAGCGTTTCCTGCCTTTTATCAGTAAAATAAAGCTGGGACTTGCCCAGCTTTGTTTTTAAATCGAGTCGCCATTCCAAATGGAGTTTTTGACGATAACGTAGTCAACATGGCGTAGACTCTCAAGGTCTCGTCCCCCAGCGTAGGAGATGGAGCTTTGAAGGTCTTGCTGCATTTCCGTCAATGTATCAGAGAGATGTCCTTTGACTGGTAGCAGGATTTTCTTGCCTTCGACATTTTTATGTTCACCCTTTTGATACTCAGACGCTGAACCGTAGTATTCCTTGTACTGCTCGCCATCCACTTCTACTAACTTTCCAGGGCTTTCTAGGTGCCCTGCAAAGAGTGAGCCAATCATGACCATGGTCGCTCCAAAGCGGATGGACTTGGCAATATCACCGTGCGTGCGGATACCACCATCAGCGATGATAGGCTTTCTAGCAGCCTTAGCACACCAACGCAGAGCCGCCAATTGCCAACCACCGGTACCAAAGCCAGTCTTGACCTTGGTGATACAGACTTTCCCCGGTCCAATGCCTAGCTTTGTAGCATCAGCGCCAGCATTTTCCAAATCACGAACCGCCTGTGGTGTGCCGACATTGCCAGCGATGACAAAGGTCTCAGGCAACTCTTTTTTGATATGCTTTATCATCTCAATCACGCTGTCTGCATGCCCGTGCGCAATATCAATGGTGATAAACTCAGGAACATCGTCCTTAAGCGAGCTGACAAAGTCATACTCGTAGTTCTTGACACCGACAGAGATTGAGGCGATAAGCCCCTTGTCGTGCATGCGCTTGATAAAAGGTTTACGTGCCTCCTCGTCAAAACGGTGCATGATGTAAAAGTAGCCTTCTTTTGCCAAATTCTCCGCAATCGCTTCATCGATGATAGTCTGCATATTGGCAGGAACGACTGGCATCTTGAAGCGGTAGTTGCCAAGTGTGACACTAGTATCCGCTTCAGAGCGGCTCTTGATGATACACTTGTTTGGCACTAGCTGGATATCTTCGTAATCAAAAACAGGGATGTCATTTAACATATGATACTCCTAAATTCATAAAATGACCTTCCTATGTGACAAATCACATCGCTAGGTAATTTCTTACCCTTCCGCTATCAATTGTAGAGCATTCTTTGTCTTTTGTCAATAAATAGAGATTATCTCATGTAAAATCCCGCTAAAACACAAACATTATTTTCCGCTACTGCTTCTACTAGATTTATGATACAATAGGCATGAACAGTTATCTGTATCCTAGAGAAAGTTGGTTCTACCATGCCATTTGTTAAAATTGATTTATTTGAAGGGCGCACACAAGAGCAAAAAGATGAGTTGGCTCGTGAAGTGACTGAGGTTGTCTCACGCATTGCTAAAGCGCCAAAAGAAGCTATCCACGTCTTTATCAATGACATGCCAGAAGGCACTTACTACCCACATGGTGAGATGAAAAAGAAAAACTAAGCTGCTTGATTAAAGCAGTTTTTCTTTTGACCTGAAAACAGCTGTAATAGTCTTAGAAAAATTCAGAAAAGGCTTGCATTTTTGAAAAGATAGCGCTATCATATAGTGTATAAGGAGGTGTTTTCGTGTATGCTAACCGCCGTCTCAAGATGATGGGAACGGTCATTGACATTGCTATTTATTCTCATCAGGCAGAACGTCAGATAGATGAGGTCATCGAGCAGCTGACTGTCCTTAAAAACCGCTTTAGTGCTAACGACGATGACTCTGAACTGATGACTATCAATCACAGCGCAGGCATTTCAAGCATCTCAGTGCAGCCAGATTTGTATCACTTGATTGCTATTGGCAAGGAGCATAGTCTAGAGAAGCCCAGCAATCTCAACATCGCACTGGGTCCTGTCGTGCAGGCTTGGCGGATTGGCTTTAGCGACGCTAGAGTTCCTAGCGAAGATGAGATTACTCAGGCGCTAGCGCTGTCTGACCCTAGAGACATCATCCTAGACGAGAAGGAGCACAGCGTTTTTCTCGCCAAAAAAGGCATGAAAATTGACCTCGGTGCTCTTGCCAAGGGCTATATAGCAGACGCTATCATGGCTACTCTTGCTAAGCAAGACGCAAGCTCTGCTATGATTAACCTCGGTGGTAACGTGCTGGTCTATGGAGCCAATCCCAAGCGCCCAAGCGGTGAGTGGTTCATCGGTATCCAAGCGCCTAGTCACAAAAGAGGAGTGCATCTAGGTGTTCTCCCTATCACATCGGGGTCTGTGGTGACTTCTGGTATCTATGAGCGACATCTTAGCGTAAATGGCAAGGACTACCACCATATCTTTGACAAAAAGACAGGCTATCCTATCGAGAGTCCTCTCTCAAGTCTTACCATTGTGTCTGCTTTGTCGCTTGATTGTGAGATTTGGACGACGAGACTTTTTGGACTAGCGCTTGATGAGGTGCTTTTTGCCATTGAACAAACACCCCACATTGAGGGTATCTTAGTGACCAGGGAGGGACGTGTCATTCTCTCAAGTGGTCTTGAGAAGCGCTTCATCCCTTATCACTTTTAGGATTATAGAATTGAGGAAATGATATGAAACTTATCGGAATTGTCGGAACAAACTCGGCTAAGTCAACCAACCGCCAACTCTTAGAATACATGCAAAAGCACTTTGCAGATAAAGCTGAGATTGAGCTGGTTGAGATTAAGGACTTGCCTGTTTTTAACAAACCTGCCAATAAACAAGTCCCTGACATCGTGCTTGAAATCGCAGGAAAAATCGAGCAAGCAGACGGTGTCATCATCGGCACACCCGAGTATGACCACTCTATCCCTGCCGTTTTGATGAATGCCCTTGCTTGGCTGTCTTACGGTATCTACCCACTGCTCAATAAACCAGTCATGATTACTGGAGCGTCCTTTGGAACGCTTGGCTCGTCTTGTGCCCAGCTGCAGCTGCGCCAGATTCTCAACGCTCCTGAACTCAAGGCAAATGTCCTGCCAGATGAGTTCTTGCTCTCTCATTCTCTGCAAGCTTTTGACAAGGATGGTAACCTTCAAGATTTGGAAACTGTGCAAAAATTGGACGCTATCTTTGATGACTTCCGCCTCTTTGTCAAAATCGCAGGAAAACTCTCCAATGCGCAAGCGCTTTTGCGCCAAGAAGCTGAAAACTTTGATTGGGAAACATTATAAAAAAGGAGAAGATCATGAAATTTGTAGGTATCGTTGGATCAAATGCTGAGCAGTCATACAATCGCATGCTCTTAGAGTTTATTCGCAAGCAGTTCAAGCACAAATTTGAGCTTGAGGTTTTGGAAATCGCTGATGTTCCTATATTTAACCAAGACCAAAACTGGAAGGAAAGCTTTCAGTTGCGCCTATTGAACAATAAAATCACACGTGCAGACGGTGTCATCATCGCAACACCTGAGCACAATCACACCATCACCGCTGCGCTCAAGAGTGTCCTTGAGTGGCTGTCTTATGAGACTCATCCATTTGAAAATAAACCTGTTATGATTGTAGGCGCTTCTTATTATGACCAAGGAACCTCTCGTGCACAAGTCCACCTGCGCAAAATCCTTGACGCCCCTGGTGTCAACGCTTATACCCTTCCTGGCAATGAATTTCTCCTTGGAAAAACCAAAGAAGCCTTTGACAATGACGGTAATATCATTAGCGAAGGCACGGTCGCCTTTCTTGGGACTTGCCTAGATAACTTTGTCAAGTATGTCGAGGTGGTCTCTAAACTGCAAAAGCCAAAACCAATTGCACCAGAGGATTTGGACTGTAACCATCCTATCGCAACTACTGTGACAGAGGTTGACCCTGATGACCCAGAGTGGGTAGAAAAGGTAGCTGAGCTGACAGGTGCTGTCTCTGGTGACACTTATGTCAAGCTGGATTACGGTATCCTCACGGTTGATCAGATTAACATGTTTCTCAACTCTATGCCGTTTGAATTGACCTATGCCGATGATAACAACCAGTTTTTATACTACAATAACGCTCACCAAGACCCAGACACCATGCTAGCCAAGCGTGTGCCGTCTCAATCAGGTAGTCGCCTCTCAACCGTTCACAATAGCCTGCCTGCTAACCGCATGAAAAATGTCGAGTGGGTTATCGGAACCCTGCGTAATGGCAATCAAGAATACGTGCGTACCATTGTCCCTGGCTCACCAGCTGGTGTCATCAATACGCACAATTACCAAGCCATGTATTATCCAGACGGCTCTTACGCTGGTATCAATGAAATTGTCTTTAATTTCCAACCATGGCTAGACTGGTACTTAGAAACTACAGGACAGCGCTTGGTCGGTGGCTCAGGTCCATTTGCCCCTACTGCTGCAGCAAGTGACGCCACTTCTGGTGCTTCAGATAGCGGACACAGCGCAAGCGACACGCAAGCAGACGCTACATCTGGCGCCTCATCACACTAAGAAAAAAGGACTTCGCTTTGTCTACACAAGGCTGAGTCCTTTTTAGTTTGATTTTACCTGACTTCGTCCACATCACCATACCAATAGTTGGCAGTTACTCCACCATCCATGAGAAAATCAGAACCGTTGATAAAACTTCCTGTTTCTCTGAGAAGAAATTCCCCAAGCGCTCCGATTTCATCTGGTGTACAAGCACGCCCTTGGACGGTCTTTGCTATCATAGCTTTGTAGCCAGCGCCTCGAGGTCCATTTAACTCATCAAGAGCAAGTGGTGTCATGACAATGCCTGGGCTAATGGTATTGATACGAGCACCTTTTTTGCCCCAATGAACGGCTTGACTTTGGACACGAAGCCCATTACCACGCTTAGCGTATTGATAAGCTTCAAGGCCATCTTTGACGTCTGACAACATCTCCAAATCAAGCAATTCTTCCGTTGGTGTTGTTGCTAATAAGCTATCTTTTTCAGCACCAAGTGCTGGCAGGCGATAACCAGATTGAGAAGAGATGACAATAGCGCTACTACCTTTAGTGACTAGGTCACCAAAAATGTCAAGAATAAGAGCGGTGCCGTACAAGTCAACTCTAAGAACCGTTTCTTTATCAACTTGGGAGGGCGACACACCTGCTGCATGGATGAGGTATTTAATCGTACCCATTTGCCTTGCTTTATCAGCAAGAGCTTGAACAGAGACACGTTCAGCGATATCAACGGTCGCTGTTTCAACGTTATAACCTGCTTCCCGTAAGGTTTTAGCGACACGCTCTGCATTTTCTTGACGAAGGTCAGCGACTAGGATAGTTTTTCCCGCACTGACACGACGAGCAATAGCAATTCCAATACTTCCTGCTCCGATGAGCACAACTACTTCTGTCATTTTTACACACTTTCTATTCATTATCTAATGTCATTTCACTCTCTTTTATCGTACAATGCCCCAATTTTCCTTGACACCAAAACTTGGGTCTTGAACCAGCCTTTTGACCAAATCTGCGATGGCTTTACGAGAAATATCATTGCCATAAATGGTTTCACCTTTTGGATAAAGTGTATAAGAAATGTCGTTGGAGTTATTAAACCACCCTGGACGGACAATGGTATAGTCTAGGGTGGAAGCTTCAATCATATCGGCTGCTTTGCGATAAGGCGCTAAAACACCAGTACCATTTTGACTCGCACCATCAATCTCACCATAAATGCCATAGGAAGAAATAAAGACAAGCCGTCTGCTGCTAACCTTTGTCATCGCTTTAATGATTTGCTGAGCCATGGTTGGCAAATCTCCAGAAAGAGCTACAAAGACTAGGTCTGCTCCTTTAACCGCTTTTTCTAAGACTTCCTTATCAGCTGTTGACCCTGCTATATTTTCAACACGTGGATGATAAGCCAATTGGTCAGCCGAACGGGAAAAAAGTGTCAAATGAACATCTGTTTCTTCTAAGAGTGTTTTAGTGACGACACGTCCAAGTGAACCTGTCGCACCGATAATCGTTACTTGTGTCATATTTTCTTTCCTTTCTTCGCCAGAATAAACATATTATTTCTTAACTTGATAAATTCATTATAATCCTCTACAATAAAATTATCCAATACATTCTTTTTGTTATTGATTAGATTATTTTATTAAAGAGGTTACAAATGAATTCTAAACAAATGGATTATTTAATTGAGCTTTCAAAAACGCTAAATTTCAACCGTGCAGCTGAAAATCTATTTATCTCACAACCTGCATTGTCTTATCAGATTAAAGTAATTGAGGAAGAAGTAGGTTTTGCCATCTTTGAGCGTGTTGGAAAATCCGTCCATCTGACACCCGCAGGGCAACAATTTTGCCAACAGATAACACATATCAAGCAAGAGTTACAGTCCGCCATTGAACAAGGGCAAAATTTTTCTTCTCGCTATAGTCAAAATCTCACTATCGGCTACTCCTTGCGATCTCATCTACACTTTCTGCCAGAGGTCATCAGAGAATTTAGGGAATTACACCCCGACGTTTTGATTACCCCTCGAATCGCTTTAGAAGATTGGTTTAGTCGATTTAGAGAAGGCAGTGTGGACATGATTTTCACCACCAAAGAGGAAGCTCAAAAATTACCAAATGCACGTATCCACCCGCTGTATACCAGCTCTATCTATCTTCTAGTAAATCCCGATGATACTCTTGCTCAACTGCAAAAAGCAAATGCTAGAGATTTAGACGGACGGACGCTTCTAGTTAATGGTGGTTCTAGCCAGACACTTCGTAGAGTGCAAAAGCAAGTGCTTGACCAAGTGCCACTCCAAACACTTAACAGCCCAACACATGACTTTACCATGGTTTCTGTCGCATCAGGGCAAGCCATTTGTCTTAGCCCAGGTTACCTCAAAGATTTCTCCAGTGCCTTTGTCTGGGTACCTTTTGATACGCAAGAACACTTCGATTGCGTCCTAGTTACCCATGAAAACGATAAAAGACAAAGCCTAGCCGACTTTGTCTTACTCATGCAAGATATCTACGAAGAAAAAGCTAAAAAACACCAATTGTAGCGACTTATCTTCAAGGTAACACAATGTGTTACCTTTTTTAATCATCTAATAATCCTAATTGCTCAAAAGCCTTGTAAAGCCCATCATGCTCAACATCGTCTGTAATCATATCTGCCATGGCTAGAATCTCAGGACCACCATTTCCCATAGCTACACCTACAGCGCAATAGTCCAGCATGGGAATGTCAACCTTGGCATCGCCAAATGCAATAGTGTCTTTCTGGCTAGCACCAAGGTGGGCAAGGATACGGCGAATTGCCTGCGCCTTGTCAATGTCTTTGACGCCCAAGTCACCAAAGAGAGCACTCTCACCTCGTCCGCCCCAAGTGCCTGCCTTGAGATTTGGAAATGCAGCTTTAGAGTCCAGATGGTCTTGATAAGAAGAGAGGACAAAGCTGACCTTGTTGAGGTCGTCTCGGTAGAGCTCGCCCCCCATAGATGAGACCGTGCATGACGTCATCAGTCTTTAGATGTGCTACTTCTTCTGTACTCTTGCCCTTGCCTAGCATGTACTCTCTCAGCGCTGGCTGTGCTTTTTCTTTAAAATTTTCACTAGCAAATAGCCCGTTATTGCTCTCTAGATAAAATGCCAAATCACGCTCTTTGAGCCAGTCAACGATGTCTCTTGCTTCGTCTTTTGGGATGACCTCATGATAGATAACCTCGCCCCTATACTCGATGTAAGAGCCGTTGCCGCCAATCATGCCATCAATGCCCATCTCCCAGATGTCTTTTTGCATCTCAGCCTTGCTGCGTCCTGTGCAGACAAAGACCAAGTGTCCTTTTTGCCTTGCTCGCTTTACGGCAGTAATAGCTGACGCTGGCAGTTGATTATGATAATCTACCAGCGTGCCGTCCACATCTAAAAAAATCACTTTGCGCTCCATAATTTGCCTCCTTGTCTTGTTCTTATTCTATTGTAACAAGTCCTCCCATAAAAGATAGTGCTATCCTGCGCTAAACTGATACTATCCTAGCGACAAACAGCTTTCTTGCTTAATGGCCTAAAAATCGTTATCATAGCACTATGAAAGCAAAAAATATTTTAGCGCTGGCAAAAAGCACAGCAGAGCGTACTTACTTTGAAGATATGGTAGAGCCTTTCTCTGACCTTTTTACCATCAGCATTGCAGATAGCTATCAAGACAACCATAACTATGATGGACTATTTTGCTTTGAAAGACAAGAGCTTGGCGTGCCACAGCTGCTCTTTAGTTTTGAGGAAAAGAAAGACTATGTATTTACTGATCCGCACCCTTTTTCTGACACTCAAAAAACCATCACTCTCACCCAGCAATTGACATCCTTTTACCATTACTTGGAGACACATTTTCTTGATTATTTGCCTTACCGAGTGGCTTTTTACGATACTTCTGGTGCGGTTGCTTATGACAATCACAAACCCAGCAATCCTTTTGAGCTCACAGACGACGCCACAGCGCTTGACGGTTGGATTAAAGACCAGCTAGACAGCACAGAAAAAGGGCAGTTGCACCTGCCCTTAGCTCAATCTGCCTTTTCTGCTATTCTCATGGACTCTTACTACAAGGTCACAAGTCCTAGTGGAGACAAGGGTTACGTGGAAATCGTCCAAGACATCAAGCCACTACTTGAAGCTTATCTAGCAGACTCTGCGCAAGCCTTGGTCGGTTGGTCAGATGTAACCTCTGGCGCATCCATAGCATCCGATGACTTCGACCTATAAGGACGCTCCTCCTCGATAGCATAGCCACCCGCATCCTCAATCAAAATCGGCACATGCTCGATAGAGACATCGGTAAACTGCAGTGAAAACCACTTGATAGGACTGGCTGTATAGTGCTTGATAGCGGCTTTTAGCTGGAGAATGAAGCTGGCACCCGCTGACAGGCTGCTGGTATCCTCCACACGCTCATCTAAAACGACAAAGCGAAAATCACCAACTTCACGCCCCTCATCAATCGTGTACTTCTGCTTTTGCTTAGGCAGTCTGTGGCTTGCCATCAGCTCCTGCACAATCGTGCGTAGATATTTTGGCACTGCTTGGCGCACCCTAAAGCCGAGATTGAGCTCAACCTTGACGATAAAGTCCGTACCCATCATGTCCACCTTGTAATTGGAAGTGTAAGGCTCATCTGTGACATTGACCTTGACAAACCAATAGACGCAAGCACGTTTTGGGTGCTTGTCTAAGATAGAATAGAGAATGGAGCGGTCAATCTTATCACCCTCAAGTCTGTTGGTCAGGTAGACAATGTTGGTTTGATAAAGTGGGTACTGACTGTCATTTTTTAGCTCATCGAGCTGCTCTTTATAGTCATTGAGGTCTAGAAGTTTGACATGTCTAGAGATGATTTTAGCGCCGAGATACCAGACTAACATCAAGCTCAAAATGGCTAAGGTTAGAACGATAACGACATAACCACCCTCTAAAAACTTAACCGCAGACGCCGCAAAAAAGACAAACTCAATGGCTGCAAACACTGCCATACCACACCTTGCAAAGAGCGGACGCACCCCCTTTTGCATGAGATAATAGGTCAGTAAAACTGTCGTCATCAGCATGGTGATGGTAATAGCAAGCCCGTAAGCCGCCTCCATATTTGACGAGGATTTGAAAAAGAGCACAGCACAACTGGTTAAGGCGAATAATATCCAGTTGATGGCTGGAATATAAGATTGCCCACGACTGTCCCCTGGATAAGTCGTTTTAAAGAGTGGAAAGAGCTTTAGCCCCATGGCCTCAGAAACCAAGGTGAAAGAACCCGAAATCAGCGCCTGCGACGCAATGATAGCTGCTAGTGTCGCAAGTAAAACGAGGAAAATCCGAAATTGCTCAGGGATACTGGCAAAAAAGGGATTGAGCGCTATGTCTTCCCCTTTGTGGCTCAAAAGCCAAGCACCCTGCCCACAGTAGGAGAGGATGATGGCTATCTTGACAAAAGGCCAAGACACGTAGATATTACCACGTCTGACATGCCCCATATCCGAGTAAAGCGCCTCTGCTCCTGTCGTCGCTAGGAAAATAGACCCTAGTATGAAAATACCACGATGATTTTCAGGGCTCATCAAAAAATGAAGCGCATAATAGGGATTGATAGCCTTAAAAACAGCCAAATAAGAAAAACTGTTCAACAGCCCACTAAACCCCAAAACAAAGAACCAAGTCATCATGACTGGACCAAAAACCCGTCCAATAAAGCGTGTCCCAAAGCGCTGAATGCTAAAAAGAAGCAACAAGATACACAGCGTTGTCACCACCACATGCCACTGGTCACTATAAAAATGACTAAAGAAAGGTACAGCTCGCAAGCCCTCGATGGCTGTCGTCACCGTAACAGCTGGTGTCATCGCACCGTCTGACAAGAGAGTCGCACCGCCTATCATGGCTGGAATAATCAGCCACGGGCTCATCTTGCGAACCAAGGTATACAGCGAGAAAATCCCACCTTCATGATGATTATCTGCCCTTAGCGCAATCAAAACATACTTGATAGTCGTCACCAAGGTCAAAGTCCAGATAATCAGTGAAATGGACCCTAGTATAAAATCCTCGCTGATGTGACTTGCACCTCCTTGGTTGGTCACCAAGGACTGCATGGTGTAGAGCGGGCTTGTCCCAATGTCACCGTAGACAATCCCTAGAGCCACCAAAAAACCTGAGCGTGTCGCTTTATCAAAAGCTGATACTTGTGTTTGTCCCATTTTTCATGTTTAGCCTCCGTTTTTTATGACCCAACCATTATAGCACAGACGCTCAAAAAGAAAAGCCCTAATAGAGGGCTTGCTATTTTAAATATTCCAATTATTACAAAAGACAGCTAGACAACTAGGCATTCTGGCTGTCACTATCCCTTTTCTCTTCTCATCATAACAGAAATGTTACGATAGTGACATGGTTTTGTAATCGAATATTTCAGTTATTTTTCATAAACTGTTTTTTTACAGGTCACGATAGACTGGCTGCGCTCCAAAGGTTTGCGAGGTAGGCATGATTTCGATACGGTTGATATTGACATGCTCAGGCTGGCTAGCTATCCAAGAGACAGTCTCTGCGATGTCTTTTGCTTGAATAGCGTGCGCTCCCTCGTAGAGCTTTTCAGCACGCTCATCATCACCCTTAAAACGGACATTGGAAAACTCTGTCCCCTCACAAAGCCCAGGCTCAATGTTAGATACACGAATGCGTGTCCCAGCAAGGTCAGCCCGCAGATTGAGCGAGAACTGCTTGACAAAAGCCTTGGTGCTGCCATAGACATTGGCACCAGGGTAAGGCACGGTACCTGCTGTTGAGCCCAGATTGACAATCAAACCGTGATTGCGCTTGACCATATCAGGCAGGAGCTTTCTTGTCACATAGGCTAAGCCAATCACATTGGTCTCAATCATGGTTAGCCAATCCTCAAAATCCGCTTCGTAAGCTTTATCAAGCCCCAGCGCCAAGCCAGCATTATTGACCAAAAGGGAAATGGGCTCAAAAGACGTTGGCAAAGACGCTAACGCCTTATCAACAGAGCTTCTGTCTGTCACATCCATCTCCAGCGGGTAAAAATCCTCACCGAGTCTTTTTGCCAGTTCTTGCAGTTTCTCAAAGCGCCTTGCGGCACCAACTACCTTGTAGCCATCCGCTATTAAGCGCTCCACAATGGCAATGCCAAAACCTGCCGAAGCGCCTGTCACTAAAGCAATATCTGTCATGTCTTACCTCATTTCTAAAAAGAAAGAGCGAGTTTTACTTCCTCGCTTCTTTTATCTCCATCAGTGTCTATCAAGCGCTTGCGCTGCTGTGATAATAGACAGTTTGTAAATGTCCTCGGCACTAGATCCTCGTGACAAATCATTCACAGGTGCGTTGAGCCCTTGAAGGACAGGTCCAATCGCCTCAAACATCCCTAGGCGCTGTGCAATTTTGTAGCCGATATTGCCAGACTGCAAATCTGGGAAAACAAAGACATTGGCTTGTCCCGCAACAGGGCTGTCTGGTGCCTTGATGGCTGCTGTTTCAGCGACAAAGGCAGCGTCAAACTGCAACTCACCGTCAATGGCAACATCAGGCGCTATTTCTTTTGCCAGTCTAACGGCTTCTTGTACCTTATCCACCTGCGGCGCTTTGGCACTACCTTTGGTTGAAAAGCTCAAGAGAGCCACTTTAGGGTCAATGCCAAATATAGCTGCTGTTTCCGCAGTGTTGA
Source organism: Streptococcus hyointestinalis (assembly GCF_900459405.1). Lineage (NCBI taxonomy): Bacteria > Bacillati > Bacillota > Bacilli > Lactobacillales > Streptococcaceae > Streptococcus > Streptococcus hyointestinalis. The sequence goes on from NZ_UHFN01000007.1 coordinate 1,268,081, forward strand.
CTGCAATCTCAGCCAATTCTTGAGCGTTTGGGTCGATGTTAATGGCACAGTCCGCAAAGAGAAAACGATGGTTAGTGGATTCACGGTTCATCAAAAAGACGCCTGATGTCCTTGAAATGCCTGGCTTGGTCTTGATGATTTGAAGCGCTGGGCGCACAGTGTCCGCTGTCGAGTGAATGGCTCCAGATACCATCCCATCAGCCAAGCCCATCTTGACTAACATAACCCCAAAATAATTGACATCACGCAAAAGACGGTCAGCATCCTCTAGGGTCGCTTTGCCTTTTCGTATCTCAACAAAAGCTTCTTTCATCTTCTCAAAGTAAGCGTAGTCATTGGGATTGATAATGGTATAGTCTTGGTCTACAAAACCTAGACGAGCTAGTGAATCGTGTACCTCGTCATATTCACCGAGGATAACTGGGTCAATCAAGCCTTCAAACTTGAGGCGTGCTGCAGCTCGCAAGACACGGTCGTCATTTCCCTCTGGAAAGACAATCTTGACATAGTTACTAGCTACTTTTTCACGTAAAGTTCCAAATAAAGAGCGCATAGTCAACTCCTTCTATTATTTTTTTTTCAGTTCTATGATAACGCTATCAAAATCATCTGTCAAGCCAATTTCATGACAGCGCTGCTTTTTTGTGAAAGGGTCTGTGAATCTAAGAGAATGACAATGAAGAGCTTGGCGAGTAATGCCCAGATCCATCCTCCCGCCGTACAAATCATCGCCCAAAAGTGGAAAGCCAATATGCGAAAAATGCACACGTATCTGATGAGTGCGCCCTGTGTGCAGCCAGACATCCACCAAAGCCACATCGCCAAATCGCTCTACTACTTGATAGCTAGTATGCGCATACTTTCCAGACTTGTGCACACGTCTCGTGATGATACTGTCGACATCCCTTGCAATCGGTGCGATAATTTCACCAGAGTCTGGCAAATCTCCCTCACCAGACACCAAGGCATAGTAGCGCTTTTCGATGGACTTTGTCTGCAATTGCTTATCCAGTCTCGCATGGGCGTAGCCGTGTTTAGCAAAGAGCATGAGCCCACTGGTATCCTTATCCAGCCGTGTCACGATATGCACCTGCTGGTTTGGATAGCCCTTTTCTTGATAATAGTGCTTGATAAAATTCGCCATGGTGTTGGTGTGGTTCTTGCTCGGGATACTAGCTACACCGTAGGGTTTATTGAGAACCAGAAAGTGATCGTCCTCTGCGACGATGTCCAGTTCTTTTTTGACTGGGATAAGCGTCTCATGAGGCGCTTCATCAGGGATGTCAATAGCTACTTTATCGCCGACATCAAGGAGATAAATGGCGTTTTGCTCCACACCGTTGACCCAGATGTTGCCACCCTTAAACTTGACCTTAGCCAGCAAGCCTTTTGAAATATCGTGGCTTTTGAGAAGCGTTTTGACCTTGACTTGTCTGTCTGCTACAAACTCAAATCTCATGAATCGCACTCTCCGATAAAGGCATCCATGACACGCTCCCAAAAGCTGGTGTGACTCGGTGTCGCCACAAAGTGAATTTTCTTGCTGTCAATGCTGTACTCAATCTTTTTGACATTGCGGTACTGCATGGTTTTATTATCAATAGAAATGGTATAGACCCCCAAGCGCTTTGGCACCACTTCGATAGCATCCTTTCTAGGGATGATGAGGGAGGAACCAATGGTGCGATAAACACGGTTATTGAGACTTGAGATTTCAGTCAATTGCAGCGCTTCAATGGTTGGGTGTAAAATAGCTCCACCCAGTGATTTATTGTAAGCCGTGCTTCCTGTCGGTGTTGAGACAGACAGACCGTCACCACGAAAACGCTCAAACTTGACCTTATTGATGACGACATCAGCCACCATGGTTTTTTCAATACGCTTAATGGTCGACTCATTGAGCGCACGCCCTTTGATAACACGCCCATCTGCTAAGGTAATCTTAACCTTAACGATAGGATAAGAAATACTCTCTCCCTTATCCTGTCTGAGATTTTCAATCAGTTTATCCACCTCAAAGTCACGATAGTCCGTGTAAAAACCCAAATGCCCTGTGTGAATGCCGACAAAACGCACATGGTCTAGAGCCTTCTCGTACATATGAAAAGCAGACAACAACATGCCGTCACCACCAATACTAATCACCACATCTGGGTCTCTTTTGGTCAGATAAAAATTATCAGCGTCCTTAAAAATCGCAAAGAGCTTGCCTGCAATACGCTTACTCTGGTACTTGCCGTTACTAATAATCGCCACACGAGTGGGCTTTTTCTTATCGGTATAATTCATCTGTGTCATCGCTATTTCCTACACCATCACTTAACTTTCTATTTTCAGGGTCAAATAAAAGCTGCGCTTCACGAATATCCTCACGGATCTTACGCATTTCCTCATCCAACTCAAAAGCAATCTTAGCCGTCACTTCCAAACGTTTTTTGATTTCTTCTGGAAAATCACCTTGGTATTTGTAGTTGAGCGAGTGCTCAATAGTCGCCCAAAAATTCATGGCTAAGGTTCTAATCTGTATCTCAGCTAGAATCTTCTTTTGCCCATGAATGGTATCAACAGGATACTCTACAATCACATGATAAGAGCGGTAACCACTAGCCTTCATATGATGGATATAATCACGCTCCTGTACAATGGTCATGTCCTGACGTTTGCGCAGAAGCTCAAGCACATCATCAACGTCATCAACAAACTGCACCATGATACGAAGCCCAGCAATATCCTGCAAATCCGTTGCTAAATTTTCAAAACGAATATCACGCAAGACCATCTTTTCTTTGATACTCTCAATGGACTTGACACGTCCTGTCACAAACTCGATGGGCGAGTGTTTATTTTGCTTACGAAATTGCTTGCGAATACTTCTCAGCTTGATTTTCAACTCACCAACTGTCTGGATATAAGGGTCTAAAAAGGTTTCCCAGTCCATGCCCATACGCTCTCTCCTCTAAGCCCATGACAAAACCTTGTCAAATGAGCCAATTTCTTATAAAATAAACTTAACGTTTATTATACCATAAAATTTCCAAAGGACGTGAACTATGAACCATCTTGAGATAGAATTTAAAACGATGCTGACAAAAGACGAGTTTAATCGTCTCAAGGCGCAATTTTCACACGTAGCACCTGTCACACAAACCAACTACTACTTTGATACTGAAAACTTCGACATGAAAGCCCACCGTATGTCACTGCGTATCCGCACCATCTCAAACGCAGCCGAGCTGACCCTAAAAATCCCAAAAAACGTCGGCAACTGGGAGTACAATATCGCTCTGCCCATTGATGAGGCTAAGGAGATGATTAAAACAGGAAAATTACCTGAAAATGACATTACAAAGCGTATCAAAGACCAAGGGGTCGACCCAAGTGCGCTAGCTGTTTTTGGCTATCTCACCACCACTAGACGAGAATGCCAAACGGCGATTGGGCTCATGGCTTTAGATGACAATCAATACGCTGGCATTCGTGACTATGAACTTGAGCTAGAAGTGCTTGACGCTAAAAAAGGTAAGGATGATTTTGACCACTTCTTAGCCGAGCAAAGTATCAATTTCAAATACGCTAAAAGCAAGGTTGCCAGATTCAGTGCTACACTGAGACACCAAAAGACAGATAAAAACAGCTAGATTAGCTGTTTTTATCTGTCTTTTCTCGCTCTTAGCGCTGATAAAATGGATATGGTATCAATAACCTCCTGTAAGATAGCACCTAGTAAAGCTGGGATAACACCAGTACTTGCTATCAACATCAATAAGAAACAAATACCAAGCCCAATCCATACAGACTGTTTTGCAACAAGAAGCGTATCTTTTGAGATACCAACCAAGTCAGCCACTTTACTGAGGTCATCTTGGAGGATGACAACGTCCGCATTTTCACTAGCCGTTGTCGCACCGTGCGCTCCCATGGCAATACCGACATCAGCTGCGACAAGCGCTGGAGCGTCATTGACCCCATCTCCTACCATGACTGTTGGGTGTTGGTCACTTGGGGCGTCCTGCAGACGTTTGATTTTATCTTGGGGCAGACACTCTGCCTGCACTTGTGTGATACCCACTTCTTTAGCGACTTTTTCAGCGACAGCTTTTTTGTCCCCTGTCAGCATAAGCACATTTTGAATGCCATAGTTTTTGAGGCGCTCTATGGTTTTTTTAGACTCTGGGCGAATGGTATCCTTAAAGCTGATATAACCTAGATAGTGGTCGTCTTTTGAGACATAAATAGCGGTCTCATGCGCCTGCAAATCACTAGACAAATCAGTCATCAGGCTCGCCTTTCCTGCTCGGATGAGATGCCCATCAATCTGACTCTCCACTCCCATGGCTGTTAGCTCCTTGCTAGAAGTCAGTGGCAACAAGTCTATGCCTTCTTGTTTAGCGTAATCAACCAAGGAACGAGCCAAAATGTGTGTGGATTCTTGCTCGCTACTAGCTGCAATCTGCAAGAGTTCTTCTTTTGAGACGCCAGTATTTGGAACAATGTTAGCCACCATAAGCTGACCGTTGGTGATGGTGCCTGTCTTATCAAAGGCGATTAGCTTTGCTTTTTCCAGCATTTCAAAGCTGGTTGCTGACTTGATGACAATACCAGAGCGGCTTGAGCGACTCATCCCTGCCACAAAGGCAATTGGCGCTGCTAAAATCAAAGGACAAGGAGAGGCAACCACTAAAACTTGTGCAAAGCGCATGACATCACCACTGATATACCAAGCAAGCCCACCAATGACAAAGGCAGCAACGGTAAACGGTACCGCATAGCGGTCTGCCAGACGCACAAAGCGGGCAGGCTTTTGCTCTGTTTCCTTGATGAGATTAACCAAGACTTGGTACTGACTGTCCTTAGCCAAACGACTTGCTTTTATCCGAATGGCATTGTCGCCATTTATCGAACCAGACAGCACTTCGTCGTTAAGCGTTTTATCTACTAGGAGTGACTCACCCGTCAGAGAGGATTCATTGACGCTGGTCTCTCCTTGCACCACTACACCGTCAATAGGGATGACTTCGTTTGGTTTTACTAAAATAATATCGCCAATCGCTACGTCATCAACAGGAACATCTACCCAGTCTTCTCCTTTTTTCAGGTGCGCTTCTTGTGGTGAATTGTCCAAAAGCTCTCGCAATTCTCGACCAGCCTGACGGCTAGCATACTCTTCTAAGCTCTCACCACCTGTCAGCATGATTAAAATCATGAGACTCGCCCAGTAGTCACCGACTAAAAGCGTCGTCACAATAGCCACGATGGCTAAAAGGTCAACACCATATTGACCACGGCGAAGCGTCTTAATCATATCAACCAACATGACAAGCGCCATACACCCACCTGCAATAGCCACCAAAAGATAAGCAATGTGAGGCTGGTCAAAGATAAACTCCATAACAAGCGCAAAGATACCAATCAGTGCCGTGATGATAAATTTTCTAAATCGCATTTTAATTCCTCGTTTATGTTTTCTTATTTAGAATGATACCAAATAAGAAAACATAAAGCAAGTAATTTGACGCTAGAGGGTGAATTTTCTCCTCTTTTTTGATAAAATGAAAGTATTACTTTTATAAGGTTTATAATTAAAGGAGTTTCCAAGAAATGGTCGAACAATATGCCGACAAACCTATCAAGTTATTTTCACTCACTTCCAACCTTCCAATTGCTGAGAAGATTTCTGAAGTCTCAGGAATCCCGCTTGGAAAGGTTTCTTGCCGTCAGTTCTCAGATGGCGAGATTATGATTAACATTGAGGAAACTGTGCGTGGTGATGATATTTACATCATCCAGTCGACTAGTTTTCCAGTCAATGACAATCTTTGGGAATTATTGATTATGATTGATGCGTGTAAGCGTGCTAGTGCCAACTCTGTCAATGTTGTCATTCCATACTTTGGCTACGCTAGACAGGATCGTATCGCTGCGTCTCGTGAGCCAATCACAGCAAAACTTGTTGCTAATATGCTAGTCAAAGCTGGTGTTGACCGCTTATTGACACTTGACCTGCACGCTGTTCAAGTACAAGGATTTTTCGATATCCCAGTTGATAATCTCTTTACTGTGCCGCTTTTTGCTGAGCATTACTCACGCCTTGGCTTTACTGGTGAGGATGTTGTCGTTGTTAGCCCTAAAAACTCAGGTATCAAGCGTGCCCGCAGTCTTGCTGAAGTGTTAGACGCGCCGATTGCTATCATTGACTACGCTCAAGACGACGCTTCTCGTGAAGAGGGCTACATCATTGGTGAGGTTGAAGGTAAAAAAGCTATCATCATTGACGACATCTTAAATACTGGAAAAACATTTGCTGAAGCAGCGAAAATTTTGGAGCGTGGTGGCGCTACTGACATCTACGCTGTTGCCAGCCATGGTCTCTTTGCTGGCGGTGCTGCTGATGTCTTGGAAGCTTCTCCAATCAAAGACATCGTCGTTACAGACTCTGTTCTGACAAAAGAGCGTGTCCCAGAAAATGTGACTTACCTCTCTGCAGCTGACCTCATTGCAAAAGCAATCGTGCGCATCCACGAGCGCCGTCCGCTCAGCCCATTGTTTGCATACCAAAAAGACTAATTGAGGTCTTTAAGAAAGGATTTGACCACTATCACACACACACCAATTTACTTAGACAATGCTGCTACTACCGCTATGACACCCTCAGTCATTGAAGCGATGACTGAGCTGATGACGACAGACTTTGGCAACCCCTCTAGTATCCATAGTTTTGGACGACAGGCAAACCAAAGGCTGCGCACTTATCGTCAAACCTTGGCGCAGGCGCTTGATGCCCCAAGTCATGAAGTCATCTTTACCTCTGGAGCTACAGAGAGCAACAACCATGCCATTAAAGGCTATGCTCTTGCTAACCAGGAGAAGGGAAAACACCTCATCACAACAGAGATTGAGCACCATTCTGTCCTGCATACAATGGCGTATCTGGAGGATCGCTTCGGCTTTGAGGTGACCTATCTCAAGCCACAAAACGGTCAGATTACAGCCGATATGCTCAAAGAAGCGCTACGAGATGACACTATCCTAGTCAGTGTCATGTACTCTAACAATGAAACAGGAGACTTGCTTCCTATTGCTGAAATGGCGGAGGCGCTTAGAGACCACCAAGCTGTTTTTCACGTGGACGCTGTGCAGGCTTTTGGTAAGCTAGCGCTAAGACCGCATGAGTTGGGGATTGATTTTCTTTCTGCTTCTGCTCATAAATTCCATGGACCAAAAGGTGTCGGTATTTTGTTTGCTAAGGCACATCACATGGATAGCCTCCTTCATGGTGGTGAGCAAGAGGAAAAGCGCCGAGCTAGCACTGAAAATATGGTAGGCATTGCTGGTATGGCACAGGCAACTGCTGACGCTATGCTTCATTTGGAGGAAAACTACCGCAAGGTAGAACAACTCAAAGATACCTTCCTAGCCGAGCTAGACGGTGTGGACTACTACATCAACGGTAGCGACACAAGAATGCCGCATGTCTTAAATATTGGTTTTCCTAATCAGTCAAACAGTGTGCTCTTGACACTGCTTGATTTGAAAGGCTTTGCTGTCTCCACTGGCTCTGCTTGTACAGCTGGGACTGTTGAGCCTAGTCATGTCCTAACCAGCTATTACGGTAGCCACTCTAAGCGTTTGGCGGAGTCTATCCGTATCAGCATCTCAGACCTCAACACCCTAGAGGAAGTCACACTTCTTGCCCAAGCTTTAAAAGAAATCATAGGGAGATAACCATGGCTTTTGAAACTGAAATTCATCTGGCTGATTGTCCTTTTATCTACACGATCAGCCCAAACATCAAAAAATACACATTACGTGATACGACCTTTGTGCAAAATAAAGTCGGCAATTTTGAATTAACACGACTGCTTGAGGAAGTGCCCAATTCTGGTGACGGCTTTCCTCTTAAAATCACGATTAACAAAGATTTAACAGCTTTTAAACTTGTCATTACAGACAAATCGGGGCTTCGCTTGGTCAATATTTTCAAAAATAAAGACCTCAAAATTTTGCAAGACAAGTTCTACTTTTTAATGGATAGCCTGGTAGAGCGTGACGTCTTTACCAAGAGAGAGGCTTAATAACACGAAAAAAATCTTATGCCAACATAAGATTTTTTAGATAAAAGGCTCCATTTGTTGCTATTTTCACAAACTTTTTGATACAATAAAAGAGATGACACTTATCAACTATAGTAAATTCCTTACATCTAGGAGGTGTTGTTTCATGACTATTGATAAGTCTATTCCTAAGGCAACAGCAAAGCGATTGCCACTTTATTACAGGATTTTTAAACGGTTTAACACCAACAATTTTGAAAAAGCCAGCTCAAAACAGATTGCAGACGCTATTGGTATTGACTCAGCGACGGTGCGTCGTGACTTTTCCTATTTTGGTGAGCTGGGACGTCGTGGATTTGGCTATGATGTCAAAAAACTCATGAATTTTTTTGCTGATATTCTAAACGACCACTCGACGACCAATGTCATGCTGGTGGGGTGTGGTAATATCGGACGAGCGCTTCTACACTACCGCTTTCATGACCGCAACAAAATGCAAATCACGCTCGCTTTTGACCGTGATGATAACAGCCTAGTCGGCACTAAAACCGAAGATGGCATTCCTATCTATGGGATTTCAACCATAAAAGAGCACTTAAAAGACCAGTATATCGAAACAGCGATTTTGACCGTTCCTAGCTTGCAGGCTCAGGAAGTGGCTGATATTCTCGTTGACGCTGGTATCAAAGGCATTTTGAGCTTTTCACCTGTTCACCTCAATGTGCCAAAAGATGTGATTGTCCAGTATGTGGACTTGACGAGTGAGCTTCAGACCTTACTGTACTTTATGAGTCAAGCCCATGACCAGACAAGCTAGCAAAAACGACTTAGAGAAAGGAGAGAACATGGTAAAACCAATTATTGGGATTATGGGAAACCAACGCATTAAAAAAGACATCAACCTCCCGTGGTCATACGCCCCAACGGGCTTTGTCAAGGGGGTACAACGAGCTGGAGGGCTACCGCTTATCCTGCCAATCAGTAGCGAAGAAGACGCTAAAACCTATGTCTCTATGGTGGACAAGGTCTTGTTGATTGGTGGGCAAAATGTTGACCCCAAATTTTATCAAGAAGAACGCCACGCTAGTGAAAACGATTTCTTTCTTGAACGTGATGTCTTTGAGCTGGCTGTCATCAAAGAAGCTATCAAGCAGAAAAAGCCCATATTTGGTGTTTGCCGTGGACTGCAGCTGATGAATGTAGCCCTTGGTGGCACGCTGAACCAAGACATCAAGGGGCATTGGCAAAGTGAAGAGGGCAATGTCAGAACGCACCCTGTCGTCATCAAAAACGACTGCATTCTCTCAAAAATCTACGGTGCGCATGCGCAGATCAACTCTTTTCACCGTCAAAGCATCAAAACAATGGCAGAGTCTCTAAAGCCTATCGCCTTTGACCCCGATACAGGGATTGTTGAGGCGGCAGTTTCAGTTGATAAAACCATCACTTTTTTAGGCGTTCAATGGCATCCAGAATTGCTCATTGATGACAGTGCCAAGGATATGGCGCTCTTTGACTACTTTGTCAATGAACTCTAATCGCAAAGCACCTCTCCCTCTTCTCGAAAACTGTAATACTCTTTTTGTCCGACAATGATATGATCCAAGCAGACAATGCCAATCATCTGGCAAGCTGCTTGGATTTTTTCAGTGAATTTTTTGTCATTTTGGCTTGGCGTGGCGCTGCCTGATGGGTGATTGTGCACGATGATGAGACTCGTCGCCATATTTTTACAGGCATAATAGAGAATCTCACGAGGTTCAGCGACCGAGCGTCGCACCGTTCCAATGAAAATCGTCTTTTGCTCGATGATACGATTTTGCGTGTCCAGATAAAGGGCAATCAAGTGCTCTTGCTTGCTGTCAGAGAGCTCTAACATCATACGGCGTGCCAACTGCTGACTGCTTAAAATCTGGTCTGCACGCTTATACTCAGAATCTTGGATGCGCCTTGCTAGCTCTATCATGGCTTTTAACTCGATAGACTTGACCTTGCCGATTCCTTTGATTTGCTGCAATTCTTGTAAAGACAAGTGCTTAAAATCAGCTAGAGAGGTCATCTGGTTGATGATTTGCGTTGAAATGTCAAGGACAGGCATTTCCTTGGTGCCAGTTCTTAACAGGATAGCTAGTAACTCGTGATTGCTTAATTTGTCAGCTCCTAGAGCCTGCAGGCGTTCTCTTGGGCGTAACTGCTCAGCTTGGTTCTGGATTTCATACATATTAAAAATACCTCCACTTATCCTATCCGTAAAAGGACAGGTAAGTAGAGGTATTTCTTATTCATCAATAATTTCAGATGGTATCTTTTGGTCAGGGTTGTCTAAATCCACTGACTGGCGCTTTGCCACTTGGTCTTTGATGATTTGGTAGATACTAGCTGCAATAGGGACAGCCATAAGCATTCCCAGAAAACCATAGAGACTGCCACCGATGGTAATCGCCACCAAGACCCACATCCCAGGAAGCCCGATAGAGCCACCAACGACACGAGGATAGATGAGATTGCCCTCAAACTGCTGCAGGATAATCATAAAGATAACAAAGGCAACTGCTTGAGGGACAGACTGGGTAACGATAAGGAAAAAGCCAATCGTCACACCTATGTATGCTCCAATCACGGGGATAAGGGCTGTAAAAGCGACCAAAACGCCAATCGTACTAGCATAAGGAAAACTTAGTATCATCATACCAATAGCTGTCAAAGTCCCTAAAATCATGGCTTCTAGTGTTTGACCAACGATGAAACCGTGAAAACGTTTGTGCAAAATCCCAATGACATAGTGCATTTTTTTGGCATACTTACCTGCAAAGGTATCAATCAAGAGATTAAACTGACGCCCAAGTTTTTCCTTGTTGCCCAAAACATAGAAAGAAAAAATCACGCTCATAAAGACATTGATAAAGGTCTGTGCGATAGAGGTCACAGAGGTCATGAGTGACATCAAGGCTGTCAGCACTTGTTTTAAAATCTGTTGCCCAAAGTTTGTGATTTGTGAGACAATCTCCTTGTCTGAGCCGACATAGTTAATCACTCTTGCAATATGCGGATTTTGATTGATTTCTTTGATGAGCTTTTTGATGATGGAGGTATCGATATTCATCAGCGAGCTGATACTTGCGATAAGATCTGGCAGGATAATCGAAAAGAGCCAGATGATGACAACCACAAAGGTCGTATAGGCTAAAATCATCGACAGCGGACGCTTGAGCCCTTTCATAAAGGCAACATTCTTAAACAGCCAGTCATAGCCTATCTCGTAAAGAGACATGACGATATTGACTACATAAGCCACTGCTGCTCCAATCAAGAATGGCTGCGCTGCTTTAAAAACAGTGCTCACAATAGAAGCTGCCGCATCCCAATAATTTAAAACAGCCAAAAAGAGTATAAACAAAGCAAGTAAATAGTAAACTTGTTTTTTTCCAAAACGCATAATTTTTTCAATACCTCAATTATAATGTCATAGACAAACGTCTCACATGGTGATAATAATGCTTATATAAAGCAGCATAACGCCCTCTGTAACTGTCCTTCCACGGCTTATCACGCCCACAAAAATGCAAAAAAACAGTATGCTCAATCACCCAGTTCAAATCCCATTCCCCAAAACTCCTTGCATAGTAGAGTGTGTTGTAGCGTGCGTCATAGTTGTAGATACTATCTGGGACAAGCTCCACCAAGTGCCCATACAGCGCATTTAAAATGTCCTGGTCAGGCAGCAACAAGAGTGCTCCTTTTTTCTGGATATAGTCTAAAATAGCAGAGCGTTTGACCGTTTTTCGGATTTCAGAGAGATTCATCAGCAAAACGCCAGTGTTGTAATAGCCGTCGGTCTCAAAATTTTGCAAGCGCAGCTTATTGACAAGCTCTGGAATATTGCTGTCTGCGGTATGGCTACTAGCAGCGTAGCATTTACCGGATAAATCCATCTCGTAAAATGGCACAATGTCGTTAAGACACAAGATATCAGCATCCACATACAGAATACGCTCTAGATCCTCTGGGAGAAACTCGTGAGCGAGCAGACGGTAGTAAATCGTCTCTGGATAGCGGTCTGTCGTTGGCGCATCCTTAAAAGCATCATCTCCCATGACAACAGGGTGATAAGACACACCCAATTGCTCACAAAAAAGGGCAATCGTCTCATTTTGCGCTAGGGGCTGCTTTTGCATGACATAGACATCAAACGACGCCTTAGAACTATTGGTCACAATCGAATACAATGTCACCATAAACTGCTCAACGTAGTGGTCATCAATAGCAAATAACAAATGAATCGAAGAGTTCACAGGCTCAATCCTCTCTAAAAGTACATCTGTTACAATTATACACGATTTTACACAAAAATGCCCCCTTTATCAGTAAATAGGCAAAGAAATATGTGGAGAGAGAAAAAGCACCGCTTGCGGGTGCTTGGTCCTATCATAAAATGACTAGCTATGTTTACCTAGTATTCTCCATTAGTGACCCCTCATACTGGCTACTAGCTGTTTCTGGATGTTTTTCAAAGAGAAGGTAGGCGTTTATCATCAAAAGGGGGATGAGGACGGTATAGAGTGCATACTCGCCGATGATTTGCGTGAGCAGCGCTGCTGCAAAGGCGCCGAGGCAAAAGGTCAGAAGAACCCAAGCGATGTGTAAGCCTTTTGAGATGGCTTTGCGGTCTTTTTGGAGAAAGCCTGTTGTGAGCTGCTGAGAGATACGCTTGATATTTCCAATCATCATGATATTGGCGTAAGCCTGCCCACGCACACGCTTAAAGGTATCCAGCTGCATGGCTGCACAAAAGGACAAACCTGAGATGGTTGCATTGTGCCCCACAAATGGCGAATAAACAGCGACAATGGCAACACCAATCGTTATCAAACAACTACTGACAAAGTGCCAATGATAGCCTTTTTGCCGAACCAATGGCTCTAAAAAGACGTTAACCGACTGCCCCAGAGCAAAAAAGAGCACCGGCACAAGATAAGTCAGCGATAAAAAAACATGCCCGTCTGCCAAGTGCACCATCATGTTGATGAGATTGCCAGTCTGGAGACCTGCAAAGCGCTGATTTTGCGTGGTGAAGGTATAAGCGTCTAAAAAGCCACTGACAAAGGTTAAGAGCGCCGCAAACCGCAGACGCTCAAAGATACGAAATGTTTGTTTTTCCAAGAAATCTGACTCCTCTAAAAAATCACTACCTTTTTATTGTACCGATTATCTAGTAAAATTTCAAGACCAGTTTTTATTTGGTTAGTGTGACCACAAGGACGATAAAAACGAGTAGCGCCATAGCAAAACAGAGCCACATGACTCCAGCCAATTGTACTGAAAAGGACAGTAGAGCGCCTGTCAGCATAAAGGTCAAAAAGAGCAGAGCTAGTACAAAGCGATTAGCGACATTTTTCAGGGTCTTGATACGATTAGAGTAATCATAAAAATCATGATTGACGAGAATACGTCCATTTAGGATTTGCTCTAGGAGTTGATTGAGGCGTCTTGGGACATTTTTGCCGTTTTTTAGCAGGTAAAAAAGCTCAATCAGCAGGGTTTCTTTATTGAGCGACTGCTTAAGCATGTCTGGTCCCATATTTTGCAAAAAGTAGTTTTTAGCAAGGGTCATAAGATCCACATCTGGTGCCAAGGTCTGAAAAATCCCCTCTACCTGCAGCGCAGCTTTTTCCAAAATGGTAATCTGAGCGGACGCTTTCAAGCGATTGCGGACAAAAATCGACACTAAATCCTCCAGCAAATCCGTAATGGACAGCTTGCCTAGGTCGAGATTACCATACTTTGCAAGCATTCGCTCGATGTCATGGCTGAGCTCCACCTTGTTTAGAGAAGTGTCAAAGCTAGTCATCGCCAGCACAGCCCGTGTCATGCCGTCCACATCTTGCGCTGTAAAGCCATAGAGAATATCGTTTAGCGCCGAGCGCATGCCCTCCTCAAGCTGCCCCATTATCCCAAAGTCAATAAAGTAAATCTTGTTGTTACTGATGATGAGATTGCCAGGGTGCGGGTCGCCATGAAAATAACCATCCTTAAAGACCTGCTTGATAAAGCTCAGCATGAGCTTACGCCCAATATCCTCCAAATCATAGCCAGCAAGCAAAAGCTGGTCATAGTGATTGATAGGAATACCCTCGATATACTCCTCAACAATCAAACGCTCCGTCGTGTAGTTATTATAAACCTTGGGCACGCCAACACAGCGAACCGAACGATTGGTCTCTTTAAAGCGTATCATGGCTTGCGCTTCGTGACGAAAATCAATCTCATACAAGAGCGACGCTTTTAGTTGCAAGAGCACTTCTGTCAAGTCCACCATGGGAATGAAATGCTTTGGAATGCGACGTGACAGCTTGATGAGAAGATTCAGATCCTCTTGGACGATTTCTGCTAAGTGTGGACGTTGGATTTTGAGGACGACCTGCTGACCTGATTTTAAAGTAGCAAGATGGGTCTGAGCAACAGAACCGCTCGCCAAAGGCTCGCTCTTAATCTCCTCAAAAACATCCGCTATGGGCTGAGTAAGCTCTGCTTGAATAGCAGCCATGACCACATCTGTCTCTAGTGGCAGGACGTTATTTTGCAGTTTACTGAGTTCAGTGATGTAGGCTTCTGGCAAAAGGTCATCTCGTGTGGAGAGAATCTGCCCAATCTTGACAAAGCTAGGTCCCAACTGCTCAAAGGCAAGACGCAGTTTTTTCGGAGCCTCTTTATCCTCATCTGCTTTTCGTCTGTCCTTTAAGCTGGTCAGCCCGACAGAGGAGAAAGCTCCGACAATTTCTCTAAGGCGCTTGGTTGACATAGGCGCTCTTAGTCTTTAGTGTCGTCTTTTGAGAGGAGACGGTCTAACTTCGCTTCAAGGCGTGCGAGGTCTTCTTTTGTGGCGTATTTGTAAGGCTCTGCCTTTGCCTTGACTTCGTTGATGACAGCCTGTGCCTCTACTTCGCCTTTACGTTTCAGCTCTTGTTGCAGTTCTTTGCCCTCATCCATACTGATACGCCCTTTGTCGACCAGTTCTTTGACAAAAGCATCCGCTTTTTCAAGCGTCATTGAGGTTAAGCCAATACCAGCTAACAATACTTTTTTGAGTTCTTCCATATTATTGCCTCTTTTCTAATGTTTCTTTTACTCTTATTGTAACACTTTTCTAACGAATAGCAAGATTTTTGAGAATGTCAAAAACACCTAGTAAGACTAGCTGTTTTCTCAGTCATAAAGCTTAATTTCGTGATGGATAGGGTCAATGGAGCGCTTCAAATGAAATTGTCCCTCTTCAAAAACAAGCTCTTGAATGGCACAATTACTAAAGAGTGGACGTTCATCCGTTGAAAAATCACGAAAAGTTTTCAAAAAGCGAAAACAAGCACCACCATGACTGACCGCAAGAGCCGTCTCATTTTCTGACAAGTCTGTCACGATGTCCGTCAAGGTCGCAAGCATACGACAGCTAACTTCATCTCCACTCTCACCACCATAGGCGACAAACTCTGTACTGTAAGGAGCCTTAGGATTGAGCCGCTCGCTCTCTCCTTCAAACAGACCAAAGTTCCATTCTTTAAGTCCCTTCAAGCGCTGATAGTCTTGTGATGTTACGAGCTCTAGCGTGTCACAAGCCCGCTCTTGCGTTGAAGCATAGGCTTTGTCAAAGCGAATGCCTTCCTTTTCAAAAAAGTCACGTGCGAGCTTTGCTTGGCTCTTTCCTGCTTCTGTCAAAGGGGAATCACACCAGCCTTGAATCTTGCCAAGAGAGTTGAAAAGCGTCTGACCATGTCGCATAAGATAAAGTTTCTTCATGCTTATGCCTCATACAGAGCTTCGCCATTGCTTGCGATGACTTTCTTGTACCAGTCAAAGGATTTTTTCTTGTAGCGTGCTAGGCTACCTGTGCCGTCATCGTTGCGGTCAACATAGATAAAGCCGTAGCGCTTGCTGAGTTCTGCTGTTGACGCAGACACCAGGTCAATTGGTCCCCAAGTGGTATAACCTAGAAGTTCAACGCCGTCTTTGAGCGCTTCATTGACCTGCACTAAGTGTTTTTGCAGGTAATCAATACGGTAGTCATCCTCAACCGTTGGACCGTTTGGTCCTTCGACCAAGACATCCTTAGCCCCCAAGCCATTTTCAACGATAAAGAGTGGCAATTGATAGCGGTCATAAAAAGCATTTAGGACAAGACGCAGACCAATCGGGTCAATCTGCCAGCCCCACTCCGAGCTTTCAAGATAAGGGTTGCTGATACCGCCCATGATATTGCCACGACCTGTGCTGTAATCTTCTGGATTGTGCGCTTGCGCCACGCTCATGTAGTAAGAAAATGAGATAAAGTCCACAGTATTCTTCAAAAGTTCCTCATCCTCTGGCGCAAAGTTAATGGTGATGTCATTTTCCTTAAAATAGCGCTTGATGTAGTTTGGATACTTGCCCCGTGCGTGGATGTCTGAGAAGAGATAATTTTGATTTTCAAACTCACGCACTGCTAGCTGATCAAGCGGATTTGCCGTCATAGCGTAGGCTGGCATAGCGAGTACCATACAGCCAATCTTAAAGTCAGGATTGATACTGTGCCCAATCTTGGTTGCTAGTGCTGATGCGACCAGCTCATGGTGCACTGCTTGGTAGAGGTCTTGCTTACTGAGTTTCTCTGGGTCTGTCACGATACCACCTGACATGAAAGGCGCATGCAGTACAGAGTTGATTTCATTGAAGGTCAGCCAGTACTTGACCTTGTCCTTGTAGCGAGTGAAAACGGTACGCACATAGCGCTCATAAAAGCCAATCAAGTCACGATTTGCCCAGCCGTTGTAGGCACGTGCTAGATGTAGTGGGGTTTCGTAGTGAGATAGTGTCACGAGTGGCTCGATACCATATTTTGCCAACTCATCAAAGATCTTGTCATAAAAGGCTAGCCCTGCTTCATTTGGCTGTTCGTCATCTCCGTTTGGAAAAATACGTGACCAGGCAATCGACATGCGAAAGACCTTGAAGCCCATTTCTGCAAAGAGAGCGATGTCCTCCTTGTAGCGATGGTAAAAGTCAATACCTTCTAATTTGAGGTTGTCTGGCGTCGGCTGGTCTGTGATGACTGGGCTAGAACTTCCTGGCATGGCAACGCCTCCTTTTGGCGTCACATCCTGAACACTTAACCCCTTGCCGTCGCTATTATAAGCCCCTTCAAACTGATTGGCAGCTGTTGCGCCACCCCATAAAAAATCTTTTGGAAATGCTGATTGTGTCATGATTGCCTCCCTCTTGTTTTAGTATTGAAATACTTTTTAGTCTAAATCTCTTCCGTTAGATGCAATAACTTTCTTGTACCAGTAGAATGAATCTTTCGGTGTGCGCTCAAGGCTGCCTTGCCCTTTGTCGTCCACATCAACGTAGATAAAGCCGTAGCGCTTGCGGATTTCACCAGTCCCAGCGGATACAAGGTCAATACAACCCCAGGTCGTGTAGCCACGCAAGTCCACACCATTTTCAATGGCTGCTGCCATGGCTTCAATATGCGGACGATAGTAGTCAATGCGGTACTGGTCATGAATGCTGCCGTCTTCTTCAACCGTGTCAAAGGCTCCCAAGCCATTTTCAACGACCATCATCGGAAGCTCATAGCGGTCATACATTTTTTCAAGATAGTATTGTAATCCTATCGGGTCAAGCCCCCAACCCCAGTCTGAATAGGTCAGGTAAGGATTCTTAGCACCTGTTGAGAAATTACCTGACACCTGTTCTACGCCTGTGTGTGTTGTGACATTGTTTGACATGTAGTAAGAAAAGGTGTACATGTCAACAGTGCCTTCGGCTAAGTCTTTCTCGTCCTGCTCGGTGATGTCTAGGTGCACATCGTGCTCTTTCCACAAACGCTTAGAAAAGGTTGGGTATTTGCCCTTGACCTGCACATCTCCACAGTAGTAAATGCCCTGCTCCCACTTATGACGATTGGCTAGAACGTCATGAGGGTCACAGGTCGCTGGGTAAAAGGTAATCCCACAAATCATATTGCCGATTTGGAAGTTCGGATTTATCTCATGCCCAAGCTTAACAGCTCTTGCGCTAGCGACAAATTGATAATGCAGTTGCTGATAGCCTTCTTGGAAAGCCTTGTCATCCCCTTGTCCGCCAAACATATCCAGAAACATAACGGTGTTATTGATTTCATTGAAAGTCAACCAATAAGTCACCAAGTCCCTATATTCCTTAAAAATCGTCTCAGCATAGTGCACGTAAAAATCAATCAGCTTGCGATTGTTCCAGCCGCCATAGTGCTCTTCTAAATAGAGTGGCGTGTCAAAGTGCCAGATAGACACCAAAGACTCAATGCCATGCTTGTGGCACTCTTCAAAGACACGACGGTAAAAGTCTAGTCCTTTTTGATTAGGCTCTTTTTCATCCCCATTTGGGAAAATACGTGACCAAGAGATAGAGAGACGAAAAACCTTAAAGCCCATCTCAGCTAAAAGAGCGATATCTTCCTTATAGTGATGGTAAAAGTCCACACCAAGGTGATTCGGATAGTATTCATCCTCCAAAACCGCATAATGTGCACCCTCTGGGATGACACCGTTATGCCCCATTGCTGGTGCTTTTCCTGGATTGCCATCTTTGTCAATATAGGTCACATAGCGTGGGCTATCAACGCTACCGCCTGTTGTGACATCGGTCTTTGCCATGCCACGTCCGTCCTCGTTCCATGCGCCTTCAGCTTGATTGGCAGCAATCGCTCCGCCCCATAAAAAGTTTTTTGGAAATTGTCTTGTCATAGTGTTTACCGCTTTCATTAGGTTGTCTTTATTATAGCGGTTTCAAAAATCTAGCGCTTACACTATGATTAGAAAAACTGATACTATTCTACGATAAGCAAAAAAGCCAGTTTGATAAACTGACTTTTCTTTTCTAAACAGCTCCTGTTATCATGGCATAAAGGAAGAACAAGGCAAAGCCAAAGAGATAGATAAGCCCCACGATTGATAGGACATTTAGCCATTTGGCGATACGGTGCTCTTTGTTATTAACCAAAATGTAGTTGAGGTAAGCAAAGAACGGTGTTGTGAGGAAAGAAGCAATCATGGCAAAGCGTAGCATGATAGCGACATTTCCTGAGAAGAAAAAGACAATGACAAGAGCTATCGCTGAAGTGAGCGTCATCCAGATGTTGAGATTTTTCTGCTTAGCTTCTTTCTCACCTAGGAGCAAACGCAGGGTCTCGTTATTAGCTCGTGAATAACCGTCGATAACCGTGATGACCGTACCAAAGATACATAAGAAAGCGATAAAGGCAATCAAGAGACGAGACCAATTACCAAGAGCTTTAGCATACATGCCGATAAACTGCTGAATGTAAGCAGCACTCGCCCCCTGCACCTTCTCACCTGAGCCAAACTGGATGAGCGCTCCAAGCGCTAGGAAAATAAAGGCAAGAATAGCTGTACCGATATAACCAACGTTAAAGTCAAACAATCCATCGTTATAAGACACCTTGACACTCTTTTGCTTTTCAACACTCCACATGGAGTTAATAGCTGAAATCTCGATAGGCGCAGGCATCCAGCCCATCAAAGAAACGATAAAAGGCAGAGCAGACAGCTGCCAAGGGCTAGGAGCGACAAAGTTTGGGGCGTACTCTCTGTGTTGGAAAAGAGCGATGATAACCGCTAAACTTGTCGCCAGAGTCAAAGCTGTCATGACCCACTTAGACAGCCCGTCTATAAAGCGATAACCACCAATGAGCAACATCGCCCAAGTCACCACGATAATTATGGTCGTCAACTGCGAGATAGATAATCCAAAACCATTTGGAAAGATATTATAGAGAATAGCTGCCGCTAGGATACTAACTGCTGCGGTATTGACCAGAGCAGAAAAGATATTCATCACAAAAAAGAGAACTAGATAGCCCTTTCCCTTTTCGCTGTAGCCCTCTATCAAGCTTTTTCCTGTCGTCAGCGTGTACTGCGTCCCAAATCGAAAGAAAGGATACTTAAACAAATTGATAAGTAAGATGATAATAGCTAACTGCCAGCCGTAAATAGCGCCAGCTTGCGTTGAGGAGACGATGTGTGAGCCACCGACCGCTGCGGACGCCATGAGAATACCAGGTCCCATTGCCCGAAGACGGCTTTTCCACTTTGATTGACTGTCTGTACTGTCCATAAATAAACCTCTTTCTCAAATTATCGTCAGATAATTCTGAATTTAATAGAATTGTATCAACTTATAGAAAACTTGTCAATGCTTTCTGAAAATTTTTTGAAACAAAAAACAGCTAGACCTCGTCTAGCTGCCTCTATTTTATGAAAATAAATTGGTAAAGAAGTTAACGATTTGTTGCCACAAGTTAGCAAAGAACCCTTTTCCAGACTCGATAGCGCTGTTGGCGTCAAAGTTGAGATTGATACCGCTAAAGGTTGACTTAGCCTTTGAGACAATGCTGTTTTTAAGAGAAGTCAAAGTTGACTTGAAGTTACTGTTTTTAATGACAGAACTTTTTGACAAATTAACAGCAAAGTTAACGATGACAGTGATTTGGTTGCTGGTCATAGAGTCCTTAAGTCCATAGTTTGACAGTGTGTCCTCAACGATCTTTCGGATGTCAGACTCAGACAGGCTAGAGCCACCATCTGCTACAGCAGACTTGATATCTGTCATGGCAACGTTCAGTTTATCTGCGTCGTAGCCTTCTTTATTTTGGTTTTCAGCGTTAATATCAGAAAGTGCATTGAGCTCTTCTTGCGCTAGCTCTTTACTTTCAGTAGAGACACTGGCTCCATTTTGCTCGAGCGAGTAGTAAATCCCTGCAAGCGCACTCTCTCCCGTTACTTGGATAGGGGAGGCAACTGTGATTTCAGCGTGCTCAATTCCTAGTGTAACAGCAGCGTTACGGTACATGTCCTCAGTGACCTTGGTGATATTTTCTGGAGTCACGATAGAAACACTCAAGCCCTTAGATGAGCCTAGCTTTTTGATTTTCACGGATGAATAGAGCTGCAAACTGCTGTCATCTGCCACATCCATAATCGAAGCGTAGGCACTTGTCGTTAGCGTCTTGACACTCGTGTCTTTTGACGAATCATAACCTAAAAGAGAAAGCGTCTCGCTACGCTGACTGTCTGAGAGTGAGTAGCCCAGCACATAGTCTGGCTGCACATAAGACTCATCGATGACCTCTTGCACGCTACTGGTCGCTGCTTGGGCTTTGGTCGCAAAAGAAAATGCCATTAAGGCTAAGCCAACACCCATAATCAGTTTTTTCAAACGCATATAATATCCTCGTTTTTCTTTTTTTCCTAACTTTCTTCCAAAATCTTATGACTTATTATAACATCTTTTGCTTAAAGTAGCGCTAGAAAACAGTTTTCTCTCATTCGTGCAGTTCTAGAGGCAAACCATCTGGGTCAAAGAAAAAGGTCATCTTCTCACCGGTAAAAGTATCTCTACGAATAGGCTCCACAAAAATCCCTAAGTCCTCTAGTTCTTTTTTTCGGGTCTCGATGTCATCGACATAAAAGGCTAAATGGCGCAGCCCGCAAGCTTCAGGGTAACTAAGCCGTTTTGGTGGCTCGGTATAATTTTTCTCACTTCTTTTTTGCCCAAAAATCTCTAGCTCAACACTTCCACACCTCAAGTCTAACTTGTAGTCTCCTCTATCTGGGCGGTGATTTTCACGAATAATCTCAAAACCCAGTTTGTCCACGTAAAAGGCACGTGAGACCTCATAATCCGAAACGATAATCGCCACATGATGAACAGCATTCCACTGCATATTAGTCTCCTTTCTCATAGAGAAAATCAGAAACCGAAGTTTCTGATTTACGTTGTCATTTGATTGTAAGATTTGCTAAAGGCGTCTAAGATTTCTTGACTAGCCTTGCTGTAGTCGACCGTCGCAGTTAGCTCACCACGTACAATAGTACGCTCGGTAGCTTCTGCGTCAGTACAAGTCACCAAGGTCACTTGACTCTTTCCAGCCTCGTCATCAATCACTTCGACATGATCAGGTGTTACCACAGTTACATCTGTAACGACATATGTGTAGACCTTTTCCTTGTCTGTCAGGTAAATTTTCATGCCTTTTTTAGCTCTATCAAGAGGGGAAAAGAGCATGTCCGTTGAGCCTGTCATGCCAAAGACATGGTGACTCGCTAGAGCATAGTTGTTTTCCCCACCCATGACTTGGTTTTCCTTCATGGTGCCAGCTCCGTAGGAAAGCTCGGTGTTGCCCACACCTTTAAATATCGGCAGATTAAGCCCCACATCAGGAATAGCGATACCACCGATAACAGGCAGCTGCTGCGCATCCATCTGTGCCTTTAGGATAGACTCCGCACTGATAGACTGCACTGAGTCAAAATCATAGGTCGTCTTTGCCTTCTTATTTTTTTCAATCGTCTTCTTGCTGACTTTTGTAATCTGGTACTTGTTGGTATTCATACCAATCAGATAATTTCGGATTGGTTTATTGAAAACCAAAACCAAGCCGACAAGCAATAGAACGATAAAGAGTACCGTTCGTAAGATACTAAAGAATTTTTTTCCTTTTTTCGTTTTCTGCTTTGCCATAAATTGTCTCTAATTATTCCTCATTCTCCTGCTGCACGTCCTCTTCGCTAGCAACCAAGGCAAAAGTGACAATCTTAGCCTCATCTGCTAAGCGCATCAACTTGACCCCTTGAGCACTACGTCCCGTCTCAGAAATAGCAGCAACGCTGGTGCGGATAACCACGCCTGTATCGGTAATAACCATCAAGTCCTCATCTCCAGTCACCGTGGCGAGACCTGCTAGGCTACCGTTTCGCTCAGTGATATTAGCTGTCTTGATACCCTTACCACCACGATTTTTAGTTGGGTAGGCGCTTGCTGGCGTTCGCTTACCGAAACCTTTTTCAGTCACGATAAGAACATCTTGATTATCTTTAATCGTAGAAACGCCGATAACGCTATCATCTTCTCTTAGGGTAATCCCTTTGACACCTGCTGCGCTACGCCCCATCACTCGGATACCATCTTCGTTGAAGCGCACAGAGTAAGCTTGACGAGTCCCGATGATGATGTCCTCACTACCGTTAGTTGCCACAACACTCATCAGCTCGTCTCCTTCTTTGAGGGTCAGAGCCTTGAGTCCGTTTTGGCGAATGTTATGGAACTCTGAGACACGTGAGCGTTTGACAAGCCCATGTCGTGTCGTAAAGAAGAAATAAGACTCCTCGCTCGTGTCACTATCAAGGTTAATCATGGTCTGAACCGTCTCACCCTCATCTAAGCGCAAGAGATTGACAATCGGAAGACCTTTTGCGGTACGACCGTATTCAGGAATTTCATAGGCTTTCAAGCGGTAAACACGCCCTAGATTGGTGAAAAAGAGCAGTGGATTGTGGGTGTTGGTAGACACCAAATCTTTAACAAAGTCGTCTTCGTTAACACCAGTTCCTTGAACGCCACGACCGCCACGCTTTTGCGCACGAAACTCATCCTGCGCTAGACGCTTGATGTAGCCTTTATTAGACAAGGTAATTAACACATTTTCTTCTTCGATGAGGTCTTCGTCCTCAAGCGTCAAGACCTCACCCACCATGAGCTCAGTACGGCGCTCATCAGCGTATTTGCGCTTAATCTCGTCCATCTCGTCCTTGATAATCGTCATAACACGCTCTGGTTTTGCCAAGATATCCGCCAAATCCGCAATCAAAGCTAGCAAATCGTTGTACTCAGACTGAATCTTGTCACGTTCCAATCCTGTCAAACGACGCAGACGCATGTCTAAGATGGCTTGACTTTGACGCTCAGACAGGTCAAAACGACGCATCAGCTCCGCTTGGGCAATGCTGTCTGTCTCACTAGAGCGGATAATGTTTATCACCTCATCCAGGTGATCAAGCGCAATCAGCAAACCCTCTAAGATATGAGCACGAGCTTCCGCACGATCCTTATCAAACTCCGTACGACGGACAATCACTTCTTTTTGGTGCTCGATGTAGTTGTCGATAATCTGACGAAGCGTCAAAATTTTAGGGACACCCTTTTCAATCGCTAGCATATTGAAGCTAAAGTTTGTCTGAAGCTGTGTTTGTTTAAAGAGATTGTTGAGGATGACATTGGCAGAGGCGTCACGCTTAATCTCAATAACAAAGCGAACACCCTCACGGCTGGACTCATCACGCACCGCTGTTATCCCCTCAATGCGCTTCTCCTGCACCAAACGCACAATGTGCTCATGTACCTTGGTTTTATTGACCCCATAAGGGAACTCTGTCACAACGATACGCTCTCTACCTGTCCGAGTGGTCTCAATCTCAGTACGTGAACGTAGAACGATTGATCCCTTTCCTGTATCATAGGCTTTATAAATACCAGAGCGCCCCATCACAAGAGCACCAGTTGGAAAGTCAGGACCAGGCAGCACTTCCATAAGGTCACGAGTTGTCGCTTCTGGATTGTCCATAACAAGCTTCACCGCATCAATAGACTCCCCTAGATTGTGCGGTGGGATGTTGGTTGCCATCCCGACAGCGATACCAGTCGCCCCATTGACCAAAAGGTTTGGAAAACGAGACGGCAATACCAAAGGCTCACGCTCACTACCATCATAGTTATCTTGGAAATCAACCGTATTTTTGTTGATGTCACGCAACATCTCAAGCGCAATCTTACTCATACGAGCCTCAGTATAACGCTGAGCAGCGGCGCCATCACCATCCATAGAGCCAAAGTTTCCGTGCCCATCAACGAGCATGTGACGATATGACCACCACTGCGCCATACGAACCATAGCTTCATAGATAGAGGAGTCACCATGTGGGTGGTATTTACCCATGACGTCCCCTGTGATACGAGCGGACTTCTTATGTGGCTTGTCAGGCGTTACCCCAAGTTCGTTCATCCCATAGAGAATACGACGATGCACAGGCTTTAGACCATCTCTCACATCAGGAAGCGCCCGTGCGACAATAACACTCATGGCATAGTCAATGAAACTCGTTTTCATTTCACTTGTTAAATTGACATTTACTAAATTTTTATCTTTCATGAACAGTTGTCCTTCATTTTATTACTATATATTATACCATATTTTCTGCTATTTTTCCCTTATTTTTATCGACCTATTCCGAACATTCAAACGACTGTGGCAGGTCATCAGCTACACTTTTCTGAAAGCTATTTGTGAATTTTTTACCATTTTCCAATTTTTTCACCATTTCCTCGTGACAGAACGGTATGAAAATGCTAAAATAAGGATGTACGGGAATTTTCCCCATAATAAATTTAAGGAGATGTTTAGATAATGACTGCAACTAAACAACACAAAAAAGTCATCCTTGTTGGTGACGGTGCCGTAGGTTCATCTTACGCATTTGCACTTGTTAACCAAGGAATCGCACAAGAATTGGGTATCGTTGAAATCCCAGCATTGTTTGATAAAGCTGTTGGTGATGCTGAAGACCTTTCACACGCCCTTGCTTTCACTTCACCTAAAAAAATCTACGCTGCAACTTACGCTGACTGTGCAGACGCAGACCTTGTAGTTATCACTGCTGGTGCTCCTCAAAAACCAGGTGAAACTCGTCTTGACCTTGTTGGTAAAAACCTTGCTATCAACAAATCAATCGTTACTGAAATCGTTAAATCTGGTTTCAACGGTATCTTCCTTGTTGCTGCAAACCCAGTTGACATCTTGACTTACTCAACTTGGAAATTCTCAGGTTTCCCTAAAGAACGTGTTATCGGTTCAGGTACTTCACTTGACTCAGCTCGTTTCCGTCAAGCACTTGCTGAAAAACTTGGTGTAGACGCTCGTTCTGTCCACGCTTACATCATGGGTGAACACGGTGACTCTGAGTTCGCTGTTTGGTCACACGCTAACGTTGCGGGTGTTAACCTTGAAAGCTACCTTCAAGACGTTCAAAACTTCAACGCTGAAGAACTTGTTGAACTCTTTGTTGGTGTTCGTGACGCTGCTTACTCAATCATCAACAAAAAAGGTGCTACTTTCTACGGTATCGCTGTAGCCCTTGCTCGTATCACTAAAGCTATCCTTGATGATGAAAAAGCTGTTCTTCCAGTTTCTGTATTCCAAGATGGTCAATACGAAGGTGTAACTGACTGCTACATCGGTCAACCAGCTATCGTTGGCGCACACGGTATCGTACGTCCAGTTAACATCCCACTTAACGATAAAGAATTGCAACAAATGCAATCATCTGCTAAAGAATTGAAAGCTATCATTGACGAAGCATGGGAAAACCCAGAATTCCAAGCAGCTTCTAAAAACTAATCTCTAGTTTCTAGATACAAAATCAGCTGATATTTTCAGCTGGTTTTTTGTTCACTTCTATTTCACGGAGTTTTTTATGAAAATGGTTATTATTGGCTATTCTGGCGCTGGAAAATCAACACTAGCAAAGAAGCTCACAGACTTCTACAAGTTACCACTCCTACACTTAGACAAGCTACGTTTTTCGAATGGCTGGCAAGCTCGTAAAAAAGAGAATATAAGCGCTGATATACAAGCTTTTTTAGACACGCATGACAGTTGGGTTATTGAAGGAAATCTATCCTCATGTCTCTTTGAAGAAAGACTAAATGCCGCCGATAAGATTATTATCTTACAACTACCACGTCTCATCTGCCTCAAGCGTGCTTACAAACGCTATAGACAGCACCGTGGGCAAACACGTGATAGCATGGCAGAGGGTTGTCCTGAGCGATTTGATCTTGACTTCATCAAATGGATTTTGATAGATGGCAGACACCCGCAAATACAAGAGCGATTTCAGTCTGTTTTGGAAAACTATTCTGATAAAACCCTTCATTTGACCAGTCAAAAAGATATTGATACTTTCTTACAAGACATGAAAAAATGAGTCGATATTTCGACTCATTTTTGTGTTATTCTGCTGAGAGAGCAGCCATTGTAATGTAGTTGTAAGGTTGGTTGAAGTGTGGCAAGAAGAAGAGATCTGTCAATGCCAATTTGTCGATGGTTACCTTTTCTTGGATAGCCAGTGAGAAGAGATGGATTGCTAGCGCAATATCGTCGTAAGACGCCATTTGACAACCTAAAATCACACGGCTATCTTTATCATAGACAATCTTAATGGTTACTTCGTAGTTATCGTGCTTGATAAAGCCTGGTTTTTGCAGGTCTGTAAAGGTTGTTTCAACGGCATTGTGCCCTGCTTGTTTAGCTTTTTCAAGTGTCAAACCTGTAGACACCATGTGGAGTCCGTAAATTGAGATACCGTTTGAACCTTGAACACCAATACCTTCAAGCTCATGACCACAAGCGTTGTGAGCAGCAACGATACCAGTACGTACAGCATTTGACGCAAGGGCGATATAGTTGATGTCGTCTAATGAGTTATCATAAACTGTCGCACAGTCACCGATAGCATAAACATCTTTCATGCTGGTTTCTTGTTTTTTATTGACAACCCATGCACCGTTACGGAAAGTTTCAAGGCGACCTTTACCAAGTTCTGTGTTTGGACGGAAACCAACTGCCATAACGACCATATCCACATCAAAGGTTTCTTTGTCAGTCACAAGACGTTCAACCTTACCATCACCTTCGACTGCTTGAACAGCTTGACCATAAGCAAGACGAATGCCGTGGTCTTCCAAGTTCTTGCTCATCATATCTGTAAGGTCACGGTCGTAGTAGCCGACCATGCAAGTTTCTGCAATATCAACCAAAGTCACTTCTTTTCCAATACGTTGGAAAGCTTCTGCCAATTCCACACCAATGTAGCCTGCCCCAACGACAGCCACACGGTCAATGCCTGGCTTAGCCAATTTTTCAATAACTTCTGCTGAGTTTTGATAGAGTTTTACAAACTGAAGGTTTTCAAGTGTCGCTTTAAACTCACGAGACCCTTCTTCGATTTCCACTCCCTTAATCGGTGGGATAACAGGTTGTGAGCCTGTCGCCAAAATCAATTTATCATAAGACTCGATATGTTCTTTACCATCAACGAGCGCTTTGACTTCTTTTTTATCAAAGTCAATATCTAAGACAGGAGACTCCATGTAAACCTTTGCTCCCATACCTTCTAGCTGCTCCTTATCAGAGTAGAACAAACCTTCTGGTCCGTCAATTTGCTCACCAATCCAAAGAGCCATCCCGCATCCTAGGAAAGAAATGTTTGAGTTTTGGTCAAAAGTCACCACTTCATTTTCATCTCCATAGTTGCTAAGCATGGTTTTTATAGCTGCTGTGCCGGCGTGGTTTGTTCCAACAACAACGATTTTACTCATAATTAAATTCCTCTTTTCTATATCTTACAATTAGCATTATACCATATTTGTAAACCGCTTACAATTGTTTTGCATATCTTTTTAGAATTGCTCTAAAAAAAACTTCTCTCATACGAGAGAAGCTCTTTATTTTGATTTGATATAGTTGACACCGTCTGCTTTTGGTGCCACTGATTTTCCTAGGAAGGCAGCTAGCACAATGATGGTCAACACATACGGCGTGATTTGCAAGTAAACCGCTGGAATATCTTTCAAGAAAGCGAGATTGCCACCGATAACCGCTAGACTTTGTGATAAACCAAAGAAGAGACTAGCTAGCATAGCGCCGATTGGATTCCATTTCCCAAAAATCATAGCTGCAAGAGCGATGAAACCTGGACCGGTGATTGTTGTCACAGAAAAGTTTCCTGAGATAGATTGCGCATAGATAGCACCACCCATACCGCCAAGAAAACCTGAAATAAGAACACCCATATAACGCATAAAGTAAACGTTAATTCCAAGTGTATCAGCCGCTTGTGGGTGCTCACCTACTGAGCGCAAACGCAAACCAAAACGTGTCTTGTAAAGGACAAACCAAGCTAGGAAAGTAAAGGCAATTACTACATAGCCGATAGCGCTGGTACCTGCAAAGAAAATCTCGCCAATAATCGGGATTTTAGCAAGCACTGGAAAGTCAAACTTTCCAAAAGATTGTGTGATACTATCTGTCTGTCCTTTGTTGTAGATAACACGGCAGAGGAAAACAGCTAACGCCGGTGCTAAAAGATTGAGTACGGTACCGCTGACGATATGGTCAGCACGGAAGTTTACTGTCGCAGCCGCATGGATGATGGAGAAGAGCAAACCAACGACACCTCCGACCAAGACGCCTAGCCAAGGGGTCGCTTTACCAAACGCATCCGCAAATTCTAGGTTGAAAACAACTCCAGAAAAAGCTCCCATAACCATGATACCTTCTAAGCCGACATTGACAACACCACTACGTTCTGAGAAGGTACCACCAATACTGGTCAAAATCAAAGGCGTTGCATAGATTAAAGTCGTTGAGACTAAAAGTGCTAATGTTGTAGTCGACATTATTTACCACCTTTCATTTGTTTTTTAGGCTTGATATAGCGCTCAATGATATAATGTGCACCAACAAAGAAAATAATCAAAGCTGTCACGATACTAATCAATTCTTTTGGAATTCCTGCAATTGTCATTCCTGATGACCCTACGCTAAGGAATGAGAAAAGAAAGGATGAGAAAAGAATACCGATTGGGTTATTTTGAGCAAGTAGGGCTACTGCCATACCGTCAAAACCGATGGATACCGAGCTTGCCTGCACAAAGACGTTTTCAAAAGTTCCAAGACCGTAGACAACACCACCAAGACCAGCAAAAGCACCTGAGATAATCATTGATAGAATAATGGTGCGTTTAGCTGACATCCCTGCGTATTCACTGGCATTTGGGTTTAGTCCGACTGAGCGAATTTCAAAACCAAGGGTTGTTTTGTTGAGCAAGATCCAGATGATGATGATACCGATAATAGCAATGAAAATACCGATATTCATCCGTGAGTGATCGGTCAGCGTGTCTAACCAAGCTGTCTGATAGGAAACATTTTCAGAGACCTTGATACTAGAGTCTGCATTACGCATGATATCTTTAGAAAAGAGACCACGAATAATAGCATTTCCTGAATAAAGAACGATATAGTTCATCATAATGGTTACGATAACCTCGCTGGTACCGAGATAAGCTCGTAAAATCCCAGGGATAGCACCGATAATACCACCAGCAATCATCCCGATAAGAACGGTTGAGATGATACTTAATGGGCGACTCATGTCAGGATTTGAGAGACCAAACCAACCTGCAGCAATCCAACCTGCATAGGCTTGCCCTGGTAGCCCAACGTTAAAGAAACCTGCTCGGCTTGCTACCGCAAAACCAAGTGCCACCAAAATCAGTGGACCCATGTTTGTAAAAATTTCACCGATATCTTTGGCACTACCAAAAGCTTTGTTAAAGAGCTCTTCATAACCCCAAATAGGGTCGTAACCAAAGATAAACATAATAACAGCGCCAAGAACGATTCCCAGTAATACTGAAATCAGAGGAACCGCAATTTGTTGAGTTCGCTTAGACATTACTCGCCTCCTTTTCCAATATTACCACCAGCCATCAAAATACCTAACTCTTGCTTATTGGTTTCAGCAGGTGTTACGATACCTTGAATGCTTCCATCATGGATAACAGCAATGCGGTCAGAAAGGTTGAGAATTTCATCCAACTCAAAGCTAACCACTAATACCGCTTTTCCTTTATCTCGCTCTTCAATCAGACGTTTGTGGATATACTCAATCGCTCCAACGTCTAAACCACGAGTTGGCTGACTAACAATTAAAAGGTCTGGGTCACGATCAATCTCACGTGCGATAATCGCTTTTTGCTGATTTCCTCCAGAAAAGCCCTTTGCTGGTACCAATTCATTGACTCCACGGACGTCAAACTCCTTCATCAGCTTACGAGCATGTTCATTGATATTATTGAAATTAAGGATACCGTTTTTACTCATTGGCTCCTTGTAGTAGGTCTGTAGCGCCATATTTTCAGCCAATGTCATCTCAAGCACCAAACCATCACGATGACGATCTTCAGGGACATGTCCAACACTCAGCTCGGTAATTTTACGAGTCGTTAGATGTGTCACGTCTTGTCCTTTGATGGTAATGCTGCCTGACTTGACCTTTCTGAGTCCTGTAATAGCCTGTACCAGCTCGCTCTGACCATTGCCATCAATCCCTGCGATACCGACAATCTCACCACCACGAACATCAAGATTGAGCTGTTTTACTGCAGGAACACCACGGTTTTCATTGACCACAAGGTCTTTGATAGACAAGATGACATCTTTTGGTTTTGCAGGCTCTTTTTCTGTCGTAAAGGAAACAGAATGTCCCACCATCATCTCAGCCAAATCAGCAGAAGTTGCACCTGCCACTTCAACCGTCTCAATACTCTTACCTCGACGAATAACCGTTACACGGTCGGCTACTGCACGAATCTCATCAAGTTTATGCGTGATAAGGATGATAGATTTACCTTCTTTGACAAGATTTTTCATGATATCCATCAGCTCTGCGATTTCTGATGGTGTCAAAACAGCTGTCGGCTCATCAAAGATAAGAATATCAGCACCACGGTAGAGCGTCTTTAAGATTTCCACACGCTGTTGCATCCCAACAGAAATATCTGCTACCTTAGCATGAGGCTCTACAGTCAAACCGTACTTTTTAGACAGTTCTTCAATATCTTTTGTTGCCTGCTTTAAATCAAGCACCCCATTTTTGACGGTCTCTGTTCCTAGGATGATATTTTCAGCAACAGTGAAAGCTTCCACCAACATAAAGTGCTGGTGCACCATCCCGATACCGAGCTGAGAGGACTTTGACGGCGAGTCAATTGTAACACTCTCACCATTGACCACAATCTCACCACTTGTTGGTTGCAACAAGCCAGCCAGCATATTCATCAGAGTTGATTTTCCTGCACCGTTTTCCCCTAATAGTGCATGGATTTCACCCTTTTGAATAGACAAGTTGATATGGTCATTTGCGACGAAATCACCAAATTTTTTGGTAATTTCTTTCATTTCAATGACATGCTTAGACATATCTTCTCCCTTTCAAGAAATAACAATTATAGTTCAGTAAAACACACCTACAGGCGTGCTTTACTGAGATATAATCTTATATCTCAGTTTTGAAAAAAAGCGGACCTCTTAGACCGCTTTTCTTCTAAGATTGATTATTTTTCAGGGACTTTGATATCACCGTCAATAATTTTTTGTTTTGCTTCTTTGATAGCTGTGTTGGTATCAGCAGTTGTGTTTGTAAGTGCAATATCTACACCACCTGCTTTAAGACCGTAGCGAGTAGTTTTCCCGCCAGGGAATTTACCATCAAGCGTATCGTCAGAAATCAATTGAAGCGATTTACCAACTTCTTTGATAGTAGAAGCAAGAACGAAGTTTGATGTTTGTCCATCTTTAGATGTGTAATTACCGTCTTCTTTTTGGTCACGGTCAACACCGATTACCCAAACTTTATCGGCTTCATTACGGCTTTCGTTGATAGATTTAGCTTCGCTAAAGACACCAGTTCCAGAACCACCAGCTGCATGGTAGATAACGTCAGCACCGTCTGCATATTGTGCAGCAGCGATTGTTTTACCTTTGGCAGCATCACCAAATGAACCAACGTAGTTAACCTTGACTTTGATTGTGTCATCAACTGATTTGACACCAGCTTTGAAACCAGCTTCAAAACGGTCAATAACAGTGCCTTCTTGTCCTCCTACAAAGCCAACTGTTTTTGTCTTAGTGGTTTTGGCTGCTGCAATACCTGCAAGATAAGCGGCTTCATTATCAGCAAAAAGAACGCTCGCTACATTGTCTTTATCTTTGACTTCGTCATCGATAATAACAAAGTTTGTGTCGGTATTGTTATCAGCAGCATCTTCAATAGCATCGTGAAGCGCAAATCCGACACCAAAAATCAATTGGTAACCACCTGAGACAGCAGTATCAAGGTTGTTGGTGTATTCTGATTCATTTGTTGATTGGAAGTAATCATACCCTTGTCCCTTTTTAAGGTTGTGCTTTTTACCCCACGCTTGCAAACCTTCCCAAGCAGACTGGTTGAATGATTTATCATCAATACCACCAACATCAGTAACCATAGCGACTTTCAAGCTGTCACTTGATGAGCTACTTGATTTTGAACTACGACTACCACACGCAGTTAAACCAAGAGCAGCAACTGCCGCTAAACCTAGACCGATAACCTTCTTGTTCATCAAAATGAACCCTCCTAAAAAAACTAAAATACTTTAAGTCTTACGACTTTAAACCCTAACAGATTTACGTTAAATCTGTAAACGAATATGGAAGTAATTCCCCGACCGTCATCTCGACCGTCGTTACACCATCTTCTGCAATCAAGATGACCTTAGCAGATGGTTCAAAAAATTCAGCCATGACTTGGCGACAAGCACCACATGGTGAAATTGGCTCTGCCGAATGCCCATAAACGGCAATTTCAGATAATTTAACATGTCCCTCAGAAACAGCTTTGAAAATAGCTGTTCGCTCACCACAATTTGTCAAACCAAAGCTGGCATTTTCAATATTACACCCCGTGAAAATAGCACCGCTTTCTGTTTTGACAGCAGCTCCTATTGGAAAATGCGAGTAAGGGACATAAGCGTCCTCACTAGCCTTAATAGCTAGCGCAATCAACTCCTTGCTACTAGTATCCGCCATTAGCTGTATCTCCAGAAACAATCGCAACACCTGCAGAGGTTCCAATACGTGTCGCACCTGCTGCGATAAAGGCTTCTGCGTCTGCCAAACTGCGAGCACCGCCCGCTGCCTTGACACCGATATCAGGTCCTACGGTTTGACGCATCAATGCCACATCCTCTATTGTCGCACCATGCAGAGAAAATCCTGTTGACGTCTTGACGTAGTCAGCGCCTGCTGCTACAGATAACTGGCATGCCTTAACCTTTTCATCATTGGTTAACAAGCAAGCTTCTATGATGACCTTAACGAGCTTGTCACCACTTGCTTCAACAACGGCACGAATGTCGTCTTCAACCTCATCGTATTGTTTTGACTTGAGCTTTCCGATGTTGATGACCATATCCACCTCATCAGCACCGTTTGCAATCGCATCTTGTGTCTCAAAAGCTTTTGTTTGACTAGTTGTTGCCCCTAGAGGAAAACCAATTACCGTGCAGACTTTTACATCGCTATCTTTTAGTTGTTCCTTAGCGTAAGCCACCCAAGTTGGATTGACACAGACACTTGCAAAATGATAGGCTTTTGCTTCGTCTGTTAATTGTTTGATTTGTTCCTGCGTGCTCTCTGGTTTTAAGAGCGTATGATCGATATAGGTATTGATAGAAGTCATAATGCCTCCAATGCATTGAAATATTAGCTAATCATGAGATAATTTCGATAATTTCTTGTGGAACAGATTTCTCTCTATTTATTTTAACATTTTTTTTGAATTCTGTAACCTCTTTTTCGTCTAATATTTTATCTGAGTAGATTGTCGCTACATTATCCCCTATTTTGACAACATCTCCAACTTTTTTATGAAAAACGATTCCTGTTTCATAATTGAGCTTATCAGTTTTCACTGAGCGCCCAGCACCAAGTCTCATAGCAAAAAGACCAAATTCCAAGGCTGATAACGCCTCGATATAACCATCTTCGTCAGCGACAATGTCAGTGGTGTATGTGGCACGAGAAGGACGATACAAGTCATCTAGATCCCCACCCTGTGCTAATACCATCTCATGAAACTTATTAAGCGCAGCGCCATTGACAAGGTGGTCGTAAATCACTTCATCACTTGCCTTAACTCCTGCCAAATCCAGCATTATCTTAGCTAAATCACAGATAAACTGCGTGACATCAGAGCGTCCTTTTCCTTGCATAATATCAAGTGCCTCTAACACCTCAAGACGATTACCAATAGCGCAGCCAAGAGGTTGAGACATATCTGTGATAACGGCTACGGTTTGACGTCCTACTTCATTCCCCAAAGCTACCATTGTTTTAGCCAATTCTCGAGCTTCTTCAACCGTTTTCATGAAAGCACCATCACCAACAGTGACGTCTAGCAAAATCTTATCTGCACCTGCTGCGATTTTCTTACTCATAACAGAGCTTGCTATCAAAGGGATGATGTCTACAGTGGCTGTCACATCTCGAAGCGCATAAAGTAGTTTATCTGCCTTGACCAGCTTATCGGATTGCCCAATGACAGAGAGATTAATAGCCTTGACTTGATTGATAAACTCTTCTTCTGTGCGCTCAATTTGAAAGCCCTTGATAGACTCAAGCTTATCTAGCGTCCCACCGGTATGCCCAAGACCACGCCCACTCATCTTGGCAACAGGGACATCAAAGCTAGCAACGAGCGGAGCAAGGATAAGTGTCACCTTATCCCCAACACCACCTGTCGAGTGCTTATCCGTTTTGATACCAGGGATGGACGACAAATCAATTTCATCGCCAGATTTTACCATACACATGGTCAAGTCTCTGACCTCACGCATAGACATGCCTTTAAAGTAGACAGCCATAGCAAAGGCAGACATTTGATAATCAGGCACACTGCCATCGACATAGCCTGAAATGAGCCACTCAATCTCTGCAGTAGACAGCTCACCACCATCGCGTTTTTTCTGGATTAAATCAACAGCTCTCATCTTTCACACTCCTTAAAATGTAATAGCCTTTATCTTTTTTGATAATCTCACAATTTCCAAATATATCTTCCATTTTAGCTTTGGCACTCGGTGCTCCTTGCTTTTTCTGGATGACAATGGTCAAGTCACCTCCATCATCTAGATACTGGATACTCTCTTCAATGACTGTATGAACCACTTTTTTTCCTGCTCTGATTGGAGGATTACTGATGATATGCTGGAAAGTGCCTGTGACATTGTCATAGAGATTGGACTGAAAAATCTGCGCCTTAACCCCATTTTTTTCGGCATTTTTTTGCGCTAGAGCAACAGCACGTTGATTGATATCAATCATGGTAACATCTAGCCCCTGCGCCTTGGCAAGCGCTATGCCTAATGGACCATAACCACAACCGACATCTAAAAGACGCTCTCCTTGTTGAAAATCAAGCGTGTTCAGCAACACTTGACTCCCATAATCCACCATTTTTTTGGAAAACACACCAGAGTCTGTCAGTAAACGTAGAGTCTGCCCCAAAAGCTCAACTGTAATCTCATGAATGTCATGAGCCACATCTGGGTGTTCTTCATAATACATGTTAGCCATCGCTACTCCTTTATCCTGAATGACCGTTTAAGCCATTTGTTTCTAATCAAATTGTATCATAACTTGAAATGGTTTTCAATTTCCCACCAAGATGATATAATAAAAAAGATTAGGAGAAGTATTATGACTGACGAATTTATCAATTTTGAACAGCTGTCACGCTCTGAGTGGCAAGAACTCCATCAACAAAGCAATCCTTTATTAACCGAAAAAGAACTTGAAGCCATCAAAAGTCTGAATGACCGTATCGACACAACCGATGTGCAGGAAGTTTACCTTCCGCTCATTAGCCTGATTGAGATTTACAAGCGGACACGGGATAATCTAGCATTTTCAAAAAGTATCTTTCTCAAGAAAGAAGAGGTCAAGCGCCCCTTTATTATTGGTATATCGGGGTCAGTTGCCGTTGGCAAGTCGACGACAAGCCGTCTTCTGCAATTACTGCTCAATAGAACCTTCCCAAATAATCATGTGGAGCTGGTGACGACAGACGGTTTTTTGTACCCTAATACTGTTTTAGAAAGCAAAGCTATCCTCAATCGCAAAGGCTTTCCAGAGTCCTATGATATGGAGCGACTGCTTAATTTCCTTGATACTATCAAAAATACCAAAGAAGCGCAGGCACCTATCTACTCTCATGAAATCTATGACATCGTGCCAAATCAAATGCAGACTATCTCTGAACCCGATTTTCTCATCATTGAGGGGATAAACGTCTTTCAAAATCAGCAAAATAATCGTCTCTATATCAGCGATTACTTTGATTTTTCGATTTATATTGATGCGGATAGTCGTCAGATTGAAGCTTGGTATTTGGAGCGCTTTGAGAGCCTTTTAGAGCTGGCTAAAAAAGATAAGACAAACTACTACCATCGCTTTACCAGCATGTCAAAAGACAACGTTTTAGCTATGGCTCGTGATATTTGGAAAACCATCAATCTTGTCAATCTTGAAAATTATATCGAGCCGACACGAAATCGTGCCGAGGTGATTTTACACAAGGCGAATAACCACAAAATCGATAAAATTTTCCTCAAAAAATGATAAGGGCTTGTCAAATACGAATTATTTCGATATAATGGGATAGTTAAATCAATATGGAGGTAAAGACATTGGCAAACATCAAATCAGCTATTAAACGTGCTGAACTTAACGTTAAACAAAACGCAAAGAACTCAGCTCAAAAATCAGCTATGCGTTCTGCAATCAAAGCTTTTGAAGCGAACCCAAGTGAAGAACTTTTCCGTGCTGCTTCTTCTAGCATTGACAAAGCAAAATCAAAAGGTTTGATTCATAAAAACAAAGCAAGCCGTGATAAAGCTCGTCTTGCAGCAAAATTAGCAAACTAATTTTTGAAAGCTGGTTTACCAGCTTTTTTAGTATCCTAAAAAGGAACATCTTCTATGATGTTCCTTTTGTTTATTTATTGATTGGCAACTTCACTTCAAAGATGGTACCCTGCGGGGTATTGTCTTTGACAGTGATAGAGCCTTTTAGAGATTTAACGATTTGCTGCGCTAGGGATAACCCTAAACCAAAACCACCTTGCTGGCGTGTTCTCGCCTTATCCACACGGTAAAAGCGGTCAAATATCTTCTTTTTATCGGCATCGCTAATGCCATAACCATTATCTGCAACAGACAGTATCAAAGTACGATCATTGGTCTTGATGGTGAAATCAATCACCCCATCATCTCCCGTATACTTCATAGCATTGTCAAAGAGAATAGTCATGACTTGTTTTAACAGCGTGCGGTCACTTCTAAACGGACGAGCCACAAGATTTTCAGAGTTAAATTGCTTGCCACTTTCTTCAGCGATGAGGCTGTAATTTTCAAAAATGGTCTCAATCTCCTCTGGTGTAATCTGCGTCAACTCAGGTTTGATACCATCATCTCGTCTTGCCAGATTTAATAAATTGGTCGTCAGAAGACGCATATTGCGGACTTCTTCTAAACTTGAGGCGAGATTTTCAAAATTATCCAAAATCGTCTCGTTGGGCTTTCGTAATAACACCTCTAAGCGGTTTTGCAAAACAGACAGAGGCGTCCTCAGTTCATGG
The DNA here is from genome assembly GCF_900459405.1 of Streptococcus hyointestinalis. NCBI lineage: Bacteria > Bacillati > Bacillota > Bacilli > Lactobacillales > Streptococcaceae > Streptococcus > Streptococcus hyointestinalis. The sequence continues at coordinate 1,306,299 of NZ_UHFN01000007.1, forward strand.
CTGGCATTTTCAACAAAGCTCTTCTGCTTTTCATAGCTTTCAATGATAGGCTTTCTTGTCCACATGGCAAGATAGATACTCGCTCCGATAGAGACAATCCAGAAAATCACCATGAGCGTGATGATGATACGTTCATAGCGCTCGTTAGCTGCGACGAGTTGCTCGACATTGACAGCGATGGTCATGTATCTGACATTAGGATAGTTATTATCATGCACCTTGACGGTAATGTAGTGATAGTGCTCATTTTCCTGCCCAAAAAGACTAGGCACCGTCGCTGAAATAATCGTTCCACGCTTTCTAACGTCAACGTCTAAATTCTGCAGTTTTGAAAAGCTGGTATTTTCCGTCAGACGATTTCCCTTTTTATCAAAAAGGATAAGGTCGATGTTGGGAGAAACTTTGGCGATAGAAACTTTAGGCTCATAGGTGGTATCGTTGTCACCATCGCTGCTATCTGTTTCTGTCACTGTAATCGTCCTAGCCATAGCAAGAGCAACATACTGGTCTGCATTCTTAGCGATAGCTGTTAAGCTGCTATCTGGCGAAGCATAGAGACCTGTTCGCATGACTTGTAAAATCAGGGTTGTCATAATGATGAAAATCCCTGAAAAAACAGTAAAAAAATGGAAAAAATGTTCAAATCCTGCAGAAGATAAGACTCTCTTGACATTATTGCTCTTCAGCATTTTTTAGAATGTACCCCACACTACGCAATGTCTGTAAATTATCGACAAATTGAGTTCCTTTTAATTTTTTTCGGATTTTTGAGACGTAAACCTCGACTACAGAGATCGTCGTGTCACTGTCAAATCCCCAAATGCGGTCAAAAATCTGAGATTTAGGGAGAATAACGTTCTGATTTTGTAGGAAATAAACCAGTAAGTCAAACTCTTTTCCTAGCAATTCAACCGTCTTATCACCGACAGTTGTCGTGTTAGTCGAAGTGTCTACAGTGACATCTCCATACACCAAATTATTATTCGTTAGCTTACCAGAGCGTTTTAAGAGCGCTTGGATACGCATTTTTAATTCTTCAAGATAGAAAGGCTTTGTCAAATAGTCGTCAGCTCCTAACTCAAAGCCATGCCCTTTATCATCTAGCCCTTCCTTAGCAGTCATAATCAAAACGGGTGTTGTATTGCCCTTTTCACGAAGCTCTTTCAACACTTGAAAACCATTTTTTTCCGGTAACATCAAATCCAGCAAGATAAGGTCATAAATACCGCTTTCCGCCTCGTACAAACCTTCCTCACCGTCAAATACCTGCATAACATCAGCAAAGTCATCCAAGAAATCAAACACAGAGTTGGATAAACTTAGGTCATCTTCAATCAATAAAATCTTAATCATAGCTGTCCCCTTCTAAGAGTATGTGACGCCAAGCGTCTTTACAATCAATCTATTTGACCATAAAATACCACAGAAAACTTAATATCATCTAAATTATAGCAAAAACCCACGACTTTGTCGCAGGTTTTTTCGGCTCTATAATATCTGTAGTGGGTAACGCCACCTCAGAGGTTATAGGGCTTTTTATCTGTATGAAAAAAGTCCCATAAGACTTATAATGAAAAGCGACTAAACCATCATTAGGAGATACTTATGGAACATATTAAAAATACCAGTATTAATAATACCACAAAACTCATTGGAATCAAAGACTTAAACATCAAAATAGCACTTGTTCTCAAACATCAGACTCACATCGAGATAAGAGCCGAGCTGGATTATCCCGCTCCAGCCTGTCCTCATTGTCAAGGAAAGATGATCAAATACGATTTTCAAAGACCATCTACTATCCCAATCTTGGATGTGCAAGGCATGGCAACTGTCCTAAAACTCAGAAAGCGGCGCTTTCAGTGTAAAGCGTGCCGTAGGGTTTCTGTCGCCAAAACTAGCCTGGTCAAGAAACATTGCCAAATCTCACAGCCTGTCTGGGCGAAAATCACCCAACTTCTCATCGAGAAACAGACCAATACAGACATCGCAAGACGCCTCCACGTCTCTGTTTCTACCGTTCAAAGACAGCTAAATGCTTTCTCTTTGAAAGAGAATTTTGAGACTTTGCCAGAGATTTTATCATGGGATGAATTCGCAAGAAACAAGGGAAAGTTGGCTTTCATTGCGCAAGATTTTAAGACCAAGAAAATCATTGCTCTTCTTGAAAACAATCGCCAAACAACCATCAAGAAGCATTTCTACAAGTATTCCAGGCAAGCCAGAGAAGCAGTCAAAATCGTGACTGTTGACATGTCGGGAGCCTACATTCCCATCATCAGGAAGCTATTTCCAAAAGCTGAGATTGTCCTTGACCGTTTCCATATCGTGCAACACCTCGCTCGAGCCATGATGACCACTCGTATTGCCATCATGAAGGCATTTGACAAGAAAGCTCTGCCTTATAGAGCCATGAAAAATCACTGGAAAATCCTGCAAAAAGACAGCAGAAAGCTCTCCGACAAAGCTTTCTACTCCAGAACCTTTCGACAGACTCTGACACCTAGAGAAATTGTCCACAAAACCTTAGCTTTTTCGCCTGAACTCCGCTATTATTACGAACTTTATCAGCTCTTACTTTTTCATTTTCAGGAGAAGCGTGTCGAGGCATTTTTCGGCTTACTTCACAACAATTTGGGTACTGTCAATGCTAGCTTTGCAAGAGTTTTTCGGACTTTTCTAAAGCACGAAACTTATATTACCAACGCTCTGAAGCAACCTTATTCCAATGCCAAACTGGAAGCCACTAACAAGCTTATTAAAGACATCAAACGGCAAGCGTTTGGATTTCGTAACTTTAAGAACTTTAGAACCAAGATTCTCATCACTTTGAACATACAAAGAGAGAGAACGAAAATCGTTCTCTCTCGCACTTAGCTTTTCATCACCCACTACAGTTGACAAAGAGCCGTTTTTTCACTAGGCGATGGTTGTTTTGATAGCTGCAATAACAGCTTCCTTATCCGACTGAATCAAAGCAATACGTGCTGAGATTTCCTTGATTCCCATAGAAATCATGCGGTTAATCGCCATATCACCCAACTGTGGCTCAAAGAAGGCTTTGAACTCTTCTAGGCGTTCAGGTGTTTTAAATTTATTGGCAGGATAGATGACAAACTTATCAAAGCTCATATCGCCACCAAGTGCTGCCTTAATCCAATCCCAGTTTTCTTGCGCCCATTGCCAAGCTGCTTCTTGCGTGAAATCATTGGATAAGAATGACAGGTACCAACTCATAGCCAAATCTTGTGGTTTTACAATTGTCTTATCTTTCCATGTGCTGAGCAAAAGGTTGAGGTGATCCGCATTTGTCGTTCTTGATAAAGCTTGTGCCAACTGACGTTGAAAAGAACCGTCTGTCGCTGACGCATATAAGCTAAGGTAATGGTCTACCAAATCTTTTGTCTCAGCTGTCTGCATTTGATTGATCAGTACTAAAGAACGAACAGCTGCTGGAATATCAACCAAATGGCTTTCATATTCCGCAAAAATCTGGCTAGCCTTTGTAGTAGCTGTGCTATCACCTGCAAAAATCATATTGGCAAGTGTTAGCTGACGCACCATTTCGTCCTCATCGCTCTCACCCTCGTGCTTTTCAAAGCCAAGGCGCTCATAGTTTTCTCTACTAATCAAGGCGACAAGCTCTTTAAAGGCTACTTCCTCATCTGAGTTTTCTGTTACAAAAAGCTTCAATCCATCAATAACTTGCTTAATGGCAGCCGTTACCAAGTATGACGTTTCATGCTTGAGACTAGCGATTAAAGGTACTAGGCTCGCATAAGAGATACGTCCACTTTCAGCTAAGAGACGACGTTCTTGGATAATTTGGAGTTTAGAGATATTGTCCAAACCTTGCAGCTCTGCTAGGAGATTGTCTAACAACTCGCCTGTATACTCTGTGACGTAGTGCGCTGTATTTTCTGTATTGAGACGAAGGGCACCATCGTTTTCTTGAGCAAGTGCGCTGTAATTTGGAATGGAGATACTTTCTTCTGTGAGAATATCAGGCAAGCCTTGCCAGTTGCTGTTTAGCGGGATTTGCCATAGACGGTTCTTATCATCTTCTTCACCGATGAAGAACTGCTTTTGTGAAATCGTTAAGACATCATCTTCGACACTAACGGTCACAACAGGATAGCCTGGCTGCTCTAGCCAAGAGTCCATAAAGGCTGCGACATCTTTGCCAGAAGCTTGTGACAAAGCGTCCCACAACTGGTGTCCTACAGTATTGCCATATTGGTGTTTTTCAAAGTAAGCTTTCAATCCCTTAGCAAAAGCCTCATCACCTAACCAGCGGCGAAGCATGTGCATGAGACGACTTCCTTTGGCGTAGACAATGGCTGGGTCAAATAGAGTGTTAATCTCGTCAGGATGGTTGACCTCGACATGAACAGACTGCACTCCAGCAGTCGCATCACGTTTAAGCGCTAGAGGCACACCACTAGTTTGGAAGTCTTCAAAGATATTCCAGCTTGGCTCAATAGCGTCGATAGCGACATATTCCATCATATTGGCAAAAGATTCATTGAGCCAGAGGTCATCCCACCACTTCATAGTGACCAAGTTACCAAACCATTGGTGAGCCACTTCGTGAGCAACAACCAATGCGACTTGCTGGCGACTAGACACGGTTGAATTGTCATCTACCAAAAGGTAAACTTCACGATAAGTCACCAAGCCCCAGTTTTCCATAGCACCAGCTGAAAAGTCTGGAATCGCCACATGAAGCGACTGAGGAATAGGATAGTGAACACCAAAATAGTCTTCGTAAAACTCAATCACACGCTTTGCAATATCAAGTGAGAAAGTGAGCTCCTGCACTTGATGGGCACGTGTCGCATAAGAACCAACCAAAGTGCCGTTCTTGGTCTTGGTTGTTATGCCGTGTAAAGCGCCAAAAGCAAACGCTAGGAGGTAAGACGACATGCGTGGTGTCGTCTCAAAAGTCCAAAGACCCGTTTCTTTTCTACGCTCAACGTCAACCTCAGGCATATTAGAAAGCGCTAAATCCCCCTCTTCTTCGTCGAATTTCAAACTCAAATCAAAGGTTGCTTTTGCTTCTGGCTCATCAACACATGGAAATGCCTCTCTAGCAAAATGACTCTCAAATTGAGTTGAGATGATTTCCTTAGTTACACCATCAAGTGTATAATAAGACGGATAAATCCCTGTCATATTGTCTGTAATCTTACCAGAAAACTCGATGACCAGTGTCATACTTCCTGTCTCTGGCAACTCAATATGAACAGCTTCATTAGCATCGTCCATTTCAAAAGACAACTCTTGATTATCCAATAAAATCGAATGAATAGCTAATGCTTTTTGATGAAGCGAGATTTTATTATCAAGAGCTTCACCATTTATCGCAACATTACCTGTAAAAACCTTGTCTTTTCGACTAATATCCAAAAAGAGATTGTAATTTTCTGGAACAAAAGTGTTTACAAAATGCTCAACTTGCATGATTTTCCTCACTAATTTCTCAATATTTTAAAATTATAAGTCAAGATAGCTCACAAGCTATCTCATATCGTAAAAATGCAACTCTCAAGACCGTATTATAGCACAAAACAAAGAAGAATGCTAGAGCTAGTTATCTCTGATGAATGATTAGCTGGAAATTAAAAAATCTACCTCGTTTTAAGAGGTAGATAGAAGCTTTAAGAGCCTTACATTTCAACGATTTTTCCTGTTTCAAGGTAGACAATCCACTCACAGATATTGCGAGCATAGTCTCCAATGCGTTCCAAGAACATGATGACTTGGAAGTATTCTTTACCAGCAAAGACAGCGTCTGGCTGTTTTTTGATTTCTTCGATAGCGAGATTTTGAATATCACGGAAGTAATCGTCAATTTTTTCATCTGAAGCGGCAATTTCATAGGCACGGTTGCTATCAAGATTGATATAAGCTTCAAACGCTTCTTCAAGCATGTGTTTGACGGCTTTTCCCATCTCACTGATTTGCTTTTCAACAACTTCGATACGCTCTTCACCTTTCATGCGAATAGTAGCTTTTGCGATAGAGGCTGCATGGTCTCCCATACGCTCCACATCACTAGAGGCTTTTAAAACGGTGATAACTGTGCGTAAATCTTGTGAAACAGGTTGCTGTAGAGCGATGATTTCAAGGGATTTCTTTTCTAGTTTTGATTCAAATTCATTGACCACTTCATCATCTTCGATGACTTCTCTTGCCAAGTCACGATCATGTGTGACAAAGGAGCGAACAGCTTTATTGAGTTGTCCAACGACCTCAGTTCCCATTGCGTAGAACTGGTTGTATATTTTTTCTAATTCTTCTTCGAATTTTGAACGTAACATCATACTTTTATTTTCCTTTTATTTTTATTAACCAAACTTACCAGAGATGTATTCTTCGGTTTTCTTATGTTTTGGATTGAGGAAGAGTTCTTTGGTATTGCCATACTCGATGAGATTTCCATCTAAAAAGAAACCTGTGCGATCAGAAATACGAGAGGCTTGTGACATAGAGCGTGTAACGATTAACATCGTGTATTGATCCTTTAGGTCGTAGAGGGTTTCTTCGATTTTTCCTGCTGAAATCGGATCAAGCGCTGACGTTGGCTCATCAAGAAGGATAATTTTAGGACTTGTAGCCAAAACTCTTGCGATACATACCCGTTGTTGCTGACCTCCTGAGAGACCAACAGCGGAGTCATGTAGACGATCTTTCACCTCATCCCAGATAGAAGCTCCACGCAGAGAAGTCTCTACTGCTTGATCAAGGATTTCCTTGTCTTTGATTCCCTTTAATCGTAGTCCGTAAACGACATTTTCATAGATAGTCATTGGGAAAGGATTAGGTTGTTGAAAGACCATGCCGATTTCTTTACGCAAAGCAACCGTATCCATTTTGGGACTATAGACATTGTGTCCATTGTAATCAACAGCACCTGTCAGAGTAACTTCTGGATTGAGGTCATGCATGCGGTTAATAGCACGCAGCAAGGTTGATTTTCCAGAACCAGATGGTCCGATAAGCGCCGTAATTTCATTCGGATAAAAGTCAATAGACACACTGTTTAGCGCTTTTTTCTTATTGAAATAAACTGATAGATCATGTACTTCTAAAATTGTCTTTTTTGTCATGAATGCTCCTATCCAAAGTGTCCTGAAACGTAGTCGCTAGTAGATTGCAATTTCGCATTTTGGAAGATATTATTGGTCTTATCATACTCAATCAAATCTCCAAGATAGAAAAATGCGGTGTAGTCACTAGCACGTGCTGCTTGTTGCATATTGTGCGTCACGATGATAATAGAGTAGTCTTTCTTCAACTCAAACATCGTCTCTTCGAGTTGCATAGTTGCAATCGGATCAAGCGCTGACGCTGGCTCATCCATCAGCAAAATATCTGGTTTTACCGCAATGGCACGAGCAATGCAAAGACGCTGTTGCTGACCACCTGAGAGAGTAAAAGCTGACTTGTGAAGGTCATCTTTGACCTGATCCCACAGTGCTGCTTGCTTGAGCGAAGTCTCAACAATCTCATCCAGAAATTGCTTGTCCTTAACCCCAGCACGCTCATAAGCAAAAGTGATGTTTTTGTAAATAGACTTTGCAAAAGGATTTGGACGTTGAAAGATCATACCGATATGTTTACGCATTTCATAGACATTGATGTTTGCAGCATTGACATCAATCCCTTCATAGAGAATCTCACCTGTCACGCGGGCAATATCGATGGTATCATTCATACGATTAAGACTTCTTAAATAAGTGGATTTACCACATCCAGATGGACCGATAAGGGCAGTGATTTTATTTTTTTCAAACTGCATATCAATCCCTTTAATCGCCTCTTTATTGCCATAATAAACATGAAGATCTTTGGTTTGAAGGGTGATTTTATCTTCAGGGATAGTGATAATATGGCGCTCATTCCAATTATAATCTGCCATAAAAACTCCTTTAAAAACTTTCTAACTCTACGCAGACGTTAACTTGCTGTGTAGTTTCTTTCCGATAGTACGTGCTGACAAGTTGAAAATCAAGATAACAACCAAAAGAACGGCAGCACTTCCTGCAGAGACTTGTGTCGCATCTGGAATTGTTCCTTCGCTATTGACTTTCCAAATGTGTACAGACAAGGTTTCTGCTTGACGGAAGATTGAGATTGGGCTAGTAACACTTAGTGGGTTCCAGTTGGACCAGTCAAGAGCTGGTGCAGACTGACCAGCGGTGTAGATAAGCGCAGCCGCTTCACCAAAGATACGCCCAGAAGCAAGCACAATACCAGTAACAATACTTGGCAGCGCTTCTGGAATAACTACATGAAGAACGGTCTCCCAACGTGAGATACCAAGTGCGAGTCCCGCTTCACGCTGTGTGTGGTGGACATTACGCAAGCTATCCTCAACACTACGTGTCATCTGTGGCAGGTTGAAAACCGTCAAGGCTAGCGCACCAGAAATGATAGAAAAACCATATTCAAACTGCACAACAAAAATCAAATAACCAAACAAACCAACAACAACTGATGGCAGTGATGATAGTATCTCAATACAAGTACGGATAAAGTTAGTCATACGTCCCTTTTTAGCATACTCTGAGAGATAAACACCCGCTCCTAATGACAAAGGAATAGAGATAATCAAAGTAACCACTAAGAGGAAGAAAGAGTTGTACAACTGGATACCAATCCCTCCGCCTGCTTGATAAGAGGAAGATTTACCAGTCAAAAAGTGCCAAGACACATGCGGTAGACCACGTACTAAAATGTAAACGAGCAAAGATGCCAGAATAAGAACGATAATACCTGCAATCGTATAAAGCGTTGCCGTAGCTACTTTATCCCATTTTTTAGCGTTCATAGTTTTTCTTTCCCTCCCTAGTAATCAATTTTATCACTGTATTAAAGGCAAGACTCATCACCAAGAGAACAAGCGCTAATGACCAGAGGACATTATTTTGGACTGTTCCCATAACGGTGTTTCCGATTCCCATTGTAAGAACGGAGGTCAGTGTCGCTGCAGGTGTTGTTAGAGAGGTAGGAATCACTGCAGAGTTTCCGACAACCATCTGAATAGCTAGTGCTTCACCAAAGGCACGCGCCATCCCAAAGACAATAGCTGTAAAGATACCAGGACGTGCTGCATTGAGGATAACACGCCAAATAGTTTGCCAGCGTGTCGCTCCCATAGCTAGACTCGCTTCCTTATAATGACGTGGAACAGCTTTTAGGCTATCTACTGTCATAAAGGTAACGGTCGGCAAAATCATAACAAAGAGGACAAACACCCCTGATAAGATACCAAACCCAGTACCTCCAAAAATAGAGCGGACAAAAGGAACGATAACTTGTAGTCCGATAAAACCATAAACAACAGATGGGATACCAACCAAAAGCTCAACAGCGGGCTGCAAAATCTTAGCACCGTATTTTGGAGAGATTTCTGTCATAAAGACAGCTGCACCAATGGCAAATGGTGTCGCTACAATAGCAGAAAGAATTGTGACAATAAATGACCCCAAAATCATCGGAGCTGCACCAAATGATTTGCTGTTTGGCTCCCATGTCCCACTAAATAGAAATTCAAAAATATTGACCTTATCAACAAAGAAAGTTGACAAGCCTTTTTGTGCGATAAAAACTAAAATCATCGCAACGATAAAGACGATAAGTCCTAGGCAAAGAAAAGTAATGGTTTTCCCAAACTTTTCCAAGCGTGAATTTTTTGAAGGCGTGGTTAATTGTTTGACCAGTTCTTTATTTTCCATGTTCTCTTTCCAATCTGAAAATCATTTAGCTGTGACATTGCCATCAGCATCTTTAGTGACTTTCATATCGTTTATAGAGATATATCCCATATTTTTAACGATATGATTTTGAACTTCATCGCTGAGCATAAAGTCGATGAACTCTTTGGTTAAGCCTTTGGCTGCACCTTTGGTGTACATGTGCTCATAAGACCATAGAATCCATTTATTAGTCGCAACATTAGCAGCTGTTGGCTCATAACCGTTTAACTTCAGTGTCTTAACCGAGTCATCAACATAGGCAAAGGCAAGGTAAGAAATCGCTCCAGGTGTTTGTGAGACGATTGACTTGACCATACCGTTTGAATCTTGCTCTTGGCTGCGAATAGCGCTCTTTCCGTCCATGATAGTCGTATCAAACGTTGCACGTGAGCCAGAACTTGCCGCACGGTTAATGATTGAAATCTCTAAATCTTGTCCACCCAGCTCTTTCCAGTTGGTGATTTTTCCAGTAAAAATATCACGCAACTGCTCGGTTGTTAAATTATCAACCTTGACTTCGCTATTGACGATAACAGCAAGACCCGCTACCGCTACTTGGTGGTCTTTGAGGATTTTGGCATCAATACCTTCTTTTTCTTGGGCAAAGACGTCACTGTTTCCGATTTGAACAGCTCCTGACTGCACTTGAGAAAGACCAGTTCCTGAACCGCCACCTTGAACATTGATGGTTTTGCCGACGTGCTGAGAAGCGAACTCTTCAGCTGCGGCTTCTACTAAAGGTTGAAGAGCAGTTGAGCCAACGCTATTGATGGATTGCCCTTTATCAATCCACTTTGCACAAGCGCTAAGGGACAAAACGGATAGAGCCACTAAAGTCAGTGTCAAAATCTTGTGTCTTTTTTTCATAAACACCAATCCTATTCTAAGTTAAATCATATATATTATCTCAGACGAGATAAGCGAAGATACTCTCATTTTAAAATCTTCTCATTTCACTATATCATAAGAAAACTAGCTTGCCTAGTAGTCTTTTTAAAGATTGTATTCAATAACAGTTAGACCTGGAATCGCAAGCCTTTTGGGTAAAAATTCTTGAGCACGCCACCCGTTACTTTAGCAAAGCCCAAGCCGTTACCTTGGCATAAGACTTGGTACCATCCATTAGGAATTGACTGGTTCAATTGAACCACATTTCCAGAGACATAGATGGCAAACTGTTCTATATCAATTTCGATTGTATGGTGAACTTCGTCAGATGATAGAGCAAGTCCAAGTGCAAAAGATGGCTCAAAACGTCCCTTTTTGAAAGTTCCTAAATGAAGCCCGTTACGAACAATCTTCACCTTTTTCAGGTCAGGCAAGCCCTCTGGAAGCAGGTACAATTGTTCGCCAAACACCTGCAACACACCCTCCAAAGAGTGCGTTAAGTGCTGCGCTGCAAAGTCTTGCCAGTAGGTCTGCTGTTGCTTCGTCAGATTACTTTTGGCTTGTTTACAAGTCACCGTCTCTTTTGGACGAGTATCCTGCAATCGTGCAACAAACTGCCCTTCACCCTTAAAGTGGTGCGGATACATGCGTGCTACCTCTGGCATGTCAATACCTACGACCATACCGTTTATCTTAGGCACATCCACCAACTCTAAATAAGGATACTCTTCTAATAACCAGCTAACGACACCTTCATTTTCCTCGGGCGACCAAGTGCAGGTCGAATAGACGAGACTACCTCCGACGGCTAGCATTTTCAGCGCTTCTTGTAAAATTTCTTTTTGCAGAGCCGCACACTCACTAGGATAGTCACGGTGCCAATACTGCATGGCAGCTGGATCTTTCCGAAACATTCCTTCGCCTGAGCAAGGTCCGTCAAATACAATCATGTCAAAATAGGCTGGGAAAACCTTGGCTAAACGCTCCGAAGATTCGTTTGTCACGATGACATTGCGAGCTCCAAAACGCTCGATATTTTCAGCCAATACCTTGCTACGCTTGGTTGAGATGTCGTTACTCACTAGGAGACCTGTATTGTCCAGATAAGAAAGCAAGTGCGTGGACTTACCCCCAGGCGCTGCTGACAAGTCTAGTACCCGCATGCCCTTTTGCGGACTAGCGACCTGTGCCACCATTTGCGCAGCAGGCTCTTGAGAGTAGACAAGACCTGTCGTGTGAGCAGGCGACTTGCCAGAAATCTTGCCATAGTGCCCCCACGGCGTCTGAGGAATGGCTTGGTCAAAGGCGACCTGTGCTTTTTTGAGGGGATTTGTCCGAAAAGCGGCTACCGCTTCATCGTCAAAACTCGCAAAAAAAGCTGGTGCCTCATCGCCAAGCAATTTCTCGTATTTTTGGATAAAATCTACTGGTAAATTCATAGTTCTATTATACTATAAATTTCCCCTTTTGTGGGTCTTTTCCTTACGCTAATCTGAGCAAAAAAGTCCGTTAGCATGCTAACAGACTTCTCTCAAGATAATACTAATTGTGCAATCAGTGGACTGACAATCACATACATAATACCAGTGATACCAATAGCAAGCCCTGCCATAGCCCCCTCGACATAGCCGTATTTTAAAGCAGCGCCAGTGCCGATAGCATGACCTGTCCCACCTAGCGCTAAGCCGATAGCAACAGGGTCGTCAATCTTAAACCATTTGAGCAGGGTCGGCCCAAGGACACTGGTTAAAATCCCAGTCACAACAACCACAACCAAGGTCACCGTCATAATCCCACTCATCTTGTCCGTGATACCAATAGCCATGGCAGTTGTGACTGATTTTGGAAATAAAGAAATCGCTAGAAAATACTTCATTCCAAAAAACTTAGCGATCAAGGCAGTATAGAGTGTATTTATCAGCGTTGCTATTGTAATACTAATCAAAATACTTCTAATATGGTGCTTCATCAAGTGAAAAGAGCGATACAAAGGAATACCCAGCGCCACCGTTGATGGCACTATCAACATGTTTAGGTAAGCCCCACCAATATAGTAGTCATGGTAGGAAATATGCGTCAGCTTCAAAAAGACGATAAGCACTATCGTAGCGACCAATAAAGGTGTCGTTAGAGGATGGGGGAACCGTCTAAAGACCAAAAGCCCTACTAAATAGCTCATAATAGACAACATAATCCCAAACATAGGATTGGTCACAAGACTACTCACGACTAGTCCTCCCATCTACATAATCGCCTTCATAACGTCTCTTAATCACTTGTACGACCAAACCAATGGTTGCGATATTGAGCACAATAGCCCCCAAAGTAATCACGACAATACCAACAAGATTGGGGGCGATAACATCAAACTTATCCATGACCCCAACGGCTGCCGGCAAGAATAAAATCGTCATATTGCTCAGCAAAAACTGACCAACATCATAAATGTGGCGTAGCCTGATGATTTTAAACTGCAAAGCAAGAAAAAGTAAGACTAAGCCGATAATGCTTCCTGGTACGGGCAATGAAAAAGCAGTTGATAGACATTCTCCCAACATTGAAAAAATCAAAATATACATCAACTGAACGTATAACTTCACAAAAATTCTCCTTGCGTTTGATACCTCTAGTTTACTACTATTTCTATTTTTTTCAAGAGAATTTTAAGTTTTTCATGAATTTTCATGAGAGCTTATTGCTTTTTTGATGAGTGCTAATTTTACCTTGGGCACAAACATGACCTTTTGACGATGGGTAAAGTCAGGTTCATTGCCATCTAGCGTCAAAAGGACATAACCGAGTTTATCGCCTAAAATTTTAGCAGCCGCATAATCCCACGGTTGCAGATAAGAAAAGTAGGCCATCAGCTTTCCAGTGAGGACGTAACCCATACTAATCCCTGCACCACCATAGACACGTAAACCCAGACTTTGTTGGATAAAATCACGAATGCCGTGTTCATTTTGAGCATACATGCCGCTATTGCCGCCAATCAAACTTCGAGAGAGCGGTTTATCTTGATAAGGCGATAAGAGTTCGTCGTTCATATAAACATCGAAAATACCACCACCGTGGAAAAGTCGGTCATTGATAACATCATAAATCAAGCCAAACTGACCCAAACCATCCTCATAATAAGCAATCAAAATAGCAAAATAATCCCTTTGCACGATGAAATTGACCGTTCCATCAATCGGATCAAGCACCCAAACCTTGCCGTCTGTCACAGAGTGACGGAGGTTATTTTCCTCAGCTAAAATCGCATCTGCTGGATAGTGCTTGTGAATCTCAGTGACAAGAAAATCCTGCACTTCCTTATCTAGTGAAGTGACAAGGTCATCAAATCGCCCTTTTTCCTCAACCACAAGCTCATCAGACAAGTGCTTTAAAATCAACTGCCCGGCTTCTCTAATCAGCTGTTTCGCAAACTCAAATTTACTTTCCAAGAGAAATCAGTCCTTTCCCTTTTGCTTTGGCTGCTTTGACCACTTGGTAGGTTGAGTAGCCACTCGTTTTTTCAAAGTCACGGTCTATTTGTTTTTCTTGCGCTTTGCTTTTAACGATATGTTTAAAGGCTGCATAGCTGTTTAAAACAGCTTCTGCTTCTACTTTATGTTCATAAGCTTTTTCCACTTGATTTAAAAAAGAAAGCACTGTTGCAATCTCATCAGTGCTCCATGACAAATCAAGGGGATAGGCATAGTTATCTTTCATTTTCTCCCTCAATTTCTGCTTTTATAGTTGCCTCTTGTAACTCCTGCATACGATAATCTCTAGGTAAAAAGGCTCTGATTTCATCTTCATTAAAACCAATCTGCATCCGCTTGTTGTCCAAAATAATGGGACGGCGCAAAAGACTTGGATTTTCAGAAATAAGGTCAATCAAATTAGAAACTGACAAATCATCCACATCAATCTCTAACCTTTGAAAAACCTTTGAACGCGTCGAAATAATATCCTCTGTGCCATTTTCTGTTAGTGCCAAAATGGACAGTAACTCTTCTTTGGTCAAAGGGCTTGTCACAATATTATGTTCTTTGAACTCGAGATGATGTTTGGTCAGCCAAGCACGTGCTTTACGGCAACTCGTACAACTAGGAGATAGAAATAAAGTAATCATGAAAGCTCCTCTTAATTTTACTCTAAGAATATTATACACAATTTTACGACTTTTGACTATTTTTTTTCCAATTTAGTGTAAATTCTCTATCTTTTTCGAGCTGTAGTACTAATTCATCAATTCCTGAAAATTTAATCATTTCACGAATTTTATCCAACCAGATAATCTCGATAGTCTCACCGTAAATGTCTTCTGAAAAATCAAAGAGATGGGCTTCTAACCTTAACTCTGTTCCACCAAAAGTGACATTTTTTCCGACACTGGTCATGGCATCATAGAGCTTACCTGCCACACGCACCTTGGTCACATAAACCCCGTCTGCTGGCAGAAAAGTTCTATCAATCGGTGCGAGATTGGCTGTTGGAAAACCGATGGTACGCCCTCTAGCATCTCCATGCACTACGATACCTCGTGTCGAAAAAGGATAGCCTAAGAGCTTATTTGCCTGTGCAACTTGCCCATCGGCAATCAACTTTCGGATACGAGTGGAGCTGATCTTGCTCCCGTCCTCTGACACTTGCGGGATAGTGTAGACCGCACCGTCAAAATTTCTAGCCAGATAATCACTATTAGTGCGGTTATGTCCAAACTTATAATCAAAGCCCACAACAACAGCCTTGGCATTTAACCCTTTTATAAACTGCTTGATAAAATCATCTGAGGAAATATGTGAAAAAGCGGTGGTAAAGTCTGTCAGATATAGCCTATCTACGCCATACTCTGCAAACTTTTCATAGCGTTTTTCAGGATAGGTCAGATGATTGAGTAAGTCAGGGTGAAATTTAGCAAAAGCTAGCTGAGGGCTCTCATGAAAGGTCAGCACAACAATTTTGAATTGCTCTTTTTGCGCAATCTCCCTTGCCTTATCAAACAAAGCCTTGTGTCCTCTATGAAGACCATCAAAATAACCAAGCACAAGAACAGTCTCGTCTGCTCCATCAAGCTGACTGTAGTGCGTCACGTTATAAATTTCCATCGTTGCTCTTTTCTATATCAATACTTTTTTCGGCTTGTACTGCTGACCATCTCGTCTCTCTAAGATGGCAATGACCTTGTCCTTATAAAAAGCCGCTATCAAGTCAGCGTCCTCAGAAAGCCTAATGGAGCGCCCAAAGGACACATCTTCTTTCTGCGCTTGATCGAGCTCACATCTAGGAAGGTCGAGAACGCCGTACTCTATTGGCAATAAAAAGCTCATGTCATTTTGCTCTACCTTATCCGCTAGCTGAGAGAGTGTCAGCGCATCCTCTAGGTGCAATCCCGCCGAAGCCGTACGGGTCAGGTGTGACATGTGGCTGCTATAGCCTAACTTAGCCCCTAAGTCCACTGCCAAAGTCCTAACGTACGTGCCCTTACTGCAGGCAACTCGAAAACGAAGACGACAGCACTCACCATCAAACTCTAGGGGGCTTGTGCGGGTAAAACTGTGAATGGTCACTTGGCGCTGTGGACGCTCAACAGTCTGCCCAGCCCGTGCATACTCATAAAGCTTTTTGCCGTTGACCTTAACAGCAGAGTACATAGGAGGAATCTGCGTGATGTCGCCAACCAAAGAAGCAATCGCTTCATCAACTTCTGCTTCTGAGAGTTCCTTTGATACAGGCGTTTTAGCAACAAGCTCACCACTACTGTCTTCTGTGGTCGTTGAAAAGCCGAGTGTCACTTCCCCCTCATAGACTTTCCCGCTATCTGTCATGTACTCTAAAACCCGTGTCGCCTTACCGACAGCAATCGGCAAAACACCCACTACATCTGGATCCAGCGTTCCTCCATGCCCAATCTTTTTTTCCCTTAATAAGCGACGCAAACGAAACACCGCATCATGCGACGTCATCCCCGCTTCTTTCTTTAAATTGATAATACCTGTAATCATAATTACTATTATAACAAGAATTAGACAGAATGACAAAACCCAGCTTGAATAACTTCAAACTGAGTTGACTATACTTTTTATTTAGAGGTGATAGGAATATCTTTTTTACGCAAAAAACTACTCACGTTTCTCTTTAATCGTTGATAACGTTGTTGGGTATTAGGATTGCTGCCGAGGTAGGTTAGATTGACAGGAATAGCTTTTGAAATATCCAACGATATGCCATATAAGTCAAATTGATCCCTTGCTAAGTCTATAAATTTCCCGTCTATCTTATTAAAATAATGACTTCCACCATCACTTGTTTTAAGGTTATAAATCTCACCACCCAAATAGTCTTTAACAACCATCGCAGTCACAGCGCACTGCCCATATGTAGGGTCGCTGTTAATATCGAATAACTCGTCGTCTTGACTGATTGGATAAGCTGTTTCTTTTTCCCATGAGTGTAAAAGCGCTTCAAATAAATCATTTAAAGAATCTTCCAGGTCTTTCACCTGTTGTTCTTTGTAAAATGTAAGTGGACGTCCAGAATTGGTATAGTAGATATTTTTGGTATCTTTGCTCCCAGCACAGAGCTTTAGAAAAGCGGTAAATTGCCAAATAGCATTCTCATCTAACTCTAAGGAATAATACTGTTCCATCAAACCATCTAGATACGGATAAAGACGTATTTCAACTACCTTGCCCCATAACTCTGGTTTTAAGATAAAAACGACATCGGGTTCTAAAAAATGAATTTCCTTATCTTCTTCCAGCTCATCTGACATCAAGCAATGTATCTGCTGAATCAAATATAGTACTTCATCTGCTGTTACAATTGTACAAGACGATTCTATATTGACATAGCGATTTTTTATTCGACAAACAGAATGCAGAAAAATCGTTTCCGTGGAAATTTTATGTTGGTATTGCACAAAAGGCTCTAGCTCAAATGTAAAATGAGTATCCTCTTCAATGATTTTTTGAAAGTTAATTATATTTCCCATATCCTGTCCACCATCTAAATACAATAGATAGCATGTACTTAACAAACATACTGTCTATTGTATTCCAAAATCACGATAATAGTATATATTTCGTTTTAATTATCGAAACCATTAGGGTGTTTACTTTGCCAACGCCAAGCATCTTGACACATTTCCTTGATAGAAAATGCAGCTTGCCATCCTAATTCTTCTTTAGCTTTACTAGGATCAGCATAACAACTTGCTATATCACCTGGACGACGTGAAACAATACGATAAGGAATCTGATGTCCTACAACATTTTCCATATTAGTGATAATTTCTAGAACAGAGTATCCCTGCCCAGTCCCTAAGTTATAGATGTTTAGTCCTGAATTAGGCGCTAATTTTTTCATAGCTGCTACATGCCCACGTGCTAAATCCATTACATGAATATAATCACGAACTCCTGTACCATCTGGAGTTGGGTAATCATTTCCAAAAACCTGTACTTCTTTTAGTTTTCCTACTGCTACTTGTGTTACATAAGGGAGTAAGTTATTAGGAATACCATTTGGATTTTCACCTAAATCACCACTAGTATGAGCCCCAATAGGATTAAAATAACGTAGTAATACGATATTCCAAGTAGAGTCTGCCTTATAGAGATCTTTTAAAATTTCCTCTGTCATCAATTTTGTACGACCATAAGGATTAGTGACAGATAAAGGAAAATCTTCTAAGATTGGCACAGTATGAGGATCACCATAAACTGTAGCAGATGAACTAAAAATTAAGTTCTTACATTGAACTTGCTCCATCACCTTCAATAAAGATAAGAGACCACCAATGTTATTATCATAATATTGAAGAGGTATCTGCGTAGATTCCCCGACTGCTTTAAGAGCAGCAAAATGGATAACTCCTGTTGGTTTTTCCTTTTCAAAAATCGAAAACAAGATATCCTCATCACGGATATCCTCCTGGTAAAAAGGAATCTTTTTACCTGTAATATGTTCAACAACTTCTAAACTTTTAGAGCTACTATTAACTAAATTATCGACTACTACCACTTCGTGACCCGCATCCAATAACTCTATTACAGTATGAGATCCTATAAAGCCTGCTCCGCCCGTTACTAATATTTTTTCTGTCATTTAAACTCCTTCTTTCTAGATATTCTTCATTTTCTAACGTAAAAATCACTGAGAAAACACCAATTCGATAACTTAGACTAAATTTTAACTTTCAGACACACTATCAAAACCTAGGTTCCTTCATCATCTCAACCGTCTGAGAAAGACCTTCTTCTAAATCAAAACCAGCCTTCCAACCGAGTTGCACTATTTTTTGGGTATCTAAAAGTGCCTTTGTAGCTGTTGAATAGCCTGCTCGCTCAGCTTCACTCGGTAAATCAAAAATGACCTTAGTTCCTGCTATATCCGCTAAGTGTTGTGCTAAATCTTTCAAACGAATATCATCTGTTGCAATATTGTATGCTTCTCCATTTTCACCTAGTAAAAATAGATAAAGTAATGCCGATACCGCATCAGCAACATAGGCATAAGAAAAATATTGATTACCTTCACTCTTCAGTACGATATCTTCACTGTGGACTGCTTTTTTGATAAATTGAGAAAGGGCTTTCGAGTCATCTGCCAAAAGTGTTGGACCATAGACACGAGATAGACGTGCAATCACTACATCCACATCTTTCTGGGCTCGATAGGCTTGACATAGAGCCTCTGCTGCTCGCTTACTCTCTGGATATCCTGCTCGCAAAGTATTACTATCAATATACCCACAGTAATGCTCGTCAAACTTGTCTACATCACCACGATTTTCACCATAAACTTCCACAGTAGAAGCCAACATAAAACGACAAGATCTATACTGACTTGCTAATTCTAGCAGATATTGAGTTCCTAAAATATTACTCGTCACTGTCTCAATAGGTATTCTTGCATAATCTAGTGGATGGGTCGTACTCGCTAAATGTAGAATATAATCAACCCGTTCCAAGTTATGATGGAATGGCTGCGTGATATCATGAACTAAAAAATGGAAGTTTTGATGTCCCCAATGGTTGACAAAGCGTTTTTGCGCCTTTGTCTCGCTACGACCTAGCGCATATATCGTAAGATTTAAGCGATGTTCTGTGTTCAGATACATGAGGACATCAATCATAAATGTACCAATCATGCCTGTCGCTCCTGAAATCACGATTGTCTTATCTGTAAAACGTGACCAATCATATGATAAGTCTGCAATCTTCTTAACTGTTTTTTGATACAAATCAGCCATCTGCTCTCCTCATCTTGAAAAACCTAGCTCTAAACGTGCTAGGTATTCTATCATTTTAACCAATCTGCTTTTTCTGCCTTGATATGCGCTTTAAAAATATCCAAATCTTCACGAGTTGTCAACTTGATATTTTTATCAGAACCCGCAGCAAAATGCAGGGTTTCACCCAACTCTACCATCATGGTATTGGTATAAGAAGAACCAGAAATACCGATATTTTCTGCAAAAGCCTTCTCATAACCCCAAAGTAGCTTACCAAGCGAATAAGCCTGTGGTGTGGACACACGACGTAAGGTTTCACGTGGAATATACTGTTTTGTTGTACTTTCATCCAGCTCATTGACAACAAAAATCTGCTCATTATAAGGCAAGGATGTTACCGCATTTCCATATTTTTTAGCTTTGACAATCACATCATTTAGTACAAAGTCATCTACTAACGGTCTGATACCATCATGAATGATAATCGTATCATCTTCTTCACACTTATCACGAAGATTGTAAACACCATTGCGGATAGACTCCTGACCTGTTGCGCCACCTTTGACAACCCATTTCAATTTGGTAATGCCAAACTGCTTAGCATAAGCACGCAGAATATCCTCCCAACCATCAATACAAACCACCTCAATCGCATCAATATCTGGGTGCTTTTGAAAAGCCTCCAAAGTATAAATAAGGATAGGTTTGTCATTCACATTGATAAACTGTTTGGGAATTTCTTGCCCCATACGACTACCAACACCACCAGCGATAATAATTGCAATATTCATTAGAGTACCTTTCTATTTGTCTAAGTTGTTAGAGATGTAACTTTTTAACTGTGGAAAACGATCTAAATCAAATTTTATGGAAAACAGATGCCCTAATGCCTTCCCATTTTCTAACTACTCAATATCCCTTACTGATTCTGTCCAAGTATAAGGAGAACCATCCCACCAATTGATATATCCCAGATTTCCCTGTATGTCATTAGGGTTATCAGTTGTCCCTACCTTATAGTATACTTTATCTAACATACCGTATTTTTTCATCATCCCGGTAACTTTTATACTCTTGATGATTCATATATATTCCAACTGTTACTATCCCATATAAATAAAATAATTAAAATTGGTAAATAGTTATAAGTTGTTATTGTTACCGCATATAAATATAAAAATAAAATAGTAAACAGTAACTGGTTCATACTTTTTTGAACAATCATATTAGTTATTCCTTTAAAAATAGGAAGTATATAAACTGAGAAAATTAGTACTCCCCCTTGTGCCAGTATAGTCATCACCGAGTTACTGAATCCTCTGTTCCATATACGCCACATTCCCATTTTTGCAGTAAGTGGAGCTACATTACCGTAACCATACCCAAAAACAGGTCTCTCAAGCCATGTTTTAAACCCGATGATAAAATCATCTATGCGTATCTGACCTGATCCTACCGTATCCAAGCGAGTATTTAATAAATAAGTAATTAAAAATAATCCTACAATAAAAGATAACGGTAGTAATAGTAACTTGACCAATTGAATTACTACTGTACTCTTCTTAAAGGTCATTATCAGATAAAAAGCTACTATTACCAGTAAAACCATTCCTGTAGTGGAGAATGATGTAAGAATTGTTAAACTAAACAACAGTATAACCCATAAACGAGGGGTTTTATAAAAGAATACTTCAACTAGTAGTGCTATCGAAAAATGGAAAGAAGCCATTGGTGCTTCTGTAAAAATAGCAGTATTTCTAATAAAATGTTTTCCGAAAATACTGATACCTTGAGTCTCAAAATAAAGATTATAATAATTTGGAAACGTCGTAAAACTTTGGTTTAACTTACTAACCCAAGTAGATGTTATCGTACCTGTTCTATTAATAATTCCAAGTTGGGTTCCAAAAAACCAGAAAAAAAGGGAGATAAAAGAAATACAAAGAATAATATTCTTATACCCATGGTGCTAGTTGATTTCAAAATACAATAAAAAGCCCAAAAGGACTATACTGTAAGTGTTCAAACAAACAGGAGGTTAGTCCAAATGAGCCACTTACAGTATACCGCTAAATCCCATCACTTACAATGGAATATCCAAAAATTATCAAAACTTTGTTATCAGCTATATCGTGATTATTGCCCCGAATCCTTCAAACATCGGAGAAATGTTAACTTATCTAAGGTTTCAGACCAATCTCTACTAGTCTTACTTCTCTTACAAGCTGAACTAGGTATTACATCCCAACGGCATTTCTATCGTATCTGTCAACTCTTTCCTTGCGGTCGTCTCCTTGAAAGAAGTCGTTTTAATCGACGAGCAAGGCAATTGATTTGGTTAGTCCAAATGATTCGACAAGCAATGAATGCTCGAATTTCTCCAGATACCATTGTTATCATAGACAGTTTTCCTTTGCCACTGTGTCAACCTGTCCGTAATCACAGAGCTCGTATTTTTGATGGACTGGCAGACATTGGCTACAATGCCTCAAAGCGGCTATGGTTCTATGGGTTCAAGGTTCACATGCTGGTCACTTTGTCAGGCTATATTCTGAACTATGTTGTGACACCAGCATCTGTTTACGATATTAGAGCTGTCAATGACTTACTAGAAAATTGTCATCATCCATATATTTTAGCTGATATGGGCTATCTTAGTCGTGAGCTTAGAGATAATTTGGAGCAGAAAGGTTATCATCTTTGGACTCCTCTGCGTCAAAATATGGCAGGTGCTAAGCAACATAACCATTGGAAACTAATGGCTATGAGGAGGACTATTGAGACACGATTTTCAGAACTTTGCGCTCTTTTCAATGTGGAGCAAACTCTAGCCAGAGGAACAACAGGATTGCAATTGAGAATAGAGCAAGTCGTACTAGCCTATAATTTGAGATATTTTGAAATCAACTAGCACCACGGGTATTCTTATATTTAATTAATAAATCACGCCTATTTTGCTCAATTGTTGCAAAATAATTAAACACTAACAAAACTACTGAAACTATAAATTTTGCTAGACCTGCTATATTGTAGGATGTAGCTATATACCAAATAACACCTACTGATATTACAAAAAGAGAGACAAAGCTAGCAATACGTAATCCCTTTATACTTAATGGCATAGTCACTATTCTTATAAAGGTGGTAATAAATAGACCTACCAATAAAAATAGATTAAAATTTGAATCTGGGACGCTCATCCAAACAGAACGACATTCTAAAACCAATATGCCTGCTAGTATATAAGTAACAATATGGTTTATAAATTGCATATTGTTGAAGTTTTGTTTCATCATCATAAAATTATTTTTCTATTTTTAATGCCTAGACACTTTACTTAAGGTAGAAAATAAAAATGGAAATTTCAGTAATAATTTTCTTTTCTTACCTATTACTTGCTGTGAAAATGCGTTATCTTTATCTTTGACTAATCTTTCAAATTTTAGAAATTCTTGCTTAGCTTCATCAGAATTAGTCATTGACAAATAAATGTTTGTATTAATTGCCAAAAGTTCTAATATTTTATTAAAAACCTTATCTTTACGAATAGGAGTCAATCCTTTTTCATTAGCTAGATAAAAGTCAATTAAAGACATAATGACATTTTCATGCATCTTGCGATTTTTGATATAGCTTGCCATGCTTACACTTTGAGTTGCACTGCCTAATCTATACCTGTATACTGGTAGTTCAAAATAAGATATTGTTTTAAGATATGGGATAGGATAAACGTTATACTCCCAGTCGACATAAAACATCTTTTCATCAATTGTGATATTGTGAGACTGCAAGATAGAGGTCTTAATCGTGATTGCGTGCATAACAGGTAAAGTCTCAGTCATTGCTAGGTAATCATCATAGTCCAAGCTCTCTCTGTATTTTATTCCTGTAAATAGATGTTTAATAGCTTCTTGATTTTTGTCCATATAAACATCATAGTAAGGAGACACAACCATATCATCATTAGCTTCTTGTAAATATCTAATAAGCTTTTCAAAATTTTGTGTGTCTACCCAATCATCAGCATCCACGACTTTGAAGTATTTTCCTGTTGCAATCTTACTTCCAGCGTTAATTGTAGACCCATGACCTCCATTGGGCTTATCTACAATTTTAACAGTCTCAGGATAGTTTTGCTCTAATTGCTTAGCTACTTCTAATGTATTATCTTGAGATCCGTCATTGACAATAATCAACTCCAGCAACTCCCTATTTTTTATAGAAAGTAAACTAGGCATAGTCTCAAGTAAATAGGGTGCTGCATTATAAGACGGTACAACAACGCTTAAAATTTTATCCAAAATATGTTACCTCTTTTTCAATTGGTGTTTTTGCTCTAATTTAACGTATAAACCTGGAGATATTAGCATTAATAAATACTTTACTTTTCCTTTAATATTAACTTTTTTAGTGAACCACCCCTACCTACGCATACGCTAAGAGGTAGGGGCTTCTTGGGTAGAGTGCAGACTTATTGATTAGCTGACTAACCAACAGAGGTTACACTATTTTACCAAGCTATCCCCGTAGTTCCTACGGTTCATTTGTTTTGGACTAGGCTAATCTCAATCCTTCATTTAGGATATTGATACTAGCGTTGATGTCTCTATCATGATGAGAACCACAATTCTCGCAAGTCCAATTTCGGATATTGAGCGGTTTCTTTCCAGAGTTGTGACCGCAATCTGAACATAGTTGAGATGATGGATACCAACGACTGATTTTTGATACTTGTTTCTCGTACCATTCAGCCTTATATTCCAACATTCTCACAAATTCAGACCATGAGACATCGCCAATAGATTTCGCTAACTTGTGATTAGTCATCAGGTTTTTACTCGATAAGTCCTCAATACAGATAATATCGTGGTTCTTGATAATCTCCATACTGAGCTTATTGAGAAAGTCCTTACGCTTATTGGCAATCTTTTCGTGTATTTTTGCCACTTTGAGACGTTGTTTTTGGTAATTCATACTTTCCGATAGTTTCTTACCTGCTTTTTTGGCTACCAAGGCACGACGAGATAGGATTTTCTGTTCCTTAGCTAACTTCTTAGACAGGTTCTTCAGAAACCGCTCATTACCGATTTTCTCACCAGTGGATAGAATGGCGAAGTTTTCAATACCTAGGTCGATACCAACAGAAGTACCTGTCTTTGGAAGGGGCTGGACATCGCTTTCACAGAGAATAGAAATGTAATACTTTCCAGTTTCTGTCATGGAGATAGTTGCACTTTTGATTGTACCAATCATTTGACGATGTTGTTCCAATCTAACCCAACCAATCTTAGGGAGCTTGACTTTACCGTCAGAAACGGCTATTGTACCATTTTGGTTATTTGTTCGATAAGACTGACGGTGGCGTTTTGACTTGAATTTAGGAAAGCCAAATCCAGAGTTGAAGAATGATTTATAGGCTTTTTGCAAGTTGAGCTGAACATTGGCAAGTGCCAAACTGTCAACCTCTTTCAGCCAAGGGAACTCTTTCTTATACTGAGCTGGTGTGTTTTTGAGCGTTTTACCAGTCTCCTCGTAATACTTGATTTTATCTGCAAGCATCATATTCCAGATAGCACGAGATGAACCGAATGTTTTCGCAAACATGATACGCTGGTCAAGGTTGGGATATAAGCGAAATTTATAGGATTTCTGTCTAATAGTCATTTTTTCTGTCCTTGATTTTCAATATACTGCTTAACGACATCAATTGGAGCTCCCCCACTTGATAAGAGGCAGAAGGATTGTGACCAGAACATCTCTTTCCACAACCGTTGACGAATAACTGGAAACTCTTTTTCTACTATTTGTCAAGCCTTTCAAGGCATTTGATGAATACTATTTTGAGTTCAGTAATCCAAATATGGAAATTATTTTATTTTGGACTAAAGTTTAGTGTAAAAAGTGTATACAAAAGCAACACCTTATGTTGAAATTTTTTGATAAGGTGTTACAATGATAGTGCATAAACAATTTTACTGATTTTGGGTTAAAGTGTAATCATAAAGTTTGTTATGCGTAATGAGGTAATACATTGTCCGAATGAGACGGTGTATGGAGGCAATCGTGTGTGGCTTGGTTGAAGTCGTTTGCGATTGCCTTTTTCGTTTCTCATAAAAGTCTGCGATATGGCAAGGATTAGTGTGACTAGCTGAGGCGATATTGTGAATGCACTTGAACAGAATCTTTCTAGCGTAGGGATTGCCACGCTTGGTAATGTGTTCCTTAGCGATGAAGTTTCCAGATTCATAGTGTCTTAGGTCAATACCGATAAAGGCATTGATTTGATTGGCAGACTGAAAACGGCGAATATCTCCCAGCTCACCAATAATACTTGTTGCAGTAGTCTCAGCGATACCAGGAATAGAAAGCAGAATGTCATACTCTGGTAAAGGCTTAGCTAGAGTAACCATTTTGTCTAAGACAGTTTGTCTCTGTTCAGAAAGTCTAAGCAATTCTTTTGCATAGTAACGAACCTCTTCCATGATTGGAGAGGTTTTCTTGACGGCACAATAAGATTGATTAGCTAGTGCTGTCAGCTTCTCTGCTAAGTAAGCCACACGCTTGTCAGAAATCCGTTTTGAAGTGGACAGACGGATGCTCTTTGAGAGTTCATCTTTGCTTAACTCAAGCACCAAGTCCTTGCAAGGAAACGCAGTAACTAAGTTCCAGTATTGTTCCCCAGTTGGTGTTGACAAGATAGTTTCCAATTCAGGGAAAGTGACCTGTAAGACCTTGTGCAGACGGTTTTTAGCCCGAACGATGTCCTCGGTTAAGTTCTGATAGAATCGACTGAGATCCCGCAAGTTTTGGTAGACTTCTTCTTGGACATAGGTTGGTTTACGATTCAGCACAAATTGAGATTGAGCCAGTTTTTCAGCGTCAATCTTATCTGTTTTCCGCACACGCAAGCTGTCCAGTTGCTTCTTAGCTTCTAAGGGATTAAGCCGTGTATAAGCGTAGCCATGTTCATCCAGAAAAGCTTGAAGACGACGAGAATAGACGCCTGTTGCTTCAAAGATGATTTCTGGCTTATGGACGGTTCTCAAATCGCCAAGTAGCCGAGCAAAGCCTAAGGCGTCATTGGCCATGGTATAGCCATGAACCTTCTCGCCATTGACTAGAATGGCCACTTCTGAACTTACCTTACTCACGTCAATTCCCAATACTACTCGCATGATATTACCTCTTTGTCTTGAATGATTCCTTGTTTTAGTGATGTCATTTTCAATACTCGACGTCTGGCGTCCCACATACTTTGATAACATTCTTTCTAAAACAGGTGTCTTGCCAGTTTTTGATGCGACGTCTAGCGTCAAAAGAGTTCTCGACTTAACAAGACACCTCTACTTTAACATAAAGAAAAAGTAGTGCCTACTCTCTCCCGTCGGAGATTTCCTCACTACTAATCTTAGTATGTTTTTGAGTAATCGGCTACTCGCAGATTTGTATGCATTGATGAATTTACTTATTTCTGTTTTAGGTTGCCCTTTGAAGAGAATATGAACATGGTCTTTATCATGATTCCACTCAACTAATTCGATTTTATAACTAGGGGCGATATACTCAAATATTTCCTTAGCACGTTCAGAAATTTCATCAGTGAATACTTGTCTACGATACTTCACGACTAGAATAAGGTGGTAATGAAGAAGAAAGACTGAATGTGCATTTGTATCTAATTTCATTGATATTATTATTCTTTCAGTTTAGTAACTGATTATAGAATAGCACAACTAAAAAGACAAGTCAAACTTGTCTAATACTTTCTATTTGTCGGTCACGCACAGGGCTTCTAGCCCTGCACTAGACCGAAGCACTTACATCCCACCACCTGAGAGGTGGGGGAATTACGTGCTGTTAGTTAAAAGTGTTCATGTTGAAAGGCAGGTTGTAAATCTCGCCTTTGTAGTTAGCGACTGGGCTATTGGTATAACGGTTAAACTCTGCAAACTGATTGACATAATCCCAGATAGCCTTATCAGACGTGTGGAAGATATGAGCGCCGTACTCATGGATATTGATACCTTCGACTTCCTTAGTGTAGATATTTCCTGCGATATGGTCACGCTTTTCAATGACTTTGACTTTCTTACCTGCCTTAGCTGCTTCATGCGCAAAAACAGCGCCAAACAAACCCGAACCAACAACTAAATAATCATACTGTGACATAAAAACTCCCTTATTTTTTAAAATTTTGTAGTAAATAATACGTAAATTCTTCTCTTAAAAGAATGTTTATTCCTAGATAGCTAATAGCAAACACCAGTGCCGTAATCGATAAAATCCAAAAAGATGTCAAGCCTGATAAGAAATTGAGATAAACAACTATGCTAAGCACGCTTGCAACAGCTGTCGCTGTAATATTTTTCAGAATTTTAACATCATGTACTATTGATTTCAGAAAGTCTCGTAGCACATAAACTTGATAGAGTGTCACAAAAAATTCTGCTACCAAGGTCCCTAATGCCGCACCAGAGGCTCCTAATTTAGGAATGAAGATAACGTTTAAGATAAGATCAACAACACCGCCAATAACAACTGATTTTAGAACATTTTGCTCTCTTCCCATAGGAACAAAAATTTGAACTCCCAAAAGATTGGAAATACCAATCAAAAAGAGAGTAGGCATAACAATTTGCATAGGGACAATGGCCCCTACATAGTTGTTTCCTGATAAGAAATCAATACCTTCTTTTGCAAAAATTGTAAAATAAATCCAAAGAGGAATGGAGATAAATAAAACAAATTGCATCGAGCGAATGGTTAATTCTCTAAATTCATTTTCTTTTTTCTCTTTGATGTAAAAAGAAAGGCGTGGTAGTAAGACAGCTCCCATAGAAGTTACTAAGCTTACTAGTATTGCTTTTATTTTTACAGCTGCATTATAGTAACCAACATCCACATCCGTTTTCATAAAGCCAAGCATCACAGCATCTAAATTTGTATAGATGGTTGTTGCTACTGTCATCATGAAAAAAGACAAAATCGGTGCTAAATGTTGCTTCAAATTCATTTTGTTTTGCCACTTCAAATCAATGTGTTTACGCAGATTGAAAAAGTTAAATAAATTTGAACCAACACTTGCTAAAATCGTAATAGATCCATAGATTACGTAGTCCGACTGCTGTTGAACAAAGATGAACATCAACACTAGAGAAACGAACTTAAGAATGATTGACCTAATCGTAATATAGGTGTACTGTTCAAGTGCTTTATACAGCCATTCAAAACCTATTAAATTAAAGAATAGTGTCGCAATGTTAATGAGAAACAGCGATCTATCCTCACCCATACGTGGAATCGTCATCAAAGCTATCAAATAGCTAAGTAATGATATCCCCATTGCGATACTATTAATCACAAAAATCTCTTGAGCCGTTTTAGATAACTTTTCTTTATCATCTCTCACTTGAGCACAAGCACGAATCCCATAAGTGGGAATCCCAAGCATACCTATCATCGTGAAATAGGAAACAAGGGACGTTACAAAGGCAACACGCCCCGTTCCCGCTGGCAACAATACCCTTGACACATAAGGAAATGTAATAAGTGGAAAAATAAAGTTAGATATTGTGAGAATGAAATTCATCACAATATTTAATTTAACTGATGATACTTTTTTCATGATTCTACTCTATTTACTACGACTTGTCATCACAGTTTTGAGTGTTTTATTGACAAGAGGACTAAAAGGTTTTTGACATTTATATGCAAAGTCATTAACCCCCTTATTTTCCTTAAAGATATGAACTTTTTCCTCATTATCAACAAAGCTAATAGGTAAATGTTTAATCTTTTTAAAATTTTGTTGGACGTATAAAGACAAGAGACGTTCTGACATAAAACCAAAAATCCTCGCCTGTTGCACACTATACTGACTGATATCTACTTGCTTCTCAACTTCTGATAAAATATCAAAGACAAAAATCATAGCTTGATTAAAATCATCCGCTTTCATGCCAAACATATTGTAAAGATAGCCTTTGTTATTATTATCCCAAAGTGTCTCTACATCATAAGCTGGATATTTTACTTTTAGTATAGTTTTCAAAATATCAAAATCTTTTGATTCATGCATAATCTGATATTGTTGTGTAATAGAGACAGGATAGTGTTTGGGATAAGGGACAAAAACATCATAAGATTGAAAAATCTTTTCAATATCTTGATATGACAGCTTTTCTTCATCATCATTTAAGAACAGCCTTCTATAATGATTAAGCACCACAACATCATAGTTTGGCAATTCGTTTTTCCAAAACCAATATAAGCCTGTCAACTCACAGTAGTTGGGATTTTTTCGACTGATATTATCCCCTTGGTCATCTCTATGAATAGATAAATCAGTCTGATTATTGGCAGCGCCAACCTGAACGTGGAAAAAAGAGTCGTCTTCTAGAATATCTGAATATTTGTGACTGATACATATATTGGCTATATTCATTTTTACCTCTACATATTATTTCTATATAGGACTGTTTTAACTAACAGCACGTAATTCCCCAACCTCTTAGGTGGTGGGATGTAAGTGCTTCGGTCTAGTGCAGGGCTAGAAGCCCTGTGCGTGACCGACAAATAGAAAGTATTAGACAAGTTTGACTTGTCTTTTTAGTTGTGCTATTCTATAATCAGTTACTAAACTGAAAGAATAATAATATCAATGAAATTAGATACAAATGCACATTCAGTCTTTCTTCTTCATTACCACCTTATTCTAGTCGTGAAGTATCGTAGACAAGTATTCACTGATGAAATTTCTGAACGTGCTAAGGAAATATTTGAGTATATCGCCCCTAGTTATAAAATCGAATTAGTTGAGTGGAATCATGATAAAGACCATGTTCATATTCTCTTCAAAGGGCAACCTAAAACAGAAATAAGTAAATTCATCAATGCATACAAATCTGCGAGTAGCCGATTACTCAAAAAGGAGTTCCCAGGTATTCGTCAACGGTTGTGGAAAGAGATGTTCTGGTCACAATCCTTCTGCCTCTTATCAAGTGGGGGAGCTCCAATTGATGTCGTTAAGCAGTATATTGAAAATCAAGGACAGAAAAAATGACTATTAGACAGAAATCCTATAAATTTCGCTTATATCCCAACCTTGACCAGCGTATCATGTTTGCGAAAACATTCGGTTCATCTCGTGCTATCTGGAATATGATGCTTGCAGATAAAATCAAGTATTACGAGGAGACTGGTAAAACGCTCAAAAACACACCAGCTCAGTATAAGAAAGAGTTCCCTTGGCTGAAAGAGGTTGACAGTTTGGCACTTGCCAATGTTCAGCTCAACTTGCAAAAAGCCTATAAATCATTCTTCAACTCTGGATTTGGCTTTCCTAAATTCAAGTCAAAACGCCACCGTCAGTCTTATCGAACAAATAACCAAAATGGTACAATAGCTGTTTCTGACGGTAAAGTCAAGCTCCCTAAGATTGGTTGGGTTAGATTGGAACAACATCGTCAAATGATTGGTACAATCAAAAGTGCAACTATCTCCATGACAGAAACTGGAAAGTATTACATTTCTATTCTCTGTGAAAGCGATGTCCAGCCCCTTCCAAAGACAGGTACTTCTGTTGGTATCGACCTAGGTATTGAAAACTTCGCCATTCTATCCACTGGTGAGAAAATCGGTAATGAGCGGTTTCTGAAGAACCTGTCTAAGAAGTTGGCTAAGGAACAGAAAATCCTATCTCGTCGTGCCTTGGTTGCTAAAAAGGCAGGAAAGAACTTCTCTGAGAGTGCTAATTACCAAAAGCAACGTATCAAGGTTGCTAAAATCCATGAAAAGATTGCCAATAAGCGTAAGGACTTTCTCAATAAGCTCAGTATGGAGATTATCAAGAACTACGATATTATCTGTATTGAGGACTTATCGAGTAAAAACCTGATGACTAATCACAAGTTAGCGAAATCTATTGGCGATGTCTCATGGTCTGAATTTGTGAGAATGTTGGAATATAAGGCTGAATGGTACGAGAAACAAGTATCAAAAATCAGTCGTTGGTATCCATCATCTCAACTATGTTCAGATTGCGGTCACAACTCTGGAAAGAAACCGCTCAATATCCGAAATTGGACTTGCGAGAATTGTGGTTCTCATCATGATAGAGACATCAACGCTAGTATCAATATCCTAAATGAAGGATTGAGATTAGCCTAGTCCAAAACAAATGAACCGTAGGAACTACGGGGATAGCTTGGTAAAATAGTGTAACCTCTGTTGGTTAGTCAGCTAATCAATAAGTCTGCACTCTACCCAAGAAGCCCCTACCTCTTAGCGTATGCGTAGGTAGGGGTGGTTCACAACCTTTAGCGATAAGGGATACATCTGCAGTTAAAGACTGCTTATCAACATAACTACAGTCTAATAACATTCTCTCATCAAATGGCATTTGATCTTTTTGCGGAGTAATCTGCCAGTCACATAGTAGTCCAGGTTTTAGGGATAAGCGTTTTGTCATAATCTCTTTATGTTGCTCTGTTGTACAATATACTTCAACCTCTAAAGCTTGTAGTGGACGAGGACCTACAATAGACATATCCCCTTTGATAATATTAAGCAATTGAGGTAATTCATCAATAGAAGTCTTACGAATAAAGGCTCCAACCTTTGTTACCATGCTACTAGCATCTTGCTTAAAGTTTAATGCGTCAGTTGTACCATTTGCAATTTGTGCTTTAATGCGTTTATCTGCATCCTTGTACATACTTCTGAATTTTATAATTCTAAAAGTTTTACCATTTTTCCCTACCCTATCTTGAGTAAAGAAAACATTGCCCGGATCTTCGATAAATATTGCAAGCATTGTAATTGGTATAACTGGAATGACCACTAACATAAGAAATAACGACAGAGCTAATGTGCGGTCTATAACATTTTTCATAAACTCCCCTCCTGAAGCTACTTTCTTCTACGAGACTTTTTGTCTTTCTGTCCATACTCCCCATAATTACCATAGTCACCATAACTGCCCATACTATGAGCGGCTTTGTTGAGGATGACCCCTAAAAATTGGGTGCCGCTGTGCTCGAGCTGCTCCTTGGCTTTGAGGACAAAGCGGCGTTTAATGGCGCCAGACTCGGTCACGATAATGGCACCATCACAGCTCTTGGCGATAATGGCCGCATCCACCACTAAGCCAATTGGTGGTGCATCGATAATCACATAATCAAACAACTGCTTAGTCATCTCCATCATGTGGGTGAAATTGGTGTTTTGTAAGAGGTGAGTGGGATTTGGTGGCACCTGCCCTGCTGGGATGACCATGAGGTTTGGGATATCGGTCTCACAGATGGCTTCTGCCAACTCGGCATTGCCAGACAGATAACTGGTCAAGCCCACCACACTGCCCTCTGCTCGGAAAGTCCCTGACAGCACAGAGTTTCTGGTATCCGCATCAATCAAGAGGGTCTTAAAGCCCACCTTAGCCATGGAAATAGCTAGATTGACTGCTGTTGTGGATTTCCCTTCGTTAGGTTGCACAGAGGTCAACACGATACTCTTAATATCGCTACCGCTAAACTGGATATTGGTACGGATAGAGTTGTAATACTCCTCAGCTTTCTCGTATAAGCTTTGCTTTTTAGAAGCAATCGTCAAACGTGTCATCAATCGTATCTCCTTATAGTTTACTCATATCAGGGACAGTGCCTAGGAGGGTGAGCTCCAGTCTGTTTTCCACATCTTCGGCTGACTTGACACGGTCATCGAGCACTTCTGTTAGGATGACAGCTGCCATAGAGAGGAAAGCACCGACCAAAAAGCCAAGCAGGGTATTGCGCTTCGTGTTAGGTGAGGATGGGGTATTTGAAACCTTAGCGACTTCAAGCGTCGTCACATCCTCCACCTTAGTCACTTCCTTAATCTTTGTCGTCGCCGCCTCACGAACGGCATTGGCTAGACGAGCCGCTTCTTTGGCATTGCTGTCTTCGACAGAAATGGAAATCACACGGGTATCCGTTGGGATAGTGACCGCTACTTTTTTCGACAATTCGCTTGGCGTCAAGGACAAGTTTTCCTTGTCAATAACTTGGTTCATAACATCTGCTGAGGTGATGATTTCTTTGTAGTCATTGACCAAGTAGCTACCAGCTTGCAGGTCTTGGTTGGTGATGTTGTTATCGGTACGATTGACCACATAAATCCGTGTCGTTGAGGTGTATTCCTTTTGTAAGAGGAAAGTTGAGCCTAAAAAGGCAAGTGCAGCGACAAGCAAGGACACAAAAAGAATCAAGAACTTTTTCTGCCACAAGCTTTTAAGCAAGACAATAACGTCAATTTCAATGGTTGAAGTTTCCTTCGCGTTCATACGGTCTCCTATAATACTTGGTTACTAATGATTTTCTCAAGGTTACCCTTGAATAAGGCATGCGCCTTATGGCGCCCATAGTCTTTAAAGATGGTCTCATAAGCTGCTTGCATATAAGGCGGGCGCTTATCCAGATTGTGCATGTCACTGGCAACGCAGTGCACCACATCTTCTTTTAGAAAATAGCGAGCACGCTTCTTAAAGAGCTTCTCGCTATCACCAAAGAGCTTTGGTTTGAGCACATGATTACTGTTGATTTGAGTGTAACAGCCCATGTCAATCAACTCCCGCACCCGTTCCGCCTTGTACTCAAGAGCATTGTAGCGCTCAATGTGGGCGACCACTGGTGTAATCCCCAGCATCAAGACCTTGGTGAGGGCTGAGTGGATGTCTCGCCATGGTGTGAGCATACTAAACTCAATCAGCGCATAGCGAGTGCCGTTTAGTGTGGGCACCATGCCCTTCTCCAGCTTTTGGCGCAAGTCCTCGGTGTAGAAGAGCTCACCGCCATAGAGAATGGTGAGGTCTTCGTAGCGCTCTTCTGCCGCTTCCTTGACCTCTCGAAAGTGCTCATGAATGGTGCGCTCAGGCGTTTCAAACATGCCCTTGCGCCGATGTGAGGTGGAGATGATGGTACGCACCCCCTGACGATAGCTCTCACCGATAAGGGCTAAGCTCTCTTCCAGGGTCTTTGGACCATCATCAACATCAAAAACAATGTGTGAATGAATATCAATCATACCCGTTCCTTTAGTTGGCATTTAGTGTGGCATTGATGGCTGCCTTTGCCTTGTCAATGCTATCTTGGTTGAGTTGCATCATGTAGAGACTGGCTGATGGCATGGCATAGGAGGTCAATTCTCCTGTTGAGCCTGTTCCGGTCACAGCTTGTGAAGTCACGGTGAACTTGTCATTTGAGGACAATTGAGAGTTGGCGATTTCCATGATGTCAGACAGTGGCATATTGGTTTGGATAGAGTCTTGTAAGTTAGAGACAATGGTGGAGAGCTTAGTTAGCGAGTTGAGAGAGACTAGCTTATTGACAATGGCAGAGATGACTTTTTCTTGGTTCTTGCCACGGTCATTGTCCCCATTTTCTAGAGAATAGCGCTCACGAACAAAGGCTAGCGCTCCAGCGGAGTCTAGAGTGACATTGCCCACCTCAAAGCTGTAGTTTTTGTTGGTGTAGGAGGTAAAGGCTTGATCGTTGTAGACGGTAATCCCACCAATAGCGTCAATCAACTTCAAGAAAGAGGTGAAATTAAGGCGGACATAGTAATCAATGGTGATACCGTAAAGATTTTCCAGAGTCTTACGAGAGGTATCCACTCCGTAGATACCCGCGTGGGTCAGCTTGTCGTATTGATTGTTGCCACCATCTGGGATTTGCACGTAACTGTCTCGTGGGGTCGTCGTCAGTAAAATCTTGTGGGTCTTGAGATTGACCGTCATGATGATATTAACATCTGAGCGAGACACGGTGCTAATAGAGCCGTAGGTATCAATCCCTGACACGTAGATGTTAAAGCGGTCCTTGTCTGTCGAGGTTGCCGTGGACTTAGTCGCTTTTTTAACCTTGTAAGTGTAGAGAGTCTTGAGATTAGAGCTAAAGTCCTTATCCTGCAACTCGAGGAGACTCGAGTAGGCACTGTTTAGGATCATGGCTTGGGAGCTGCCGCTCATCAGATTGGTGTAGGCTTTTTGATAAGAGTCCACTTCTGTCGTCTTGAGGCTGACGCCCTTGTCTGACTTGACCTTATCAATCAGAGCTGTGATATTGTCCGAGTCACTAGAGGTTGGTGCGTCAACCGTCGTCACTTGGTCA
The DNA here is from genome assembly GCF_900459405.1 of Streptococcus hyointestinalis. NCBI lineage: Bacteria > Bacillati > Bacillota > Bacilli > Lactobacillales > Streptococcaceae > Streptococcus > Streptococcus hyointestinalis. The sequence continues at coordinate 1,342,319 of NZ_UHFN01000007.1, forward strand.
ATGGAGGTGATAGAGCTGTCCTTTGGCACCACCACACTCATCTCCACTTCCGAGTAAAAAGTGGACTTGTTTAGGCTTTCTCCGAGGTTAATGGCAGAGCGAAAAGCAAACAAGATCGCACAGGTGACCACTGAAAACAGTGCTAGAAGCGTTGTCGTCGTCTTTGGCGCACGACTTAAGAGCAACAAGACCAAACTCCCCACCAAAACCGCTAGCAAGACAACCGTCAGCAAGACGTTGACATAACGAAATGCTAGGAAATTGTAGCTGTACATGGTGTAGAGGGTGTAGAGGGATAACACCCCATAAAGCACTAATAAAACACTGTTAACAATAGTCAATACAGACTTAGGGTTTTTACTTTCTCGTCTATTACGACGACTATGACTAGAACGAGTCATGGAAACTCCTTTTTTCATTAAAAATACATCTAATGTAATTCTACCCTTTTTGTATACAGAATGTCAATATCTCTCCAGTTATTTTTCAATATTTTAGTGTGTTAGACTTTCTTATCTTTTTATCGTTTTTATTATAGATATTAGAAATGAATTTCAATTTAACAAATAAATAATGAAAATTCTTCTCAGATTTTCCCTCAAAAAACGTGCCTTTTTGTGGAAACAGTGTTATAATGAAAACGGTTGTATATTTTCCTAATGATACGTTAGGATTTGCATTTTAGATTAAGGAGTGATTTACCTATGTCTTACAAGGAAAGTTGTCAAAAATGGCTTGATTTTAAAGGTTTGCCTGATTATCTACGTGATGAAATCATCGCTATGGATGACAAAACAAAAGAAGATGCCTTCTATACAAACTTAGAATTTGGTACTGCTGGTATGCGTGGGCTTATCGGTGCTGGGACAAACCGTATCAATATCTATGTTGTCCGCCAAGCAACTGAAGGGCTTGCTCAACTGATTGAATCTAAAGGCGACGAAGCTAAAAAACGTGGTGTCGCTATCGCTTACGACTCACGCCACTTCTCTCAGGAGTTTGCTTTTGAGTCTGCACAGGTTTTAGCTAATCATGGTATCAAGGCTTATGTCTTTGAAAGCCTACGTCCTACACCAGAGCTCTCTTTTGCTGTGCGTCACTTGCACACTTTTGCGGGTATCATGGTAACTGCAAGCCACAACCCTGCCCCGTTTAACGGCTACAAGGTCTATGGTGAAGACGGTGGACAAATGCCACCTGCGGATGCGGATGCATTGACAGACTACATCCGTGCTATTGACAATCCGTTTGAAATTGTTCTTGCTGACCTTGAAGAAGCTAAAGCTTCTGGTCTTATCGAGGTTATCGGTGAGGCTGTTGATAGCGAATACCTCAAGGAAGTCGCTGATGTCAATATCAATAAAGACTTGATTGAGCAATATGGTAAAGACATGAAGATTGTCTACACACCACTGCATGGTACAGGTGAAATGCTGGCTCGTCGTGCACTTGCAAATGCTGACTTTGCCTCTGTACAGGTCGTTGAAGCGCAAGCAACTCCAGACCCAGACTTCTCTACCGTCAAATCACCAAACCCTGAAAGTCAAGCTGCTTTTGCGCTTGCTGAAGAATTGGGACGTCAAGTGGATGCGGATGTCTTGGTCGCAACAGACCCTGACGCTGACCGCCTTGGTGTTGAGATTCGTCAAGCAGATGGTTCTTACAAAAACCTCTCTGGTAACCAAATCGGTGCTATCATCGCCAAATACATCCTTGAAGCCCACAAAACAGCTGGTACATTGCCAGAAAATGCTGCACTTGCCAAATCAATCGTCTCAACTGAGCTTGTGACTAAGATTGCTGAAAGCTACGGTGCAACTATGTTTAATGTCTTGACCGGCTTTAAGTTTATCGCAGAGAAAATCCAAGAGTTTGAAGAAAAACACAATCACACTTACATGTTTGGTTTTGAAGAAAGCTTTGGCTACCTCATCAAGCCATTCGTTCGTGATAAAGACGCTATCCAAGCTGTGCTTATCGTAGCTGAAATCGCAGCCTACTACCGCTCACGTGGTATGACGTTAGCTGATGGTATCGAGGAAATCTACAAAGAATACGGCTACTACGCTGAAAAGACTATCTCAGTTACTCTCTCTGGTGTCGATGGTGCTGCGCAAATCAAAGCCATTATGGACAAATTCCGTGACAATGCGCCAACACAATTTAACAAAACAGACATCGTACTCTTAGAAGACTTTGAAAAACAAACGGCAACTAGCAAAGACGGTAGCGTGACTCAGCTCACAACACCACCTAGCAATGTTTTGAAATATCTCCTAGCTGATGATTCTTGGTTTGCTGTTCGTCCATCTGGAACAGAACCTAAAATCAAATTCTACATCGCAACCGTCGGCAGCAGCTTAGAGAATGCAGAAGAAAAAATCGCCAATATCGAAAAAGAAATCAACGCTTTTGTTGGTTAAGCATAAAAAAGAACTCTGATTTTCAGAGTTCTTTTTTATGCTTAACTTATCAACTGACTCTCAGAAATGCCATAGTCAGCTAGTAACGCCACAATCTTATCAAAATGCAGGCGGAAATGCTCTAGCTTATGCCCATCTGAGCCGATAGAATAGCGTGTGCAGCCAAGCTTTTTCAGCAAAGCAAGCGCATAGCAATAGAGATGCTCATGCTCATACAAATATATAGACTTGGCGTTTAGCTCAAAAGCGAGATTGTTATTTATCATCTTTTGAAAAATCCGAGCAAGCTGCTCTTCATACCGTTTGAGCGCCTCAACACTAATCTCAAAAAGGCGAAAGCCATAGTCAAAATGGGCAAGGACATCCGCTTCCACTCGACCAATAGCATACTCCAGTCTATCAAGATAGTCCTTGATGACCGTTGCCTTATCCATAGACGCCACCTCATCATCTAGGTAGTCATTGACACCATTATGGTGAACCGATAGCAACTTGAGGTCAAAGTCTTTTCCAGCTAGATAAGCCTTGATGTCAGCCTCACGTGGCTGATAGTAGCCAATCTCAATGCCTTTTTTGATACGATTATCGTAGAGACAGTTGAGTTTTGCGATTTCACGGCAATAACTCTCATAGTCTGGGATGTCGTCTTGCTTGCTGTAAGGATTGGACAGGTCAAAGTGCTCCGTTGTCACAATCTCACCAGAGTAAGCCTGTAAATACTCCTCAAACTGCGCCTTGGAATCATAGGAAAAATGGGTATGTAGATGATTATCACGCATAGTCAATCTCCTTATCGTCTGAATTGTAAAAAGCGTTTGAGCACTTGAGCGATGATGAACCACAAGACAGCAGACACCACAATGACACCGACCCAAGCCCAACGCGAATGCATCAAAGGCAATGGTATGTTAATACCAAAGTACCCTGTAATAGCTGCGACAATGGCTAGATTGACCGAGATGATATTGAGTGCGGTCAGATTGTCATTGAGGTTGTTATTGAGGACATTGTTGAAGGTATCAGAGAGTTGCGAGAGGATTTGGCTGTTGAGCTGCGTCATATTGGCGAGCTGTCTCGCCTCGATAATGGCGTCCATCAACTGTTCTTCTTCATTGTCGCTCAATTGTCGCTGGTGCGGATGTTCTTTTAATTGCTCCAAGACAAAGACATTTTGGTTGGCAGCGGACATGAGATAAACAAGACCTGTCTCCAAGTCACTCATGGCAAGAAGCCCTTTTTTGCTAGTTTGCTGGCGCAATTGCCGATTGAGCTCATCGGTTTCCCGTGCAATCTGCGACACAATCTTGAAATACTGCTTGGTGATGATGGTAAGAGCTAGAAAGAGAAACTGCTTTTGACTCATCTGAGCTTCTTCTTGGTCAATTGCTTCTTCTAGCAATTCAATGATATAGTGGTTGCGCTGATTGGACACCGTGAGAAGCCGATCCTCTAAGACATAAAAGGTCATAGGCACCGTCTCATAGTGTCCATCTACAGTCTCTCTATCAATGACATGAAAGACAACGGTCAGTCCGATGTGATGATTGAGCTTGTTTACCTCGAGAAAGGCACGCTCATCCTCGTCAGTTGCATAGTCTGCTAGTTCTTTTGGGATGTCAACATCCCATGCGAGTGTCTTGATAGCTTTTGCGACATCTTCTTCCTTGGCATTGATGTTGTACCAATTGAGTTCTTTGTTGAGTAACATTATTTTCCTGTCTCCTTAGGTTTAGGGAATGCTGACAACTTCTAGTGTTTTTCCTCCCAATAACACTAGGTATTTATCAACGGTTGCCATGTGATAGGACTGACTGAGCGCTTCAGCGTAGAGTGCCATCTGTCCTTTGTAGCGCTCAACCAGCTCGCTACTGTCTGTGTATTTATCGGTCTTGTAATCAAATAAAACAATCCTGTCCTCAAAAACCAGATACCCATCGACAATCCCACGCACGACAAACTGCTCTTGACTAGCTGGATCTGTCTTTAGCATGGCAAATGGCGCTTCTCGATAGAGTTTGTCGCTATGCTCTTGAATGAGACGTCCAAGCTCACTTTCTGTAAAGAAAGCAAGCACACGCTCAAGATTAAGGCTGGCTTTGACATTATCATGAGCGGACAGGTCGCTAAGAGCTTTTGTGATTGCTTGCATGGTGACTTTTTGGGTCACGTCCAAGCGCTGCATGAGCTCGTGCATGGCTGATCCGATAGCGGTAGCCTCTACTTTTTCCTTACCAGACAAATCTGGCAATGAAAACTGCTGCTTTTTCTGATAAGAGTCGATAACTGCCACGCCCTCACTGTCCATAATCGGCTCGTAAAACTTTTTAATCTGGCTCGGTGTCTGCACACTTGGTAGATGAATAGCTGCTTGATAGCGCTGATTGAGTTTCTCCACCTGCTCTAGCATATCAAGAGCTTTTTTAATGTCATCTGACTGGCGGTTATGAGCTTGATTGTCAGGGTCAAAAGGTAACTCTTGTGAGATAACACCGATTTTGTCATCTGTCAGTTCTTCATCTTGGACAAAGCGCAGGGAAAAAGGCAAGTTTTCTTTAGATGAAGCTGCGTGAATGGCTAAAAACCAATCTTGGAAGGTCTTGTACTGCTTACGCTCAGAAAGTGCTAAGCGTCCCTCTTGAAAATGCCCTTCATACTTGTCAAGAGTCTTGCTGGAGCTGGCTTTTCCGATGAGATAGAGCCTTTTCTCGCTTCGTGTCATAGCGACATAGAGAAGGCGCATTTGCTCAGAAAGAGTAGCCAGTAAAAGCGAGCGCTTATTGAGCTGGTAAGGCAGAGTATCGAGGCTAACTTTGAGACTAGGTAGTATGGTCTCACCGACCTCATCTTTCATATCTGCCAGATACTTTATCCCAATCCCCATCTCACGGTTTAAAATAACAGGGGCATTGAGGTCCACCATGCTGAATTTTTTATCAAGATTAAGGATGAAAACATACTTGAACTCGAGCCCTTTACTCTTATGAATAGTCATGAGATTGACAGCATTCTTAGGCACAGCGACCTCGACATCGGCTAGGTCGTTTTGATTTTCAAGGGTCTTGTCAATCATACGGATAAAGCGTGGCAAGCCTTTAAAGCCTGACTGCTCAAACTGTTCTGCACGGAGAGCAAGCGCATAGAGATTTGCCTGACGTTGCTCAGCTTTTGGAAGATTGCCAACATAGTCATAGTAAAAACGGTCATTGTAAATCTTCCAGATGAGGTCATAAAGAGCGTGGGTCTTTGCGTAAAGCCGCCAAGTGTCAAAGGTCTCTTTAAACAACTCCAGTTTTTGATAAAGAGCGTCTGTGATAAGCTCTGGATGCTCACCTGCCTTTGAGAGAGCTTTTAGGAGCTTGTCAAAGAAAGCAAGATATGATGAGGAGGACTGAACGGCTAATCTCGCCAGCTCATCCTCGTCAAACTGAAACATAGCAGAGCGTAAAAGAGCAACCAAAGCATAGTCATTGAGCGGATTGTCAATGGCTCTTAGGGTATCTAACATGACCATGACCTCAACAGACTTGAGGTAGTGCTGCTCACCACCATCTGTCACAAGAGGAATACCATACTGGTCAAAAGCACGCAGGACACCGTCATTTCGTGTCCGTGATGAGACAAGGAGAGTAATATCGCTAAAAGGAACGCCTTCTTCTTGGTGCAGGCGGATGATTTCCTTTGCAACGAGACGGACCTCGCCTGGTGAGAGCTGGGTGTCGTCCTCTTCTACCACTTCGTCTGACTGGTCAGTATCTAATAGCAAGAGCTGCGTTTTATTCTCAGGGTGCGGTTCTTTTTGCTTGTTGCTTCCTGCTTTTAGCTTGTGACTCTCATCGTAGACAATCTCGCCAACCTCCTCATCCATGAGACGAGTAAAAACACCATTGGTGCTGTCGATGACCTCTGACTGACTACGAAAATTTTCCTTGAGAATGATAAGCTTGCCATGCTCTGGATGTTTTTGATAATCATTAAACTTCTGATTGAAAATCTGCGGGTCAGCCTGACGAAAACGGTAAATAGACTGCTTGATGTCGCCCACCATAAAGCGATTGTGCCCATTGGATAAAAGCTCTAGCAGGCGTTCTTGCATGTGGTTATTATCTTGGTATTCGTCTACCATGACCTCGTGGTAGCGCTCCACATAAAGCGCTCTGATAGCAGGATTTTCCTCCAATATCTGGATGGCAAAGTGGTTGATGTCTGAAAACTCAAAGGCACTTTCTTGAAGTTTAGCTTGTAAATATTGCTCCGAAAAGTCCTCTACAAAAGACTGCAAAAGCTCTAGCATAGGCAGACTCTCTTTTTGGTATTTAAATACCAAGTCTAAGTGCTTAAACAAACCTAGCTGTGCTTGCAGTCCAGAAAAGACTGCATAGCGCTCTCCAGCTACCGTGACATAGCTGCTTTTTGGAATCAGCGCTGCAATATCCTTTGCCAAGCGGTCAATCGCTTGAACACCGTAGAGCGTCTCAAAGTGTAAAGACCACTCCCGCAGCTGCTCGATGATTACTGAGTGCTTTTTATAAGCTGCGGTGGGGGCGTTTTTGGCAGTGACTTTTTTGTAGCCTTCAAGATCTGTCACATCCTGCAATTTATCAGCAGTCTCTTGCATGGAAGTCAGTAAAAGCTCGATGTCTGCTCGTGGAATCGCCTCATAGCTGTTGGCGCTTCTAGCGCCTTTTAGAAAATGCTCCTTTAGCCACATTTTAGGATTTGCCGTAGACTGGCTAAAGTCATAAATCTGATAAACAATGGCTCTAAAGGGGTCTGTATTTTTACTGCGCCCTGCAAAGTTCTTGACTAGACGAGTGAGAAGCTCCGCTTTATTTCCAGCAGCATAGTCTGAAAACAAATCTGAAAAGATTTCATTTTTCAGTAAATCTTGCTCGTTTTTGTCCTGCATTATCCGAAAAGTCGGTGAGATACCCAGTGTATAGCCGTACTGACTGACCAGCTTTTGTGTGAAGGCGTCCATGGTACCAATATCAGCGGTCTGCACAGCAGCCAACTGCTCGTTTAAAAAGAGCTTGGTGTCCGTGTCTGTGCTTTCTTTTATCTTCTCGCTCAGCTTTTTTTCTAAGCGCTCTTTGAGCTCACCTGCAGCCTTGACCGTAAAGGTCGAGATAAAGAGACGCTCAATCGGAATCCCTCGTAACATCTGATCCATAATCCGCTCAACCATGACAAAGGTCTTTCCAGAACCTGCCGAAGCTGACACGAGGATATTGGTCCCACTCGCATAAATCGCCTCAATCTGCTCAGCTGTGCGCTTTTGTATCTTGCTTGAGTGCGCTTCTGTCTCTTGTAGCTGCTTAATGTCGCTATCCGTCAAAAAAGGCTTACACTTCATCACTATCGTCCTCCTCGCTTTGTGCCATCAAGGTCAAGAAGCCTTGACGTTTTTCCTTTCTTGGTAAATGGTAGAGTCTGCGGCTATGTGGCATGTGTCTATCCGCTTCAAAACCTGTGATCGCCTTTAGCTGCTCTCCTAGCACCACCTTGCCGTCTTTGGTGTAGGGATTGATGAGAAAGCGTCCACTTCTAATCACATCCTGTGCTTTTTGGTAGAGGTGCTCATTGTATCGAAGCATAATGGCGAGCTCTTCTGCGCTAAAAAGTGTGTCTAGCTTGTAGTTGCCATTGGCAAGATGCGCTTTTTCCTCCTCCAAAAACAGTCCTCTATAGACGATTTCCTGATGGGCTTTTGCTTGCAATTCTTCAAGAGACGCGACCTTGTCCAGCGAGAGCTTAGGCTCCTGCATGTGTAGATACATAGCGCCAAAGAGTTGATTGAGAGAAAGATTATAGCGAGATTGCAAAGCAGAGAGATAGGTCACCAGCTGAGGGCTCAAGCCGTTAAAGAAAGCTTCAATATCAAAGACTTGCTTGCTAGACTTGTAATCAACGACACCGTAGCTATCATCCGACAGGCGATCCACACGGTCAATGATACCGTTGACAATGATATTATCAGACAAGACCAACTCAAACTGCTCCTCCTCACTCTCGATACGATTGTCTACGTCAGGACGGTTGAAAATCGTCGCCGTTGCCCTAGCAATATCCTCTAAGACACCCAGCGTATAGCGCCCCTGTGCATCTGAACTGTAGAGTGCTTGGAAGGTTTCTTCACTATTTGTCCTTGTGATAGCACGCTCTAGCTTCTCATCAAAAGGCTTAGCCGACTGGTCTTTCATGACCAACTCAAACACCCTGTGCAGATAAGTCCCGTGATTTCTCGCATCTGGGTGAATGCTGTCCTGCTCTTTTAAGCCCAAAACATAGCGCAGGAAATACTGGTATTGATTGTTGTAAAAAGTGGTGAGGGCTGATGAGGACAGATGTAGCGCCTGTTCTTCTGGAAAGCGGGCAGACATAACCTCTTGTGAGACAGACTGGGTCAACACAGAGTCTCTCAAGAGTGGCATGCGAAGCCCCTCTTTTTCTAGCTTTTGGCGAAGATGACGAACAAGCACTGACCAAAATGTCTCTTCTTGCTTGTCCAACTCCGCATAAAGAGCGGGGCTGTCGCTAGCAAAGTCCACCAAGCGTGACAGCAGCGCCTTGTAGGTGCCAATGCTTGCGCTATCTGCTGCAAAAGGCGTCTGTCCCTTGGCTAAGAAGGGCACGCCCATAGCGACCAATTCTCTGAGGTAAGTGGACATGTCGTCCTCATTTTCATTGAGAATCTGGGGCTGGCTAAGCACCAGCTGGCTTGTGGCAGCGTTGAACAGCGACAGCGCTGTAAAATGATTTTTCTTGATATGCTCACGACTGACAATATCAAAATGCCCTCCTGTCTCTTTTTGCTCATTGATGAGCTGACGCTCCTCATCAGAGACGAGGCTTTTATTTTGCGCCAGCTTTGGAAAATGCGACTGGGTCATGCCAATGGCAAACACAAATGGTTTTGAGTGTGGCTCTACCAAATTATAATATTTGACTGACACCACATCAACCGTTGCAGGCACCATGCGGTACTCCGCCTGCAATAGACCGTTACTAATCAAGGACAGACACTCATCTAGTGTCAGCTTTTCATCCCCAAAAATAGTTTGAAATTGCTGCAGAATAGAGGTAAAAGTCTTCCATACCTGCTCCTCTTTTTCACGCTCAATCTCTGACAGAGACGCTGAAAAACGCTCCATATTGCTCGTTAGGGAAATATCTGTGAAAAAGCTAAAGAGCTTTTTCAGTAAGCCATTTCCAGACTGCTTGCGGGCTTTGACAAGCGTAGCTAGAGGCTGCATGACCTTTTCTCTGATACGATTAAGACGCTCAAGGTTAAAAGAATGCCCTTTTGACGCTGTGAAATCCGTCAAAAAGCCCTTTTGCCCCTTGATGTCAGCGTAAGCGATATACTTGTCAAAATAATCCAAATCCGCCTGCGCTATCCTACCGTAGAGCCCAGACTTGAGGAGGTTCATGACGTCTTCTGAGCGAAAATTATAGCGCTTAATACGCTCCAAACTCTCGATGAGATTGATGAGCGGGTGCGCACTCATGCTTTCTGCTTTTCCTAGATAAAAGGGGATATCATACCACTCAAAAATCTGCTCAATCTGCAAGTGATAGCTATCGACATCTCCTAGAAGAACCAGCATATCCTTGTAGCGGTGCCCTTCGTGGAGCTTTTGACGAATGGCACGTGCCACCTGCTCGATTTCCTCCTGCTGATTGACACACTCCCAAATCTCAACGGCACCCTTAGCTGTAGCGCTAATCTTCTCACCGCTGGCTGTAAAGTCATGGTTACTCTCAAAGAGCTGCGACACTTCTTTAAAGGCTTCCTGTCCTTGCCAAGTGGACTCGACATACATAGGCTTGACCTTGTATTGACTGGCTAGGTCACGGATAAAGTCAAGGCTTGCTTGATAGATATTTCCCGTTGAAAAGCTAGCTCTCTGCGCTTTTTTGCTAAGATAGGTGCCGATGACAATCTCCGCACAGCGCTCCTCCAAAAGACGGATGAGCTCTTCTTCTTCTGCAGAAAAGCGGGTAAAGCCGTCAATGACCAAAACCACGTTTTCTAGAGTCTTGTCAAGCTGACCTGTTTTGAGCTGTGTGGCTAAAAAGGCAAGCTTTGAGTGATTGTCGTATTGTCCTTTTTGGAGCAAAGCCTCTACTTGTGAAAAAATCGTAACCAAGTCGTCGTATTTTTCCTTAGAGTGCAAAAGCTCAAGGTCTAAAACACTCAGCTGCGCCGCTTGCAATTCCTTGTACAGCTCCACCAACTGGCTGATAAACTGATGATTATGCTTTAATCTGGCATAAACACGCAGATTTTTATCGTCTATCTGTCCCAAGGCACAATAAAAAATCATTGCCAAACCAGCATCGTCTAGCGTCTCCTTAGGATTTGGGCTATTTAGGACAAAATAGCGAGCCAGCTGTGCAAAACGTGTCACCGTGATGGCAAAAGACGCCTGCTCACTCAAGCGCTCTAAGACCTCTCTCTCCTTTTCAAAAGAAAGCGAGTTTGGCGCAATATAGAAAACACGCTTGCCGTTTTTTGCCGCCTGCGTCGCTCTCTCCACCAAAATCTCTGTCATATCATAACGAATATCTGTATATAGTAACTCCATATCATCCCATCCTTATCTCATTAGTAGCATTATATCAAATATTGACACACCGCTCAACGATACTCCTACTAGCTGTTCAAAGACACTTAAAAATCCTCTCAAAGGAGAGGATTTTTATCAACTAATCTCTTTTTGGCGCTTTTCTTTTTCTTGGATGTAATCAATCAGCTCAACAGTCAAGTCATAGCGCATAAAGGGTGTGACCAGATAAATGCCATTGAAGTGCTCAAGTGCTTCATCAATTAACTTCTTACTTTCAGCAAGTGCCAAGCGTTGGCAAGCTGCTTTATCATCCTTAACCGCTTCTAGCCGTGCTAAAAAGTCATCTGACAGATGAATTCCCGGAACCTCATTGTGGAGAAAAATAGCGTTGTTATAGCTGGTTATTGGCATAATACCGATGAAAAAAGGAATGGGTGAGGTTTTAACGGTGAGGGCTAGTTCTTTAATGGTTTGGAGGTTAAAGATGGGCTGGGTGATGAAGTAATCCGCTCCAGCAGCAACTTTTTTCTCAATCAATCGCCCTGTTCGTGAGAGATTAGGGACATTTGGGTTAAAGGCAGCACCGACGGTAAAGTTCGTGGCTTTCTTGATACTAGCTCCGCTATAGCCTTGCCCTTGATTGAGCTGCTTGATGAGCTGTAAAAGCTTAAAGCTCGTTGCGTCATAGACACTTGTCGCCCCTGGAAAATCACCCATCTTGGACGGGTCACCCGTGATGGCTAGGATATTCTCAACTCCCAGCACCTCCATCCCTAAAAGACGGGACTGCAGACCAATCATATTGTGGTCACGGCAGGATAGGTGAAGAAGAAAGGGCGTGTTGGTACCTTCCTTTAGCAGTGCCGCTAGGCTGAGATTGCAGACACGTGTCCTTGCTAAGGAGTTATCTGCTAGCGTAATGGCTGCAATGCCCTTAGCATCCAGCGCCTTAATCCCACTCTTGAAGCGCTCAATATCAAGGGTCTTTGGCGGGTCAAGCTCAGCAATGATAGTCACCTCACGCTTGACCTTATCGACCAGCGTATCTTTTTTGAGCGTTTTTTGGATAAAATCCTCTTCATCAAGGAGCGGTGTCACACGTTTATGAGTCACTGGTTTTAAACGCTTAGCAGCACGCTTCATAGCCCTGACATGATCAGGTGTCGTCCCGCAACAACCACCTAGCAGACGCACCCCTTCTTCGACTAAAAAGGTCGCACTCTTTTCAAAATAACTAGCGTTCTGACTAAAACTGTAGTGCCCACCGTCGCTGTCAGACTCATAAGATAGCAAGCTAGCGTTTGGATAAGCTGCCAAGTAAGCCTGTGCAAAGAGCGGAATTTGCTTGAGCGACTTTATCATGTGATAAGGTCCCAAGTGACAGTTGAGCCCGACCACATCAGCCCCCAGCATGACCAGCTGGCTAAAGGCTTCCACCAAGGGGCGACCATTTTCAGTGATACCCGCCTCATGAAGGGCAATATTGGTAATAATCGGTAAATCTGTCAGTGGACGCAATGCCGTAAGAACAGCCGTCAGCTCCTCAACATCATAATAAGTCTCAAGCAGCAAACCATCCAATTCACCAGTCTCTAGGAGATAGCTTGCCTGCTCCAAGGTCTCATCCACAATAGCATCTAAACTAAGTTCACATTGACGAAGCCCTCTGGAAGCACCGATAGTGCCTAATACATAGACATCACTCCCTGCTTCTCTCCTAGCAATAGCTACCGCTTCTTGGTTAATGTGCTTCACCTCATCCTCATGACCGTAGACTGCCAAGCGGTGACGTTGCGCTCCGTAAGTATTGGTCTGAATGACATCAGCTCCTGCTTCAATGTAAGCCTTATGAATGGCTGCAATTTCCTTTGGGTGACTGAGATTGTAGTATTCATGACAAGTATCTAAACCATTGGCATATAATAGCGTTCCCATAGCTCCATCAGCCACTAAAATCGACGATGACAAACGCTCTAATAACGGTTCTCTTACCATAAACTCTCTCTTTCTATTGTTGTGTGAGAAAGACTTGCTTTTTAGGGCAAGTCCTTTTTACACATTTCTAACGAGGTAACTTTTCTTTTTACTCATATCCTAATTTGTGACGGACTTTCTTCGTCGCAGATACCAAAACTTCGAGGGCTGCGATGGTCTCAGGCTCACGGCGTGTCTTGAGTCCACAGTCAGGGTTGACCCAGAATTGTTTTGCTGACAATTGCTTGAGGGAGCGCTCGATGTTAGCGACAACCTCTTCTTCGGTCGGTACACGTGGTGAGTGAATATCGTAAACACCAAGCCCGATACCTAGTGGGTAAACCGTCGTCTCAAAGGACTCGATGATATCCCCGTGGCTACGGCTAGTCTCAATAGAGATAACATCTGCGTCCAATTGACGAATCGCATCGATAATCTCATCGAACTTAGAATAGCACATGTGCGTGTGAATTTGCGTCTCATCCTTGACAGAAGACGTCGCAATGTGGAAGGCACTAACCGCATCATCCAGATAAGCTTTTTGCTTTCCTTTTCTTAGTGGCAAGCCCTCACGAAGCGCTGCTTCATCCACTTGGATAATGGCAATGCCTGCGTCCTCTAGTAACTTAATTTCATCCTTGATAGCAAGACCAATTTGATTGAACAAATCGCTGCGCTTGATATCAGTACGCTCAAATGACCAGTTGGTGATAGTGATAGGTCCTGTCAACATGCCCTTAACAGGACGGTCTGTCAAGCTTTGAGTGTAGACCGTCTCGTCCACTGTCAATGGCTGAATGTGTTTGACATCACCGTAGATGATTGGCGGTTTCACCGCACGTGAACCGTAAGACTGCACCCAGCCGAGCTTGGTCGTTGTAAAACCAGCTAGCTTTTGCCCAAAGAACTCAACCATGTCCACACGCTCAAACTCACCGTGTACCAAGACATCAATGTCTAGGTCCTCTTGGATAGTCACCCAGCGAGCAATTTCAGAGCGAATGAAGTCCTTGTACTCTTTATCAGTGATATCGCCACGTTTCCAAGCAAGACGTGTGCGGCGTACTTCAGGTGATTGCGGGAAAGAACCGATAGTAGTCGTTGGAAGGAGTGGCAATTGCAAGCGCTCTTGTTGCACTTTTTGACGGATGTCATAAGTAGACTTTCTTGCTGTTCGGACTTGGCTGAGGTCCTCAAGCTCGACATTACGGAAGTCCGCTGCTTGAAGAGCGTCATAGGCTGCGACATGCTCGTCGTAGCGAAGATTTGCCACGCCGTCCAAGTGCTCTGCTAGAAGTTTGATTTCCTCTAATTTTTCATCGGCAAAGGCAAGACCATTTTTCAAAACAGGGTCTAGGTCTGTCTCGTTTTTAGTCGTCACAGGGACGTGTAGAAGTGAGCAAGACGGCTGTACGACAAGGCTAGCTGTATTTTCCGCCAAGACTTCTAACAATTTTGACGTTTCCTTGAAATCGCTCGCCCAGACATTGCGCCCGTCAACAACACCAGCAAAGACTTCCTTGTCCTTAAACAAACCAGCTTGGATTGCTTGGAGATTTTCCTCCAAACCATGAACAAAATCAAGACCAAAGGCAGCTACTGGGATGTCAGACAGCTCCTCGGCGTCAATCAAGGCTTCAAAGTAGGTTTGGAAAATCAACTTCGCCTCTGGCACTTGCTTAGCAAAGTAGCCATATACTGCCTTAGCAGCTTCGAGGTAGTCAGCTCCCTCGTCTGTCACAAAGATCGGCTCATCCACTTGGATGTAAGTCGCTCCTGCCTCAACCAACTCAGTAAAGACCTGCTTGTAGAGTGGAAGCAAGCTCTTAACCGCCGCTGTAAAGTCTGTCACACCTGATGACAGTGCCACAAAAGTGATTGGTCCTGTAATGACAGGCTTTGCTCTGTCCCCAACCACTTGGCGAGCCTCCTTGTACAAGTCAAGCAAACGACTGTTGGTCAATTGTGGGCGTTTTTTCGTCCATTCTGGTACGATGTAGTGGTAGTTGGTGTTGAACCACTTTTTCATGCTGGATGCGACATTTTCTTTATTACCACGTGCCAGCGCAAAGTACAAATCCAAGTCAATATCTTGGTCGCTAAAGCGCTTTGGAATAATGCCAAACTGCACAGACAAGTCTAAGATATGGTCATACAGTGAGAAATCCCCCACTGGAATCAAATCCACACCAGCGTCTGCCTGTTTTTGTAAAAAGGAAAGACGCAAAGCACGTGCTTCTTTTTCAAGCTCTTCCTTACTAATCTTATCTGCCCAATAACTCTCAATCAAATGTTTCCACTCACGCTGCTCTCCTAAACGTGGATACCCCAAATTTGAAACTCTTGTCATAGCTGCCTCCTATACCTTTCAATGCTTAAAACTATAGCTTGTTTTTTTGTTATGTCTAGTATTGTACACGCAAAACCCTATTAAATCAATACTTTTAGACATACTATCTTTTTATGTCTTGGTATAGTTTTTAACTAATCCGCTAAGTCTAGATATAGTTTTGAGCTATATCTAGACAAAAAAAGGCTCTATAATATCTGTAGTGGGTAACGCCACCTCAGAGGTTATAGGGCTTTTTATCTGTATGAAAAAAGTCCCATAAGACTTATAATGAAAAGCGACTAAACCATCATTAGGAGGTACTTATGGAACATATTAAGAATAGCACAAAACTCATTGGAATCAAAGACTTAAACATCAAAATATCAATTGTTCTCAAACATCAGACTCGCATCGAGATAAGAGCCGAGCTGGATTATCCCGCTCCAGCCTGTCCTCATTGTCAAGGGAAGATGATCAAATACGATTTTCAAAGACCTTCCACCATCCCAATCTTAGACGTCCAAGGTATGGCAACTGTCCTAAAGCTCAGGAAGCGACGCTTTCAATGTAAAGTGTGTCGCAGGGTTTCTGTCGCCAAAACTAGCCTGGTCAAGAAACATTGCCAAATCTCACAGCCTGTCTGGGCGAAAATCACGCAGCTTCTCATCGAGAAACAGACCAATACAGACATCGCAAGACGCCTCCACGTCTCTGTTTCTACCGTCCAGAGGCAGCTGAACGCTTTCACTTTTAAGGACAACTTTGAGACTTTACCAGAGGTCTTGAGCTGGGATGAATTCGCAAGAAACAAGGGGAAACTAGCTTTCATTGCGCAAGATTTTAAGACCAAGAAAATCATTGCTCTTCTTGAAAACAATCGCCAAACAACCATCAAGAAGCATTTCTACAAGTATTCCAGGCAAGCCAGAGAAGCAGTCAAAATCGTGACTGTTGACATGTCTGGTGCCTACATTCCTATCATTGGGAAACTATTTCCAAAGGCTGAGATTGTTCTTGACCGTTTCCACATTGCGCAGCACCTTAGTCGAGCCATGATGACCACTCGTATTGCCATCATGAAGGCATTTGACAAGAAAGCTCTGCCTTATAGAGCCATGAAAAATCACTGGAAAATCCTGCAAAAAGACAGCAGAAAGCTCTCCGACAAAGCTTTCTACTCCAGAACCTTTCGACAGACTCTGACACCTAGAGAAATTGTCCAGAAAACCTTAGCTTTTTCGCCCGAACTCCGCTATTATAGTTTGTTAGTTTCTATATAGTATGTGTTATACTATACTTATGAAAAGTTACGGAATAGATTTTAGAAAACGAGTTATTAATTATGTAGAGGCTGGTCATTCCAAAAAAGAAACGTGTCAGTTATTTGGAATTAGCACTAATACACTGTATCTGTGGGAGAAACAACTCAAAGAACTAGGTCATTTGGAGCGCCAAAAAAGAAAACCAAGCCCTCGCAAATTGCCATTGGATAAGTTAGAAGCCTATGTCAAGGAACATCCAGATGCTTTCTTAAGGGAAATTGCAGAGCATTTTGACTGTAGTATTCCCTCAGTTTGGGCTGCCTTAAAAAAACTGAACATCACTTTAAAAAAAGACCACAACCTATAAAGAACAAGATAGCGAAAAGGTGAGACGCTATCTTGATGTTTTAGCCTGCTTTCCAAACACCCCTATTGTTTATATTGATGAGACTGGCATTGATACTTATCTTTATCGTCACAAAGCTAGAGCACCTCGAGGGGAGAAAGTATACGACAAGGTAAGTGGACGCAGATTCGAAAGAATTTCGGTAGTAGCTGGTCAAATTGGTTCTAAAATTATAGCCCCCTTGCTTTATCATGGAACGATGACAGCGGAATTATTTATCAAGTGGTATCAGGAGCAGCTATTGCCATCCTTGACAGAACCCCATGTCATCATTATGGATAATGCAGCTTTTCACCCCAAGAAACAACTAGATGAGCTTGCAGTGGCTAAGGGACACTATTTTCTTCCGCTTCCACCTTATTCCCCTGAACTCAATCCCATCGAACAGTTTTGGGCTACTCTAAAAAGAAAGGTGACTGAATTGTTAAGAACAGGTCGTTCTGTTCAGTCTGCTTTGGAATACTATTTTAAAACTAAATAACTATATTATGAACTTTACCAGCTTTTGCTTTTCCATTTTCAAGAGAAGCGTGTCAAGGCTTTCTTTGGACTCATTCACGACAATTTGGGTACTGTCAACGCAAGTTTTTCAAGAGTTTTTCGGACTTTTCTAAAGCACGAAACTTATATTACCAACGCTCTGAAGCAACCTTATTCCAATGCCAAACTGGAAGCCACTAACAAGCTTATTAAAGACATCAAACGACAAGCGTTTGGATTTCGTAACTTCAAGAACTTTAGAACCAAGATTCTCATCACTCTGAACATACAAAGAGAGAGAACGAAAATCGTTCTCTCTCGCACATAGCTTTTCATCACCCACTACAGTTGACAAAGAGCCCAAAAAAAAGAAACTAAGCAAAGCTTAGTTTCTCGTGATTTTTAATAATCTTCAGCTGGTTTTCTAAGTGCTCCAAAGAGGACACCTGAGACAATAGCACCGATACATACAAAGAGGAGATATAGGAATGGATTGCTTGTTAGGGCAATAACGAAGATACCTCCGTGTGGTGCCATGAGCTTGATACCTGCCCATCCAACAAGGGCACCTGCCAGTGCTGAACCTACCATGAAGCTTGGAATAGCACGTGCTGGGTCAGCTGCACCAAATGGAATAGCACCTTCTGTGATGAATGAGAGACCCATGACGATGTTAGTCAAACCAGAGTTGCGTTCTTCTTCAGTAAATTTGTTTTTGAAGAGAAGTGTTGCTACAAAGACTGCTAGTGGTGGCACCATACCACCAGCCATAACGGCTGCCATGACAACTGAACCACCATCAGCTACGCTTGCTGCAAGTGTTCCTGTACCAAAGACATAAGCGGCTTTGTTGAAAGGTCCACCCATATCAATCGCCATCATACCACCAAGGACAAGTCCCATAAGGATAGCTGAGCTACCTGATAAGCTTTCAAGGAAGTTGTTAAGCCCTGTATTGATAGCTGCCATTGGGATATTGACAAAGAGCATGAGGAAACCAGTGACAAAGACACCAAGTAATGGATAGAGCAAGATAGACTTGATACCTTCGAGTGAGCGAGGAAGACCTGCTAGCACTTTCTTAAGGACAAGGATAACCCCACCAGCTAGGAAACCACCAACCAAGGCTCCAAGGAAACCTGAAGGCACACCTGAGAGACCAAGTGTAGCTTCACCACCAGCAGCGTATGGCACTTTGCCCCAAGCAAGACCAGTTGCTGCGATAGACCCTGCTACGAAACCAGCAACAAGCCCTGGTTTTTCAGCGATTGAGTAAGCAATGTATCCTGCAAGAACAGGAAGCATGAAGTTAAAGGCAACATTACCAACATTTTTGAAAAGTGCTGCCAGCTCATGATAAGACCCCAAGTTGCTCAACTGATCTTTTGGCACACCCATGATGTTATCAATCAAGAAGGCAATGGCAATCATGATACCGCCACCGATAACGAATGGCAACATTTGAGAAACACCGCTCATGAGGTGTTTGTAGAAGGCACCACCAAGACTCATCTTTTCAGAAGAACCTTCAGATGAGCTGCTGTCTGCAGATGAGACATAGACATCTGCCTTGTCATCAAGGATGATGTTGATGAGTTCTTCGGATTTTTTAATCCCGTCTGCAACTGGACGTGAGACAAGTGGTTTACCGTTGAAACGTGGCATATCAACCGCTTTATCCGCTGCGATGATGACACCTTTGGCACGCTTGATGTCCTCAGCTGTCAGTTTGTTGCCGACACCTGACGCACCGTTAGTTTCGACCTTGATTGCGACACCCATTTCTTCGGCTTGTTTTTTCAGTGCTTCTTCAGCCATGTAGGTGTGGGCGATACCTGTCGTACAAGCAGTGACCGCTACGATGAAGTCTTGACCGTCTTTAGGTTTGCTGTTAGCTTCTTCGGCTGCTTCTGCTTCTTTGGTTTCTTCTTCAGCGTCGTTAAAGGTCGCAATAACTTGGTCTGGCGTTGTGGCTTTTTTGAGCTGGTCAGCAAAGCCAGGTTTTAGCAGATACTTAGACAATTCAGCAAGAGCGGCTAAGTGTGTGTCGTTTGCACCGTCTGGTGCTGCAATCATAAAGAAGAGATAAACAGGCTGTCCATCTAGCGCTTCATAGTCCACACCAGCGCTTGATTTTGCAAACAAAACAGTTGGCTCTTTAACAGCCGCATTTTTACTGTGAGGCATAGCGATACCATCACCAAGACCTGTTGACGTTTGCGCTTCACGGTTCATGATACCAGTTTTGAACATGTCAAAATCAGTAACCACACCGTTGTCAACAAGGCTTGTGATCATTTCATCGATGGCAGCTTCTTTTGTTGTTGCCTTCAAATCCATAATCATCACATTTTTATTGAGCAAATCTTGAATTTTCATAATTTTTCTACCTCGACTTTTTCATAGATGTCATTGATGTATTCAGCAGTTGCTAGATCATCTGAGAAAGTTGTTGCTGTTCCGCAGGCAACGCCCCACTTAAAGGCTTCAACAGCATCGTGGGTCTTAGCGTATTGACCTGTAAATCCTGCAACCATCGAATCACCAGCACCAACGGAGTTTTTCACGCTACCCTTGATTGGTTTTGCAAAGTAAGCTGCTTCTTTTGTCACTAGAAGGGCACCGTCACCAGCCATAGAGATGATGACATTTTGAGCGCCTTTAGCGAGCAATTTGCGAGCGTATTTTTCGATGTCCGCTAAGTTTGACAACTCAACCTCAAAGATGTCTGCGAGTTCGTGGTTATTTGGCTTGACCAGTACAGGCTGGTAATCCAGCGCATCTAGAAGCGTTTGCCCTTCAAAATCACAAACAACCTCTGCTCCTGTCTCTTTGACGAGAGGGATGAGTTTTTTATAGACTTGGTTGCCAAGGTTTGCTGGCGCTGAGCCTGCAAAGACAACGATATCATCACGTGTAAGCTTAGACAAGATAGCTTCTAGCTCTGCTAATTGCTTATCTGTGATAACAGGACCTGCACCGTTGATTTCTGTTTCGCTTTGCGCTTTGATTTTGACATTGATACGTGTATCTTGGTCTACCTGTACAAAATCGGTCGCAATGCCTTCAGCATCTAAGCCCTCTGTCACAAAACGTCCTGTAAACCCACCGATAAAACCAGTGGCAGTATTATCAATAGCTAAACGTTTTAAGACACGGCTAACATTGATCCCTTTTCCACCGGCGTACTTATCGTCACTAGTCATGCGGTTAACACTGCCTAGCGTCAACTCATCTAAGCGAACGATAAAGTCAATGGATGGATTTAACGTTACTGTATAAATCATACTTCAATCACCCTCGTTTTTTTCTGTAATTCCTGTAAGACAGCTGTCTCACACTTTTCCGTTATAATCGCTACCTTGTCGACCGTGTCGACTTTGACAAAAGCTTTTTGACCAAGCTTAGAAGCATCTGCTAACACAAAGGTCTGCTGGCTATTGGCGATAACTGCTCGCTTGATTGCAGCCTCGTCTAGGTCAGGTGTCGTCAAGAAATCATTATCAATACCATTCATGCCAATAAAAGCCTTATCTAGATTGAGCTGATTAACCTGCTCAACTGCCATCTGTCCAACACTAGCATCTGTCGATAGCTTGACCGTCCCTCCGATGATAATGGTCTTAATCCCCTTATCAACCAGAGCTGCAGCGTGGTGGATAGAATTGGTCACAACAGTAACATCCAAATGGTGTAACTTTTCAATGAGAAACTCTGTCGTTGTGCCTGCGTCGATAAAAACCACATCACGCTTGCTAATCATCTGACAGGCAACTTCTGCGATTCTGGCTTTTTCATGAGAGTTTTTGACAGATTTTTGTTGATTGGTCAGCTCATCTTGTAAGCCCTGTCGCAACTCTGCTCCCCCATGCACACGCATCAGTTTGCCTTCTGCTTCTAACTCGTCTAAATCACGACGTATCGTTGATTCAGACGTCTCAATCAAGCTCATCAGAGTCTCAAGTCTGACCGTTTGGTCTCTCTCAAGTATCTCCATGATGACTTGCTTACGTTTTGTTTTTAGAATAACGATTACCTCCTGTAAACGATTACAGATATTATTATACCCTATTTTCTGTCATTGTCAAGCAAATTCTTTCAAAAACTAGCAAAAAAGTTCAAAAAATAAAATAGCCTTTAGCTATTTTATTTTTAATCCTCTTTGACAAGTGATGTCGAGTGAACAGCACGGCTATCTCGCTCTGGGTAGATGTACTTGATGGCTTGGTTAACAGCAAGTGGTGCTTCACCAAATCCTGTCGCAATTAAGGCAAGTTTGCCATCATACTCAGCCGCATCACCAATAGCGTAGACACCTGCTTGGCTAGTCTCAAGAAGTGAATTGACTAGGATACTAGAGCGTTTGTAGTCGATATTCCAATTTTTGAGATTTTTATTGGACGTTGAAAAGCCAAAGCTGACAATGAGAGCGTCAAGCGGCAATTCAATCGTCTCATCAGATTTCACCTTTTGGATGAGAAGGCTCTTTGCGAACTCTCCGTCTCCTTTTAACTCAAGCGGGATGTAAGGTGTGAGCACATTGACCTTGGATTGTTTTAGAAGCTCCACGCTGTGCTCATGCGCACGAAAGGCGTCACGGCGGTGCACAAGTGTCACCGATTTGGCGATAGGCTCTAGGTGATTTGCCCAGTCTACAGCTGAGTCACCGCCACCACAAATGACAACATCTTTACCAGCAAACTGGTCCAGTTTATGAACATTGTAAAAGAGGTTATTATCAGCGTAGTTTTCTTCACCCTCAAGCCCTAGCGTACGTGGGGCAAAAGCACCATTTCCGCAGGCGATGATGATGGATTTTGACAGGTGCTCACCTTTTGACGTCTCAATCGTAAAGTGTTCACCCGTTTTTTCAAAGCCAAGCACTTCTTCTTTCAGACAGATGGTGACGCGATCCTCAAAGCGCTCCAACTGCTCAACCAAGCGCTCCACCAACTCGCCAGCTGGAATTGCTGGAAAGGCTGGAATATCGTAAATCAACTTTTCAGGATAAAGCACAGCAGGCTGTCCACCAAGCTCTGATAGACTCTCGATGATTTTAACAGACATCCCACGTAAACCAGCGTAAAAAGCGGCAAATAGCCCTACCGGACCACCACCGATAATCGTAATATCACACACTGCATTCTTTTCTGACATTTCACCTAACTCCTTATACATTTCTGCGATGATGGAAGACTTATACTCCATATAACGGTCGATATCATTTGGAAATAGCTGCGCTGCCTTTAACTTAACAGCACCATAAGCTGAGACACGCTCAGGATGTTGTCTTAGATAATCGCGAAAAGCAAGGTGTCGCTGCAACTCTTTGGAATCACTTGGGCAGACATAGAGATGGTGTGTGCGCAGATGGTCTTTCCCAGAATAGCTAAAAGCTTCTCTGTCTTCAATCCCTAGATTGCCCTCGTGGCTATAGCTGATGGCAGCTAGGCTCTTTTTTACCTGCGAAAAGCTTTCTCGTGCAATCACAACATCAATAGACTTGTTCGGTAACTACATCATCTCGTGGTTGATGATGCCACAAATCAACTCAGCTCTTAATTCAAACCGTTTTCTACGATTACGATAGGGCTGTGCCATGATTTGAAAGGTTTTAAATTTGGCATTATAGCGCTCAACTTCAATACGCATTTTAGCTATCTCGCGATTCAACTGCTTATCCTCTTGGGTTAAGAGGTGATGTTTAGAACGCTTAGCAGGAATAAAGGTATTTTCGTGAAATTTCAAGATGCCTAAATACCCTAAATCTACGAAAACAAGGGTACTTTGGGGCAAACTATAGCCAATACTCTCCTTAAAAAGGGTAAAATCATGCGTATGGCCATCTGAAAAAGCCAATTGACAAGCACGATGGCTAGTCAAATCAAGCATGATTTGAGTTTTTATGGTATGTCTTTTCTTTTTACCAGAATAATTCTTGCTTTGGTTTTTTTAGGGCGTTGAATAGGACTTTCAGTGACATCAATGGCAACAGTGGCGCTAGGTGCTTCCAAGTGGTCTAAATCAAAGAGGCCCGAAGAACGAAGGGTGTCCTCTACCCATGTAATGGTCTCATTGACAGTTGCCACACCTACACCAAAATCAAATGCCAACAAGCGTTGAGTGGGGTAATAACGTAAGTAGCGCAAGGTCATGATAAGTTGGTCTTCCATGCTTAGACGACGTGGGCGTCCTCCTTTTCGGTGTTGCTCTTGATAAGCGTCAGTGAGACAATCAAGCATCAGATGAAACGTCGCTTTTTTAACACCTATCAACAATTTGAAATTCTCTGAGTTTAATTTTAAGGCTTTTTCGTATGTTGTTTCCATACCTTTAGTATACCACTTTTGAGTTACCGAACAAGTCTAATATCAATAATTGGTTTTGCTGCTAACCCCTCTACCGATGTGCTGCCGACATGCTCAATGCTAAGTGCAAGCTCACCCAACGCTATCTGCAACTCCCTTGCAATCGCTTGAAAATCTTCCTTCCACTCTTTTTGATAAGGAAGAACAACTATATCCTTTGTCCGCATGTTATCTCCTTCTTTCCAAAAGTATAAATGACAGCTCTACTTATCCTCTAACCTTTCCTGCTCTTGTAAAATCTTTTGAAAAATGCTCTTTTCCTCCTCAGAGAAAGTGTAATTTTCCAACAAGTCAGGGCGTCGAAGATAGGTCTTACGCAAGCTCTGCTCCAAGCGCCACTTGCGGATATTTTCGTGATGTCCGCTCATTAGCACATCTGGAACTGTCATCCCACGATAATCGTAGGGTCTCGTGTACTGCGGATACTCAAGCAGACCAGACGAAAAAGAATCGTCCTTATGACTAGCTTCCTTGCCAATAACGTCTGGTATCAAGCGAACCGTAGCGTCTACAATGGTCATGGCAGCCAACTCACCACCCGTAAGGACAAAGTCTCCAAGCGACACCTCATCGGTCACAAGCGTCTTTATCCGCTCATCATAGCCCTCATAGTGCCCACAGATAAAGATAAGCTCCTCTTCTTGCGCTAGCTCCTCAGCGTAGCTTTGATCAAAAGTACGCCCAGCTGGATCTAAGAGAAGAACACGTGGCTTTTTGGCAGCAATCTTATCCATGGTATCAAAAATAGGCTGTGCTCTAAGAAGCATCCCCTGGCCGCCACCGTAAGGTTCGTCGTCGACATGACGGGCTTTTTCAGCGTTTTCTCTAAAGTTGTGGTAGGTAATGTCTATCAGCCCTTTTTCCTGCGCTTTTCCAACGATAGAGTGCTCAAGCGGAGCAAACATCTCTGGAAAGAGGGTGAGAATATCAATCTTCATCGTCTAGCCCTTCCATCAGCTCTACTTCTACTCGTCCTCTTGCAAGATCCACATCAAGAACCACTGGTGGAATGTAAGGTAGAAGCAAGTCCGATTTTCCCTTACGCTTTACAACCCAGATGTCATTGGCTCCTGGCTGCAAAATCTCCTTGATAAGGCCAATAAAGGTCTCCCCCTCATAAACTTCAAGCCCGATGATGTCATGGTAGTAAAACTCGCCATCCTCAAGCTCTGTTAGATTGTCCTCAGAGATTTTTAGGCTATAACCTTTATATTTTTCGATAAGATTGATGTGGTACATGTCCTTGAACTTGATAATATCAAAGTTCTTATGCTTGCGGTGCCCTGCAATGACCACATCCATCACGAAGTTGTCCTTGGGATCAAATAAAGCTAGGGTCTTTCCCTTCTTAAAGCGATCCTCAGCAAAGTCTGTCACACTCAAGACACGCATCTCACCTTGCAAGCCTTGGGTATTGACGATTTTTCCAACGTTAAAATAATCCATATTTTCTCCATTTACGCTAAATAAGGAAAGACCAGCTGCAAAAGCAACTGGTCGCGATAGTCCGTACGGGATTCGAACCCGTGTTACCGCCGTGAAAAGGCGGTGTCTTAACCCCTTGACCAACGGACCATATCAACTAAACTGGGGTAGCTGGATTCGAACCAACGCATGAGGGAGTCAAAGTCCCTTGCCTTACCGCTTGGCTATACCCCAAAGAACAAATATTATTTTACAGGAAAATGAGAAACCTGTCAACAACTTTTTGAAAAAAATTTCAAACACTTCTACAATAAAAAAGACAGAAGCTTTCTGCGAGCCCACTGAAAAAGTCAGCTCTACCGTTCAACTAAAATAAAAAAAGAGGGATCTATCTCCTGCTTGGATAGATCCCTCTTTGCTTTTCCCTATTTTTGGTTTATTAGGTCATAATCCTTTTCATATTCACCACAAATATGGTTGTGGCTGCTTGCAACTTCATGTTGAAAAGACCTGATGCTCTAGCCACATCAAGACCATGTCTATTTTTAAGTTCCGCATTTTTGGCTTCTATCTTGTAACGATGTTTCACCTTTTCTTTAAAATAGGGTGTTTCCTGAAACCTCTTCTGAAAGAGATGCTCATCGCTCTTAAGGGTTATCGAATAGGTTTTAGTCTTTGCCCCTTCTTTATAACAGCCTACTTTTGAAGGGCAGGTTTGACAGTGATGGATGTCAAAATAGTGGGTTTCCTGAGAATTATATTTTCCTGTCGTTCGCCCTGTTTTTGCCTTCCTTATTGCCATATGCCCCTCAGGACAAACAAAGAGACCGGCATCTTTGTTATAGGAAAACTCATCTTCTTTCCTACGAAAGCCTTTTGAAACAGCTGGATGTAGCTTAGCGACTAGATGGACACGTTCTTTCTTGGTAAATTGAATATTATCTTTCCCAGAGTAGGCCTTATCCCCAACAATAGCTTCGCTTGTTACACCATTCCCTTTGGATTTTTGATACAATTCTTCTAAAACAGGACCATCACTTTTTTCACCAGACGTCACAACACAGGCTGTGATAATACGTTCATCTGTCATAGCAATATGCTCTTTATACCCGTAAAAGGAACTATCCGCTGACTTATGACCAATTCTTGCATCCTCCTTAACAGAGGACTCCAAGTGCTCTAAGTCGTCCTCCACAGCTTCTTTTAGGTAATTAAACTTTTGTGAAACAGCTGGTGTTTCAGTTAATTCGTCATGCTTCTCAAGGACGGATATCAATTCTTGTGTATATCTTAATTCAGCTACTAGAGTATCTTCCTGAGGCTTACTAGGAAATTCTGTTTTGATATCTTCCGAATACTGGTAAATCGTTTTACGCAAGGCTTTTGAGCGTTCTCGGAGGACTTCCTGAGGTTTCTTGTGATTGTAATGAGCTTTGGTATGGGTCGCATCCACAATGAGAATCTTACTTTTAACCAGGCCGAGCTCTAACGCAATCTGAACGGATTTAGTGATGAGCAAATCAAGTAACCGTTCATCTTTAATCCGAAGTTTGCGGAATTTAGTCAATGAGGACGGTTCAATAACAGGGTCTTCTGGAGCTAAACCAAGAAAGTATTTGAAGGCCATATCAGAATAGGAGCGCTCCACCACATCCACATCGGACAACTTATAGACGTCTTTCAAAAGGAGATATTTGAACATCATGATAGGAGAGTAGGCACGACGTCCAAAGTCAGGCTGATAATTCTTTTCTAGCTCATCATAAATAAAGCTAAAATCACATAGCTCAGTTAACTGACGTAAAAAATAAGTCTTAGGAACAACAATATCATACAGAGTAGAATAAGGACTGACATCTAAAGTCAACTGATTATCAAGCATACCATCACCTCATCTCTAGTATAGCAAAAAAAGCCATCATACGATGACTTTTTCAGTGGGCTCGCTTTCTGCCTCTATCTTTTTATAATAAACTTCTCAACAATGAATACAAAACGGCAATGGTGATGAGGATGATAATCAGCGTGTAAAAGAGTGGTTTTTTCTTTTTTTCATGCTCTGGGAGTTCTGCTCTTGCGCCATCAATGGTGTCGTTGATTTCTTTTTCTAGTAATTCGTTTTTAGACATAGTGTCCTCCTAACCTAGGACTTTTCGATAAGTGTCAGAGCTTTCAAAAATCGTCTCTTCTCTCTGCTGTCTCGCTACTTGAGCATGGTCACCTAGTCCACGAACGGTATCAATCAAGCGCTGCGTCTCCTCTGGTGCAAAGATATGCGCAGGAAGAGTAAGATCACGGTCGTGGCTGGTATTGTTATAAGCAAATATGATTTGATTGTACTCAAAAGCTTGGCGGACGCTGTCTAAGATACTGCTGCCGTGGTTGATATCAAAGTACAGGTCACACTTTTCAAACAGCTCATGCGCTTTTTGCGCAGGAAGGTTGGGATAGAGAACCACATTGTCATAGCGAGAAAAGCTTGTTAAGCGCTGTGACATCTCGGTTAGAGCTCCGATATGGAAGGTAAAGTTTGACAAGCCCACAACCAAATCCTCCAAATGCTCAATCTGGTCAGAGTTAGTCAAAATCAAGATATCTTTTTTCCCTGTCGGCTGTTTCTTCTCTGGATAAGTGTAGCCTAGATAGTGAACACGTTCATGCTGTGCGCTTGGCAACAGCGACAATAGCTTGTCATAGGCGTCCTTTCTCTGAACGATGATACGCTTGACACGGTCCTCTGGATGATTGAAAATCGACTGCATATTCCTAGGAATAGCGTCACCGATTCCCTCCTGCCAAAAGAGCACGTCATTGCCTGCCCCTCCGATATAGCGGGACAAAAAGAATGGTGTCGACAAGGAGTTAAACCAAATGGCAGACGTGTCAAAGGCGAGCAAATCAAAGTAGAAATCGAGCAACTCCACACGATTTTTAAAGAAATGCACCTTATCTTTCCAATTGAGGATAATGGTTCCTGTCTTGAAGTTTTCGACAAGGATTTCTTGACCCTCTTGGTTGAAATAAGTCTTGACGGTCGCCTCTTGGTTGCCTGTAAACTGTGTTCTAGCAAAGCGCCAGCCGTATTGATTGTAATGGTCGGTGAAGCGAGCTTTGCCATCTGCACCTAGCCAATCAACATTTTGAATGTAGCGCAGATGTTTTGGCTCGGCGTAAAAAATAGTCGCTTTCTTCTCGCTATAATTAAAGACCTCTCCTTGGCTGTTATTGCCTGCGATTTGCCAAAAATCTGGCACAGGCAGTTCATTGAAATAGAGTGGACGGCTGTTTTCTGCTTTTTCAAAACCGCAGAAATAAGCATAAGGCGAGGTCATGCCCTCTGGTAAAAAGCCGTTTTCATTGATGACAATGGTCTGTCCGCTAAAGCCTGCTTGATTGAGCGAATAATCTAGGTCTAGGCTGTCTTGGCTTAGCCAGTCATAGAGTTTAATCATGAGACACCTCCTCGATGAAGTTTTGCCATTTGGCTGTGATTTGGTCTTGTAAAAAGCCCTCTGCTATCTGATAGCTGTGCTCATGGAACTGCGCAAGGTCAGCTTCTTTAAAGAGTTGGATGATTTTTTGGGCGAAGGCTTTTGCCATGACAGCAGCGTCATCAGGTTCCTCTCGAGGGATGAGATAGCCGTTTTTGCCATCATCAACAAAGGTTTGATTGCCATAACGGACATCTAAGCCGATAATCGGCAAACCAGAGCCAACAGCCTCCATAAGCGTCAAGCCAAAGCCCTCGCTGGTTGAAGCCGCAACGTAAGCTTCGTAGTTTTGATAAATGTCTGTCAAATCATGGTGCCCTTTGAGGTGGATGTAGTCCTGTGCTTTGTTTTTGCTAATCAAGTCTCGTAAAAGGGATTCTTGTCCACCTGAACCGTAGATATCAAGTGTCACTTCTGGCAACTCTTGGTGCGCCAAAACTACTGCCTGCACCAGCCAATCAATGTGCTTTTCACTGGCAAGACGAGAGGCAGTTACGAGCGAGTAAGGCTTGCGTTTGGCATTTTCTTGCCCACGTAGGCGCTCTAGGCTACCAACTGGGATAGTATAGACCTTGGGACGACGATTGGTGTACTGGCTAAACTGCTGTTCAAGTAAGTTCTTTTGCACATCAGTTGAGGCGATGAAAGCGTCAACTTTATCGCTATTTGTGAACTGGTACTCGTAGTAGTTGTTCCAAAGGATGGTTTTATCCGTGGTGCTATTTTCACTAAAATGCTCGGCATGAATGACGACCGCTAGGCGAGCCTTGCCGTGGTGCTGAAAAACGCTCTGCCCAATACCTGTGGCACGGTCAAGAATAACGATGTCATTTTCTGTCAGCTCTAAACACTCTAGCATGTAAGTCACTAACTCATCCTTAGAGTAAAGAATGCGGTCTTTGAAGATAAAGACACTGTTATCACCATCTCGGTTTTCCGTGTAGGCGACAGTACCATCTTCATTAAAAAAAGTACGCTGGTAAACCTCAGCACGCTTGTTTTTAGGAGCGTAGTATTCGCTAAAGAGCCTCGTGTAGGTAAAGTAGTCCTTACGCACTAAAACGCCCTTTGACACATACTCGACACGCTGGATGATGTCACTGGTCTCATCATTTGCATAAGCTGTGATAAACATGTCATCATCATCGTAAAAATAACGCACCGCCTTGCCTGTACGCTCCACACGAGATAAAGGCATGTCAATGGTCTTTTCCAAATCCGCTAGCGTAAAGCTGGTTTTTGCGATTTTGACATCGGTAAAAAAGGAATAGAGCCAGATAATCTCATCGTCTCTAAAGCCGAGATTGGCTGTTAGGTGTTCAATATTTTCAGTGACAATCATGTCCGTAAAAATAAACTTGCTCTCTACACCAAGCTCTCTTAGGACACTGGCACGATAGGCTTGGGCGTATTCAACACCACTACTTGCCCAACCAATGCCTAAATTGATGTTATAAAGTGTCATAGGGTCTCTCCGTTCTTATACATAATAAATGGATAAGTGCCCGTCTTTATCCTTGTTAAGCGTACTCAGCATGACATTGCGCACAACCATATGCTTGACATCCTCACCCATATACTGGTAAATGTCGTAGGACTCCATATTGTACTCCACGATATTGTTACGCTGTCCGATAGGACGAGTATTGACGATACCTTTTAGCTGCTGCAGGTGGTCAACCTCCTCTACCCACGCTTCGTCAATGGCTTTTAATATCGACAGACAATAAAACTCATATATCTGCTTAACAGAAAAAAGAAAGGCTTCTTTTTTGTCTTTTTCACTCTGGTAGAGATGCCACAGGAGATTCTTTACAGTCTCGGGCTTTTGTGTGTCTACGCTGCTAGGCATCTCTACAAAATGATAGGCATAATTATCTAAAATATAGCGACGCAAGTCATGACGATTTTTGGTTCTCATGTCCCTTGCGACACGTTCAATCTCTTCTTCAAAAATGGTATCGATATATCTTCGTACAGGAATGTCATTAAACATGACCTTGTCTCGTAGTTGATAGATGAGGTTTCTCTGAACATCTAGGCTCTCACCGAGTTGTACGGTATTAGCTCGAGCAGAGACTTCCTTATCCTCACTGATAGCTTGGGCGTGATTGACGGCACGCTTGAAGCGTCCTTTGGTCAACTCTTGTCCGTAGTACTTGTGCTTGGTCTGGCTGCGCTTTTCAAAATAAGTCTTCGCCCAGCTGGGACCATTTGTAAGGAGAAGTTCATCCTCAAGGGAGACAAAAAACTGTGACCTGCCTGGGGCACCTTGTCTGCCTGCTCGTCCCATGACTTGCAGGTCTTGCCTACGATTTTGCAGGCGCTCTGTACCGATAACCGCAAGCCCACCAAGGTCATCGACATTATCACCTAGCTTGATGTCTGTCCCACGTGCCGCCATTGGTGTTGCGACAGTGACGTTGCCGATCTGCCCAGCCTCTTTGACAATCTGGACTTCCTTAGCCGCATTTTTAGCGGTCAAGAGATTGTGGGCAATACCTTCTTGAAGGAGCATGCGTGAGTAAATCTCCGCCACTTCAACCGTTCCTGAGATGAGTAAAATCGGCTGTCCCGTTGCGTGAATGGACTTGACCTCCTCGATAGTGGCATAGAGCTTTTCAGGTAAAGTCGTATAGACCTTATCTGGATAGTCAATCCGCTGTACAGGGCGATTGGTGGGAATAACTACCACCTCTAGCTGATAGGTGTCAATCAGCTCATCTTCGGCTGTCTTTCCTGTTCCAGTCATGCCAGAGATTTTAGGAAACATGTTAAAGAGAGACTGGTAGGTCACAGAGGCTGTCGCACGGGTTTCCTTGGTGTTTTTGACACCCTCTTTTGTCTCTATAGCTTGGTGAATGCCTGATTGCATTCTAGTTCCCTCAAGGACACGCCCTGTTCTATTATCTAATAATTTGACCTCGTCATCAACCACAACATAGTCATAATCTTTTTTATAGAGCTTGTGCGCTCTAAGCGCCAGCATGATTTGCCGGTAAAGCTCACGAGAAGCCTCACTATAGAGGTCATCAATCTCAAAAAAGGTCTGAGCGTAGTCGGCACCTTTATCGGTCAGATAAACGACTTTGTCATCTTTTTTGTACTTGTACTCCTCATCTTCCTTTAACGTCTGTACAAACAAATCCGCCACTTGATAAAAATTGGACGGCACACGAGGCGAACCCGAGATGATAAGCGGTGTCTGCGCCATATCGAGAAGCACTGCATCTACCTCATCGACGATAACATAGTTAAAAGGACGCAAAAACTTGCTGTTTTGGTCACCAACGAGATTATCCGTTAGGTAATCAAAACCAAGAGCTGTGCTGGTTGAATAGACGATGTCAGAATCATAGACCGCTTTTTTAACCTCGGTACTCGGATCTTCATCCTCATCAAAGACGCCCACACCGACACTCAGCCCCAAAAACTCATAGACAGGCTTCATTTCCTCAGCGTCACGCTTAGCCAGATAATCATTGACCGTTACAAGAATAGCGCCCTTTCCTGTCAGAGCATTGAGATAGAGGGGCATGGTGGCAGTCAGCGTTTTTCCCTCACCCGTGCGCATCTCAGCGATTTTGCCTTGATGAAGGACGATACCTCCGAGCACTTGGACATCAAAGGGAAACATGCCTAAAATCCTGCGATTTGCCTCTCGGATAGTCGCAAAAGCCTCTGGCAAGATAGCGTCTAGCGTCTCACCAGCTGCTAAACGCTGTTTAAAACGATTGGTTTCAGCTTTCAGCTCTTCATCAGACAAGTCCTTGTAATGAGAGGCTAAGGCATTGATTTTAGCTAAAATGCGTCGCAGTTTGTAGAGACGATAGCGGTTCAATAAAGAACTTTTTTCTGTAGCTGCCATACTTATCCTTTCTTTTCTTCATTTGTCTCAAGGAGTGGCTCCACAAGCTGTAAAAAACTAGGGCGCTCAAGAGGAGCATAAGAAGCTGAGCGCTTCTCCTCTATCACAATCGGGCAAATCACATCCTCCTCAAACAAGATAAATCGCTCAAAAATAACCTGCTCACAGCCTGCCCCATACAAAGTAATCGTATAAGTGAAGGTGTCCTTGGGACAAGTAAAGCTATCGCTATCACTTCTTTGGACGTACTGTCCAATCACTTCCCCTTGACGATTGCTAAAGGCGAGTTTGAGGTAAAAGCGATTAGCAGGAATAGACTGTGCTACAACCTCTAGCTTATACTTTTTCTCAGGTGTGAGAAGAGGTAGCTCTGGGCTTCTACGATTGCCTTGATAGTTGTAGCGAGACGACCACTTGAAAATCGGGCGACTTGGTGGCATGAGCGGATTTTTAAAGTGAACACTGCCACCCTCCATATGAATCTCAGAGCCATAGGTGTAGACATTATCTGTATGGATATCATCCAAGGTAATGATAGCTATTTGCTTATAGGTCATGACAATCTCCTTCCGAATTTTTCGCTGAGGAGACGATGGTACTGACTGATGAACCACTGCTTGACAGAGCGACTATTGTCATTGTGACGCCCCGTGTAGCCTTTTCCATAGATGTGAATGGTTTTATCAGACATGTAACTCAAAAGTTTTTCAAAGGCATGGCCATCGTAGTCATCCTGCTCCATATAAGCTATGGCAAAGGTAGTGTTGGGGTAGTTTGACTGTGAAAATTTTTTCCAAAAACGCTCGTTGAGTTGCTCTGCAGAAGCGTAGCTATTGTCTCCTATGATGTTAGCTAACATATCTGAGCTGGTCTCAAATTCATCTGGGCGTCTGGTCTTTAGACGTTTGACCGTATCTCCGACATTGGTAAAGGGTTTTCCGACAATAACAGCTGATGGTTGCAAGTCTAAAGCATAGTAGACAGCCCCGTAAGCTCCCATAGACAGCCCAGACAAGACAAGGTCTGACTCCGCAAATCCCAAGTCATCAAGAGTACCTTTGATAGCAGCAACTAGCTGTTCTTCTAATTTTTTGGTTCCCATATAAAAGCAACCACCCTCAAGTCTCGGGTCAGCTACTAGCAAAAATGGAGCTCCCAGACGTTTCATCATGAAAAATCCCTCAAACCCTTCAGCACCACGAAAACCTGAGAAATAGACATTGAGTGGTGGCTTCATATCACCTGGGTTAAAGTAATAAAAGAGCTCTTGACGCTTGCTGTCTGCGATACGCTTACCACCTAGCACAAAACGCCCCAGTCCCATCCGAGAGTAGCGCCAATGAAGCGCCCCAATGGACAGCTTACCTGCTCCCTTAGCATAAACCGTAACATTATAAGCCCCAACGCCTTCCATCGGAGATATAATATAAGGTGCTCTAAACTGTTTTTCTGAAATGATAAAACGTCTTTTGATATCCCCTAGAGAGCCTGCTTGAAGCCCTTCTATAAGCCAGTAAACGTCAACACCTTCACTCTTTGTATACTCTTGCCAAATTTCAATGCCCATGGCAAAGCTTGGAAAACCATAACGAAAAGAAAAGAGTGGTGTGAATTCCTCGCCAAATTCACCCTCAAATACCGCTTCTTTGTTACCAAAGTAAGTGACCTTATCTTGAACATCTGGGACAACGTCTATCTCACCTATCTTCAGCTTAGCGCCATACTGCCCACGAAAAAGGTTCATGGCAAGATAGTCAAAAAGTTGCTGGTAATTGCCATCAACACGTAACTCACGAATGACCTTGCGACGAAAGAAACCTCTTTTTTGCGCTTTTTCTAAGATGGTCTTTTCATCATGAAAAACAGCATAGGCTTCCACCGTATCCATCAAGGGTGCAAGCGAGTCCTCTGCTACAGGGCTAGTCAGCATAACACCAGAGAAGCTCACAGGAATCTCCTCAAGAGCAATCTCACTGTCTTCCTCGATATTCCCTTTTTTAAGCATGGTTGCCAGTTTTTCTTGCCGTTCTTTGGTCAATAGTTCTTCTATCTCATCAGGCTTACAAAAGAGCCAGTCAAGTGCTTCAGGCAGTTCAACGCCTGCTATCTCTGACCAATCGCTCTCTCCGACCTGGAGAATTTTTAAGTCTTTACTCATACTCCCTCTTCTTCTCTAAGGCTTCCTTCCAGCGGGCTAACAACTGACCGCTGGTGTAGTCTCCCATCTTCTCAACAGCATAGACTAAGCTGTCATTCCAATGACGCAGACCGTCAAAGTAATAATGCACCGCTTTTTCTAGCTCTTCTTCTGTCCTTGCTATCCAGCCATTTTTTTGATGCGAAACATACTCTGTCTGCACGTGGTTAATCTGCGGAATCCCCGCACTGATACTCGCTATCTGGGTATAAAGGTCAGGCTTTTCACCAAGGTCAATGACCAAGCGCACATGGTCAAGCAGACCGATAATCTGTGTCTCACTGGTTATCAACTCAACGCTCACTCTGTCATTGTCCTCTTCCTCTGACACATCAATCTGATTTTCCCCGCTGTCTTTGACACTTGAGAAAAAGCGAGCAGAATCAAACGCTTCGTCAATCAATTGATTGATGTCTTTTTTGAGAGCATTGGCGTCTAGTGCTCTATCATAACTAGCGATGATGAGCTTGATAGCGTCACTTCTCTCCATCAATGCTAATAGTCGCTTGAGAACACGCTGACGCTTCTCAAGGTTAATGGTGTCAATGAAAAAATAAATCTCAAGCTCTTTTTGAGATTGGCTATGCCCAAGCCGTAAGCGTGTATCAAAAGGTGTTGACACTAGCACACTTGGACGCTTCCCTTCTGGCAGAGTGCTCAGCTTGAGGCTATTGATTAGAGCGTCGTGGGTCTCTTTCTTTTCCGTGACAATCAAATCTGCTGCTTCAGAAACAGCCGTTAATTGTGCTGTATCAGAGAGACTGCACCTGTCTCCAAAAAAGGAGAAGACCTTGCTATAGGACAAAAAGACGCTGGTCAAAAAGGCATTGTGACGTGGGTCGCTTGCGATGATAAGTGTGTCTGTTTCTGTCATTTGACAGCTTGAAAAAAGCTCCAAACGTTCTCTCAATAACTCCTCCCAGGACTGATAAAGTGTTTTTGAAAACAACTTGTCCGCTTCTGGATTGATAGCGATAAAGCCATCTTGGTGGAGGTATTCACGCACCTGCCAGACACCGTTTTCATTGAGATAGTCTTGGTAGATGGCTTCGCCCTTTTTATAGGCGATATAGCTAGAGAGAAAGCCTCTATCGTCAAAGACATAGGACTCTGTTATCACGCCATCTTTTTCCTTATCAATCGTAAGGACATTACCATTTTCAGCAAAATAAACACTAGCAATGGTCTTACCTTCCTTACGCACCAAGACAATGAAAGGCGAGTAGAGAAAGGACACGCCCTCCCCCCAATTCAAGCGCTTAAAATCTATCTTTTTCGTGTGCGTGCGTGAGATATTTTGGATATCGTCAAAAAAGGACCAGTAAGCTGTCGCTTGCAAATCCTGCTTATGGAGAAAATAGCGTAGTTGTGGACGATAACTCAGCACCAAAAGTGCGCACTTTTCCTGTGCTTGCTGAAACATCTTGAGTTGATTGATGGTGTCGTCAAACTCCATCTTGTCATAAACACGTGACCAAGTCGGTGTATCATCGTACCACTGACGACTAGGATTGTACCACGAGGGAATAAAATAAAACATAAAAACTCCTTACAACAACTGCTTGTATTTCTTCCATAGGCGCATATTGGACACTTGCTCAATCAAGCCCAGCATAAAACTAGCGATGATATAAACATTGGTCACGACAAGGGCTAGACTGACTTGACCTGCAGCAAGGACATTAGCCAGCATAGGTCCACCACCCATCACACAAACAACAATAGCACCGATTTGCCCAAAAAAGCTGATACGCTTTTGCAGGTATTTGCGTGTCGCAATTCCAGGACGAACGCCCTCGATGTAATCACCGTTATTGCGCATATTATCAGCGATATCGCCTGCGTCATAGTTATAATAAGTAAAACCAACCGCTAAAATATAGAGAATAATGACATAACACACCACCCCTGTCAAGGTCTGTATAGACGTGCCTGTCGCAAGCGTCTTAAAAATCGTTACTTTTGGAAAGAGACCAGCTAAACCTTGGAAAAGTAAAGGCGGTAGTGTCATCAAGGTCATCCCGTACATAAAAGGCATAGCACCTGCTGGATTGAGGCGAATAGGGATGTAAGCATCAGCTAGCCGACTTCTAAGCGGCGCATTGACCCGCTTAATCGCTATCCGATACTCTGCCCGATAAGTGATAATAGCAATCATGATAAGCACGTACAAAACCAGAGCAAAAATTGCTCCTTGAGTCGCTATGCTCGCCCATGTCCACTTGGTCTGTGTGACATAAGTCACGATATTTGAGATGAGCCCTGTCGTCATATTGGTGAGGATTATGACAATAGCGCCACCAATACCTTTAAGAGTATTCATATTGGCTAGCCACATCAAAATCATCGAACCCGCAACCATCAGACTTATCGTCGCTAGACGTGCCACTGTCTCAGTATAAAAGCCTGTTTGCGACAGCATGCTATACTGAGCAGACACCGTCATCCCAAACGCCTGTATCAAACTAACCAGAAGGGTCAAAAACATCATAAAACGATTGCGCCCGTCTTGGGTCATATTTTTGATAAAGGACACCTCAAAAACGGTTAAAGTTCTCAGCAAGATCTGCGCTGTCATCCAAGGTCCAAGTCCTAGTGAAAATAGAGTAAGACTGCTCAGCTGTGCACCAGACAGAGCAGACAGATTTTGCATTAGCGCTTGAACATTTTTATCCTGAAAAAGGGTGCTATCAAGCTTGACAGTAGGTATAGGGATGCGCTGTCCCAACATATACACAAAAATAATGAGCAAGGTCCAGAGCATCTTCTGAACAAATAAGGAATGCGCAAACTTCCTTCTCAAAAATGATAACATGACTTATTTCCTAACTTCATCTTAATTTGGTAGCAGACAAGGGCTGACCTTAGCGAATCAGCCGTAATTTCTGCAAACATTTTTTGATAACTATTTTGTATTTCCAAGACATCTAATTTGTTTAATCATATCCTGGACATTCGATACTTCAAATTGCTGAATCATCTTATCCTGATGATGAGCTGTTTCTGAAAAAGCAAAGATGGGCTTACCAGCTTCAATACTACGCGAAATAATATTATCTACTTCACTTCCATAATTAATATCTAAATAAGCATCCATATCTTGGATCAAATCCTCCACAATAGTAGCTAATACGATATTATGAAGTCGACAGTTTGGATAAGTGATCAGCGATTTTAAACGTGGTGACATAAAAGCATACGCTGCAATGTGTATCTCGTAGTCAGGAAGTTCCTCTAGTAATCGTTCGATCTGTTCTAGGGCGTCTGAATTTGTTAAGCAAAATAGCTGTTTTGGTTTGAATTTTGGGCTAGGTATTTCTGCCCAATCTAAGGCATAATAATCCCACCATAACTCACGTAAGGGTGTAGAAGTATATAAAATCCAAGGTTTTTGGTCGCTAGCATAGTGGACAACTAAAGGAATAGGATGATAAATCACACCCGGCATATTAGCTGGTTGCAAAACAATATTCATACCAACTTGAGCGTTATTTTCAGTACCGAGCTCTAACCACTTTTGGCTTAGTAACAAATTTAAGATTTCCTGATCCCCATTACTGGTTTGCGAAATCATTTGAGTAGATTTATCCAACAATTTCTGAGTCAAATTTTCTCTTCGCCAGAATAAACTATTAATAAGCATGACGCCTGAATTAAACTGATGTTTCAACCACACGTCCCTGACAGCTGCCAAAGCATAATCTGTTATATCCGTTTGAAACAGAGATAACAGGCTACCTGTAATAACAATATCTGTGTCTAAATACAAAACTTTATCTTCCTTGATTAAGTCTGGAATGAAATAACGGAGATAAGCTGCATAGTTGATATGTTCCAGAGTTTGATAATCATGCACACTTTGATTAGTGACTTTAGCATCATAAATCTTACTGTCAAAGCGTTCTAGATGCTTATTTAAAAATCGAAACCATTCCTGAGGATAATCTTGATTAAGCAGATAAAAATCACAAGAACTATTATGTTTCATAATTGATTTTATCAGAGTTTCAACCTTATCAGCATAGTTAAAATCAGCCCCCATCGCAATGATTAAACGCATATTAGTTCTCACTTTCTTTTAGCTCAAGTTGTTGTAGAATGGCATTAACCATTTCTTGTTGGGCATCACTAGGAAATACAGTTGATTGTTCTGGACGATGAACAACATTGTCAAAACCAAATACAGGAATTGATCTTTCTAAAGCAAGTCCAACGACATTACTAACTTCATATAAATGGTTAATATCCAAGTAAATATCTGCTCTATCTAGTAATTCATGGATAATTTCTAAATGATGAATTTGTGTATAGATAGATACATTAGGGAATTGCTCTAAAACTCTAAGATTGGCAGAAACCCGTGTTGGAGCAGCAATATGAAATTCTAACTGTGGCAACGATTTTATGAGGTATTCTATATGCTCTAGGGAACCAGAAGCTGTATAAGTAAAAGCATGGTGTTTACCTTGCGGACGTTGAATATACCTGATACTACCACAATCATTTACAACAATAACATTATCTGGCACTTCCCCTCTAATAGTACACCCTGCACCAATAATGACATTATCTCCGATCGTTGTTCCCTTTAGTATAATCGTATTTGCTCCTATCCAACAGTTCTTGCCAACTGTAATTGGTGCATAAGTAAACTCAAATTGCTCCACGCGATAATTATTATAAATATGGTCAAAATCATATAGCCTTACGCCATCTCCAAACATTGTATCACGTCCAATAGTGATTTTATGTAAACACCTTAACGTACAATGATCATTAAAAAACACACGATTCCCAATGGTTAATTGCGCATCAGCACCCACTTCAATACTGAGAAAATTACTTAGTGTGACTGGCTCACCAAGACTAACTTTGGCCTTATTTGAAATTTTTAAACTAAAAAAGTCACCTTGTAGATTAAAGTTAGACATACATCTTCTCCTTTAACTTCAAATATTGGATTGATTATTCAACAATTCTAACTTCACCTTAATCTCCTTAGCCAGTGCGATTTGCCCTGCGTTAAGTGCATCTTCCAAACATTTTTCCAAACGCTTGTGATAAGACTTAACATGCTCTGAAATATCGTAGTTCATAGCAGCCATAAGTGCTATGCGCTCTTCAGCATTTGAAATCATGGTCGCAATATCCTTTTGCATGACGGTTTTAGATAGGCTATCCTCGTGCTGAGAGTAAAAATAAATAGCAGAATTGACAAAGCTAATACGCTGACATCTCAAATAGAGCTTGTGTATAATAGCGTCATCCTCACGCACACGCCCAACAGGGTACTCAATGTTCTCCCACAGCTCACGCTTGTAGAGTTTAAAGGGCGTGAAAATAACCGTCAAGAAAAGATTGTGACGAGGATTGTTTTCTTGGTCTAGCCATTCTTGAGGGCTGTACACTTTTTCAAAGTAAGTCTCATCTGTCGTAAAAAATAAGAAAGCCTGACGTTCTTCATTGAAAGAAGCAAAATTTCCCGAAGCTATATCAGCGTCATTTTCAGTCAAGCTCTTGTATAAAACTTCAAGATACAGTTTATCGACAAAGTCATCACTGTCGATAAAGGTGATGTAATCACCTGTCACAAGCTTCAAGCCTAAGTTTCTAGTGGCAGAAACACCTTCATTTTTCTTATGAACGACACGGATACGGCTATCACTTTCTTTGACCTCCTCTAAAATCTTAGCGCTACCATCTGTTGAGCCGTCATTGATGAGGAGTAACTCAAAGTTCGTGTAGGTCTGCTCAAGAATGGAATCAATACAACGTCTTAGATAATTTTCAGCATTGTAGACAGGCACGATAATGGAGATTTTTTCTGATGTCATTGGTTTCTTTTCCTTATCTTTGATGTGAGCAACAATCTGAGAGAGATAGTTGGTATCCTCATCAAAAGCGATGTCCTCATCATAGTTAAACTCAGCAGTGTGCTTGTGCGCTAACTTCACCTTATGCGTAGCTTTCATCTGGTACCACTCGTATTCAGAGTCGATATGCCCAAGGTCAATAGCTTGAATGCCGCTATCAGCCAGACGTTTGACCAGCACCTTAGCTGTCGGACCTAGCATAACCAGAACAAGTCTGTTAGCACTGTGTTCCATTACTTTATCATAAATCCAGTCTAGGTCTTGATAAGCATTTTTAGACGGTCCGATAATACGCTTAATGGACTTGCTATTGTCAAAAAGGTCATTGCCCACACCAGAGCGAGACGTTTCTCCCTCCACAATGAGCAGGTCCTTGTCCTGCCAAAGACTGCGAAGTTTTTCAATGTTTGCCTGTGCTTGGCTCTTATCCACCCAATCGATGTAAGGGCGTGATAAAAAGGTTGAGCCGTACCAGCTAGAGCGGCAGTGATTCTTATAAAAGTCTGCAAATTGCTCAAAGTGATTTTCCCAAAAGTGCTGGGCATTGCTGTTGTAGCGCTCCAAATGCTCAAAGACATCTGGCAGACAGACCATGAGCTTGCGACTGCTCGGTGTCTCTAGTATCTCTAGCAGTTCAAGCGCCAAGTCCTTATCATAACTTTGATAAGGAATACTGCGTCCCATGATAAGGTCTATCTCACCATCACCAAAACGCACAATAGAAGCCTGATGTTGTTTGATATAGTCAATAGACCAAGCAATAGAGCGCACATCAATTTGTGGTAAAGCCATCATTTTCTCCTAATTTTCTGTCTTGTCATAAACCGCACAAATCGCTTC
Source organism: Streptococcus hyointestinalis (assembly GCF_900459405.1). Classification (NCBI taxonomy): domain Bacteria; kingdom Bacillati; phylum Bacillota; class Bacilli; order Lactobacillales; family Streptococcaceae; genus Streptococcus; species Streptococcus hyointestinalis. The sequence goes on from NZ_UHFN01000007.1 coordinate 1,383,828, forward strand.
TATCAAGAGGCGACGTGTGAAATAACCATTTCTCAGCAAGGGATTAAAGCCTCTGACATTTGCCACTAACTGCTGATAAGTCTCCTCTGGTAGTTGCTTGACCAGCTCGGCTGCCTCTTCTAGACTATCAACAACCAAGCCTAGTTTGTTCTCTTCGATGATGTCTTGATTGGCAATGCCACGCTCGACAATGACAGGGATACCTGCTGTTAGAAAAGTGCCTAGTTTGTAAGGACAATACAGCTTCATATAGTCCTTATCATGCTCTGCCATCCAGACCAAGCCAAAACCGCCACGAGATAAGTCCATCATGAGTTCATCATTTGGTCGCCAAGCCTCTTTGACCACCTGCTCTGGCAGGTCTTCATTTGTACCATAGACATGTAATGGCACATCAAAACGCCACTCCCGCACAAAAGGAAAGCGCTCTGGATTGCCTGGAAAATGAATCTTGCGCTCAAAATGCGCTGGATACATAGGTAGCTCTGTTGGATTGTCCCACATCCGCTGAAGGACGACTTTCTGCGTGGTCAATCCGTGCTCTCTCAGCTTATCGACCATAGCTTGGCTGGGTGCAATCAGGACATCTGCTTGATTGTACATGGCAATCACACGCTCCATGAGGTAAAAGTTTGAGGCAAACATCAAAGGCACCACATCATGGATAAAAATCACCAGCTTCACGCCAAAAAGGCGAATACGAGATAGCAGCTTTTCATCAAAAGCTGTGCTGTTCCAAGTCGGCAGCTGCACAACCACCACATCGCCCCTGTGAAGCCCAGCTAGGATACCATCTAGGCGTTTATTGAGCTCAATCTCGCTATCTGCCTGCATATTGTAAGCATAGATACCTAGCTCACGGTAGCCTAGACTACTTGCAACGTCCATGACCATGTTTTGCCCAATCTGGGCAGCACCAGCCATGCCGTTGATATTGGTAATGTAAACTCTCATTGTTTTCCTACTTCTTATTTTCTGTACTTTTGCATCAATTTGCGCTTTAGCTTCATATCTTTATAACCTGCAATATCACCTTGCTCCAGCATAGCTTTTTCGTTAACACCACTTCGCCACTTGAAAGCTTCAATCTCACGAGAAACATCAAAACCAAGAAGCGTCAAGAGGGACAAGCGTTCTTCTACCGCTTCTGCTGAAAAGATATGCGCTTGATTGCCAACTTGTGTCATCGAGCTACTATTGATACGGTAGACATAGGAAGCAGCATTGATGTAGACAATGCGCTCTGATAAAAGATAAAGCTTCCAAGTCGTATAGTCATCATCTGCATGTTTATTGGGATAGAGCACATCCTCAAAAAGCTCACGCTTATAGAGCTTACCCCAAGGAACAACAAAGCAAGAACTCAAAAAATGCGGTTGCCCATACTGAAAAGCAAACCACTCCTCAGGTGTATAAACCTTTTCATAGTAATCCTCAGCGCTCAGGTGAATATTGTAACTGCCTTTTTCGTCATTGTATTGGGAAAAGTTAGTGATAGCAATGTCGCTATCTGTCTTGGTCAAAACTTGATACAAGTCATCGATATGATTGGGATCCATCCAGTCGTCACTATCAATAAAGCAGATGTAATCACCAGTTGCTAGACTCAACCCGACATTACGCGTTTCACCTACACCTGTGTTTTCTTTGTGAAGAGTCTTGATACGTTTGTCCTCTTGGGCAAGTTGCTCCATGATTTTTCCTGTTGTATCTGTTGAGCCGTCATTGACGATAATAATCTCAAGATTCTGATAAATCTGCGCAAGCACGCTACGCACACACTGTTCTAAGTATTTCTCGCAATTATAAGCTGGTATAATCACACTTATTTTTTCCATTACACTTTCTCCTAAAAATAGCATAATCACTAACTATTATACCAAAATGTTACAAATACACCTAGAGATATACATATACTACCCGTGGTGCTAGTTGATTTCAAAATACAATAAAAAGCCCAAAAGGACTATACTGTAAGTGTTCAAACAAACAGGAGGTTAGTCCAAATGAGCCACTTACAGTATACCGCTAAATCCCATCACTTACAATGGAATATCCAAAAATTATCAAAACTTTGTTATCAGCTATATCGTGATTATTGCCCCGAATCCTTCAAACATCGGAGAAATGTTAACTTATCTAAGGTTTCAGACCAATCTCTACTAGTCTTACTTCTCTTACAAGCTGAACTAGGTATTACATCCCAACGGCATTTCTATCGTATCTGTCAACTCTTTCCTTGCGGTCGTCTCCTTGAAAGAAGTCGTTTTAATCGACGAGCAAGGCAATTGATTTGGTTAGTCCAAATGATTCGACAAGCAATGAATGCTCGAATTTCTCCAGATACCATTGTTATCATAGACAGTTTTCCTTTGCCACTGTGTCAACCTGTCCGTAATCACAGAGCTCGTATTTTTGATGGACTGGCAGACATTGGCTACAATGCCTCAAAGCGGCTATGGTTCTATGGGTTCAAGGTTCACATGCTGGTCACTTTGTCAGGCTATATTCTGAACTATGTTGTGACACCAGCATCTGTTTACGATATTAGAGCTGTCAATGACTTACTAGAAAATTGTCATCATCCATATATTTTAGCTGATATGGGCTATCTTAGTCGTGAGCTTAGAGATAATTTGGAGCAGAAAGGTTATCATCTTTGGACTCCTCTGCGTCAAAATATGGCAGGTGCTAAGCAACATAACCATTGGAAACTAATGGCTATGAGGAGGACTATTGAGACACGATTTTCAGAACTTTGCGCTCTTTTCAATGTGGAGCAAACTCTAGCCAGAGGAACAACAGGATTGCAATTGAGAATAGAGCAAGTCGTACTAGCCTATAATTTGAGATATTTTGAAATCAACTAGCACCACGGGTATATACTATAATAAAATACACGACAAACGCATGAAGAAAATGTCGCTTTCAGATAACGATTTTTCATAAAAAGATATATTTTTAACCATGAAATTTTGTTATAATGTAGACGAAAAAAGGCTGAACCGATGTATGTGTGTAAATATTGTGAAAATATTTTGAAAAAATGCATGTATCTAGAAAATGGGTACATGCATTTTCTTCATGCGTACGGCGTGTAATAAAATATTTACACCATTGACAAATGAGACGCTTTTTGATATTCTAATTTTAATTAGACATCGGGGATGATTATGTATTACGTTTTAAAGCATGATAAGGACAGTGTCTATCTGCGTGATTCAGATGGGCATTTGGTGAAGTTAGAGAGAGCATTATTTGATTTTAAGATAAAAGCTGGCGACCGCATTGAGCTCTATCAGGATGCTGATATGACAGTGGTTGTGCCTTTTGTTGAGGAAAAGGTGCTTGATATCAATGGTGAAAAATCCGTCAAATCCAGCCTCTTACAGGGGATTTTAGACTTGTTCTTAGAGACGCTTGCCATCCATAACAACCAACTAGGCAATCTCAAGCAGGTTTTCTCGCAGTTTCTCATCACCTTATTTATGGCATGGAGCTTACTTGGCGTCATTGTCATTGAAATTCTACTTTTCTTAGAGTCTGCTCTAGTCTTTTTATGGAAACTCCTTATCCGTGGTTTAAAAGCCCTTCATTTGGTGGATAACAGCAAACGTCTCCTTGAAAAGCGTAGACAAGCTAAAGAAAAGCAAGCACAAGCTGAAGAGCTTAAACTTCTCGAGCAAGAACAAGACGATAACAAGCATACAGAAGAAACAAAAAGTGAATGAGACATCTCATTCACTTTTTTAAGACATGAAATAAGCTCGAACGACTCCGATTTCAGGTTCATTGACCACAAGAAAAATGGTGTCGCCTGCTTGTAAGATGGTATCTCCAGACACCACCTCTGCTTCTCCCGTGTGTAGTTGAGTCGTTATCAGGACGTTTTTAGGCAGTTCTAGGTCTTTGACACACTTTCCTGCTACCTTTTCAGAGACCGTAAGCTCTATCAAAGTCGGCTCTACGACAGATGTATCGTGCTTAGGTGCCATTCTCTCAAGCATGGCTTCATAGATAGGCTCACCTTTTAGCAAGTCCATCACAAGATAGGCAACCAAGGTCACCGTGCCAAGCGCCATGAGCTGCCGCAAATCTCCTACCATTTCCGTCACCAAAATCATAGCCGTTAGCGGTGCTTTTGATACCGCACCAAAGTAGCCAGCCATCCCAAGAATGACAAATAAAGGCAAGAAATGTCTGGTCATCAAATGCAACTCCACCATCCCTAAGCCAAACACCATCCCAGAGAGCGCTCCAAGGGCTAAGATAGGAAGAAAAATCCCACCTGGCACACCGCTGCCATAACTAAGCATGCTCCAAACAAAGCGGATAACGAGATACAAAAGCGCCGTCCAAAGCCCTATAGAACTACTAGGCAGAGATACAATCAAGCTATTGCCTCCTCCTAACAGCTGTGGGAAGAAATAGCCAATTGGAAAGAGAAAAATCATGGCTAAGACGACATAAAAAGGGGCTGATAGGTGACATATCTTTCCTAGAAAAGCATAGAATTTACCCATATTAAGCACAACTTTTTCATAGACATAGCCTAAAATACCCAGAAAAAGTCCCAAAAGCAGATAAATCCAATACTGGTGCAGCCCTAAAAAGGACACATTTTCAGGCATGGCAAGGACAGGCTTGAGCCCAAAGATATTGAGCGAAATGAAATTAGCAACAAGACTAGCAACTAGCGCTGTTATCCAAACCATGCGAGAAAAATGGTGATACACTTCCTCGACAACAAAAAGAAGACCAGCTATCGGTGCGTTAAAAGCAGCTGATAGTCCAGCTGCTGCACCACTGGCTATTAGGACACGCTGCTCAGTTCGTCCTGTCTTCATCAGCTCGGACAGACCTTTACCAGCCATTGCTCCTAGTTGGATACTAGGTCCCTCACGTCCTAGCACGAGCCCAGATGAAATCGCCAAAACACCACCGATAAACTTACGCCAAATGACAGACCACCAGTTGGGATGTAAAAGCCCTTTTAACTCCCCCTCAACGTGAGGAATACCAGAGCCTTTGATATCTGGGTCAGACTTTATCAAAACCGCTACGATGACCGCCACGATAAGGCTAGTGACAATAAGCATAAGGAGTAGGCGAGGATTGTCGTGCGATTGCTGGTAGAGGGTGCGCACCCGTGTGAAAATCTCCTCAATCAGCAGGCGAAACACGCCCACCAAGCCCCCAACAACCAGCCCAACCAGCACACCTCGATAGACAGGCTTTAGAATTGACTCTGATGATAACTGATAATCTTGCTTATGACGCTCCATGATACTCCATTCTAATAAGTCTATTTGCATTGTTACTCACGCCTATTGTATCAAAATTTTAGGCAGATTTCGATAGCTTTCAAAAAATCGTAAGGCTTTCCCTTACGATTTTAACTAGTTTTGATGTTGATAAACGACTTCACCATCTGCTACAGTGTATTTGACTACACCTTTTAAGGTTTCCCCGATAAATGGCGAATTAGCTGCTTTTGAGGCGAATTGACTGGTCACGACACGGTCTTCTGTATCAGCAAAGATAACCAAATCTGCTGGACCATTTTCTGCCAGATAACCTGCGTCAAGATTATAGAGCTGAGCTGGGTTGATGGTCATTTTTGCTAGATAATCTGACAAACTCAAGTGCCCTGCATTGACCAAATAAGTCAAACCAAGCGAGAGCGAGGTTTCAAGTCCTGTCATGCCAGACGGCGCTTTGGTGATATCGTCCACTGCCTTTTCATCGGCGTGGTGAGGGGCATGGTCGGTCGCAATGACAGAGATGATACCAGACTTGAGCCCTTCGATGACTGCTAAACGGTCACTCTCAAGGCGCAAAGGCGGGTTCATCTTGGCATTGGCTCCAGCCGTGAGGAGCAGACTCTCTGTTTTTGAGAAATGCTGCGGCGATACCTCTGCTGTAACCTTAGCTCCAAGTCCTTGGACAAACTCGACCAGCTTAACAGACTCTGCCTTGGACAAGTGCTGAACGTGCAGGCGTGCTTCTTCGGCGTAGGCAATCATGACATCACGTGCCACCATGCTGTACTCAGCCACACCAGTCGCACCGCAAACGTGGAAGTGCTTCTCAGCGATGTCCTCGTTGAGACCCAAAATGCCGTTCAGCTCTGGGTCTTCCTCATGAAGAGAAATCAGTGCGTCGTGTTTTTTCGCCAGCTTCAAAGCGTCACGCAGAGTCTTGGTTGAAGTCAATGGAATACCGTCATCAGAAAAACCAACCGCACCAGCCTCTAAAAGTGCAGGAAAGTCAGTCAAATGCTCGCCATCAAAATTCTCCGTAATGGTCGCAACACTGTAAATGTGAATAGCTTCCTTGCTGGCGGACGTTAAAACTTCCTGCAAGGTCTCGACGGTTGAGATGGTAGGCGTAGTATTTGCCATCATGACAACAGACGTCACACCACCCGCTGCTGCTGCCAAAGCTCCTGTGTGAATGTCCTCTTTATGCGTCTGACCTGGCTCACGGAAGTGAACGTGGATATCCACCAAACCCGGTGCCACAACAAGTCCTGTAGCGTCAATGACTTTGTCGGCTGCTTCTGTGATATTTTCAGCGATTTTGATAATACGCTTGCCGTCCACAAGGACATCACAGACTTGGTCAAACTTGGTTTTAGGGTCGATGACACGACCATTTTTGATGAGTAGCATGGTATCTCCTTACTAAATTCTTACTATTATCGTGCCCAATCAATAGGTGTCAAGCCGTTTTCTGCGAGAAAATCATTGGTACGTGAAAAGGGCTTGCTACCAAAGAAGCCTCTGTGCGCTGACAAGGGACTCGGGTGAGGTGACTCGATGACGAGGTGATGAGGATTAGTGATAAGTGCTTTTTTCTTTCTAGCGTAGGCTCCCCAGAGGATAAAGACGACAGGTGTCGTTTTAGCGTTAACCACCTTGATAATGGCGTCTGTGAAAGGCTCCCAGATAAGCCCTGCATGTCCATTTGCTCGACCAGCAGGTACAGTTAAGCAGGCATTGAGCAGCAAGACGCCCTGCTGCGCCCAAGCCGTCAAATCGTGGCTAGATTTTTCAAGCCCTAGGTCACTGGAGAGTTCTTTCAAGATATTTTGCAGAGACGATGGTGCTGGGATACTGTCCGTCACGGAAAAAGACAGCCCTTGTGCTTGTCCTTCGCCGTGATAAGGGTCTTGCCCCAAAATCACCACCTCGACTTCCTCTAAAGGCGTGGTTTGAATAGCGTTAAAGACTTTCTCACGTGGCGGGTAAACGGTGCCTGTGCTGTATACTTCGTTCAAAAAAGCGTTGATTTTGGCAAAGTAATGCTCTGGCAACTCCTGCTTAAGCAAGGCATGCCAAGTCGAATGTTGCATTGTTTCTCCTCTTTTTAAAAAGGTTTTCGTGGAATGATAAAGGCATTGTTCGCCTTTTTAAAGTTGATCTTTGGATAATAGTCCATGGCAGACGATGCAGCCAGTAAGACCAGTGACACATCTTCTCCCATTTGCGCTTTGAGGTGCTCAACTAACTGGCGTCCGATACCTTGGCGCTGGTAGGTCTTGTCCACCGCTAAGTCCGACAGGTAGCAAGCATAGGAAAAATCACTAAGCGCTCGTGCCACACCGACCAGCTTATCACCGTCCCAAGCAGTCCACAAGCATGAGCTATTCTCTAGCATTTGCTCAAGGCGAGCGAGGTCATCCACCGGACGATGAATGCCAGACTTGCTCAAAACTTCGGCAAAGGCTCTAGCTGTTATCTTTTCAGTGTTTGTGTAGGTAATCATTTAACTTTTTCCTATAATCTCTAACTCAGCTTTAGCCAAGGTATGGTTTTTCACAGCTTTTAGCAAGTCGTTCATATAAAAGCCGTCAGAAAGCGCTAGCTCATCATCAAGCGCATAGACCGTCAGCGTATAGATATGGTCCTTGTCTGGTGGGTAAGGTCCAGTATAGTTTTCTGCGATGGCTGTGAAATCTTCTCTCAAAAAAGGACTGACCAGACTGTTCTTGCCGTGCGTATGTATTTTGTCTCGTCGTGAAAAGTCCTCCTCAATCGCAAGTTGCGTGTCTGCAACTGGAACATTTGCTACCACCCAGTGGATGTAGGCAAAACCACACACAGGAATCGAGTCGTAATCAAACAAGGTCCAAGCGAGGGTCTTGGTCTTATTAGGGATGTTCGTCACCTCAAAGGGAAAAGACAGCGCAGGCTTACCCTGTATTGTGTCGCTTGCTTTTTTGCCGTATTTATCTTGGAGAATGTTGTCCTTGAACGAAACCGTAATATCCATGTTAAGACTCCTTTGGTTCTATTTTGATAGCGTCGATATAGTACGCTACCTGCTGGAAACCTTGGTGCTCATAAAGGGGACGGTTCTCTTCCTCAGCTATCAAGATAGCCTTGGCGACACCTTTTGTTAGGCTTGCCTTTTGCAAAAGAGAGCCTACGCCTTGACGGCGCCAGCTTTCCGCTACCTCAAACCCATCTATCTCAACAATATCTCCACTGTACCAAGCTGCCATCACACCGATGATTTTCTGCTCTGTCAGCGCTAGAAAAAGAGACGCTTGCTCATTTTCGACAAAGGCATAATTGTAGCCTGCCATCTGCTGGCTATAAGCCTTGCTATAGTCCAAATAATAGGGCGAGCTAACTGCCTTGTAGAGAGGATAGAGCGACGCATCCATCGCTTTGACCTCTACTTTTTGGGGGACTTTTTGACTTAGTTTTAGCCTATCGACCTCTGCCCAAAAGATGAGATGTTCACTCACCTGAAAATGCTCTGCTCGCAAAAATTGTGCCAACTCTCCTGGCAAAGCTTGATTTTCAGGAAAATGAAAATGCACATAGCGACTCGAATAATCCGCCTGCTCTCTCCTAAGAAAAGCTATATCCTCTTGAAATTGCTTTAAGCTTGGTACACTTTTGTAGAGCAGATAATTTTCAGAAAAGCGCTCAGACAGATCTGTGTTTTTAAAGTAAACAAAACGCTCAGTCTCATGAGAAAGCCTGCTGCGCCTTGACAGCACTTTCTGATAATACATCTCATCCTTATATTTATATTAGTGGGTAGCTCCCACTAGTATAAATCCTTTCTTTAATATTTTTTAGATTTGTTTTATACTTTGTTCAGCGCTGTGGATTAGTAATTTTATCCAATCGCTTTGACGATTTCAAGGAGGCTCTAACCACAGCTCTTTGTTTAATTGGTAATTAGAATGATAACGCTTGACGTTTTATCTCGTGTAAGGCTACAAGACAAAGAGTGCGTGGAACGAACAACAGCTGCTAATCACTTTGAAAGGAATTAAAAACTTATGTTCTATGTCGGTATTGATATTGCTAAAAATAAACACGATATGGCTTGCATTGACAAAAATGGACGGGTTATCCTCCGAAAGTTTACGTTCCCTAACTCTCATCAAGGATTCATTGACCTAAAAACACAGCTTAGACAACTGTCTCCTGTAATAGACAATGTTCATATTGCTCTTGAAAGCACCGGACATTACAACTATAATCTCGGCAGATTTCTGAGACAATTAGGTTATACGGTATTTGCTTACAATCCCTTAATTATTAAGGAGTTCGCCAAATCACAATCCCTCAGAAAGACAAAAACTGATGTCAAAGACGCTCTTCTGATTGCACATCGCTTACGCTCTGATGTTGTCTCTGAACGCTACCATGTGGATGACAAAATCGAAGCATTAAAAGAACTCACTCGCTATCAAAATAGGTTAATTCAAGCTCGCTCTAGGAACAAAAATCTCTATGTTCGCTTGCTTGATCTTGTTTTTCCAGAGCTACACGGAATTGTTGGTAATTTACATAACAACTTCGTTTACGAACTACTAAGTAAGTACCCTAGTCCTGATAAGATTAGTCGTGCTCACTTCAAGTCTTTGCTCAAAATTAAACGACTTACAGCAGACAAAGCCCTTCTTATCAAGGAAGTAGCTAAGCAAACCATAGGAAAGGCTTCATCTGTACACTCCTTAGAGTTAATACAACTCATTGGTACGATTCGCCATTACGATAAGCAGATAGAAGATGTGCAGAAAGATATTGATAAACTTATGGTAGAGCTTGATTCACCTATTACCTCAATCACTGGTATTAGTAATCGCTTAGGAGCCATTATCCTTGCCGAGATTAAGACCATCCATAACTTTAAAACACCTGCCCAATTGCAAGCCTTCGCTGGTTTAGAACCTGCTATTTATCAATCTGGACAAATGGATAGTAAAGGTAAAATGGTGAAGCGTGGCTCAACTTATCTCCGCTATGCTCTCATACAGGCTGCTAGGATATTAAGTATCTATTCGCCTCATTTTAAAGCCTATCTTCGTCTTAAAATAAGCCAAGGAAAACATTATAATGTCGCCCTATCGCATGTTGCTAAAAAGCTCATACGTGTTATTTTTCATCTCCTGAAAACCAATCAATCTTTCGACGAAACTAAACTCAGATAAAACAGATAAAAACTCAAGATTTTTAAAACTTGCCCAAAAAGCAAGTCTTTTAACATGCTTTCTTTTTGGAGTTTATGTTGAGAAATAAACTCAAAAAACTAAACTTTACTCTTGATTTTTAATATAGAATGCCTCCTTGGTGCTAGATAGTGACTAATCTTGCCACGTCTCTTGATTTTCTTTGAATTTTTTAAGAAGCGTCAAACCATCTGCGTCAATATAGCCTTGCACTTTAGCGACCTTGATGAGCTCACTGTAGTTAGACAGAGTGACCAATTTCACACCGGCGTCTTCAAAATTTGCAGTTGCCTTTGGCAATTCATAGGTGAAAATAGCTGCCACACCAAGAACATCTGCCCCTTCACGCTTAGCAGCTGCAACCGCTTCAAGCACAGACCCACCTGTAGAAATCAAATCTTCGATGACCACCATTTTTTGCCCCTTGACCACACGTCCTTCGATTTGATTGCCAGCGCCGTGGTCTTTTGGTTTGCTACGGATGTAAGCAAATGGCAGGTTCATCTTGTCAGCGATGATAGCGCCATGTGGAATCCCTGCTGTCGCTGTTCCTGCGATAACCTCAACATCTGGAAACTCTTTTTTGATGGTTTCAACAAAACCATCCTCAATCAAAGTACGTGTCTCTGGATAGGAGAGCGTGATACGATTGTCCGTATAAATCGGCGACTTAATCCCACTCGCCCAAGTAAAAGGCTCATTTGGTTTGAGGTAAACTGCCTTGATATCCAATAAATCGCGTGCAATATTTTGTGCTAATGTCATGTCTTTCTCCTTTTGTGTCTAAATGCGGGCTGTCTCAATATGCCCATCGTAACGTTTTGCTTTATAACCGCCTAGAAATGCAGGCTCTATGCGTGAACCATCATCTCCCTTGTAACTATCGCCAAACAAGGTAGGGATGAAATGCTCTTCTATGCCATCATCGTAGCGATAGTGAAAACCATCACCGAAAATGTCCTTGGTAACAACCTTGCCCATAAAGTCTATCCTTGATTCCATTCAGCGTAAATCGCCTTGTAAGCAGCGACTGGGTCGTTCGCCTGTGTGATAGGGCGTCCTACCACGATGTAGTTACTGCCGATAGCTCTTGCTTGAGCTGGCGTCATGACACGCTTTTGGTCGCCTGTCTGAGAGCCACTTGGACGAATACCAGGGGTCAAGCAGATAAAGTCAGCTGAGGTTGCGGACTTGATAGCTTCCACCTCGTGAGCCGAGCAAACCACACCGTCAAGACCAGCCTCTAAAGTCTTTTGTGCGTAGTGAATAACAGACTCTGCAAGGCTTGTTTGGATATTTTGGTCACTGTGCATTTGCTCTTCACTGGTTGAAGTGAGCTGAGTCACAGCAATCAGTTTGCCCTCTTGACCAAAACCTTCACGTGCTGCCTTCATCATCTCAACACCACCTGCGGCATGGACATTGGTCATGTCAACACCGAGTTTTGCGAGCACCTTCATAGCAGACTTCACAGTATTTGGAATGTCGTGTAATTTCAAGTCCAAAAAGACACTGTGCCCTAAGTCCTTGACATACTTGACAATCTCACTGCCACAGGCATAGTAGAGCTCCATCCCAATCTTGACATAGAGTTTTTCGTCTTCTGGAAACTGCGCCAAGAAAGTCTTTACTTCATCAAAAGATGGAAAATCAAGGGCGATAATCGGACGTTTTTCAATCATGCTTCTCCTCCACACAAAAACCTTGCCCCAAAGAGGCAAGGTGACACAAAAACGGGTAGACCATACCCCTGTTATTTCTCGCAGACACCTTCCTAGCCTCTCTGGACTATCTTTAAAGGTTATTCAATATTTCCTGTATTATACCGTTTTTACGGTTATTTGTCAATGACCACTTAGACTTTGACGTACTTCTGCTCGCAAAGTTTCAAGGCTCTCAATGCCATACTTGTCCATGACTTTTGGCAGATTAGCAATGATATTGGGACAAGCGTAAGGGTCTGTAAAGTTCGCTGTCCCAACGCCAATAGCAGAAGCCCCAGCAATCATCATCTCAAGCGCCGCCTCAGCACTATCTACACCACCCATACCGATAATAGGTAGCTTCGTTGACATAGCGACTTGGCGAATGAGCTTGAGCGCTACCGGGAAAATAGCTGGTCCAGACATACCACCAGTACCGTTTGCGATAATGGGACGTCTTGTTTTCAGGTCAAAGCGCATGCCAACAAGAGTGTTAATCATAGTCAGTCCTGTCGATCCAGCGTCCTCAGCAGCCTTAGCTACCGTTGTGATATCGGCGACACTCGGTGTTAGCTTGACATAGACAGGGACACTTGAGTGCTCGACACTTGCCTTAACCACTTCATAAGCCAACTCTGGCACTTGCCCAATCAAAAGCCCTTGGTTGCCGTGGTCAACATTTGGACAGGAAATGTTGAGCTCGATGGCTTTGACATTATTTGCCTTGGAGATTTTTTCAGAAACATAGGCGTACTCCTCCACGGAAAAACCAGCGACATTGGCAATGATAGGCAGGTCCGGAAAATGGCGCTCTAGCCAAGGTAATTTCTCTGCAAGTACCACATCCACACCTGGGTTTTGAAGCCCGATGGCATTGAGCATGCCTGATGGAGTTTCTGCGACACGTGGTGTGGGATTGCCAAAGCGAGCCTCACGTGTGGTTGCCTTTATCATGATAGAGCCCAGCTGATTGAGGTCATAATATTTGGCGTATTCTTGCCCAAAGCCAAAACAGCCAGAGGCAGGTATGACAGGGTTTTTCAAAGCCAATCCTGGTAGATTGACCGCTAAACGATTATCAGACATAACAACTCCTTACTCTAAGATAATGCTACCTGTCTCAAAGACAGGACCGTCTTCACACACACGTTTATTGGCAGCGCTCGATTGGTCACGAAGGTGCACCACACAAGCATAGCAAGCCCCCATACCACATGCCATACGAGACTCCATAGAAATGTAAGCATGCGGGTGCTTTTCAAACTTGCGGTCAACATAGACTAACATCCCAGGCGCCCCGCAAGCATAGACAGCATCAAAAGTCTGTGTCATCTCATCAATCACCGTAGACACATAGCCCTTGATACCGTAAGAGCCGTCATCTGTTGTCACGGTAACATCAGCATAGCGTGACAACTCCTCCGCTAAAATCACTGCGTCTTTATTTGCAAATCCTAAGACAGCTGTCACACGAACACCACGCTCATGTAATTGCTTGGCTAGCTCAACAAGTGGCGGTACACCAATCCCCCCACCAACGATTAGAGCAGTATCATCTGCTTTTAGAAAATCAATACTAAAGCCATTTCCCTGTGGTCCCATGCAATCTAGGCTATCACCAGAAGATAGCTGACTAAAAATCTCTGTTCCAGCTCCCTCAATGCGGTAAACAAGTGTCGCTTCCTTCTTTTCCTTATCTACTTGAGAGATGGAAATCGGTCTACGCAGAAGTTTACTAGCATCTGGCACACGGATATGCAAAAACTGCCCAATTGTCATCTGCTCAACCAAATCACCTCTTAGCACCATCTCATAAATACGTGGGGCTATCTCAACTTGTGAGACGATTGTCATATTTTCTTTTAGTAGCATTGCTTGCCTCCTTAGCAAAAAACCTCGCCTAAAAGAGGCGAGGTACATGAAAACAGCATGAAAGAAACCTTTCAAGCCTTTTATTCGTGCGCCTTCTTAGCCTCTCTGGACTATGTTAAAGGGTTTTATTGTTCTTTATTATAGCGTGCTTATGACTTGCTGTCAAGCCTTCTAGTAGTCAAAGGTAAGGTCTGTGTCGTCATCTGCAGTGGTCAAGGTTTTAGCGACAATAGACGCCACCTCCACCTTGTCGTCAAAACCATTTAGCGAGCGGTAAATAGCAATCAATGAGGTGTAAACATCCGACAATACCGCAAAGCCAACATGACCTTTGTCCTTGATGATAGCTTGAAAAATCTCCTTGCTTTGGCAAATCTCAAAGATATTTTCAATACCAGCTAACCATGTCTCAACAACCTCCAAGGTCTTATCCATGAGCTTAAAGGAAGACTCATCATACCAAAAGATGGACTGAATCAAGCGTGTCTGCTTATCCATGGCGTCAATCGCCTGCAAAATGTCCTTGGTGTCCTCCTTGACCTGCACTGTCGAGTAGCCCGTCCCCTGCAATGAACTTGACTTGTCTAGCCATCTCAGCTCGTCACGAAAAAGCGTCACAAAGTGGATGCTAACTAATAATTTCTGAATCTTCAACTGATGTTTGTCTTGTTGTTCATTGGACATGGGACTTTTACCTGCTACTTCTATCGATACTGTGTAATGGTTCAAATATAGCATAATTAACCTAAAAAAGCAATCAATCCTACAATATACTTGAAAATAAAGCGCATTTGAGCTAAACTAAAAGCATGCGAATTCAACAGTTACACTACATTATCAAAATCGTCGAAACTGGTAGTATGAACGAAGCTGCTAAACAGCTTTTCATTACACAGCCCAGTCTGTCAAACGCTGTGCGTGATTTGGAGCGTGAGATGGGCATTGATATTTTCAACCGCAATCCAAAAGGTATCACCCTCACCAAAGACGGCGTGGAGTTCTTGTCTTATGCCAGACAGGTCGTTGAGCAGACAGCTCTTCTTGAGGAGCGCTATAAGTCTAAGACGACGCACCGTGAGCTTTTTAGCGTCTCCTCTCAGCACTACGCCTTTGTGGTCAATGCCTTTGTCTCGCTTTTAGGTGAGGCGGACATGACCCAGTACGAGCTTTTTTTGCGTGAGACCAGAACTTGGGAAATCATTGATGACGTGAAAAATTTCCGCTCTGAGATTGGTGTGCTTTTTCTCAACAGCTACAACCGTGATGTCTTGACCAAGATGTTTGACGACAATCATCTGACCTACACCAGTCTCTTTAAGGCACATCCCCACATTTTTGTCAGCAAAGACAATCCTCTCGCCAAGAAAAAGCTGATTCATTTAGAAGACTTAGAAGACTTTCCTTATCTGAGTTATGACCAAGGGATTCACAACTCCTTCTACTTTTCAGAGGAGATTATGTCCCAGATTCCGCATAAAAAGTCTATCGTGGTCAGTGACCGTGCGACACTTTTTAATCTGCTTATCGGTTTAGATGGCTACACCATTGCCACAGGTATCCTAAACAGTAAACTCAACGGAGACAATATCGTCTCTATCCCGCTTGACGTTGAGGATATGATTGACATCGTCTATATCCGCCATGAAAAGGCTAATCTCTCTAAGATGGGAGAAAAATTTATTGACTACTTACTTGAAGAAGTCCCATTAAACGATAACTAAAAAGTGCGTCTCCGTCTGGAGGGCACTTTTTTACTGTTCACTTACCACTTGCTAAATCCAGCCGAAACACCCCAAGCAATCAAAGCACCAAAAAGGGTCGCAATCAAGCGCTCAACGATGTAGTTAAAGCTCTGCCCTTGCCCAACAAAGACAACCAGAAGGAGGGTTAAAACAGCGATACGAGAGATAAAGGGTAGCAGTTTAACGATTTTGCTGAGCCAAAGAGTAAGACTGATAGCAAGAGCTAGCGCCATAAAGGTTAGGGCTTTTGACGACCAAGCTGTCGCTACCATAGCAACCAAAACACCAAGCACACCGCCAATAAAAGTAGCAAGCAGCCGATTGAGCCCAGCCTTGTAAGTCCCTTTTTGCTCCTCCTGTACACATAAAAGCGCTGCAAAAGCTGCTGACAATACGGATAAGCTAGGTATCATCCAAGCAAAAAATACCGCTAACAGCACTGAAACCAAAACCTTAACATCTAATCGTGTGAATGTAGGCACAACACATCTCCCCCTTTTGACCAAAATTATAACACAATTGCTTAGAGATGTTAAGCGTGTCCGCCTAAAGCATAAGACAAATAACCCTCTCCATATGGAGAGGGTTATGGTATGTCACTTAATCGGAAATCAAGGTCTCCAAACCAACTTTCATCATATCTGTGAAGGTTGTTTGGCGCTCTTGTGCTGTTGTGTCCTCATCTGGATTGACCAAGCTGTCTGAGATGGTCATGATGCCTAGCGCTTGCACTTTGTGTTTAGCGGCAAGATAGTAAAGAGCTGCTGCTTCCATCTCAACGGCTTTTACACCCATTTCACCTAGTTTGATATTGGTGTCTGCAAAGTCTGAGTAAAAGGCGTCAACAGACAAGACACTTCCTGTATGGACCGTCATACCGAGGTCTTTTGCGATATGATAAGCCTTGTCAAGCAAGTCGAAGTCAGCGATTTGCGGGAAATCATACAAAGGCCATTCGTTTTTAATCATGCTTGAGGTTGTCGCTGCGGCTTGCGCAAGCACCAAATCACGTACGTGAACATCTTTATTGAGCGAACCTGCTGTTCCTACACGGATGAGCTTTTTCACCCCATAAGAGGTAATCAACTCTGTAGCGTAAATAGAGATAGACGGCATCCCCATCCCTGTCCCCATGACACTGACACGCTCGCCTTTGTAGGTACCTGTATAGCCAAGCATACCACGGACATTGTTAAAGCAGACAGCATCCTCTAGGAAGTTTTCTGCGATAAACTTAGCACGCAAAGGATCACCTGGCAATAAAATCTTATCAGCAATATCACCGACTTTAGCTTCGATATGAATAGACATAAAATAGAACTCCTTAGTTTTCTTTGGTTAAAAATTGGTGTAGTGTAGTGGTCAAAAAGACGCAAAATAAAATAGGAATGAGTAACATCGGGTCTTGTTTGGTAAAGGCGATAGCTAATCCTGCTGAGGTGAGAGGAGCTTTCATGGTCACCGCTAGAAAACTCGCTGCTCCTGCTAACATCAACAGCTCCGGATGTGCAATCCCTAAAAAGGTGTGAGACACTTCAAAGAGCATTAACCCCAATAAACTGCCCAAGGCAAAAGAGGGCGTCAAAGTACCTCCATAAGCTCCTGCTCCAAGACAAAGCAAGACCACAATCGCTTTGATTACAAATAGGACTGCTGCTCTTGAAAAGCCAATACCATTAAAAGCTTCCTGCACTAGGGCGCTTCCATTTCCCAAAATAGAGGGAAAAATGAGCGCAAAACTCCCTGTCACCAGTGTCGCTAAAGGAAGTGTGTACAAAATCGCCCTATCCTTTTTGCGATAATGGTTTACCTTTTGGGTTAGAGAGCGAAAACAGCCAGCCAAGGGCGCAATCAGAATCGCAAGAAGAACCAGCACTGGCAGATTGTTGCTCGAAAACGACACTTTTGCCACATCATACATCGCATGGCTAGTGACGATGGGGTTGGACAGAGCTGTCGCTGCGTAAGTCGTAAAGAGAACGATAACACCGCTTCGCAATGAAAAGGTCAGGGCAAAGGTCTCAAAAGCAAAGAAAAAGCTGGACAAAGGCACCTGATAAACAGCCGCCAAACCTGCCGAAGCACCGCACACAATCAGCAAATGCTTGTCCTTTAAGGTCAGCGCAAATTGATGTCCAACACGCCCTGCACTCAGCGCCCCAAACTCACGTGGTGCCCCTTCTTTTCCGACAGGACCACCCGCTCCGACAAAGGCAATCTGAACAAAAGTGTGCAAAATATGCTGCCAAAAGCGAGGACGCAAGCTACTTTCTTTGCTACTCGTAGACTGCTCTTTGATGGAGACCAGAGCGTGTTTACGCTGCAGATGATACCAGAAAATAGCGACCAGAATCCCCATGACAAAAATAGCAAGTAAACGTCTAATGGGCGTCGTATGCGTCACCAAGGTCAGAAAATTCTCCATGGATTTGCCATAAGCCAGCCACTCAACGACATTCAAAAGCTCGTGCATGAGAATACCACTCAAACCAGCAAAGAAGCTGGTAAGCAACACAGCAAGACAGAGACGAATATTGTAGGGCAACTTAGCCACTGGCAGTCAACTCCTCTAGGAACTGCTTGAGTACAGCATTCATCTGGCTATAATCATAAAATAACAGTTCTTCTTTCCCTTGTACAAACTCCTGAGACGCCGCTTTTTCATCTAGATTTTCCTCTTGAGCGATTAAGCTTGAGACTAGCTCTTTTGAAAACTCCAAGTGACACTGAAAAGCGTAGTGCTTGTTCGCATACTTGATGATTTGACGTGGGCAGCCCTCGCTTGTCGCAAGCACCTGCGCCTTAGCCGTCAAGCCTGGCATGTCCCCATGCCAATGCCCAACCGCCATAACCTCTGGAAAGGCTCGTAGACATCTATCCTCCAAGCCTTCTTTTGTCAGTTGTATCGGAAAATTACCGATTTCTTGCTGAGGGCTTTTTTCGGTCTTAGCCCCATAGGCTTCGCCCAAAAGCTGCGCTCCAAGACAGACACCGACAACCCACTTATCCTGTGCTATACAATCCGAAATCAAGAGAATTTCAGCTTGCGCATCAAAGTAGGGACAGTCTGCTAGTGTGGTGTTAGGGCTTTGCGGTCCTCCCATGACAATCAGCATATCAAAGTCATCGCTAGAGCTTGGCAACTGCTCGCCTAGGTAAAGCCTCGTTGCGCTCACTTGATGTTTGGCTTCCTTCGCCCATTCCATGTAGGCACCCGGCGCTTCAAAATCTTCATGAATAATAAAGTGAATATTCATGACAAGCCTCTTACAATTCTGCTAAGATGGCTTTGACTAAGGTCTTGAAGTCTTCTTTGATACGCTCTGTCACAGCCACAACTTCCTCATGGTTAAGCTCGCTTTGGAAGCCTGCAGCATGGTTAGTGATGGCTGAGATACCTAGCACCTTGAGCCCTGAGTGCGCTGCTACGATAACTTCTGGTACAGTTGACATACCAACAGCGTCAGCTCCAAGAGTCTTGAAGGCACGGATTTCTGCTGGCGTCTCGTAGCATGGTCCTGTCACACCGATATAGACACCCTCGTCCAGCTTGACACCTAATTTGTCAGCAACGGCAAAGGCTGTTTTTCTATAATCTGCTGTGTAGGCATTGGACATATCTGGGAAGCGGGGACCAAAGTCGTCTAAGTTTTCGCCGATGAGTGGGTTTTGCCCAGTCATATTGATATGGTCTGAAATCGCCATGAGAGTCCCTGGTCCAAAGCCGATACCGCCTGCTGCATTGGTCACAAGAACGCCCACGCAACCTAGCGCTTTCATAACACGCACAGGGAAGGTCACAACTTCAAGAGGATTGCCCTCGTAAAAGTGGAAACGCCCTTGAAGTGCTAGCACTTTACGCCCAGCAAGGTCACCGTAGACCAGCTTTCCAGCGTGTCCGACAACGGTTGAGCGTCCCCAGTTTGGGATGTCGGCATAGTCTAGCACGACAGCATTTTCCACTTCTTCAGCGAGCTCACCCAATCCAGAGCCTAAAATCAGCCCAAACTCAGGTGCTGTCATGCCTTTTTGGCGCAAGAAGTCACAGGTTTCATTGATTTTTTCTACTAATGTCATTGTTTTCCTCATTGTTGACTTGATAAATCAGCTCGACAAACTGTCCATGACGGCGACTATCAAGCAGTTCTAATGTCTGTTCTTTTCGTATATTTTGATAAAGAGAGATACCCTTACCTAAGATAATAGGGGCAAAAGTGAGGTGGAGTCTGTCTACTAGTCCGCTATTTAAAAGGCTAGACACGAGACAGCCACCTCCACACAGCCATATGTCACCACCAGACTGCGCTTTTAAGCGCCTGACAAAATCCTCGGGATTTTCCGTGATGACCGTGGCATAAGGCGTCTCAAGGGGATTTTTCGTAAAGACATAGTTTGTCTTGTCGGGATAAGGGTAGTAAGCCATCTGCTGGTTAATCCAGTCATAGGTCTTACGCCCCATAAGCACCGTGTCAATACCAGCGTAAAAGTCGCCATAGCCATTGTCACCCTCACCCTCAACTGCCTCCAGCCAATCCACACGCTCATCCAGCGTTGCAATATAGCCGTCCAAACTAAGCCCTAAGTAAGCGATGAGTTTTCTGCTTTGCATGCTTTATACCAATTTATCTAAGAAAGATTCTCCAATCATGGCTTTTTCAACGCCAAAGTTTTCTGCAATCGTCGCTGAAATGTCCGCATAGTGTCCTACTGGCAGTACACCGCTACCTTTGAAAGCTTTGCTGTAAGCAAGGAGTGGCACGTATTCACGTGTGTGGTCTGTTCCAGCATAGGTTGGGTCATTACCATGGTCAGCTGTGATTAAGAGCAGATCCTTGTCACCTAGATTATCAATAATTTCTGGCAAGCGCTTATCAAAGTCATGCAAGCAATCACGATAGCCATGTGGGTCACGACGATGTCCGTAAAGCGCATCAAAGTCGACTAAGTTGGTAAAGGAGAAACCACGCTTAAACTCAGCAAGATTGAGGGTTTTAATCAAGGTATCCACACCGTGCATGTTTGACTTGTTGTGTCCCATGTCGTGGTTGATACCAGCTCCATTAAAGATATCATTAATCTTGCCGATAGCATAGGTGTCAATACCAGCTTCATTGAGCTTATCGAGAACAGTTGGTGCAAATGGAGACACCGCATAGTCATGACGATTAGCCGTACGAGTGAAATTGCCAGGCTCTCCCACATAAGGGCGAGCAATGATACGTCCTAGAAGAGCAGGCCGCTCAAGCGTGATAGAGCGTGCGTACTCACAGATACGGTAGAGCTCGTCTAGCGGGATAATATCCTCATGTGCTGCAATTTGAAGGACAGGGTCAGCAGATGTGTAGATAATCAACTCACCAGTTTCCATCTGACGGGGACCAAAGTCCTCAATAACAGCAGTTCCTGAGTAAGGTTTGTTGGCTTCACGGATGACCTTGCGTCCAGAAAATGCCTCGATTTTAGTGATGATGTCTTCTGGAAAGCCATTCCAAAAAGTATCAAACGGTTCTGTGATATTGAGCCCCATGATTTCCCAGTGACCTGTCATGGTATCTTTACCAAGAGACACTTCTTCTAACTTAGTCGCATAGCCCGTTGGCTTATCATTTTGTGGCACTGTTTGAAGGGCTTGAGGGCGTGGGATATTCCCTAGACCAATCTCAGCCATGTGTGGCACGTCCAATCCAACTGTTTTTGAGATGTGTCCCAAGGTGTCAGAAGCTCCATCAGGAACACCAGCGTTGGCAAAGTTATTGGCATCAGGGCTTGCACCAATCCCTACAGAATCTAATACAACAAGATGAATACGTTCAAACGTTGACATAATTGTCTCCTTTTTATGCTTCTAGTACTGTGACGCCGTCTTTTCCAGCGACAATCACTTTATTGACCATGCCGTTAAATAAACCATGTTCAACAACACCAACAGTTGTGTCCAGCATGCTAGCAAATGCTACAGGGTCATCGATTTTGCCTAGATCAAGGTCAATGATGAAATTGCCCATATCTGTCACAAAGCGCTGACCATCCTGCTTGCGAAAGGCTGGCTTGTAGCCTTTTTCAGCAAAGACACGCAAAAGACGCTCTGCACCATACTGAACCACCTCAACAGGCAACTTGAAAGCACCAAGGTGTTTAACAACCTTGCTCTCATCAACTACCCAGATGTATTCTTTTGTCGGTGTGGCAACGATTTTTTCCATGAGAAGAGCGCCACCGCCCCCTTTGATACCGTTGAAGTTTGGATCAACCTCATCAGCACCGTCAACCGTCACGTCGATACTGTCAATCTCATCTACTGATTTCAGCGGAATGCCAAGACTCTCTGCCTGCGCTGTTGTGCGGTTAGAGGTTGTGACACCAACCACTTTGAGTCCTTCTTCTTGGACACGACGTCCGATTTCCTCAACGAAATAATAAGCGGTTGAGCCTGTCCCTAGACCTACTGTCATACCATCTTTGACATACTGCGCTGCTGTGACACCAGCAATTTTTTTAAGTTCTTCCATAGCTACTCCTATACTCTAATCATTAACTGCGCTTTGACGATTCATCAAAAGCCTCTAATGATTCTATTATACCATTTTTTAGCCTGTCTGACAGCATTTTCATGCTAGTATTTACAGCTAAAAAGCAGGCAGAGCCTGCTTGAAAAGATATCCAATAAAACTAGTTTTCTTGATAGAGTTTATTGACAGCTGCTATATCCACTTGCTGGATACCATAGTAAGAACCAGATGACTGCATGACAGAGTCTTCGTTGTCATCATGGAATAGACCAATGGCGTGCCCCAGCTCATGCTCAGCTGTATTGACAATGCGCTCATAAGTGTAGCCAAAGTCATTGTCTAATAGATAATAGCGATTAAGTTTTACGTCAACATGCGTGATGTGGTTGGTCAAGCTATTGGTTTTAAGCTCTGCTAAGCCTGCTGCTTGACTGCTGCTGTCTGACTCATCGGCCAAGATGATTTGAGCGTCACTTTTATTCGTCACTTGTGTAAAGGTGAAGCTTCCTGTGGCATTCCAATTTGCTAAAGCTTCTTGGTAAGCTGCCACTAAGGTAGCGTCTGTTGAGGCGATGTAAACTGTCGCTTTTGGATGCGTCCAGCGTGCACCGTCATAGGTCACAAAATCATCTGTCGAGAGATGAGAGAGCGTTTGTTTGAGTTCAGATGCTGACGTTGAACTAAAAAAATTGGATACGGTCTCTCTTATCTGAAAGATAGATTGGGCAAGAGCGGAATTACTGTGCTCAGCGTAAAAATTGATTGCAAATAGAATCACACCAAGCACAATAGCTGTCTTGACAATTCCCCAAAACAAGCGCCAAACAAGCCGTACAATAGCTCGTGGAATGGCAAATAACATTCTAAAAATGGATGTCATACAAAATCTCACAATCTATTTTCATAAAATCTTGACCCTCATTATAACAAACTTTTGTGACAAGACAAAAGCAAAACATTACAAATCACACGACCAAGCGAGACATTTATGACTTTTTTAAGACAAGCGTTCTTCTTTTTTATAGTCAATCGGTAGCCACTCAAAGAGTTTTTCTAATTGCTTGTTCCAATAATACCACTCGTGCTTGCCGTGGTCTTTATGGTACTCAATATCTAAGCCAAGCTCTGTAAAGCCTTTGACCGCTCTTTCATTGAGCTCAAAGAGGAAATCCTCATACCCACACCAAGCGTAATACTTGGTTTTCTTATCAGAAGCTTCCGCCATCGTCGACAAACTATGCTGTTCAAAGTTTTCAGGCGTCAGCTCTCCAAAGATTCCTTCCCAGTAAGCTGGTGTGGTATTGGTATCATTGAGCGCTAAAGCCAGCATGTCGTAAGAATAGCCTAAAGCACCAGAAAAAGAAGCGGCATGAGAGAAACGATTGGTTTTCATGGCAATCTTATAAGCGCCGTAGCCACCCATAGAAAGCCCAGCAATAAAGGTTTTCTCACGCTTTGTGGTCATATTTGGGAAAAAGCGCTGTAAAACTTGTGGCAACTCAAGCGCAATCGCATCGTAGTAAGCCATTTGGTACTTGGTATTAGTGTACCAAGCAAGGTCTGTCGAGGGCATAACCACAATCAGATTGGTATGACGCAAAAGTCGCTCGATGTCTGTTCGTTTTTGCCATGAGTTTTCATTACCACCCATACCGTGAAGCAGATACAAGACAGGAATATCTGTATCATCCACCTCTGACTCGTCAATCTCAAAACCATCTGGGTAGATGACATTGACCCAGCGCTCCATTGCAAGCGCCTTTGAGTGGTATTCAATCTTTAAAAATGCCATAATCTTGCCTCCTTAACGGACTTCCATCACAACAGGAAGAATAGCTGGGCGACGTTTGGTTTGCTCAAAGAGGAACTTGCTGATGTCGTCACGCACCGCACTCTTTAGCTCACCCCAGTCAAAGGTGTCTTGTGCCAAGTAATTTTCAACGCTGGCATTGACCACCTCAGCCCCTTCACGTAAAATGTCACGGCTCTTTTTAACGTAGACAAAACCACGTGTGTGGACTTTAGCTTTAGAAACGATTTTCTTTTCTTTTTTATTAACCGTGATGGCAACAATAAAGATACCGTCCTCTGAGAGTACCTTGCGGTCACGTAAAACGATATTACCAACGTCACCGATGGCATTCCCATCAATCATCACGTCACTAGCAGCAATACCGCCCTCGTGGACAAAACCGTCCTCATGAAGCACCATGACATCTCCACGTTTGACGATATAGATGTTTTCTGGAAACATGCCAACTTCCTGAGCCAGACTAGCATGAGCTGCCAAGTCACGGTACTCCCCTTGGATAGGGAAGAGATATTGTGGTTTTAGAAGGTTAAGCATGAGCTGGAGGTCACGTCCGTTGGCATGACCAGACACACGCAAATCTTGCGTGATGACTTTGACTGTCCCGCCTGCTTTGTAAATCAAGTTTTCTGTACGAGCAACCAGCGCTTCTTGAGCAATACTTGGCGTTGTGACAATAAAGACGAGGTCCCCCTCTTTAATCTCAACATAGCGGTGGCGTCCAATCGCCATCTTTTGAAGCCCGTGGATCGGCTCACCCATACGCCCTGTCTCAAGAATAACCAGCTCATTGTCTGCAAAACGGCTCATGTCCTTAGGCTTAATGAGAAGTTGGCTGTCCTCCAGACGGATTTTTTTCATGCGAATGGCTGTGCGGACGATATTTTCCACGTCAAATCCAGTCAAGACCACCTTACGTCCGTACTCTGCTGCTGCATCAAAGACCTGCTGAATACGCACCAAGTTGCTGGCTACCGCTGCTACAATGACACGTCCCTCGGCGCTACCGATAACATTATCAATCTCATCTCCTACCTCAAACTCACTCGCAGTCTGCTCAGTGCTGCTAGCATTTGCCGAGTCTGAAAGAAGAGCCAAAACCCCTTCACGTCCAATTTCCGTTAGACGTCCAAGGTCTGTTTGGTAGTATTTTCTAGCTGCTTGGTCGAACTTGAAATCGCCTGTGTAGACGATGTTGCCCTCTTTTGTTCCCACAACAATCCCCATACTTTCTGGGATAGAGTGTGTGGTCTTAAAGAACGAAATCACAGCGTCTTGAAACTCAATCTCGGTTTCACTGTCAATCACGTGGAAATTATTGAACTTTTTAACAGAGCTATTGTTTTTGACAAAAAGCTTTGCCAATTCTATAGTCAAAGGTGAGCCAAACACAGGTGCACGCACTTCTGAGATGATGTAAGGCAAAGCCCCGATAGCGTCGGCATGCCCGTGGGTCAAAAAGATCCCCTGCACACGCTTTTTGTTCTCAATCAGATACTCCAAGTTTGGGATGACCACATCCACACCGAGCTGTTCATTTTCTGGGTATTTCAGCCCAGCATCCAGCACAAAGATTGAGTCGTTGACTTCTACGATGTATAAGTTTTTACCATTTTCACGAACACCTCCCAGTGCCATGATTTTGATATCTTCCATTTGTTTTTACTCCTTAATTGTTTTCATTTACATACGGTCCTTGCTCTTAGCAAGTCGATTTATAGCTCTTTCATTATACCATAATTTCATCAAACTTTCTCTTGAGGGCTGTAAAACGCTAAAAAGACTAGCTTTCACTAGTCTTTTCATACATTAGTCAAACAACTGATAATAGTCTGTGATGGTCATTTCTTGTTTTTGTGCTTGATTTAGGTCAGAGACGATTTTGCCATCTTTCATGACGAGGACACGATTACCGTACTTGAGAGCGTCCTCCATGTGGTGGGTAATCATGAGCGCTGTCAGCTTATCCCCAGACACAAACTCATCGGTCAAGTTCATCAACGATACGCTCGTTTTAGGGTCAAGCGCTGCCGTGTGCTCATCGAGGAGCAAGAGTTCAGGACGCTGCAAGGTTGCCATCAAAAGGCTAAGTGCCTGACGTTGACCGCCAGATAAAAGCCCTGTCGGCGTCTCCAAGTGCTTTTCTAAGCCATTGCCTGTTTTTTGCACTAATTGCTCAAACTCTTCTTGATAGTGGTGGATACGACGTGGCACAAAGCCACGCTTTTGCCCACGGAATTTAGCAATGAGGAGATTTTCAGCGACGGTCATCCGTGGCGCTGTTCCCATCTTGGGATCTTGAAAGACACGAGCGAGATAGTTGGCTCGTTTTTGCGCAGGCAGGTGCGTCACGTCTTCTCCGAGAATGGAAATGCTGCCGCTTGTTAGCATGAGTGTACCTGCAATGACATTGAATAAGGTTGATTTCCCAGCACCATTTCCCCCTAAGATAGTAATGAAATCGTGCTCATAAATGGTTAGATTGACATGGTCAAGAATGGTCTTGACCTCATCAAAGCCGTTATTGACTTGAACAGTTGCATCTTTTAACTCGACAATTGTTTTCATCTTGACAACCTCATCCCTTTAAAAATCTTCTGCTTGAGTACTGGCACCATGAGGCAAATAGCAAGCACAATGGCGCTAAACAACTTGAGGTAATTGGTATTGAAGCCTAGTGCGATAACTGCTGTGATTAAAAATTGATATAGAATAGAGCCAATCACAATAGCAATCAAGCGCTCAAGAAGCGTCAGGCTAGTCGAGTAGAGCACCTCACCAATGATAATGCTAGCAAGCCCGATAACGATAACACCAATCCCTTTAGAAACGTCCGCATAGCCGTCTTGCTGACTGACAAGAGCGCCTGATAGAGCGATTAAACCGTTCGAGACGACAAGCCCCATGACCTCCATGCGGTCGGTGTTGATACCAAAACTTTTTGCCATCTCTGGATTATCTCCCGTTGCAATATAGGCTTGCCCCAAGCGTGTGTAGAGAAAATAGAGCACACAGCTAATAACAAGCACAACCGCAATTAGTCCTAATACCAACAAATTGACATCGTCGCTAAATGGCAGGTAGTTTTGCAGCGTCTTGTGGTCAGACAGCCCCAAGTTTGCACGTCCCATAACCATGAGCATGACCGAGTTACAAGAGGTCATGACTAGAATCCCAGCCAGAAGCGTTGGAATTTTACCCTTGGTGTAGAGGAGTCCTGTGACCAGACCAGCAAGCATTCCTGCAATCATACCTGCTAGCGTTGCCAATAAAGGATTAACATTGCTGTTGATAAGGGTCACTGTAACCGCTCCTCCAAGCGGAAAAGAACCCTCTGTTGTCATGTCTGGAAAATTCAAAATCCTAAAGGTCAGATAAATCCCTAACCCCAATACTCCCCAGAGCAAGCCCTGTGATACAGATGAAATAATCATAATCTTCTCTTTTCTAATCCTTATTCTTTAACCGCAATATCTGCTTTTTTGAGCAGCTCATCAGAGATGGTGATGTCTAGCAACTTAGCTGCTTTTAAGTTCAGTGTTGCTGTCCCTGTGTCGACAACCTTGACAGGAACATCTGCTACTTTTTGACCTGCTAATAGCTTAATCGCTACCTTAGCTGTCTCTGTACCAAGACCGTACTGACTTTGTGCGATAGAGCCGATACTGCCTTGCTTCACCATGGTATCAACACTTGAGTAGACTGGGATTTTAGCGCTGTTTGCTTCGTTGACAACGGTCGTGAAGGCGCTAGCGATGGTATTGTCTTGTGGGACAAAGACCGCATCGACTTGTCCAGTCATGACAGACATGGTGGTTTTGATTTCATTGGTTGTCGGTACTGCGTATTCTTTGACGCTTAAGCCTGCTTTTTGAGCGTATTTTTTAAACTGTGCAACTTGTGAGACGGAGTTGTCCTCACTACTAGCGTAGAGCACGCCGATGGTTTTGGCAGATGGTGTCACCTCTTGGATAAGCTCCACTGTTTGTTTGATAGGGACTTGATTAGAGACACCTGTCACATTGCCCTCTGGTTTTTTGAGATTTTTGACCAGTTTTGCACCAACTGGGTCTGAGATAGCTCCCATGACAACTGGGATGTCCTTGGTTGCTGACGCTAAGCCTTGAGCTGCTGGTGTCGCAATTCCGATGACCACGTCATTTTTAGCAGCGACCAACTGCTTACTCATGGTTTGAATCTTACTTTGATCGCCTTCGGCATTGAGCACCGTCAATTTGATATTATCACCAGAATAACCTGCGTCTTTCAAACCATCTACAATCCCACGCTCAATCTCATCCAGCGCATCATGGGTCACATACTGCAAGATACCGACCTTGACGACTTTATTTTTACTGCTTGCTTGGTTACTTGTCGCATCGTAGACGAGCGAGCCACAAACCAAGACCACTAAACCAATTAACGTTGCGATTAACGCTTTATTTTTCATCTTTTGCCTCCTAATAACTACTATTTCTTCATCGTAAACTTCAAAAAACAAAAAGCGCCTGATAGACTACTACCATGCGCTATACTGATAATAAGACTAGCGCATAGATACGTTTTTGAAGTACACAAAAGGCGTATCTATGCTTACCATAAATACAACCTCATCTACGCCAGCTTTGCCATGTTTTTAAGATTGTTCTTGTCATGCTAGTCTCCTTTTCTAAACTGAAATATACTATACTCTTAATTATACACTATATTCTGAAAATTTCAAGCGTTTTTTTAAGCGAATCTTTAGATAAACCTGTGTTATAATAGACTACAAGTAAGTTTAGAGGGAGGAAACAGAAAAACAGCGTTTTTTCTGAAATCATTATGTCTTTTGATGGCTTTTTCCTACATTATTTAACAAAAGAACTAAAAGAGCAAATCCTTTATGGGCGTATCCAAAAGGTCAATCAACCTTTTGAGCGTGAGATGGTACTAACCATTCGCAACAACCGCCAAAATTACAAGCTGCTCCTATCTGCTCATCCTGTCTTTGGGCGTGTCCAAGTCACTAAAAACGACTTTCAAAACCCAAAGCAGCCCAACACTTTTACCATGATTATGCGTAAGTATCTGCAAGGGGCGGTCATTGAGGATATTAGGCAAATCGAAAACGACCGTATCCTTGAGATAACAGTCTCCAATAAAAATGAAATCGGAGATGACATCCAAGTGACGCTCATCGTTGAAATCATGGGCAAGCACAGCAACATCCTCTTAGTGGATAAAAACGAGGGCAAGATTATCGAGTCTATCAAGCACGTCGGCTTTTCGCAAAACAGCTACCGCACCATTTTACCTGGTGCAAGCTATATCGCACCGCCCAAGACCGACGCTAAAAATCCCTTTGACATCTCGGATGAAGCCTTGTTTGAGATATTAAAAACGCAAGAGCTGACACCAAAAAATGTACAGATGTCCTTTCAAGGTTTGGGGCGAGATACAGCGAGTGAGTTAGCAAAGCTCTTGACAGCTTCAGAGCAAGAGACTCTAAAAGCCTTTCGTACTTTCTTTGAAAAATCCGTCGAGCCTAGTCTAACAACAAAGTCTTTTTCTGCTGTGCATTTTTCAGATAGCGTTCAGAGTTTTGATAGTCTGGGTGAGTTATTAGATTATTATTACAAAGACAAGGCGGAGCGTGACCGTATCAGCCAGCAGGCAAGCGACCTTATTCACCGTGTCCAGACAGAGCTTGACAAGAACATCAAGAAACTAGCTAAGCAAGAAAAAGAACTCAAGGCGACTGCTTCTGCCGAGGAATTCCGCCAAAAAGGCGAATTACTGACAACTTATCTGTCTATGGTGCCAAACGATAAGGACAGTGTCGAGCTGGACAATTACTACACCAACCAAAAAATCACGATTGCTCTTGATAAATCACTGACACCTAGCCAAAATGCACAGCGCTACTTTAAAAAATACCAAAAATTAAAAGAAGCGGTGAAGCACCTGACCACTATTATCGAGGAAACCAAGCACACTATCAGCTATCTAGAGAGTGTCGAGACTGCACTTAGCCAAGCGTCCCTTACAACCATTGCTGATATTCGAGACGAGCTGGTTCAGACAGGCTTTATCAAGCGTCGCAGCCACGATAAACGACAAGTACGCCAAAAGCCTGAGCAATATCTGGCAACAGATGGCAAGACGATTCTTCTTGTGGGGCGTAATAACCTGCAAAATGATGAACTGACCTTTAAAATGTCAAAAAAAGGCGAACTCTGGTTTCACGCCAAGGATATCCCAGGAAGTCACGTCCTTATCCGTGACAATCTCAATCCTAGCGACCAAGTCAAAACAGACGCTGCCGAGCTGGCTGCCTACTACTCCAAAGCTCGCCTGTCAAATCTCGTGCAGGTGGATATGATTGAAGCCAAGCGCCTCAACAAGCCAACAGGCGCCAAACCGGGATTTGTCACCTACACCGGTCAAAAAACCCTGCGGGTCACACCCGACAAAGACAAAATTGAGAGCATGCGTATACAAAAATAAGACTGGAAAATCCAGTCTTGTTTTTATTCACTCTTATCAATATCGTCTTTTAACTCGTCCATGTTGAACTTGGCAAAGAGATACTTGCGGTCTTGGACAGGAAAGCGTTGGTCGAGTTGGTCAACAGCTCCCACCTCAACGATACCTTCTGAGATGACAAAGTCCATCACATGCCCACCAAAGGTGTGGTCAGCTGAGATAAAGTGCAAGTGGTAACCTGCCACACTCACTCCATGAAACATCTCTGGCGTCCAAATGCCAACAATCGTTCCAGAGACATTATCCTGCGTGTACTCTGGCTGATGTGTTGCCACCTCTGCAAACTTACGGTCAGAGGTAGACTTTGGTATCATGCGCACATGCATGTGTGCAAAATGCCCTGTGATTTTAATAGAACGAAAGAGATTGACCCCGTCATAGTAGGACTCAATGCGCTTTTCCAACTCCTTGTCAGACATCTCAAAGCGTTGTTTGAAAATCACCTCAGCTTCGTGAGGAACAACAGCGGCGTAGGGAACCTTGACATCCTCAGACACTTCAACGACCTCTACACGACCATCTGATCCTTTTGCCTGATAAGCTTTGCCATCTAGCACAATCAACTCACCGTCAATAGAATCCAGTGTTCCAATCCCCAAATCACCGTGCTCTAGCAACTCACCGATAGTCAAAGTCCCACCGTAAAGCCCTGCCATCAAAGCACTGAGCGTATTGTATTGAAAAAGTTTAATCGCTTCTGACATAATTTCCTCTTTTAGTAAAATTCATCTGGTAAAATAGTCTCACCCAAGCTAATATTGTCTTTATAGTCAATCGGCACATCAATCAAGACTGGACCATTCTGCGCTTCAGTAAGCGCTTCTTGTAAAAGCTCTTCAAAGCTTTCTTTGCTG
Organism: Streptococcus hyointestinalis; assembly: GCF_900459405.1. Classification (NCBI taxonomy): domain Bacteria; kingdom Bacillati; phylum Bacillota; class Bacilli; order Lactobacillales; family Streptococcaceae; genus Streptococcus; species Streptococcus hyointestinalis. The sequence continues at coordinate 1,415,326 of NZ_UHFN01000007.1, forward strand.
TTAGCTCGAAAGCCTTTAGCACCAAAGCTTTCAGCGTATTTGACAAAGTCAACTGGTCCAAAGTCAACACCTGATGAGCGTCCGTACTTCATCTCTTCTTGGAATTCGACCATATTGTACTTGCCATCGTTCCAGATGATGTGCACAATCGGCAACTTCAAGCGCACAGCCGTCTCAAGCTCTTGCCCTGAAAAGAGAAAGCCACCGTCTCCAGAGATAGAGACAATTGTCTCATTTGGGCGAACAAGCGCTGCGGCAATCGCCCAAGGCAAAGCCACACCTAGCGTTTGCATACCGTTTGAAAAGAGCAAATGACGAGCTTCGTAGGACTTGAAATAGCGTGCCATCCAGATGTAGTGACTACCGACATCCACGGTCACTGTCATCTCGTCTGTGACATGCGCCTGCAAACTGTCAATGACATCAAGCGGGTGCACCAAGCCATTCTTAGTTGCATTGCGGTCAAACTTGACGTCCTCGACCACATTTTCACGCAGACCTCGAAGGTAATTGCGAGACCCTTGATTGAGCTCATAACCCTTGATAGCTGGCAATAATAAATCCAAAGTATCTGCAATATCACCAATCAGCTCACGCTCTGGTTGGAAATACGTATCAATCTCCGCCTTAGCCACGTCAATAACGATAATACGAGCAGAAATCTCCGCATTCCAGTTGCGTGCCTCGTATTCAATCGGGTCGTAACCAATAGCGATAACAAGGTCAGCTCGTTTTAAGAGCATGTCTCCAGGCTGATTGCGAAAGAGACCAACACGACCAAAGAAAGTATCTTCCTCCAAATCACGAGACACGATACCAGCGCCTTGGAAGGTTTCAACGACAGGCAATTTCACCGCTTCTAACAAACGGCGAATAGCTGCGGTTACTCTCTCTGTCGACGCACCATTTCCCAGAAGAAAGACTGGTAAAACAGCATTGCGAATGGCTTGCGCTAGGTAGTTGATGTCAGCTACCGATGCCGAGCCAAGCTTAGGGTCTGTCAGTGGCTTAATCGCCTTGACAGAAACGGTGCTATCTGTCACATCCTGTGGAATGGAGAGGAAGCTAGCGCCTGGTTTTCCAGATTTTGCTTGACGATAAGCGTTGGCAATGGTCTCTGACAAAGTGTTAGGATCGTGAACTTCTGCTGCATACTTGGTGATGGGCTCTAGCATAGCGACATTGTTCATAGACTGATGAGCTCGCTTATGCAAATCCCCACGCTTGACCTGACCGCTGATAGCAAGGATTGGGTCGCCCTCATCTGTCGCTGTTACAAGCCCTGTCGCAAGGTTTGATACCCCTGGTCCACTTGTTGTAATCACAACACCTGGATCCCCTGTGATACGTCCAATCCCCTGTGCCATAAAGGCTGCATTTTGCTCATGACGTGCCACGATAAGCTTTGGTCCCTTGTCCTCTAAAGTGTCAAAGACACGGTCAATCTTTGCCCCTGGAATACCAAAGACATACTCAACGTTGTGATTGATGAGACTATCAACAATTAAATCCGCACCATACTGTTTTTTAGCTTCTGTCATACCATACTTCTCCTTACTTGATAAGCGCTAAAAATCATCTTTCTAGATAATTTCACAAACTTATCTTCATTATAACATAGAATATAGCTAAGTTTGTCAAAAAAGTTTGTGAATTTTTTACCTAATCAAGACGGAGATTTTCCAAGAAATCAGCCATAGCCATGTCATCAGGAACAAGTGTGAGATAGTGCTCTGCTATTTTCTGCGCCTGCTTGCGATAACCATACTCATAGAGGAGATAAGCGTAGTCCTGCAGAAACTCTGGATTGTCATACAGGTCAGCCTCCAAATCATGATAAGCCTCGTAAGCTTTGTCCTCATCCTCCAGCTGACGATAAGCTTTTGCCATATTCCATTTGGTCAGGACATTATCAATCGCTTCATCATCCAGCGCCACTACATCTTCATAGCGCTCTTCCTCAAGATAGAGATTGCTCAATCGCATGAGGACTTCCTCAGTGTCATCTGACACCTGCTTAGCCTCTAGCAAATAGCTCTCTGCTGAGCGGCTATCGTGCTGCTCGTAGGACAGTTGTGACGCTAAGAGCAAAAGATTGCTATCAAAACTATTCTTAGACAGCCCTTGCTGTACGACACGTAGCGCCTCGCTGCCTTGATTTTCTTTTTGCAAAGAAAGCGCATAGACGTACTCATAGCCGTCGAAGTCTGGATTCATAGTCTCAAGCTGCTTAAAGTAGAGATTGGCTTTTTGATATTCCTCCATATCATAGAGAATAACAGCCAACTCAAAGACCGTCTGGTCATCATACTCAATCTCAATAGCCTTCTCTAAAAACTCAACGGCAGCCTCAAACTTACCAAGTGCAGCGTAAGCATGTCCGATACGCTGATAGGTAGAGATACCCGTCAACTCTAAAATCTCACGATTATCCAGTTGTGCGTAGTAATCAATCGCTTCCTTAAAATGCCCAAGGTCTAAATCAAGCTCCGCCAAACCAAAGAGTACAAGCGGGTCTGGACTGATGTCTGCCGCTAGAAGCAATTTCTCACGAGCCACATCCGTCAATCCCTCCATATCATAGAGGTCAGCCATGACAAGGAGTGCAGACACATAGTCTGGACTGGTCTCATCGATAGCGTCAAGGTACAAAAAGGCTTCTGTCAGGTCATCATCCTCTGCTGCAATCTGCGCTAAGTTGACATTGACCTCTGGGAAACGTTCACGAAGTTTAAGGTAAATTTGCTTTGCTTGTGGCAAAAAACCGATACTCTCTAGGTAAGCTCCAAGGTCTAACAACATCTCGTCGTCATCTTCTTTGAGCGCTCGCTCAAAATATTTATTGGCATGTGTTAAGTCTTGATTGCTGAGTGCTGCAATCATTTTTTCACTATTTTGCATGAGTGCTATCACTTCCTTCCTCGATTTGATTTTCTTCCTCATACAAACCACTGATACTCTTGTACCAGTCAAATAATTCTTTGACAATAACTTTGACAGAAGCATAGACAGGTATGCCCAAAAAGACACCCCAAATGCCAAACATAGAGCCTGCTGTCAATAAAATCAACATGATAGTGATTGGATGGATATTGAGCTTAGTTCCCAAAACAAGTGGTGACACAAAACGCCCCTCGATAGTCTGTTCAATGACAAAGACAATGGCAACCTTAACCACCATGATAGGACCTGCCACGATAGCAAGGATAAAGACAGGAACCTGTGCTAGAAAACTACCCAGATAAGGCACCATATTTAGGATACCTGCGATAATCCCTAAGGTCACACCGTAGCGAAGACCGACGATACTATACATGACACCAAACATGATACCAACGACAATGGCAACCATGACTTGCCCTTGCACATAGCCAGCTAGTTGTGTATTGACATCGCTTAGGATACGTGAGATGGAGGTACGTGTGCGTGTTGGCAAGACTTTTAAAATGCCACCTTTCATGGTGTGTCCATCACGCAGCAAATAAAAGAGAATAAAAGGTGCAATGATGACCGCCACCGTCACTCTCGCAAAGGTACTAGCAAAATTGCTCGCCCAAGACAGCGCATTTTTAGAAATGCTTTCAGCATAATCCACCGCCTTGGTGCTGATATTGCTAAGCGTGTCTTGCAATTGTCCTTGATAATTCTTCAAAAACGGATGGTCTAAAAACTGGTTGATTTCTTTATTGACCGTCTGGATATAAGCTGGTAAATCATCAATGAAGGTCGTTAGCTGGCGAGTAATCATAGGAATGACATTGGCACCAGCCCAGACAAGGAGCGCAGCTATACCAGCAAAGACTAGGAAAATAGCGAGCGTGCGCCCAACCCCTTTTTTCTCAAGCCAATCAACTAACGGCTTTAAGAGATAATAAAGAAGAGCTGAGATGACAAGCGGTAGCATGATAATGCTGACAAAGTCTAAAACAGGCGCAAAGAGCGGAGATAACTTGACTAAGACCAATCCTGTCAAACCGACCAAAAGCGTGATGAGAACAGCCGTAACGGCTTGATTGTTCAAAATCCACTTAAAAAACCACGTATCCGAAAAACGTTTATCTGAATGTTGCTTCATTGACAAATCTCCTTAGTTTGTTTTTCTATCATAAAAGGTAACATCTTTTTCGATGAGCTTTTGCTGGCTGTCATAGCGAAACTTCGCTGAGAAAAAGGGAATATCCTCTAAAATCCACTTAAAAATCTCATAATCCCCCTCCCAAGTCGGCATGGTAAGCACCTTGTCATAAGGAATCCAAGCTAGCGTCCCCTCACGAGACTCCTCATCAGAGATAAGCTCTCCCTCAAAACCAGTAACTTTAAAGACATAAGTGTACCAATCATGCCCAGGCGTGAAATCTGGAAAAGTGATAATCCCCTTGAAATCCATCTCCGTCACCGTCAAGTGCGTCTCCTCAAGAATTTCACGACGAGCACACTCATCAGGTGTCTCCCCTGCTTCTAGCTTTCCGCCAACTGATATCCACTTTCCCTCATGAACATCATTAGGCTTTTTATTACGGTGAAGCAATAGCAATTCCTTACCATTATCAATATAACAAATCGTCGCTAATTTCGTCATCTTTCTTTCCTTTTAATGCATTGTCCTCTTCATTATAACAAAATTTTCCCCCAAGCTCGAAGAAAAGATATGTTCTTTCCTATATATAACGAAAAAGCCTTCACTCACAAAGGCTTTTTAACAATCACTAATGATACTCTCAAAAAGAGTCTATTTTTTCACCAACCACCAGACCAAAAGACCAAGTCCACCAACAAGCGCTAGGTTAGGCAGTAAACCCGCACGATATGAAAACTCTACTTTTACGCTACCGTCTTCTGATGTATGCTTTAGTGTTTTTTCTTCGCCGATTAATATTTTCTTCCAATCCATCATATTCTCCTCTCCTTCTCATCGCTAAATGAAGCAAACATAGTAGCCACAACTAATCAAAATCAGATGTCTCTAGACTCTTATGCGCTTCTTGTTCCATTCTTAGCTTTTCAAGTTTCTTATTCAAGTAGTACTCACTAACCTTACGTCCAACGAATATCATGATGTACAAGCTCAGTAAAACCCACAGTAATGTATTCATTTGCTCTTCCCTCTTTCTTTTTGGCGCTTTTTTAGCGCTTTATAGTTACATTATACCATATAAATAGCTCCTATTTTCTTGTATGTACAATATTTTACGAAAATTTCCGACTATCATCTTGATTTTTACTAGCGATTTCTTTATCTGTAAGACCGCTTCTTGCCCATCCCTCGACTTTTAGTAAACCTTCCTCGGTAAGCCAAGGGGTCGCTTTACTTTTAGCCAAAGAATGCACCTCCCTAAAATGGTTATATACTTATTTTAGACAACAAAAAAAGGCACCGTGTTGGTGTCCTCTAGGCTATTTCTCCCAAAACAAAAGCCCTAGTCAAACTAGGGCTTCACTTTATTTTTTATCTTTATAGCGTTTTTTGTACTCGTCAGCAATGATACGATTACGTTTAGCCTTGACCTGCTCATCACTTGAACCAAATAGCCAAGGTATCAACACAAGTAACCCACCAAACGCAAATACAAGCCAATCCATCATAACAAACCTTCTCCTTTCACCTTTTCAGCATAATCACATAGCTTACCAGCAATCTTCAACGTCATGTTTTCTAGACTACTCGTGTTGTCACGGTACCTGTCAATGCTAGAAATACTGATGCCCGTTTCTTTTGATATTCGGTAAGTCGTTACATCACTTTCACATTTACCTTACAATTACATTATACCTTATCCACGACACACTGTCCATATGTTCTAGATAATTGATAACTTACTTCAACTATACTCCACAAAAGTAAAAAAGAGCTATTGGAAATTTCCAATAGCTCTAAAACCTTGTTCATCAAGGATTATTTTTTCAAGTTATTTCTTTACCAATCACTACCCAAAATCAGAACTAATTACAAAATAGATTTACCCTAAATTGCCCCAATCATGAAAAGTATAAGCAAGTACGGTGATTTAAAAGGGTAGTCAAAAAGGTAATAATTTATGAGTTCAGCAGGCAAGAAACTAGCACCCCACAAGGTGCTTTTTTGATTACCTGATATCTTTTCGACATGTCTATTATATCATACATTTTTGCTTCACAATTTTGTGAAAAAGTAGCTGGCGTAACGTTTTGTTACCCCATGCATGCCGCCTTATTTTATGACTCCATGTTTCACGGTGTCATCCCTTTTATTTAGTATTTTTTAGTAAATCTCTCTACGGTGTCCAAACTCAAGAGCTAAAATAACCATCTTATCATCTTGGATATCACAAATAAGCCTATAATCACCGATACGGTAACGCCATTCGTTCGCATGATTACCTGTTAAGCCTTTGCCGTTGGCTCGTGGGTTATCTGTTCCCTCTAGGTGCTTATCAATCCAACCAAATAACAAGCGCTGTATCTGCTTATCTAGCTTCTTAATCTGCTTTTGAGCCTTTTTAGAATACTCCACACGGTACATATTACAGACCTAGCTCTTTCTTAAAGTCTGCGTGGCTGATTGTCTCTGGGTCTGCCTTGTATTCTGCATAGGCTTGATGATAGATTTTTAAATCATACTCATCTTCAATATCACGCTCAAGAGCCTTCTTAAATAAGCTAGAAAGGCTTTGCCCTGTTAATTGAGCATAGCTTTTGAAAAATATTTCTTCTTCTTGGTTTAATCTGATTGTTACTGTACTCATATTCGCTTACCTCTTTCCTTTGTGTTACATTGTAACACATTTTAGGGTACTTGTCAATTCTTACAGCAATCTTTGCATAGGGTCGCCCTATTTTGGGGCAACCTTATGACGCCTTGTTTTGGGGCTTCATCTCAAGGGTAGGATGTTTCATCCTGTCGTGGTGTCGCATTTTGCGACGCCATCCCATTTTAGGACTTCATCTCCGTCCCATTTTGGGACTGAGTTCCTTAACTGTCACCCCTTTTTACTCAAAAATGAGTAAAAGGTCGCCCATTTTTGTCCTACCTTTTATCAAGATTTTCTTTTGTTCGCCCTTTGTTCGATTTAAAAATGTTCTTTGGTTCGTCCTTGGTTCAACTCAATTTTTCACTGTTCAGTCACTGTTCGTTTAAAAATTCCAAAGTACCAAAAAGGTAATTCAGCTAATTTCTTTTATTCAAAACCTAACAGAACGTTTCGTTAGGTCAGCTTAGGGGTCGCTATTTCAAAGACCCCTTAAATAGCTTGCTGTCCCAACAATTCCCAACATTTTTTAATTTTCTTCAACATTTCGGCGTATGAAATTTGAAAAAGCTCTATTTTTTGAAATTCCTTAGAACGCTCATAATTGCGTTTTAAGGGCTATTTGTATTTTGGGGTACATTTACCCACCAAAAACGCTAAACGCTCAAAATACCCCCTTAAAATCAATCTGACAACACTCTAAAACAAAAGCGATAGGATAACCTACCGCTTACGCTTTATTCTTCTGCTTCTTGGTGATATGCTTTCATGTCTGGTAAAGGGGCTAGACTGAAAAACAAATCAGAATAGGTGTCAAACCACTTGTTCAGCTTATCATAAGCTGCTGATTGAGTGATAAACAAGATTTTCTGACACGCTCCCACAACGTTTATATAGTGATACACATACACTTGTTTGACAGTCTCTAACACGTCATCTGGGCTTGTTTGTACTCTAATATCGGTTATCTGCTTAATCGTCATGTACTTTTGATAAGCTAGCATGTCTCGATGCTTAGCAGCTTCAAAAATCTTGCTTTCAAGTACACTGTACTTAGGGTTATTCTTATCCCTCAAGAAATACCACTTTAGCCACAAGATTTTTTCACGATGGATAACCGAAAGTCGCTCAATTTTCTTTTTTGTCATTAGACCCCTTTCATTTGATTAGCTAAATAGCGGGCTAGGTAGTCATCTAAAGCCGTCACGTCACCATTGATAATCATATCCGCTTGTACAAGTCGGATTTTATCATCCGTGACAGTATAATAGCCCATAAAACTTGAAAGTTGCTGTTTAAAGAACTGTCTTAGGTTATATAGTGCTTGCTCCTTGTCAAACTGATCAACGTCAACCATAAGCTCTGGGTTCTGCTTAGCAATCTCTTTTAGTTTCTTGATAGCTAACGGCTTGTTTTGATACTTGATAAAGTATTCTTCTAGCTCATCTTTGCTAACCCCGGTAGTTGCTAACAAGGTCAATTCTGCCACGTCGTCAGCGGTTACACCCTGTACAGTATCTTGTAATTTGACAAGCTCCGCTTCATAGGTCTGCTCGATTTTATCGTACAGCTCATCTGCCTTTTGGCGTGATTGCGTTTCTACACTTTGCTTGAAATCATGTAAGCGTGCTTCAACCTCTGATTGATACATAACGCCCTGCTTCAATTTTTGCCCCAAATCCTCGGCAAGCTCAATGTACTGTTTCATGTACCCATAGCGCTGTTTACCAAAGGCTTTTAGCTCGTTTTTTAGTTCTGTTAATGTTGTCATGCTCTTTTTCTCCTTTTTTTGAGTTTCTTCAAGTGTCGTTTTTCTGCTTTCAATCGTTCTTCTGTTTCAGCACGGTTGTCGTCTCTGTAATATTTACGGTGCGCCTGCCGTTGCCCTTTAGTGTAAGCTGGGTGCGTGATGTGCGTCACCATCTCCATTTTTCCTCCTTGTGATACAAAAAGAGAGCACACCAAAACAAGATGAAAACTTGTGGTATGCCCTCGGTTGTTCCGATAGACTGCTTATTTTATAGTTTCTGCTCGCTCATAGTGGCTAAACTTGCCATCATGATAAGCTAGTGTAACCCGCCCATACTCTGGGGCTTGCACATGCTCTATTCTACCATTTTTCAAGTACAATATGCAATTATTTTCCAACAAATTCAATAAAGTGCTGTCGCTGCTGCTCATTGTGTCCCTCCTTACCTTAGTCCTTGGATAGCAGCCCACTAGCTGCCATGTCTCGGATAAATTGTTTTTCTTGCTCTAGTGGTAGCCCTAAGGCATCTAATAGCTGTTCTGGGGCTTCCTTGTCCGTTCTGCTAATCATCTTTTTCAAGATAGCATTGAAACGCTGTTCTAAATAGTCACATATCGCTAACCGTTGCTCCTGTGTCGCTGTTAAGTCTAATAACATATAGCACGCCTCGGCAATCTGTGAAAATATCTTAGCGCGTGCTTCTGGGTGCTTGTATAGCTCATAGACGTTTAAGCTAGTGTCGCCCTCATGCAATTTTTTAGCTATCGTTATCAACTGTGGGATGTCTCCGTTTTTTACTGGAGTATCATCCGCCATAAACTCTTGACGACATTGCTCAAGCTCTTGTCTGTCCTTTTCTACTTGCTCTAGGTTCATTGTCTGCCTCCTTTTAGCGTATTGATTGAGTAGCGCTTATCTTTGATACTAAAGACCTTGAAAAAGTTACCCTCCAATCCTGTACGGATACGACTAGCGACCCGCTCACTGTATAGGTTAGCTATTTCATCATTGCTTAGATTAGTGGTGATAATCGTGTTTTTGCGGTGGCTGAGCACGTCAAAGATAAATTCTTCTTCCCATGCTGACTTGGATTGACCTTGGGCGTTTCCTAGCTTGACCCCTAGGTCATCCAAAATCAGATAATCAACTTCTTTTAGCATCCGTGAGTAATAGCCCTCTTTGCTGCTAAACTTGAAACTTTCTCGGATGTCTCTTAGTACCTCGGTTAGGTTGATAAAGAGCACGCTCTTAGGCTCTCCTTTGGCTCTGTAAGCCTCGTTAAGCTCCTTGGCGATAGATATGACTAGGTGCGTCTTTCCAACGCCTGTACCGCCTGTTAACAGCGTGTTGCCGTTCATACCGTCAAGATACTTCTTTACCTGTCCTTTGGCAAAATCTAAAAACTGCCGTTCCTCTGGTGTCTCTGCCTTGAAATTCTCAAAGCTAGCTTCTGTTAGCTCTTGGGCGTTGGTGCTGTCTCGCATGAGCACATTATAGGTCTTTTGGTAAATAGCAGCATTGAGATTGTGCTCAATAACCTGTTGCTCCTTTTCCTTAATCCGCTCTTTTGCACACATAGGACAGTAAGGGGCTGGCTTCCTTGGCTTTTCCTCACCTGCCATCTTTAGCTCCCTGTCAATCTGGATAAGATTAACCCCATGTATCGGACAAAGCTCATCTAGCTGTTTCAAGTGTTCTAAATTCTCAAAAGGCTGTATCATTTCGTTACCCCCTTAAAATGGATTTTCTTCTGACCAATTTTTTTCCCACTCTTCACGGGTTTGCGGTTTAGCTTTTTGGGGCGGTTGCTTCTGTTGTTGATAGTCAGCCTTGTTTTGTTTGACCTGCTCAACGGTTTTCAGCCCTCGCCCCTGCCAATTTTCAAGAATAGCCCTTGTATACCTAATAGACTTCCCTGCATTCAAGATAGTTTCATCTAGAGCAAGTAACACTAAAGCCTGTCCGTGAGTTTCTAGCAAGTCCTCAACTTCCTCAACAACTCGACCACCTACCGACATTTCTCCAAAGGCTTCCTTGAGTTTTTCAAAAACAGGATTTTGGGCGGGGGCTTCGTCCTCTACTCCCCTGACCTCCCCTAACCTATCCTCTCCTAGCCTATCCTTACCTATGCACCCATTTGGTGGCTTTTCGGTTGTCACTTGGTTGTCGTTTGGTTGCACAACTGACAACCATTGATATTTACCCGCATTATCAAGCGTTAATTGCTGCTTTTCTTTGATAAATCTAGTATCTTTTTTTCGATCTTTTCGGATAGAATTGTGTTCCGTCCAATCTGTGATCACAATAACCCCTGTTTCAAACAAGATAATATAATCATTGTCAATTAAAAGTTTCATATCTTCTTTGGTTGTCCCTGTCAGACGCATTATTGTCTTAGGATTGCCAACAAAGCCATCATCATCCGCTTCTAAATTGAGAAAAAAGTAAAGTACCTTGCTTGTGGGAGGTAATTCCAAAAAGTCATCTGTCATAATAACTTCTCTGCTAAACATTCTTCTTGTCGCCATAATCTGCCTCACGGTTCAAAAACATTGTTTCTAGCTCTTTGATATAGTGCTTTACTGTTGCCAATTCTTCTGCCAATTCTTCCACAACCTCGGCAACGCTTATCAGCTCATCACCTAGCCTGTAATTGCCATCCTCAACCATATCAATAACGTTGTTCATTGCTGACATAGCTTTGTCATGACTATCTAAAAACTCAATTAAATTCATTGTTCTACTCCTTAATCTAAAGTCAAAAAGTTATAAACGTCACTTTTTCGATAATAGATTTTCTTGCTATTCTCAAAAGGTGACTGGTAAATCTTTAAGCCTTGGCTCTCCCAACTTCTTAGCGTCGTTGAGCTGATATCTAGTTTCTTGAGTAATTCAGACCTAGAAATTAAATCAAAGTCATCATTGTCTTTCTTAGCCAACTCTAGGCGTTTTGCTAGGTGCTCATCAATCTTAGTTAATAGCTCAAGCTCTGCTTCTTGTGATAATAGTTGCATGGTTTACCTCCTAGTGTCTTTCAATCTGCATAACAGCGCCATAGCGTGCGCCTACGACCTCATCCCTAGGATTATCCTCCCTTGGTTCTAATCGCTCACAATCAAGCGTTAAATAGCTCTCACGGCGTATTGCGACTATCAGCAAGACCATAGCCACCACAAAAAACACCAGGTAACCCATAGGACTTAAATTCAATTCATCAATCATCTTGCATCAGCTCCTTTCTGTACTTGTCAGCAAGCTCTTTATGCTCGCTAATCAACTGTTGCAAAGCTCCTTTAGTCAAACCAATCAGTGGCGTTTCCATTTTGAGGGTGTCATTATCCCCTATAAGCTCTAATACTGTTACAAAATTGCTTAACTGACCGCATAGCGTTTCATAGTTTGCTAAAATATCATCTTTACTTGTCATCTTGCATTGCCTTTCCTAGTGTAAACGGTTCGTCATTAGTCCATAAATCTAAAACGCTTGTCTTTTTCTTTTTAAACTTAGCTACGTCAACGGCGATAAGCCACCAGATATAATTCACTAGATCGTTGTCTTGTAACGGAAATGTCTGCCCTTGTGTCAAATTCTCAAGGTAATCACTTAAGAACAGTTCACCATTGAAATAAAAATGAGGTTTCGCCCGTCCATTTGTTTCTTCTTGTAAGCTATAAGCCTTGACTTCTCTCCGTTCTAGCTCTTCGATAATATTCCTAATTGCTCTTTCTTTGAGCTGCTGTTCAATCTCTTCTTGACTTTGGATTTTGAGTTCAAATTCAGAAAAATCATTGTAAAGGTTATCTAGATCATCAATCAAGCCCACTAGCTGCCGTTTAGCGCTCATATTCCTTAGACCTGTCAGACTGTCCTTGACTTCCTCTAGTCTGTCGGTAATTTGTGCTAGTCCGTCTATCGCTTTGTTTGCCATCTTAATCACTCCTTGTTTTCAAATCTCTTAAATCATGCTATAATAGTCTAAAATCCCTTTCATAACGGCTTGCCTGCTGTTATGCTGTGATTTTAGTTCAGTTTAAAGGCTTGAAAAGTTGGCGCTCTCAAAGCCTTTTTTGTTTTGCTCATTTTTGAGCATAACTCAACGTGTATTGTGTAAAGTCAACCTTACCCATCATCACGCTAGCAAAAGTGTGCATTTTTCTAATCTCTGTCAGCTTATCCGCTCTAGTATCAGCATCTAATAGCGCCTGTGCTAGTCTGTCCAAATAGTCACATTCTGCATCTACGCTGATACGTGGTTGTGAGGGGTGCGGTGCGTGGGATACTAGCTCACCCTGCATATAGTAGCCGTTCAAGCGGATTTCTTTTAGGACTTGCTTCACATATTTTCTAAATTCTTTGGCTAGTGGTTTACTAGAGCGCATAAGCACTTCATATAGACCATGTTCAGTTAAGAACCAAACCTGCTGACTACTACGAAAATTTTTCGTAGTACTACCCATAATAGAGGTAGCGGTATCCATAAAAGGGATACCTTTTAGTTTTTCGTCTTCATCAACCAGCTTCAACATAGTAGCTGTGTCATAATATCCTTGACTAGTCTTTTTGTAATCAATCATTTCAGCAACGTCTCTGGCTAAAAATAAAGGCTCTTGATTATCTCCGTAGATATTTAACGGGTGACCGTTGAAAACTGTTGATGTAATAACTTGTAAATGTTCCATATTATTTACCTCTCTGTTCTATGTTTTACTGTTTTCTACTGTATCCGCTATACCATAAAATCACCGCCTTTCATTCTCACGCGCTTATGCAAATTCTGCATAAACTTTTAGACAAAAATGTCTAATAGTCCTCTGCTAGCCATTCCATAGCCTTAGCATAGACACTATTTTTTACTTCTCCGCCGTTTACCAGCTTGCGGTAAGTAACCTGTGTCACTCCGATTTCTTCGCCCGCTTTTTTGGCTGTTAGCTGTTTGTCAGCCTGTTTGCGGCGGATTGCCTTAGCTTGGTTTGAGGTAATAAGCATGTTATCAGCTCCTTTCTAACTAACATTATTTGTTAGTGATTATATTTTACTAACTTTATTTGTTATTGTCAACTATGAAATAACAAAAAATGTTAAAAACCTTGAAAAATCATCCTTTTTTCTATATAATGAGTTTTGAGGTTAATAAGCTATGAACAGACTAAAAGAATTAAGACAAGAAAAAAAAGCTAAGCAAGAAGACTTAGCAGAAGTTGCTGGAGTGTCAGCGATGACTATATCACGCTGGGAAAATGGAGAAAGCACTATAAAATCAGACAAAGCTCAGAAACTCGCAGATTTTTTCAATGTCCCTGTTGCTTATCTTTTGAATTTTACAGATGATAGGACATTTGGTTATATCGATGATGATAACACTCAAGAGTTAATAGAAATGGGGCAAGAATACGCTAAATATTATCTAAAAGACAAAACACTAGAGCAATTTGAAAACCTAATAAAGAAAAATACCAATATTTCCGAATTGTCAAAAATTGATGAAAATGGACTTTTTTCATCAGTTGACCCCTCCTATATTGTTCATCTAAAAATAACTGATATTTACCAATTGCTCGCATTAGCTCCTAGAGAATACCAACAAATCATATTAGCTTGGTCTTGTCTAACCTATGATGAGCAAATGAAAATGTTGGATATGCTAAACCGCTTAATAGGTCAAAAATTTAGCGATAATAACCAAAACGAGACTAATTAAGCCACAAAAAAACACTAGCCCCCGCTACTGGTTCGACATATGTTTACCCCACTTTGCGCTACTTTCGCATACTTGACCTTTCCCCTTTACAAATAACCCAAATAGCGATACAATGGACATAGAAAAAGGGACTGCTGCAAACAGTCCCTCATGGTAACGCCGTTTAAGACGGCTAGCCGTGCCAAAAATTTTAGTTATTAAAATAACCGTCCTTGGCTCTGCTAAAAGTTAGGACGGTCTTTTTAATGTCATTTTTTATTGTTCATGATTGTTGCGACCAATACGCCAAAGGCTATCATCAGCGACAACGCTTCATAAACAGACACCGCCTGTTATCTCCTTTCTGTTGGATTTTGTGACTTACATACATAAGCACCACCCCCAAACTAGAGACACGGCAAACCGCCTTTTACTTTGTTACCTTGACTTTAGTATAGCATAGCTTGCTAGCTCTGCCAACATGCTACTTGAAAAAACTTGATTTTTTACCACGTCCTAGAACGCTCATATTTGCCTTTTAAACGCCTTTAGCTCGTGGTGGTATAATTTACCCACAAGATAGATGAAACGCTAAAATAGGGCTATTCTCGTAAGCCCTCGCATGATATAACCAATCTTAACTTAAAATCCTTTTTATAACGGCTTGCCTGCTGATGTTTTAGAAAGGTTTATCATGAATATCAAAGAATACAAAAAGAAAAACGGTGCTATCGTGTACCGTGCTAGTGTCTATCTCGGCGTGGATGCCATGACTGGTAAGAAAGCTCGTACAACGGTCACGGCTACAACTAAAAAAGCCTGCAAAGTAAAGGCTCGTGAAGCGATTAACACTTTTATCGCCAATGGATCAACCGTCAAGAAAAAAATAGCGGTTGTCACCTATCAAGAACTGGTTGATTTATGGTGGGACAGCTATAAAAACACCGTCAAACCCAACACCCGCCAATCTATGAAAGGGCTGATAAGGGTTCACCTATTGCCTGTTTTTGGTGATTATAAGGTGGATAAGCTCACCACGCCAATCATACAGCAACAAGTCAATAAATGGGCTGACAAGGCAAATAGAGGGGTTAAGGGCGCATTTGCTAACTATTCCTTACTGCATAACATGAATAAGCGTATCTTAAAATATGCTGTATCCATGCAAATCATAGGGCACAATCCCGCTAATGATGTCATCGTTCCACGTAAGCAGCAGAAAGAAAAGACCAAAATCAAGTACCTAGACAACAAAGAACTGAAACAGTTCCTTGATTATCTGGATACGCTCGACCAATCCAACTATCAAAACCTCTTTGATGTTGTCCTGTACAAGCTATTATTAGCCACTGGCTGCCGCATAGGTGAGGCGCTCGCTCTTGAGTGGTCTGATATTGACCTAGAAAACGGTATTATCAGCATTACCAAAACGCTCAACCGTCAGCAGGAGGTCAACTCACCCAAATCTAAAGCGGGATACCGTGATATTCCCATAGACAAGGCGACCTTACTCATGCTGAAACAGTACAAAAAACGTCAGCAAGTGCAATCTTGGCAACTAGGACGCTCTGAAACCGTGGTGTTCTCTGTCTTTACTGAAAAGTACGCCTATGCATCCAAACTTAGAAAGCGCCTTGACAAGCATTTTAAGGCTGCTGGAGTAACCAACGTATGCTTTCATGGTTTCCGCCACACGCACACAACCATGATGTTATACGCCAATACCAGCCCCAAAGATGTACAGTACAGACTAGGGCACGCCAACCTTATGATGACAGAAAACACCTACTGGCACACAAACAAAGACAACGCTAAAAAAGCTGTCTCAAATTATGAAACAGCCATCAATAATCTGTAAAGGGTATCGCTTAGCGATTACCCTCTTACTAAACCTAAAATCAGCAAAGGGTAGTTAAAAGGGTAACTAAAACAGAAAAAGCACCTTAGAAATAGGCTCTAAAGTGCTTTATAACAAGGTTTTACACCTCATCAATCTGTAAACAGATTATTTTTTCAAGTTGTAGAATGATTTCAAACCACGGTATTCTGCAACTTCACCAAGTTGATCTTCGATACGAAGCAATTGGTTGTATTTAGCGATACGGTCTGTACGTGACAATGAGCCTGTCTTGATTTGACCAGCGTTAGTTGCAACAGCGATGTCAGAGATTGTTGAATCTTCTGTTTCACCTGAACGGTGTGATACAACGGCAGTGTAACCAGCTTCTTTAGCCATTTCGATAGCTTCGAAAGTTTCAGTCAAAGTACCGATTTGGTTAACTTTGATAAGGATTGAGTTAGCTGCACCTTCTTTGATACCACGTGCAAGGTAGTCAGTGTTTGTAACGAAGAAGTCGTCACCAACCAATTGAACACGTCCACCGAGACGTTCAGTAAGAGCTTTCCAACCGTCCCAGTCGTTTTCATCCATACCATCTTCGATAGTGATGATTGGGTATTTGTTTACCAACTCTTCAAGGTAGTCGATTTGTTCAGCTGCAGTACGTTTAGCACCACCTTCACCTTCGAATTTAGTGTAGTCGTAGATACCATCTACGTAGAATTCTGATGAAGCACAGTCAAATCCAAGGAATACTTCTTCACCTGGTTTGTAACCTGCAGTTTCAATAGCTTTGATGATAGTTTCTACAGCATCTTCAGTACCGTCAAATTTAGGCGCAAAACCACCTTCGTCACCAACAGCTGTTTCAAGTCCACGTTCTTTAAGGATTTTCTTCAAAGTGTGGAAGATTTCAGCACCCCAACGAAGAGCTTCTTTGAATGTAGGTGCACCAGCAGGTACAATCATGAACTCTTGGAAAGCAATTGGAGCGTCTGAGTGTGAACCACCGTTGATGATGTTCATCATTGGTGTTGGAAGCACTTTAGCGTTGAAACCACCAAGGTAGTTGTAAAGTGGCACTTCAAGGTAGTCAGCAGCTGCACGAGCAACAGCGATAGATACACCAAGGATAGCGTTAGCACCTAGTTTACCTTTGTTTGGAGTACCGTCAAGAGCGATCATAGCACGGTCGATAGCTTGTTGGTCGCGAACATCGTAACCAATAAGTGCTTCGGCGATGATGTTGTTTACATTGTCAACAGCTTTTTGAGTTCCAAGACCGTTGTAGCGAGACTTGTCACCATCACGAAGTTCTACTGCTTCGTGCTCACCAGTAGAAGCTCCTGAAGGAACCATACCGCGTCCGAAGGCACCAGATTCAGTGTAAACTTCTACTTCAAGTGTTGGGTTACCGCGTGAGTCAAGGACTTCGCGTGCGTAAACATCAGTAATAATTGACATTACATACTCTCCTTATGAGTTATATTTTTTACATGTTAATAATACCACAATCTTGCTGTAATAACAAGAAAAAAACTATAGAAAGCGCTTTTATAAATGAGTTGTTCTCTTTTTGTGACATTATCCTTGACTTTTGGCTTTCATTTCTGCTTTTTTGGCTTTTTTTCGTTATAGTTTGTTAGTTTCTATATAGTATGTGTTATACTATACTTATGAAAAGTTACGGAATAGATTTTAGAAAACGAGTTATTAATTATGTAGAGGCTGGTCATTCCAAAAAAGAAACGTGTCAGTTATTTGGAATTAGCACTAATACACTGTATCTGTGGGAGAAACAACTCAAAGAACTAGGTCATTTGGAGCGCCAAAAAAGAAAACCAAGCCCTCGCAAATTGCCATTGGATAAGTTAGAAGCCTATGTCAAGGAACATCCAGATGCTTTCTTAAGGGAAATTGCAGAGCATTTTGACTGTAGTATTCCCTCAGTTTGGGCTGCCTTAAAAAACTGAACATCACTTTAAAAAAAGACCACAACCTATAAAGAACAAGATAGCGAAAAGGTGAGACGCTATCTTGATGTTTTAGCCTGCTTTCCAAACACCCCTATTGTTTATATTGATGAGACTGGCATTGATACTTATCTTTATCGTCACAAAGCTAGAGCACCTCGAGGGGAGAAAGTATACGACAAGGTAAGTGGACGCAGATTCGAAAGAATTTCGGTAGTAGCTGGTCAAATTGGTTCTAAAATTATAGCCCCCTTGCTTTATCATGGAACGATGACAGCGGAATTATTTATCAAGTGGTATCAGGAGCAGCTATTGCCATCCTTGACAGAACCCCATGTCATCATTATGGATAATGCAGCTTTTCACCCCAAGAAACAACTAGATGAGCTTGCAGTGGCTAAGGGACACTATTTTCTTCCGCTTCCACCTTATTCCCCTGAACTCAATCCCATCGAACAGTTTTGGGCTACTCTAAAAAGAAAGGTGACTGAATTGTTAAGAACAGGTCGTTCTGTTCAGTCTGCTTTGGAATACTATTTTAAAACTAAATAACTATATAATAAAGGCAATTACCTACACAGGAGGCTATTATGACAGACCTTGATAAACAAATTTTACAAAAAGCGACAGGTGAGACAAGGCTCAATCCCGATGAGCAGCGTCGCTATTTCGGAACATTCAGAGAGCGGGTGGTTTTGACCATTGCGCTCCAAGAAGCTCAGACTGAGGGGATACAAAAGACCTTTTCCCAAGCTTTAGAGCGACTTTCACAGACCTTTTCGCCCCTTTCGGTCAAAATCTCGCCAAAATTAAGCACTGAAACGCAGATTTTTTATATGAAAAAAGCGCAGGATAAGGGATGTTCTGCCACTATCGTTGATGAAACTGCCGCCAACTCACCGTTTGGTATTATCGTCCACACGAATAAAGCAGAAAATATCGAGAGCACTGATTTTGCAGTGCAATTTCCAGATTTGTTGGAAGCAAAACCAACGCCACACCCTCAAAAAGAATCTTTTTTCAAAAAATTATTTGGTCACTAAGACAAAAAGCTGGTTCTACCAGCTTTTTTAGTTTAATGTCAACAGATTCGCGATATTTTGCGCTGTTCGTATGAGATTTTTTCCAGTTTTCTGAAATAAGATTTCCTGACTGCTTAGAGAGGGGATGATGGGAAAAGCTGCCGTGATGTTGCTAGCCGGAAAATCTGGCAAGTCATCAGCCAGACTGCCACAGATGGCAATAACTGGAATGTTTTGCGGCGTTCGCCTTGCGACACCGACTGGAGCTTTGCCAGACAGACTTTGTCGGTCCAAGCGCCCCTCGCCTACAATGACTAGATCCGCTTTTTGCACACGCTCATCAAAGTGTGAATAGTCAAGCACAGCGTCAATACCAGAGACAACTTGACCATTTAAAAAGGTCATCAACCCCGCTGCCATACCACCTCCTGCACCGCTACCAGATGCAGTGATAACAGCAGGATTAGCTTTTTGATAAAACTTGCACATCACCTCATCAACAGCTTTCATATCTGCTACTGGCAAGCCTTTTTGCCCACCAAAGACATAAGTCGCACCGTTTGGACCACATAAAGGATTGGTCACGTCAGTGATAATGGTTACTTTTAACTTTTTAAGTGCTTTGGGAACTTGACTGCCATCAATAACAGCGATTTTAGAAAGATTGTCACCGATAGCTTCTAGCTCTATCCCATTGGCCTCTAAAAAGCGATAGCCTAACCCTTTTGCCATGCCAATACCACCATCGTTGGTGCTTGACCCGCCAACACCAACCATAACCTCTGTGACACCCGCTTGACTCAGATGAACGAACATCTCTCCAACGCCTCGTGTGCTTAGCTGTAAGGGATTACGCTGTTTCTTAGAAACGAGCTCTAAACCGCAGATACTCGCCATCTCAAAGACGGCAAGATTGCCTAAAACCGCATAAGGCGCTTCTCGCTTATCTCCAAATGAATCGCTGACCAGGGCTGTTTTTGTAGTCATGTGGAGGTTGGTGCTAAGACTCGATAGAGTGCCCTCACCACCGTCACCAACAGGCAATAAATCAAAAGTTGCTTCTGAATAAACAGAGCTAAAACCGCTCGCTATCGCTTCTGCCACCTCTAGCGCAGACAAGCTCTCTTTGAAAGAATCCGGTGCTATGAGAATGTGCATACTGTCCTCCTTATCTGTCGTCCAAAATCGCAAGCACCTGCGTCAAGTCAGCTGTGTTAATTTGGTAAGGCGCTTGTTCTTTAACGATAGGTTTTGCACAAAAGGCAATACCAATGCCTGCTGTCTGAATCATAGGAAGGTCATTGGCACCATCTCCCATAGCGACCGTTTCAGACAGACCAAGTCCATTTTCACCTGCCCACTGCTCTAGGCAGTTTTTCTTAGTTTCTTTGGTCACAATATCGCCTAGGACACGTCCTGTCAGCTTGCCGTCCTTGACTTCTAGGCGATTGGCTTTGACATAGTCGATACCAAGCTCTTTGGCTAAGCTATCTACGGTCTCGTGAAAGCCTCCTGAGACCAAGCCAACCTTGTAACCACGTGCATGCAAGGTCTCAACCAGATCATGTGCTCCCTGTGTAAAGTGCATTTCCTGCAAGACATCCTCAAAAATCGTCTCAGGCAGTCCCTTTAGTAATGCTACACGCTCAAAAAGCGCTTGCCTAAAGTCCAGCTCGCCCCTCATAGCACGCTCTGTGATGTCTGCTACCTCACGCCCAACGCCCGCTTTTTCTCCCAATAGGTCAATCCCCTCTTCTCGAATCAAGGTAGAGTCCACATCCATCACTAACAATCCCTTAACGCTCATTTGCTTCCTCCTCGTTTATTGTATTATTATTTTACTTGAAAATTCTGATAACTGCAAATGCTAAAAAACTTCCGCTAGTTTTCTAGGGAAGTTTTCTGTCATTAACGAATTTCCGCACTAACCTTTTCTTCGAGAGAAGCTGTGATTTTAGCCATGTATTTGGCAACTTCTTCGTCAGTGAGGTTGTCTGTTGGGTTTTGGAAAGTTAGGCTGTAAGCCATTGATTTGAAGCCTTTTTGGATGTTTTCACCAGCATAGACGTCAAAGAGTTTGATATCTGTTAGGCGTTTCACACCAGCGGCTTTAATGGCTGCAATGATGTCGCTGTGAGTGACGCTATTTTCAACCAAGAGAGCGATGTCACGGCTAACTGCTGGGAACTTAGTAATTTCCTTAAAGACATGTGCTTTGTGGTAATGAGACTCGATAACATCCAGATTGAGCTCAGCGACATAAGTCTCACTAATAGCATAATCTTTAGCGGTTTGTGGGTGCACTTGACCAACAAAACCGATTTCTTGACCATCTAGGACGATGAGCGCTGTGCGCCCTGGGTGCATGCTCGCTATATCCTTGGTTGGTACATAGTCAACTTCTAGTCCGAGCTTAGTAAACAAGGCTTCTAAGACACCCTTGGCATGGAAGAAATCAACAGGAACCGCTCTTGTCTGGAAGTCTTTTTCCGTTACGAGACCAGACAGAGCAAAGGCAAGGCTTGTGATTTCATTTGGCAGGTCTTCTTTTGGATTGCCAGTCTGCTCAAAGACTTTACCAATCTCAAAGAGGGCTAGGTTGGTATTTTTACGGGCGCTGTTGTAGGCGACAGTGTCTAGCATACCAGAGACGATATTTTGGCGCAGAACAGAGCGCTCCACGCTCATTGGCCACATGAGCTCTGTGATATTGCTTGGTTTAAGGGCAAATTCAACTGCTTTTTCAGGTGTTGTCAAGGCATAAGTGATGATTTCAGAAAGCCCCAGCCCTTCAACAATTGTGCGCACTTCACGGCGAAGGCGTTGCGAAGTGGTCAACTCACCAACGGTACTACCAGATTCTGGCAAGGTTGTTGGCAAATTGTCATAACCATAGATGCGAGCAATTTCCTCGACTAAGTCCGCTTGAATGCTGATATCCCAGCGTCTACGAGGAACAGAAACGGTAAAGCTGTCTCCAGAAATCTCTAAACCAAAGCCAAGTTTCTTAAAGATGTCCTTGATGTCATCGGCAGTCAAATCTGTACCCAGACGTGCGTTGACATAGCTTAGACTGCTTGAGACTTGGACAGGCTCTGTTGGAAGGTTGCCTGCGATAACACGCCCTGCAAGAGTCTTCCCACCAGCTAACTCGGTTAGCATAGCAGCTGCAAAGTCCAACGCTTCAAGGACAGTGGCGTAGTTCACGCCTTTTTCAAAACGTGAAGAACTTTCAGAGCGCAGATTGAGACGTCCGCTAGTCTTACGAATGCTTGTCCCATCAAAGACAGCCGCTTCAAGAACGACATTTTTAGAAGCATCATCAATCTCAGTATCACGTCCCCCCATGACACCAGCAAGCGCTACTGGCTTGTCACCAACGGTAATCACCAAGTCACCTGCAACAAGCTCACGTGTCTCACCGTCAAGTGTGACTAACTCTTCACCTTCACGGGCTTCACGTGCCACGATGTCACGTCCTTCAAACTTGTCTAGGTCAAAGGCGTGCATAGGTTGTCCAAAGTACAAAAGGACAAAGTTGGTCACGTCAACGACATTGTTAATGGGGCGAATGCCTGCATTCATCAAGAGGTTTTGAAGCCATTGTGGGCTTGGTTTGATGGTGACATTTTCCACCACACGGCTGGCATAGGTCAAGACCTTGTCAGAGGCGATGGCTACTGAAATCTCATCAGCTGCTGGCTTTTCAATCTCAAGAAGCGTACGCTCTGGGAAATGCACTGCTTTACCGTAAATGGCAGCTACTTCGTAAGCGACACCACGCATAGAAAGGGCGTCCGCACGGTTTGGTGTAATGGAGAGCTCAATAATCTCATCGTCCAAATCAAGATAAGGGAAAATGCTGTCACCAGGCACAGCCTCATCCGGCAAGATTTGAATGCCATCTGAAAATTCCTTAGGAATGATACTGTCTGGTAACCCCAACTCTTGCAGCGAACAAATCATCCCTAGCGACTCCATACCACGGATTTTGCCTTTTTTGATTTTATAATTGTCAGCGATACGAGCGCCTGGAAGCGCTACAATCACCTTAATACCTGCTTTGATGTTTGGTGCTCCGCAGACAATCTGACGTGGGCTTTCATCGCCTGTGTCCACTTGGCAGAGATGAAGGTGAGTGTCTGGCACGTCCTCACAAGATAAAACCTCACCAACGACTAATTTTGACAGACCTGTCTGTGGGCTTGTCACGCCCTCTACTTCAATCCCTGTCGTTGACATCTTCTCGGCTAGCTCAGCACTTGTCACATCTACATCAACAAGCTCTTTGAGCCATTTATAAGATACTAACATACACTTGTCACACACGCTATGTGTGCTTGCTCCTTTCTATTACTTGAGATATTTACGCATCAACCAGTCGGTATCCACCTTGTCACCGACAGCAAACTGGTGCTCTGAGAATTTTTCAAAACCGTATTTTTTGTAAAGGGCTTGCGCTTTGGTGTTGTGTTCCCAAACGCCCAACCATGCCCATGTAAAGCCTAGTTCATTTGCACGCTCTAGCGCAAAGGTAAAGAGACGTTTGCCCAATCCTTGTCCTTGGAACCTTTGGAGAACATAGATACGTTGCACTTCAAAGCTATCGTCAAGCTCTTTTTCTGTCTGAGATTCACCCCAGTTAACCTTGAGAAAGCCTGCAATCTCGCCGTCTACGCTCACTAGATAAGTTTCAGAATCATCTGCTTTTAACTCTTGACCAAGCACTTCTAGCGTGTAAGCTTCATCAAAAAACTCTTGCAACTGCTCTTCGGTATTGTCATACCCAAAGGTTTCACGAAAAGTTGTCATTGCGAGCTCTTGAATAGTCTCTAGCTGGTCAAGACCAGCTCTTGTAATAGCAATATCAGTCATACTAACCTCCTAAAATTGCTCTGTGAAACGGGTGTCACCTTGGTAGAAGCCACGAATATCATTGATACCATAACGCAGCATAGCGATACGCTCTTGACCTAAACCAAAGGCAAAGCCTGAGTATTCTTCAGAGTCAAGCCCAGACATTTCAAGGACGCTAGGGTGTACCATACCAGCTCCGAGGATTTCAATCCAGCCGGTTTGCTTGCAGACGTTACATCCGCTACCACCACATTTGAAGCAAGACACATCCACCTCGACAGATGGCTCTGTAAATGGGAAGTAGCTTGGGCGCAAGCGGATTTGACGCTCAGCACCAAACATTTTTTGGATAATCATCTCAAGTGTTCCTTTGAGGTCACCCATAGAGATGTTTTTCCCAACGACTAGCCCTTCGATTTGGTGGAACTGGTGAGAGTGTGTAGCGTCGTCTGTATCACGACGGAAAACACGCCCAGGTGAGATCATCTTCAAAGGCCCTTTTGAAAAATCATGGCTGTCCATAGTGCGGGCTTGCACAGGTGAGGTGTGCGTGCGCATAAGGATTTCCTCTGTGATGTAGAAAGTATCCTGCATGTCACGAGCTGGGTGGTCTTTTGGCAGATTCATACGTTCAAAGTTATAGTAGTCCTTTTCAACCTCAAAACCGTCCACCACTTGAAAGCCCATCCCAAGGAAAATATCTTCGATTTCTTCGCTGGTTTGGGTGAGGACATGACGATGTCCGACCTTCATCTGACGACCTGGAAGGGTCACATCCAAACTTTCAGACTCTAGCTTTTTAGCAATGCGGGCTTGCTCGACGAGTTTTGCTTGTTCTTCAAAGGACTTGGTCAAAACATCACGCACTTCGTTGACTTGCTTACCAACAACTGGGCGCATTTCATGTGATAAGTCTTTCAAGCCTTTCAACAGCTCTGTTAGCGAGCCTTTTTTCCCCAAGACCTGCACACGTAGTTCTTGCAATTCCTTGGCATTGTCAACATGCATTGCCTTTAGTTTTGCTTGCGTTGATGTACGCAACTCTTCTAGTTGTTCTTGTAAATCCATACTTCCTCCAATATCTTAACAAAATAGACAACAAAAAAGTGCCAATGCTCCATACACGGAGCGTTGACACGCGGTACCATCCGTTTTCATCTGCTAAGCAGACCTTAATTGAGATCTTCTCATGAGTGAATTCGCCCTGCTTTCTTTTAGCTAACTTCCAGTCACGGTTAGCACTCCCTGAAAAATGCCACAAGGTTACTAGTCTCATAGATCGCTATTTAGTTTCTATCATTTTATCAAAAAGGCTAGTAGATTTCAAGCCTCTAATCCACAGCAACTTCACCATTTGCATAGTTAAAGGTCAAGCCAGACTGGACATTTGGCACAAAGACGTTAAATTCTAAACTGCCGTCAGACGACTTGGCTTCCAAGTGCGTACCTGAAGCTAGGATATTGTCGCCGTCATAGATGAGGGTCACCCGGTAACGCACACGCTTGTTCTTATCTAGTGCCTTACGTACCAGCGTCTCATAGTAGTTTTGCCCTGTCGAGTGGCTACTATTAGCTTGATTTGCCCAAGCAGCTTGGGTCGCAATGTTTTTGGGATTGCTGGTTGAAGCGTCATAGCCTTTCAAGCCACCAACCAAGGCATAGCCCAGCAAATGCCCTCTGTCAACAGCGTGGTTGTAAGCTCCTTTTAGATTGTAGAGCTGATGCCAACCTGCTGGCGTCCAAGAGGTCGAACCATTTCCTGTCTCCTCACGGCTTTTGTATTGACGAGTAGCCTTGCTCAACAGCGCATTAGCGACAGTTGGGACGGTTTGACCTTGGACGGTTTTGGTTTTATTATTGGCATAAGGGGCGCTTGACACCTTGGCATTGAGATTTGTTTTGTTGTTATTGATGATAAAAGCGCCAGCCTTATTCCACGTGATGTCTCCCTTTAGCTGACTTTTGACAGGTATGGTTAGAACTGACTCGGCTAGACTTTGGCTAGGTGTTTTGCCGACAACTTCGGTCTCTTCTGTCGTCGTCTTTGTGGTCTTCGCTTCAAGGCTAGTTGTGATTTGGCGGACGGGATTGTCCTTGGGAAGAACATCCGAATAGCCAAGAGCTAGAGCCAGCACGCCGACAAGAAGAGCTGCTAGTGAATAAGAAGCACGCTTTGCTGTTTTTTTCTTTGCCATATCAGTTTCCTGTAAATTTTCCAATCAAGTCGTGCCAAGTCCCTGGTGAGAGAATAGAAAAGGGATTTTTCCCATCACCAATCACGCCGTAGCCAATCACAAGACCCAGCGCTAGAAAGAAAAGACAAAGCAGGGCAACTAGCCCCAGCAAGCTAAACTGCTTGACAACGTAACGCCAACCTGTATTCATTAGCCTTCCTCACTTACACGACGAATAGTAGCACCTAGTGCTTGCAGTTTTTCGTGGAATTTGTAGTAACCACGGTCTAGGTGATTGAGTTTGCTGACAGTTGTGACACCATCAGCCACCATCCCAGCTAAAATCAGAGCTGCACTTGCACGCAAGTCTGTTGACATGACTGGCGCACCCTGCAAATGCTCACCTCCGTGGATGACAGCGGTGTCACGCATGATTTCAGAGCGGAGTCCCATACGGCGCATTTCCTCTAAATGTTGGAAACGATTTTCAAACACCGTCTCAATCATGGTTGATTCTCCAGAGACAACTGCCATGAGCGCTGTAAACTGCGCTTGCATATCTGTTGGGAAGCCTGGGTGAGGGAGGGTTTTTACGGTCACTGGCTTGAGTTTTGCCACATCAGACTTGACACGGATACCATTTTCCTCCTCAGTCACCTCAACGCCCATTTCCATCAATTTGGAAATCAAGGGACGATTGTGCTCCCAAATGGCATTTTTGACAAGGACATCGCCTGAAGTCATAGCGGCTGCTACCATAAATGTCCCTGCCTCGATACGGTCTTGAACCACATCGTGCTCAACACCATGCAAGCTATCCACACCAACAATAGTCAGCGTTTCAGTCCCTGCACCTCTGACCTTAGCACCCATTTTATTGAGCAAAACAGCAAGGTCAACAATCTCTGGCTCACGAGCGGCATTTTCGATAATAGTTGTGCCTTCTGCAAGTGTGGCTGCCATCATCAGATTTTGTGTAGCGCCTACAGACGGAAAATCCATGTAAATGGTTGTGCCTTTTAGCTTGTCTGCTGTCGCTGTGATGTCCCCACCAGTCTGTGTAATCTCAGCTCCAAGCGCTTCTAGTCCTTTTAAGTGCAAATCAATAGGACGGCTACCAATGGTACAACCACCTGGCATGGACACAACGGCATGCCCTTTTCTGGCAAGAAGTGGACCTAAAACTACGATAGAGGCACGCATCTTGCTGACGTACTCATAGGGAGCAACGTCTAAAATGTCACCTGTCGCATCTACGGTGACTTGATTGTTTGCCTCGTCAAAAGCGACATCCACATCTAAACCACGCACCACATTATTCATGGTGTAAACATCTGACAAAATAGGGACATTGGTTAATGTCGTCTTGCCTTCTTCAGCGAGGATAGTTGCTGCAAGCAAGGGCAAAACAGCATTTTTAGCTCCTTCAATCGTTACTTGACCTGACAATCGTGTATTGCCACCTTCAATTATGATTTTATCCATGATATTCTCCATCTAAAATAGTATCTTGATTATAGCATAAAGTTTTGTGCTGGTCATTTTTTCTGACTTTTACTGACCTAACATAGCAGTCTGCATGATTGAGAGAACCTCAAGCATAAAGTGGCTGACCATATAGCCAATAGCAATGCTGATTAAAATCAAAAACACACGCAACTGCCCCAGCTTATCTTGAGCATTTTTGACGATTTTAGACCAATCAAAAAGCGTCACCAAGAGGCGGTGCACCAGCAAAATAAAAATCAGATGACTCATCAAAGTCACAAGTGATAAGATATATTCCATGTTATCATTATAGCACATCTTGCTGTAGTCACCAAACAGCAAGTAAGAGTGTAGTCCGCTCCCACAACAAACCACCCCTAGCTAGAGGTGGTTGTTGTCTTTTAAAGAAGATTAGGCTTATTTTTTGACAGAATTTTCTCTTATTAACATAGCAATAATTTTCTCATTTTTCAAATTATTGTATGCTCTTTCATCTATTCTTTTTGCCTCTTTGCCGTATTTCTCCTAAAAATCGTCTACAGACCTATGAAAGTACAGTATTTAACGCTATAATAGACATAGAAAGTTAGGTGACTTATGTATCAGAAACGATTCTTTCTCCCCTCATTTCATAGGCTACGCTCTTTGATTTTTGAGAGTCTCAGAGATTTATTTCCTTTTGCTTTGCTTTATGCCTGGATTCAAATCTTTCAGCAACTTTTCTTTTTTGAAAATGCCTTTTTTCAAGAAACAACTGGTTTTCTAAAGGGCAATCAGATTGTTGTGGCGCTATCGATGGGGTTAGGTACACTCTCAGACATCCTCCTGTCTTTTTTGATGGGGTATTTTGTGGCGACCTTTATTCGCCGCAGTCTAGAGGACAGCACTATTGACTGGCAACTACCGTCTTTGATTGGTTTTTTGACCACTTGGCTCTTGTTTACCACAGATAGCACCAGCGGGCGGATTTATTATAATAACCAGCCGTTTTGGTTGCTTTTGGTTCTCTTTGGTTTGGTGATTGTCTTTGTTATCAAGCATATGAGAAGCCGTTTTGCTTATGTCAATAGCTTTTTAGGCATTCTCCTACTGTACGGGGCTTACAATTTTAATCAAGCCGCCCAACGAATTACTTACCTCAATCTGGATTTTTTGCTGCAAACTGTTTTTGAAAGCCTTTTAGGCAATGGACCTGGTCAATTGCTTAGCGTACTTTTGTGGTCTGTTCTTGCTACTATCATGCTGGTGTTTGGGTTTACGCCACCTTATATGCTGCAAACGCCTGATATTGGCGTTACTGTAGCTAGTGAGAATATCACAGCAGCTCTAGATAATACTGTCTCAACCATCCCACACCTCTTTACCATCTACACCTTACAAGACAGCTTTGCTCTTTTTGGAGGGATTGGTATGCTCCTAGCGCTACTGATCAGCGTCCTAGGCAGAAGCCGCAAGCTTAACAATAAACGCTACTATCACATCGCTCTATTGTCTGCTATTCCGCTTCTATTTGACCAACAACTGCCATTTTTCCTTGGCTTGCCCATTCTCTTTCAGCCGATTTTGTTGATTCCTATGATAGTATCAACTGTCCTCGCCGAGTTGCTTGGTGCACTAGCACTTTCTCTACATCTGCTCAATCCCGCAGTCTATGCAACACCTGTTGGAACACCAAGTATCCTCTTTGGTTTTCTAGCTTCAAACGGCGATTGGCGCTATCTCGTCTTTACCTTAGCACTTTTGGTCATGTCTATTTTCATTTACCGTCCCTTTGTCACACTCGCTTTTAGAAAGGAAGAAAAACAAGATGAAATGGTTTAAAGGCTTCATTGCTCTCGTGCTTTTCTCTCTTCTAGCGACCATGGCGGTTTTGGGACGGCATTATGTCAATGACATCACATCCACGCAACACCGTATCAATAATTCTAAGATGACGCCGACCATCTTAGTGCCAGGCTCTAGCGCCAGTCAAGAGCGTTTCAATACACTTCTCAAGCAGCTCAATAAAATGGGCGAGGAGCACAGTATCCTAAAGCTGACGGTAAAAACCAGCGGTAAAATCGTCTACACAGGCAAGCTCGATACCAATGACCGCAAGCCTTATATTGTTATCGCTTTTGAAAATAATAAAGACGGCTACAGCAACATCAAAAAACAAACCGCCTGGCTTAATGAAGCTATGCTAGCGCTGCAAAAACGCTATAAATTCAAGCGTTTCAACGCTATTGGACACTCTAACGGCGGCTTGAACTGGACAATTTTCCTAGAGCAGTACATTGACTCTGATGACTTTGAGATGAAAACACTAACGACCATCGGAACACCTTATAACTTTGAAGAGAGCAACAGCTCTAACCGCACGCAAATGCTCAAAGATTTGATTGCCGCTAGAGCAAATATCCCAAGCAACCTCTCTGTCTACAACATCGCAGGGACAAACACCTACGATGCCGACAAGATTGTTCCGCTGACTAGTGTCGAAGCTGGTAAATACATCTATCAAAAAGTCGTCAAACACTACACTCAAGTGACCGTGACCGGTGATAATGCCAGCCACTCTGACCTGCCAAGTAACCCCGAGGTCATCAAATACATCGCTGAAAAAATCGTCTACAAGGATAAAAAAGAAAAAGGAAACGCCAAACTCTAGTCTCCTTTAGAGAAAACAAAAAACGATTGAAAGATTCAATCGTTTTTTAGTATTTATTACCAACGTTGATACGGTTAAGCGCACGTCTAAGAGCTACTTGAGCACGTTGCACTTCATCAGGTCTGTGCTCTTGCTTAGCGACTTCGATAGCACGCTCAGCACGCAATTTAGCACGCTCAGCACGGCTAACGTCAATGTCACGCTCACGCTCAGCAGAATCCGCTACAATCGTTACAACATTGTCTTTGATTTCAATGATGCCACCATTGACTGCAATCCAATCTACATGATTATCATCATCTACACGGCGTACTTTCAACTCACTAACCTTCAAAGGAGCAATCAGATTGATATGCCCTGGCAAAATACCTATTTCCCCTTCTCTAGTCACTGCGTGAATAAAAGTCGCACGGTGATCGTATTTCAGACCATCAGGTGTCACTACTTGAACAGTCATTTCTGCCATCATGTCACCTCATTAGTAATTCATTTTTTTGGCTTTTTCAACAACATCATCGATACCACCAACCATACGGAAGGCATCTTCTGGAAGATCGTCGTGTTTACCTTCTAGGATTTCCTTGAAGCCACGAACCGTTTCTTCTACCGGTACGTAAGAACCTGGTTGTCCAGTGAAGGTTTCAGCCACGTTGAAGTTTTGTGAAAGGAAGAACTGGATACGACGAGCACGTCCAACCAAGGTTTTCTCCTCTTCAGACAACTCATCCATACCAAGAATGGCAATGATGTCTTGCAATTCACGGTAACGTTGAAGGACACGTTGCACTTCAGTTGCGACTTGGTAGTGTTCCTCACCAACAATCTCAGGCGCCAAGGCGCGTGAGCTAGAAGCCAGTGGATCCACCGCTGGGTAAATTCCCATTTGAGTCAATTTACGCTCAAGGTTGGTTGTTGAGTCCAAGTGAGCAAATGCTGTTGCTGGCGCTGGGTCAGTGTAGTCATCCGCTGGCACATAGATGGCTTGGATAGAAGTAACAGAACCTTTTGTTGTTGACGTGATACGTTCTTGCAATTGCCCCATTTCAGTAGCAAGTGTTGGTTGGTAACCAACGGCTGACGGCATACGCCCTAGAAGCGCTGACACCTCAGAACCTGCTTGAGTGAAACGGAAGATATTGTCGATGAAAAGAAGCACGTCTTGACCTTCGACATCACGGAAATACTCCGCAATAGTAAGACCAGTCAAAGCCACACGCATACGAGCTCCAGGTGGCTCATTCATCTGACCAAAGACCATGGCAGTCTTTTCAATAACGCCAGATTCTTTCATTTCCCAGTAAAGGTCATTCCCTTCACGTGTACGTTCCCCAACACCTGTAAACACAGAGATACCACCGTGTTCTTGGGCGATATTGTGGATCAACTCTTGGATAAGGACGGTCTTACCAACACCGGCACCACCAAAGAGTCCGACCTTTCCTCCTTTTAGGTAAGGCGCAAGAAGGTCAATAACCTTGATACCTGTCTCTAAAATTTCTGAAGAGGTTGACAATTCATCAAATGATGGGGCTTTTTTATGGATAGGTTCACGCTCTGCATCTTCTGCAAAAGGTTCTTCAAGGTCGATGGTATCCCCAAGGACGTTGAAAACACGACCAAGAGTCTTATCTCCAACAGGGACACTAATAGGACGACCTGTATCAAGAACTTCCATTCCACGAGTAAGCCCATCGGTTGATTCCATAGCGATCGTACGTACAACACCGTCTCCTAACTCAAGAGCTACTTCGAGTACGATTTTTTGACTTTTATCGCCATTTTTATAAACAATCAATGCATTGTTTATCTCAGGAAGTTTGTCATCTGTTGAGAACGCAACGTCAACAACAGGACCCACGACCTGAGCAATTTTGCCTGAGCTCATTTATTTCTCCTTCTAAACTAAGATACAAATCTTGCCTCTTTTGGTAAAAGAGGGCACTTTATAAAATTGTAGATAAGAGTAAGTTCGATTTACTCTAGCGCATTGGCACCCGCTACAATCTCTGTAATTTCTTGTGTAATAGCAGCCTGACGAGCACGGTTATATTGGATGGTCAAGTCGTTGATGACATTTCTAGCATTGTCAGTTGCTGTCTGCATAGCTGTCATACCGGCAGCATGCTCTGCAGTTTTAGCATCAACAATAGCTCCATAAATCAAGCTTTCCGTATATTGAGGCAATAATTGCTCCAAAATAGCTTCACGATCTGGCTCTAACTCAAAGCCAGAAACACCGTCTTCGCTCGCTTCATCCGCATCAAGGTCTGCAATTGGGAGCATCTGCTGTACACGAACTTGGCTGGTTAAGCTATTGACATGGTGATTGTAGCAAACATAAAGCTCATCATACAGCTCGTTTTTATACATCTCAACAGACTTGGAAATAATCTTTCCAACTTGCTCAAAGCTAGGCTGATCCTCTAAACCACGCAATTCAAATGCGACATTTAAACCACGTGCCTTGAAGAAATCAGACCCAACACCACCAATAGAAATAATGGCATAATCATCTTTTTCAGCATGATATTCTGCAATCAAATCCATCATCGCTTTTAAAATCTTTGAGTTGTAACCGCCAACGAGCCCTTTATCTGATGTGATGACGATATAGCCTGTCTTTTTGACAGGACGTGACACCAACATCGGATTGTCAGAACCTGTTGTCAATTCCGATTTCAAAAGGTCAGTTGTAATCTGACGGATTTTTGAAGCATAGACTTGAAAATCACGTGCGGACTGCTCAGACTTAACGAGCTTAGCAGAGGATACCATCTGCATGGCACTTGTAATTTTACTCGTTTTTTCAGTTGAGGTAATACGCTCTTTAATTTCACTAAGAGAGCCTGCCATATCATACCCTCCTATGCTTTAAATTCTGATTGGTCTTTAAATTCTTGAATAGCTGCATCAAGCACTGCTTCTTCAGGCAAATCTTTTGTTGAAACGATTGTTTCAAAGATGTCTTTATGATGCGCATCAAAGTAGTCGTACAAGGCTTCTTCAAAGGCTAAAAGGTCATCTACTGGCACATCATCCAAGAAACCATGTGTCAAAGCATAGAGAATAACAACTTGCTTTTCAACAGGAAGTGGCTTGTGAAGCGGTTGTTTAAGCACTTCAACCGTTCTACGACCACGGTTTAGTTTAGCTTGAGTCGCTGCATCAAGGTCAGAACCAAACTGTGTGAAGGCTTCAAGCTCACGATAAGACGCTAAGTCAAGACGTAAGGTCCCTGCTACTTTCTTCATAGCTTTAATCTGCGCAGCACCACCAACACGTGACACAGAAGAACCAGCGTCAATGGCTGGGCGGATACCAGAGTTAAAGAGATTTTCTTGCAAGAAAATTTGCCCGTCAGTGATAGAGATAACGTTGGTTGCGATATAAGCTGAGATATCACCCGCTTGCGTTTCGATAAATGGCAGAGCTGTGATAGAACCACCACCCAACTCATCAGAAACCTTAGCAGAGCGCTCTAGCAAGCGACTGTGAAGGTAGAAAACATCCCCTGGATAAGCTTCACGACCTGGTGGGCGACGAAGAAGAAGTGATAATTCACGATAAGCTACCGCTTGTTTTGATAAATCATCGTAAACAATCAAAACGTGCTTGCCGTTGTACATAAACTCTTCAGCCATTGCAACACCAGCATACGGTGCAATGTAGAGCAATGGAGAAGGTTGCGAAGCAGACGCAGTTACAACGATCGTATAGTCAAGCGCACCATACTTACGAAGCGTTTCTACTTGTGTACGTACTGTTGATTCTTTTTGTCCGATAGCGACATAGATACAAATCATATCTTGTCCCTTTTGGTTCAAGATTGCATCAATCGCAACAGACGTTTTACCTGTTTGACGGTCACCGATAATCAACTCACGTTGACCACGTCCAATTGGCACAAGGGCGTCAATCGCCTTGAGACCTGTTTGAAGTGGTTCTGAGACAGACTTCCTCTGCATAACACCAGGAGCTGGTGTTTCTACAGGACGTGTCACTGTTGTCTTAATCTCACCAAGACCATCAACAGGCTGACCAAGTGGGTTCACAACACGACCGATAAGTGCTTCACCTACTGGCACTTCCATAATCTTACCAGTACGTTTCACCTCATCGCCTTCACGAATTTCAGAGAAGTCTCCAAGGATGATGATACCTACATCATTTGACTCCAAGTTTTGTGCCATACCATAGACACCGTTTGAAAATTCGAGAAGTTCACCACTCATGGCATTGTCAAGACCACGAGCTCTGGCAATACCGTCACCAATATAAGTAACGACCCCAGTTTCTGTGACGTCAAAATTTGGCTGGAAGTTTTCAATTTGCTTTTTAATTAAAGCGCTAATTTCTTGTGCATTGATTGCCAAAAATCTACACCACCTTCTATTTTAGATTTTGTTTGAATTGACGTAATTGACTCTTAATACTTGTATCAATTACCTTGTTATTAGCATTGATAATAAAACCACCGATAATGCTTGGGTCAATGGTTTCAACCAGTTGACCATGCGCTATGGTTAATTTTTCTTTTGCCAAGGCTAAAAGACGCTCTTTTTGCTCATCAGACATGGCAATAGCTGTTGTCACACAAATGTCGTGGGTGTTTGTTGCTTGTGCTTCTTTGACCAAAAAAGTCTGGCAAATGGCATAAAGCAGTCCCTCACGTTCATTTTGCATAATGACATCAAGAAAATTACTCACATAAGTCGAGCTAGACTCTTGAAGCAGCTTTATAATAGAAGCTTTGTCCTCTTTTGATATAGCAAAGTCTGACAGTACAGCTTCTAGATTATTCTCTTCAAAGACAGCAATGATTGCCTCAACATCAGCCTTGACAGTTGCTAACTGTTCATGCTCAAGCGCTACTTCTAACAAACTCGTAGCGTATTGCTCAACGAGAGCCTCTGTTTTTTTGTCCATTAGGCATCTCCTAGCTGTTTGAGATAGCTATCAATCAAATCACTTTGTGCTTTTTGATCTAATTGTGTTGTCATTACTTTTTCAGCAAGCAAGATAGTAAGGTCAGCGACGTCACCTTTAACACTTGTGAGTGCCTCTGTTTTACTTTGTTCGATGTCTTGCTTAGCCTTATCTTTTAGACGACTAGCTTCTGTACGAGCTTCTGCGATGATTTGATTACTCTTTGTATTTCCGATTTCCTTAGCTGTTTCGATAATTTGACTAGCTTCGCCTTTGGCGCTATCTAGTTCTGCTTGACGCTTAGCTGCTAAGTCTTCTGCTTCCTTACGTGCTGCTTCTGCTGTATCAATATCAGTTGCAATCTTATCTGCACGTTGTTCAAAGATACCTGTGATTTTATCCCAAGCAAACAATCGAATGAGAACAAGTAAAAGAATCACAGAGCCTGTAGTGATAATGATATTACCAAGCGTTGTACTATTGATTAGTATTGACATATTTCTCCTCTTCTATACTTATTCACCTTCACCGTTAACTTTTTTACCGATGTAGCTTGAGCTCAAAATGATAAAGACATAAGCTTGAATGAAGCCGATAAAGACTGAAAAAGCAACCCAAACCATATTAAGCACAAAAGCAATAGGACCAGTAAAAATAGATAAGTGAGCGAGCTGTAAGATAAGTGAGGTTACCACAGCACCAGAGTAAATGTTACCAAATAAACGTAGAGCAAGTGAGGCAAGATTAGTCACTTCCTCTAAGAGGTTCATCGGCAGCATAGCTGGATAAGGCTCTAAAAAGCCCTTTAGATAACCTGAAACACCTTTTTTGCGTACACCTTCAACGTGACAGATAATAGTAATAAGAAGTGAAAGGGTGAACGTCACACCAAAATTTTCTGTTTCACCCATCCACAAATTATAACCGTTAACTTCTAACTTTGTCAGAAGCCCCAAGTTATTTGCCACAAAAACGAAGGTAAAGATGACAAACATCAAAAGGCTGTAGTTTTTTGTGTAGGTTCCTAGATTCTGTGAGATGGTGCTGTTTACCATTTCATAGAGGAACTCAAGCACATTTTGCTTACCTTTTGGTTTTAGTGTCATCCTGCGACTAGCCCAGAAGACCAAGAAAAAAATAATCGTAACAGTCAAGAGAGACATGGCAAGGATGGTCAAATCAAACTCAATGCCTAAAAAAGATACGGTTGGATTAATAGTTGTTTCCAATCCTCATCCCTCCTTCTTTCTAACACTACGGCTATTTTACCAAGAATGTAAAGGCAAAGAGAACGAAGAAAGTCCCTTCAATAAAGGCAACACCTGTGAACATCAATGTTTGCAACTTACCAAACATTTCTGGTTGACGTGCTGCGGCTTTGGCGATATTGGCAACCAAGATACCTTCACCGATAGACACGCCCATTACGGCAAAACCAAGTGCTAAAATAGCTAAATTCATGACAGAATTCTCCTTTTTATAAATTTTACTCTGTTTATTTTAGACCTATTTAAGGCTAATGTCAATGAAAAGAGATAGTTTTGATGACGTTTTCATTAAAATGACTTACCTTTTTTCACCATTACTGGACATTGTTCTCGCGTTTGACTAAGTTCTATCGGATTTTTGCTCTACAATAATCTTTAAAAAGTACAAAAATAACAGCATTATCTCATAATGCTGTTTGTTAGCTAAGATTGTTTTTCCAAATCCTCTACTTCATTTGCAAACTTTTGGGCGATTGCCTCCATTGCCAAGTCCTCTGGGTCAAGAAGCAGCGCATCATCTGAAATCTCATCAGTATCAGCAAAAAAGGTGATGTGATTTTTCAGATTGGTTAGGGTGATAGGGGCGTCACCACCATACTCACCGTCTAGGTTAATCATCATGCGCTTGTCAGACTGCGGCTCAATGACAATCTTGCTGGTCTTGATATACTCGATACGCTTATCATAGATGTGCTTTCCTGAAAGGAGCAATCGAATCAAACTCAAGAGATGAAGGAGATTGGCTGTCTTGACGATGATAAGGGTAAACAAACCATCATCTAGCTTAGCGTCTGGTGCGATTTGCTCAAAACCGCCGACAGAGTTTGTGATAGCCGCAAAAATCATGGAGGCTTCTCCATCAAAAACACCCTCATCATGGGTAATCTTCACAGGAACCTTACTGACTTGAGGAAGAAGCTCTGCTCCCTTAGCCAGGTAAGCAAGGTAACCAAAAGTCGTTTTTAATTGGCTAGGCACGCTGTAAGTCAACTCCGTCAATGACCCAGCTGCTGCAATATTGATAAAGTAGGTGTCGTTTCTGGCACGACCAATGTCCATCTTGACCATTTGGTTTTTGCCGATGACTTTAGCTGCAGCAACAGGATTGCCCCGTGGAATCTTTAGGGCTCTAGCAAAATCATTGGTTGTCCCAGTTGGAATAATCGCCATTTTAGGACGGTGCTTGAGTGGAGCAATACCGTTTACGACTTCGTTGATGGTACCATCGCCTCCTGCTGCAATGACTAAATCAAAGCCAGCTTTTGCGGCACGTTCAGCTTCATTGCGAGCTGAATTTTTCTCTGGTGTCGTCTGAAACGCCGAGCTTTCATACCCAAATCCCTCTAGAATATCTAACACTTCTCCGACATGGCGCTTCATCAACTCTTGACCTGATGTCGGATTGTAAATCAAACGTGCTTTTAATTGTTTATGCATAGCACACTCTTCTTTCTAAGGTCTATAAACTTCTAAGCCAATTTTCATCACGGACTTCTATGCCGAGCTCCTGCGCTTTAGCGAGCTTACTGCCAGCGTCGCTACCTGCTACGACGATATCGGTCTTTTTCGACACACTGCCTGTCACTTTAGCACCTAAGCTCTGCAATTTTTCCTTGGCTTCGCTGCGAGTCAGCTGCTCTAACTTTCCTGTCAGGACAATGGTCAAGCCAGACAGACTAGCGCTACTACTTACTACCTGCCCTAAAAAGGTCATATTGACACCGTAAGAAGTCAACTCATCCATGAGCTCATGCACTTCAGCTTTTTCAAAATAGCTGGTAATAGAGCTTGCAATCACCTCACCAAGCCCTTCAATCTGAGCGATCTCCTCAAAGGAAGCCTTACTCAACTCATCTAGACTGTGGAAAGTTTCTAAAAGCTGACGAGAGACTTTGCTGCCGACATGTCTGATACCAAGTCCAAAGAGCAAGCGCTCTGCCGAATTGTCCTTAGAGGACTGAATAGCCTTGACCAGTTTGGTAGCAGATTTTTCCTTGATACCCTCAAGGGTCATAAAATCATCCAGTGTTAGCTTATAAATGTCCGCCACATCACGCACTAGGTGCGCAGCGTAGAGCTTTTCAACCAGAGAAGGACCAAAACCTGTGATATTCATGGCGTCACGACTAGCAAAGTGAGCGAGACGCTCCTTGATTTGACTCGGGCAAATAGGGTTGATACAACGCAGCGCCACTTCATCCTCAAAGTGAATCAAGTCGCTCCCACAAGACGGACACTGACTAGGAATGTCCATAGGAATCTGCTCTTTACGCTTTTGCTCAACGACACGCAAAACAGCAGGGATGATGTCGCCAGCTTTATAGACAATGACGGTATCGCCTATGCGGATGTCCTTTTCAGTGATGTAGTCGACATTGTGAAGCGTTGCACGGCTCACTGTTGTCCCAGCCAGCTGAACAGGTGTCAAGTTTGCCGTTGGTGTCACAACTCCAGTGCGTCCAACCGTCCAATCAACGCTCAAGATTTCCGCTTCTTTCTCCTCAGCTGGAAACTTATAAGCAATCGCCCAGCGTGGTGCTTTGACAGTGTAGCCAAGCTCTTCTTGCATAGCAAGGTCATCTACCTTGATAACAATCCCATCAATATCATAGGAAAGTTGCTCACGCTCACCTGCAATCGTCTCAATAAACTGCCAAATCTCGTCCATGGAAGACGTCACCATATAGCGGTGATTGACTGAAAAGCCATCTTTCTCAAGTGCCTGCAAGACTTCTTCTTGGTTTTGATGATGGCTTGGACTCACTTCTTGGTAGAGGAAAGTCGCAAGATTGCGTTTAGCAACAACGGCTGTATCTAGTTGTCTCAAGGTTCCTGCAGCAGCGTTTCTCGGATTGGCAAACTCAGGCTCACCATTTGCTTGACGCTCTTGGTTAATCTTATCAAAAGAAGCCTTTGGCAGATAGCACTCCCCACGAACGGTGATGTCTAGTGGCTCGTCTAGCACCAAGGGAATATCCTTGACACGCTTTAAGTTCTCAGTGATATTTTCACCGATAGTCCCGTCACCACGAGTTGCTCCAACCTGCAAGACGCCCTCACGATAAGTCAAAGACACCGATAAACCATCAATCTTCAGCTCAGCCACATAACGAGCGGTAGGAAAGCGCTCTTTTACCCTGCGGTCAAAATCAAGAAGCTCCTCACGTGAAAAAGCATCCTGCAGGGAATAAAGAGGATAGGCATGTGTGTATTTTTCAAAGTTTGACAGGACAAGACCACCCACACGATGAGTCGGACTGTCTGGCAAGATGTCATCAGGGTGCGCTTTTTCAAGCTCCACTAACTCTCTATAGAGCTTGTCATACTCACTATCAGAAACACTGGGATTATCCTCGGTATAGTACTCCTTTGCATAACGGTTAAGAAGTGTTACGAGTTCGTTCATTCGATTTAACATAGTCCTATTTTACCATAAAACTGCCATTTTCTGTGGGATTTTAGCTAGCTTTTGCCAAGTTTTTCTACCTTTCATAACATCAAAAAAAAGAGCAATGAACGCTCTCTTTCGTTTATTTTGTAAAATCAATTCTCTTTGCAATACGGTCAATGACGATAGCACCAACAAGAAGAGACGCTAACTCTCCAAGAGCCGTTGTCAACCAAGTCATCCAAAATGGTGCGTCAGCAACAATAGCCAACTCAGCAGCCACAGTCACCATAGAGGCTGAAAAGAAGAAAGCAAAGAAGAAAAAGGCTTTGTTAAATACGCCACCGAGAATACGCTCGTTCATGTAGCGCTCAAACAACCATACCCCAAGACTAACAAAGACTAAGGTTGATAGACTTCCGACAACCACATCAATCAAGCCAAAACTAAAGAAATTAGCAATCATACAACCAATAGTCAGGCTAATGATATACTTGCGATTGTAAAAGGCTAAAAAGTTCAGCATTTCTGCTACACGAAACTGATAAGCTCCGTAAGAGATGGCATTGAGCGGTGGTGTGATGGTTAAAACCACATAAAGCGCAGCGACGATAGCTATCTTAGCAAAGTCGTTTACAGTAAAAGTTTTCATGAGTGTCTCCTTTAACACTTAGTTCTACTAAGGTTTGTAATATGCTTGGCGAAAGAAGTGAAGCACCAAGGGCTGTTCTAACAGCTTGTCTATTCTATCATAAATAAAAGCCCTTGCCAAGGTTTATTTAATCTTTCTTTAAGTCTCTTTTGCTGCTCTTTTGTGGTATAATAAAGACATGAAACAATTGATAACACTCTCTAAAAAGCTCCTGCAAAGTGAAGGAATCTTATACCTTATCTTTGGTGGGTTGACGACACTGGTCTATATGGTCACTCGTCTTTTGCTGTCTGCTTTTGCTATTGATGCGGGGCTGTCTGCAACGATAGCCAATATCATCTCGGTGCTATTTGCCTTTATCACCAACGATACCATCGTCTTTCGGCAGGAACGAAAAGGCTGGCTCTATCGTCTCGGTAAGTTTGTCCTAGCCAGATTAGCCACTGCCTTGATTGATATTGCCTTAGCTTATCTCCTTGTGACACGCTACCCAAATCTCATCGGGCAATTTGTCAACAATGACTACCACTTGGTTAATCTGATTGAGATGCTCTTTTCTCAAGTCTTGATTATCTTACTTAACTATGTCTTTAGTAAAGTCTTTGTCTTTAAAAATACAGCCAACTAAAAACCAGCTTTTATCAAAGCTGGTTTTAATGTTCTTTATCTGTATGGTCTTTTTCACTTTTTGAGCGGCTTTGAAGAATGGAGACCAAGTCGCCTTTTCTGCTTTCAGCAAGACCTTCGTGCAGCTCTTGGTAAGTGGCATTTAAAATAGCACCAAAAATAATGAGATAGGCTAGGAAAATAAACCAAACCATCAAGATGAAGATGACAATAGACCCAAAAATCTTGATGTCTACCAAATGCTCGATACGATTTAAGACGTAATTACTAACTAAATTACTAAAGAAAACCATGACAACGGTCACCAAAATCGTACCTGGCAGCAAATAGCGCAAACGTTTGATACGGACATTTGGCAGGAAAAAGTAGAGGGTCAACATGCCTAGAAAAATCGTCAATGCTGTCACTGGATGTGATAAATTCAACAAAAGCGTCGTCAAGCGGTCCCACATGTCATAGCGATTGACTATCAGCATGATAAAGGGCTTTGAGAAGGTTGAAAAAATCAAGACAAAGGTCAGCATGAAAAACAGCAAGAGACTCATGGCAAGCCCGACTAATCTCCCAATCACAAAGTCACGGTGTTGAGTGACACCGTAGGCTTTATTCATGGCTTTTTGCAGGGAGGTCAAACTTTTGGACATGGTCCAAAGAGCCGTTAATGTCGCTACTCCCAAGATACTTTTTGATGGGTTTGAAAAAATACTGACAATAACAGATGAGGCTGGTTGGTAGACGTTCTTGGGAAGATTATCTTTTAAAAAACTCAAGAAGTCAGTGATGTCAATATTGAGATAGGGAAAAATATTGGCAGCAATTACCACCAGCGGAAAAGCGGTTAGTAGCAGATAAT
This sequence comes from Streptococcus hyointestinalis, assembly GCF_900459405.1. Classification (NCBI taxonomy): domain Bacteria; kingdom Bacillati; phylum Bacillota; class Bacilli; order Lactobacillales; family Streptococcaceae; genus Streptococcus; species Streptococcus hyointestinalis. The sequence continues at coordinate 1,457,197 of NZ_UHFN01000007.1, forward strand.
AAGCAACAGCAATCGCTGATAAATCCATCTCCGCACTTTGATAATGTTTAAGATAAACTTGCAAAGGAGGGTAATTGAGCTTATCCATCAACTTTTCAACAACTGACTTTTTAGCCATAATTAGTAAGTTCTTTCTTCGCCTTGGCTAGTTAAAATAACAGGTCCATCTTTTGTGATGACAAATTGGTGTTCGTATTGGCAAGAAAGTCCGCCGTCTAGCGTCTTGTGTGCCCAACCTGTTTCCATATCTGTGTCAATTTCCCAAGTGCCTGTGTTAATCATAGGCTCAATAGTAAGTACCATGCCCTCACGCAGACGTAAACCACGCCCAGCTCGTCCGTAGTGAGGCACATTTGGTTCTTCGTGCATGGTTGGTCCAACGCCGTGTCCCACTAAATCACGCACAACACCGTAACCACGGCTTTCAGCGTATTCTTGAATGGCTGCACCGATATCACCAATACGATTGCCGACGACAGCTTTTTCAATACCGATATAGAGCGCTTCACGAGTGACATCCATGAGGTCTTTGACTTCTTGTGAAGCATTACCAACAGCGTAAGCCCAGCAAGAGTCCGCTAGACCACCTGTGTAGCTTTGGGTGTACTTTTTAACTTGCGCAACATTATCAAAATCAAGCTTAGACACGTCTACGACTGACTTGTCAAGAGGCTCACTAAGCACCATATCCACCTTGAGAAGGTCGCCATCCTTTAGGATGTAATGGCGTGGAAAAGCGTGTGCCACTTCATCATTTAGCCCACAGCAAGTCGCATATGGATAGTCCATGATAGCACCGTCAACACCGATTTGAAGCGGTAGGACATTTGCCTCTTTACAGCGTCTGCGGACATACTCTTCGACTTCCCACATATCAAGACCTGGCTTAATCAAGTCTCTCAGTCCAATATGAATGCTGGCTAGAAAATCTCCAGCTCGGTCCATAGCTTCAATTTCGCGTTTTGATTTTAATGTAATCATTGTGTCTCCTTTTAATCTTCGTTTTTAATTTATCTTAGCTGTGACCATTGCTTTTGCAATCAGTTGGTCATCTAAACAAATATCAAAATCTAGTAAAGCGCTGCGCCGTTTTTCGCTAATCACTTTTGGGCGTATCCGCAAAATATCATCAATCTGCGCCACCTGCAAGAAATGAATGGACAGCTCTTCAACGATGATATTTTTAGGGCTTTTTTTGGTTAATTTCCGATTGGTTATGGCATGAAGCGCCTCCACCAAAACACCTTGTGCGATATTGCCTGAGCTATCTACCAAAGCAGGCTCTACAATCAAGCAGTAATCGCCATGGTCATACTGGAGATTGGTGATAATCTGATCACTCACAGTGTAGACCTCACGTGGCTGGGTGTTAGGGAGATTTTCCATGGCTTGACGCCGTGTAATCACACCTAGCAACTGCTTGTCATCCGTGATGACCGGTAGCATATTGAGGTCTTCAAAAATCATCTTTTGGCTGATGTTAGCAAGACTCATATGAGGTTTTGCTGTGATGACGTCTTTTGACATGACAAGCTCTATCTGAGTGTCATTGGGCTTGCTGACTGTGTCTTGCACACTGATAACACCCACGACATGATTGTCGCTATCCACTACTGGAAAACGCACATGTTTGGTTTGTTTGACCAGTTGGTTAAAGTCTTTGATGGTGTTGGTCGTGGTCAGATAGCCATAGTCGTGCTTTGACTGATAGACTTGATTGACCGTTTTTAAGTCGGTCTTAATCCGCACATCAGAGAGAGCGTGGTTTATCATAGTAGCCACTGTAAAGGTATCGTAGTGGGTCACCATGACGGGAATGCCTAGGCTGTCTGCCGTTCGTATCACACGCTGTGACACCCCAAAGCCACCAGTGACTAAAATGGCATTGTGATTTTCAAGGGCAAGGAGCTGGATATTTTCCCTATCTCCTACAATCAACAAGCCACCACGCACCAAGTAGCGTCCGATATTTTCACGTGTCATAGCCCCAATCGAAAATTTGCTGAACTCATGACTCAGCCCAGCCTCGCCAGCCAGCACCTCTGAGTCACTGATTCTAGCAATCTCTGAATAGGTCAGTGTTTCAATCTGTACCTTGTTGGCTTGGGCAATCCGCACCGTACCACTACGAGGCTTGGTCTCAACGATACCTCGATTTTCAGCCTCTTTTATGGCACGATAAGCCGTGCCCTCGCTGACATGCAAATGATTGGAAATGCTACGAACGCTGACACGCTTGCCAATTGCCAGATTTTCAAGATAATCTAAAATGTCCTGATGCTTACTCATAGCGATAATCCTTCCTACTTAGACCATACTCGGTGTAAGAACGCATCTGATGCGTATAGCGGTCGCTCCCTTTGTAATCACGTAAGAATGTGAAACCTGCTTTTTGAGCCACACGTTGACTGGCTTTATTTTCCTCATGCGTGACAATTGTCAAATACCTAAGCTTCAACTCATAAAAAGCCAGAAAAACAAGATTTTTCAGCGCTTCTGTCATATAGCCACAGCCCCACTCGCTCTCTTTTAGAAAATAGCCAATCTCACAAGTTCCTTCGTGATAATCCAGCTTTTCAAAGCGAATGGCACCAATCATCTGCTGCCTGTCTTTGAGCTCAATCGCCCAGACACCTAGAGGCGAGCGCATGAACTGCTCGACCATCATAGCTGTGCTCTCTTCTTTGGTTTTAGGACTTGGAAAAATAAAGCGAAGATTACTTGGTCTTTTGGTAATCTCCCAAAAATCCCTCTCATCTGTAAATGCAAACGGGCGCAAGATTAAACGCTCCGTCTCAAAAGTCGCAAACTGCGCTAATCGTGTCCAAATGTTCATAAAGCTATTATAACACAGCAAAGACAATTTGCCTAACCCTGATATGAGGCAAGTCACGTAGAATGTCTAGAAAACAGCAAAAAGCCCGAGCAACTCGGGCTTTTCTTTAATTTTCTTCAAATTGAGAATTGTAGAGGTCTGCGTAGAAGCCATTTTGCGCCATAAGCACATCGTGGTTTCCTTGCTCGATGATATTACCATCTTTCATCACTAAAATCAAATCAGCGTTTTTAATGGTTGATAGACGGTGAGCGATGACAAATGAAGTACGTCCTTCCATAAGCTTATCCATGGCTTTTTGGATGAGCTCTTCGGTACGGGTATCTACAGATGACGTCGCTTCGTCAAGGATAAGAAGCGGTGCGTCTTTTAAGAGGGCACGAGCAATGGTTAACAATTGCTTTTGACCAACAGATAAGGTCAAGCTATCATCTAAGACACTATCGTAGCCGTTTGGCAAGGTCTTGATGAAATGGTGAACACCAACAGCTTTTGCAGCAGCTTCCACCTGCTCATCAGTGATACCTTTTTGATTGTAAATCAAGTTTTCCTTGATAGTTCCTTCAAACAACCAAGTGTCCTGAAGCACCATAGAAAAGGCGTCGTGAACTTCTTCACGTTTCATGTCATGGACATTAACCCCATCAATACTGATTGTTCCACTATCCACTTCATAGAAGCGCATAAGGAGGTTAACCAGCGTTGTCTTACCAGCACCAGTTGGTCCGACAATGGCGATTTTTTGCCCAGCTTGAGCGTGCGCTGAGAAGTCATGGATAATCGTCTTGTCTTTTGAGTAACCAAAGTGGACATGCTCAAAGGTAACGTCTCCTTTGATAGTGTCAAGTTGTTTTGTCTTATTGCTTTCTTCTTCCATTTCGTCTTCTTCTAGGAATTCAAAGACACGGTTCATACCAGCACTCGCTTGTTGCAATTGACCAAAGGCTTGCGCTAATTGTGACAATGGTTGTGAGAAGATACGCACGTAAATCATGAAGGCAACGATTGTTCCCATGCTGACCTTGCCATCAATCATCCAGATAGCACCAAAGACGCAGACCATAACGTAGCCGAAGTTTCCGATAAACTGCATCAAAGGCATCATGATACCAGAGAAGAACTGTGATTGCCACATACTCTTATAGAGAGCATTGTTTAAGTTCTTGAACTGCTCTTTGACCTCGTCTGTCGCAGAATAAGACTTAACAACATTATGTCCTGAGTAGATTTCCTCAACATAACCAGAAACATTAGACAAGTTCTTTTGCTGACGCTTAAAGAGCGGTTGAGAACTTGCAATGATGACCATAGTGATGATAAAACCGATAAGAACTGAGAGAATCGCTACAGCGGCTAAGCGTCCGTTGGTCTTTATCATCATGATAATCGCTGCAATCAAGAGAATGGAACTTGAGAAAATCGTTCCCAAACTTTGTTGGAGAGATTGCGCCATGATATCAACGTCGTTGGTAACACGAGAGAGGGTATCCCCTTGCGTGTGTGAATCAAAGTAAGCCAGTGGCACACGGTTGATTTTCTCTGCGATAGCCTTACGCATACGATTTGAAAATTTTTGGATAATCGTTGTGAAGGTGTATTGTTGGTAGTAGGATACTAAAGCCCCAACGCTGTAGAGAACAACCAATTGCCAAGCCAACTTAGCGACCTTGGCAGTATCGACATCTGCATTGACACCCATAGCATCTTTGATATTGCCAGCTTTTAGATAAACGGCAATTTGCGAAGCGTTTTTGAGAGCGTCTGAGATGGTATTTGTAATGTCGCTAATAATATCTGGACCATAGACGGTAATCCAACTTGAAATCACCGCACAAATCAGCGCCAAGATAAATGGCAGACGGAAGCCTTTCGTATAAGGAAGGAGGCGCTTGATTAGAGAGGTTTTTTCTTTATTTTCCATTTTCTAATTCCTCCTTAGACAATTGAGAATAAGCAATTTCTTGATAAACGGCATTGTTAGCAAGCAATTCTTTGTGTGTGCCTTGTCCGACAACAACACCCTTATCGAGTACAAGAATTTGATCCGCATCCATGATGGTTGAGATACGTTGAGCAACGATGAGTTTTGTTGTATCTGCCAATTTCTCATGCAAATCATGACGCAATTTCTTGTCCGTCTTATAGTCTAGGGCAGAGAAAGAATCATCAAAGATGAGCACTTCTGGCTTACGAGCAAGCGCACGTGCGATGGCTAGACGTTGACGTTGACCACCTGAGAAGTTGGTTCCGCCTTGGGCAACCTCTGTGTCGAGACCTTTTTCCTTGCCTTCTACAAAGTCTTTTGCTTGAGCCAACTCGAGTGCTTCCCAAATCGCTTCGTCAGAAAGCGGTGTTTGGGTGCTTTCTCCAAAGTTCATGTTTGAGCGGATAGTTCCACTGTAAAGCACAGCCTTTTGTGGAATAAAGCCAATCTTATCGTTCAAGTCTTTTTCAGAATAGTGTTTGAGTTTGACACCGTCTACCTTGATGTAACCACCAGTCGCATCGTAAAAACGTGGGATGAGGCTAATCAAAGTGGATTTACCAGAACCAGTTGAGCCGATAAAGGCAACCGTTTCGCCTTTTTTCGCGGTGAAATTCACATGCTCAATGACATCACGAGATGTTTTTGAGTAACGGAAAGAAACATTATGAAACTCAACTTCACCTGTTCTGTCAGGTGTTTTGCTTGTTTCTTCTTTAAAGTTAACAGAAGACTCTAAAGCAAACACTTCATTGATACGACGTGCAGACACAAGGGCACGTGGCAAAATCATAAAGACAAACGCCATGAGCATGAAGCCTATAACCACTTGCATGGCATAGCTTGTAAAGACAACCATGTCTGAAAAGACAGCAACACGGTCATTCATACTAGAAGCAAAATCTGTCGCATAAGAACCATTCGCTAGTGCTTTTTGCGTCAACTCTGGGAGCTTGACATCATTGATGAGGTAAGCTCCAATCCAGTAAACTGCCAAGGTCAAACCAGATGAAACGGCTGTCATGACAGGGTTCATCAAAGCCATCAAGCGGTAAACAAAGAGGTTTAGGCGAGTGATATTGTTATTGACCTCATTGTACTTATCATCTTGATAATCCTCGGCATTGTAAGCACGCACCACACGGATACCTGTTAGGATTTCACGTGTTGTAGAGTTGAGCTTATCGGTAAGGACTTGAACCTTACTTTGTTTTGGAAAGGCTAGGATAAGAAGAATAGCTAGCATGATAACAACAACGACAATAGCAACACCTAATGACATTGTCCAGCTAGAGCTCTTATCCCAAATCTTGGTCAATGCCCAGATTGCCATGATAGGTCCCATGGTGACCACTTGAAGCCCCATAGTAATTAACATTTGAATTTGGGTAAGGTCATTGGTCGTACGTGTCAAGAGACTTGGGATACTAAAGTTTTTAATTTCAGCATCTGAGTAATCCATAACACGATTGAAAATATCCTCGCGCAAACGTGTTGTAAAACTAGCCGCCACACGTGCCGCAATAAAGCCAACAACAACCGCTGAGGCAAATCCTAGAAGTGAAAATCCAATCATCCTCCAACCTGGATCCATCACATCAGCAACTTTTGTACTGCTATTTTGCAGTAACTTTGTGATACTAGACATGTAGTCAGGCACTTTTAAGTTTGCCCAGACTTCGATACATACAAACACTACACTCAGTAGCATCATCAGCCATTCTTTGACTGTCAAGCGTTTGAAAATTTTTAGCATCGCTTACTCTACTCCTCAATTTCTAAATTTTCCCGAATCTTTCGGATGACTTTCTTAGCTGTCTTTAGCTCGGTTAGGTCGATATCTTTTAGGACTTTATCGTGAATGGTCCGATGAAAATCAGCCAATTTCACTGCTTTTTGACTCCCAAGTGATGTCAAAACCAGTTGCTTGTAGCGCTTATCTTTTTGAGATGGGATGACTTTGATAAAGTTGTTTTTTTCCATCCGTCTGATAAGGTTACTCGTAACAGATTTTGAAATCTTCAGTTTTTTTTCGATATCTTTAATAAACACTTCCTCACCAGAGTGCTTGTAAAGATACATAACTACAAAGCCCTGCGGACCGCCTAGGTGCTCAACATCATGCTCTTTTGCAATCTGCTGAACACGCCCTTCAACCAGAGTGACTAAGTTCCGAAATTCGGTGAAAGGGTCTTTCATAAAAACACCTCACTTTTTCAGAAAACTTTCAATTAGTTTCTGTGGTAACTATTTTACCCTTATTCCAAAAAGATGTCAATAAATAAGTTCCTAAGAGAACTATTTTTTTGATTTAAAAAAACAGTCGATAAAATCGACTGTTTGCTATTCATAGCGAAGAGCATCGATAGGGTTGAGTTTGCTGGCTTTGTTGGCTGGCAGTAGCCCAAACAAAACTCCGATAACTGCTGAAAAGAGCAGGCTAATCAATGCCACTTGCATAGACACACTTGGTTTAATCACACTTTGCGCTGAAGCGATAAGCGTTGAAGCACCGTAGGCTAAAATCAAGCCAATCAAACCACCAATCAAAGTAAGTACCATAGACTCTATCAAAAACTGGGTCAAAATCTTGGCACGAGTCGCACCGATTGCCTTTCTAAGACCAATCTCACGAGTGCGCTCCGTCACAGAAACCAGCATGATGTTCATGACACCAATCCCACCAACAAGAAGTGAGATGGCAGCTATAGCACCGATAACACCTGTCATGATACCCACTTGCTGATTGACACTCTTGATAACAGTTGACATGTCGTAGCTAGCAAAGCGTCCGCCTTTAGCATGACTAAGCTCTGTCAGATGTGCCCCAATTTCCTCACCTAGGCGGTTAGCCTGTGTCACGTCCTCAATGTGGAAGTACATGCTGCCCACTTCTTTTTGCCCCATTTCAGAAGCCAGCTGGGTGTTAGTCATGAGGGCATTGCCGCCACCCATACCGTAAAGTGAACTTCCTGCGTCAGGGTCTTTGTAGACACCTATGACACGGTATTCTTTGTTGGACACTGCGACCAGTTTATTGAGTGCGCTCTTTGATGTTTTAAAGAGCTGTTTAGCGACATTCTCCTCAAGCAACATCACTCGAGAGAAGTTGTTATAGTCACTTTCTTGAAAGGAGCGCCCAGCAATTATCTTAAAATTCTTTATCCCCATAAAGGTGCGGTTAATCCCTGTGATATTGACATTATCAACCACTTTTTTCTGATAGTTGATTTTTCCTGTCGCTTGGTTAGTGACATAGTAGCCAGTGACTTCTGGGAAGTCTTTGACAATGGTTGCTAGCCATTCTTCTTTGACTTCAGGCTCATTCATCTCACCGCCTTCAGTACCTAGAATGCCTCCCATCTCCGCTGCTTCTTGCTCCATTTTTTCGGTCTCTTTTGACTTATAATAAACCTGCAAGTTCTTTTGCGTAGCTGTGATTTCATCCAAAACACTTGCCCGCATACCCTCTCCTAAAGCCATAATCAAGACCACAGACGCCACTCCAATGATAATTCCTAGCATGGTCAATAAAGAGCGCATCTTGTGTCCCATGATTGAGCTTAGAGCAAATTTCCAATTTTCCATTCACTTCTCCTTACTCTATCCGAACGCTATCTGTCGTATCTAGCGTAATCTCACCATCACGAATGACAATCTTGCGCTTAGCATAATCGGCAATCTCCGGCTCGTGAGTGACCATGATAATGGTTTTTCCCTCCTGATTGAGAGCGGTCAAAAGCTCCATAATCTGCTCACCCGTTTTTGTGTCTAGCGCTCCTGTCGGCTCATCGGCTAGGATGATAGAGGGGCTATTGACCAAGGCACGAGCAATCGCTACACGTTGCTTTTGCCCACCAGAGAGCTCTGATGGCAAATGGTGCATACGCTCTTCTAGCTCTACTTTTTCCAAATATTGCTCCGCTAGCGCCTTTCTTTTCTTGGCAGACATGCCAGCGTAGACCAAAGGCAATTCTACGTTTTGCCTAGCATCGAGCTTTGAGAGGAGGAAAAACTGCTGAAAGACAAAACCGATTTCTTCATTGCGCACCCGTGCTTGCTCTTTTTCATTGAGCTCTTCGACATTTTCATCATTGAGCCAATACTCACCTGATGTCGGGTGGTCAAGCAGTCCTATCATGTTCATCAGCGTTGATTTTCCTGAGCCAGAAGGTCCCATAATGGCTAGAAATTCACCTTCCTCTACTGTCAAATCAATGCCCTTTAAAATCTGCAACTCCTCATCACCGTTTTGATAGCTCTTCACAATCTGACTGAGTTTGATTATCGTTTTGGGATTTGCTGTCATGATACATCACCTCAATCTCGTGTTTTATTCAGACACCACATCGGCTAGTTTTTGCCCATTTTCAAAGTCTGAACTTGGATTTTCTATGATGGTTTGCCCAGTTTGCAAGCCAGTTAAGATTTCTTGCGATTTAGCATCGGCTTTACCAAGGCTGACTTCTGTCTTAGTGATTTTTTGCTTATCCTTATCATAGACCCAGACATAATTTTTCTTATTCTTTTTGACAACAGCTGACACTGGCACTAGGATATGTGTCTCACTATTTTGGACTTCAAGCGATACGGTAAAGCCCTGCTTCAACTCGTCTAGAGGACTGGTAATGTCCGCTTTGAACTCATAGTTTGACGCAGAAGCACCGCTACTTGTCGTGTCTGTCGTGCTGGCTGTAGACGTCTCGTTTGGATAGTTAGAGATATAGGAAATCGTTCCTTGCCAAGTCTTATCGGTGTAGACTTTTGACTTGATGGTAACGGCTTGACCGACCTTAACCGTTGATAAGTCGTACTCGCTAAGGTTTCCTTGAATTTGCAATTCACCTTCTGTTGCGATATGAACCAGCGTTTTATTTTCCTTTGAAGACGGATCGATGTCGTTGTTGACCTCTACAACCGTCCCTGAAACACGACTGGTCACAACGGTTTCATTCAAAGCGGCTTGCGCTTTATTGACCTCAGCTTGTGCGTCAGCATAGTTGTCGTTCAAATCTTGCAATTGCTGATTGTAGCTGGCCTTATCCTGTGCGGTTTGTTGCTGACTTTGTTGCACAGCGGCTGCACCCTCACCGCTACTTTCTGTATCTGTCGTTTGCGTTGTCGCTGGGGCAACCCCATAGGTTTTGAGGTAGTTAATCTGACGTCCAATCTTGTTGAGATTGCGTACAGCGGTGTCATAGGCTGCTTGAGCAGTTGTGGTGTCGTATTGGACGACCTGCTCACCAGCATTGACCTGTTGTCCGACAGACACTAAAACCTGCGCACTAGTCCCTTTGCTGCTGTCATAGTAGACATACTGCTCAGCATTTGCCTTTACCGTTCCTGTCAATAGGGTTGATGTAGAAATGGTGCCTTCCTTGACTTGATAAGTCTTATAAGACTCAGCAGCATCCGCTTCTTGTCTGCTCGCATTTCCCATGACCATAGCGCCATAAATCCCCGCTAAAACCGCTACCGCCGCTCCCCCAAAAATAAGCCCTTTTTTCTTTTTAGACCATTTTTTCTTTTGACGTCTTGCCATATAACTTTCTCCTTTACATAATACAATCTAACAATTATATTATACCTTAAAGAAAACTTAAACGCAAACGTTTTTTGATTATCTATAGATAATCATACAAAAAGCACACTTCCTAAGAAGTGTACTTCCTTGTATTAAATAGCTTGTGTGAGGAAGCTTCTGCTCTCAAGCACACGTACCATAGCATCCGCTGTATCTAGCGCTGTAAAGAGTGGCACGCCGTGTTCAATAGCAGAGCTACGAATGACCTGACCATCTCCGTCAAAGGTACGTTTTGTACCGACTGTATTGACGATAGCTTGTACTCTTCCTTGACGGACAAGAGCAGGAATATCGTTATCATCATTTTCTCCAAGCTTATGGACTAGGGTTGAAGCAAGACCGTTCTCATTGAAAAACTGGGCTGTTCCAGCCGTTGCTAGGATACTGTAGCCGATATTGGCAAAGCGTTTGGCAAGTGCTAGCGCTTCTTCCTTAGTATCATCAGAGATGGTGAAGATAACATTACCAAAGGTAGGCAAATGGAAGTAAGTCGCTTCAAAGGCTTTGTAAAGGGCTTTTTCAAGCGTTGTATCCGTTCCCATGACCTCACCTGTTGACTTCATCTCAGGACCAAGGAGACTATCGACCTTGGCTAACTTGGTAAATGAAAAGACAGGTGCTTTAACGTGAACATTTTGACTCTCTGGATAGAGACCATCCTTGTAGCCTTGCTCGCTGAGGCTCTCACCAAGAATAATCTTGGTTGCCACTTGCGCCATTGGGATATCTGTTACCTTAGAGAGGAAAGGTACGGTACGGCTTGCACGTGGGTTAACCTCAATGACGTAGACTGTCTCGTCTTTGATGACAAACTGGATGTTCATCATACCGATACAGTTTAGCCCAAGAGCGAGTCGTTTGGTGTAATCTGTGATGGTTTCCTTGACTTTTTCAGACAAACCTTGCGGTGGGTAGACTGCCATTGAATCTCCAGAGTGGACACCAGCACGCTCGATGTGCTCCATAATACCAGGGATAAGCACATCCTTGCCATCTGAAATCGCATCCACCTCACACTCACGACCAACGATGTAGCTATCGACCAAGACAGGATGGTCTGGGCTAGCTTTTACAGCTGTACGCATGTAAGAGCGAAGGTCTGCTTCATTTTCTACGATTTCCATGGCACGTCCACCAAGTACGTAAGACGGACGCACTAGGACAGGGTAGCCGATTTTATTGGCAGCGGCTACGGCACCTTCTTCGTCAGTCGCTGTTTGCCCTGGTGGTTGCGGGATACCAAGCTCTTTAAGGGCTTGCTCAAACAAATCACGGTCCTCAGCTCGGTCAAGGTCAGCTACTTGTGTGCCAAGGATGGTGACACCTGCATTGGACAAACTTTCAGCAAGGTTAATGGCTGTTTGTCCACCGAACTGCACGACCACACCTTTTGGCTTTTCAAGGTCAATGACATTCATCACGTCCTCAAAAGTCAACGGTTCAAAGTAGAGTTTGTCTGAGACTGAGAAGTCTGTAGAGACTGTCTCAGGGTTTGAGTTCATGATGATGGCTTCATAGCCTGCTGCTTGGATAGCCTTAACAGAATGCACAGTCGCATAGTCAAACTCGACCCCTTGTCCGATACGGATAGGACCAGAGCCAAGCACTAGGACAGACTCTTTGTCAGACTTGTGTGATTCATTTTCCCACTCATAGGTTGAGTAGAAATACGGCGTTGCTGACTCAAACTCTGCTGCACATGTATCAACCATCTTGTAGACCGGGAGAATTCCTTGCTCTGTGCGGACTTGGCGAATAGCGTCAGCTGTTGTGTTCCACAGCTCTGCAATCTTGCGGTCAGAAAAGCCATTACGCTTCGCTTCTCTCAAAAGATTAGCGTCATAAGCGTGAGTGGAGAGTTCTTGCTCCAACTCAAAGATATGAAGGAGTTTATCAAGGAAGAAGAGATCAATCTTAGTCAACTCTGCCAGCTCTTCAATCGTGTAGCCACGACGAATGGCTTCTGAAATGTAGAAGAGGCGGTCGTCTTGCGCTTTGACGATTTTCTCAACAAGGGCGTCATCTGCAACTTCAGCAAGTTCTGGCATTTCATTGTGATGAACACCGATTTCAAGCGAACGGCAGGCTTTGAGGAGACTCTCCTCGATGTTACGTCCAATCGCCATAACTTCACCAGTGGCTTTCATCTGTGTGCCGAGACGACGCTCACCATGCTCAAACTTATCAAACGGGAAGCGTGGAATCTTAGCAACCACATAGTCAAGAGCAGGCTCAAACATAGCGTAAGTTGTACCTGTTACCGGATTAATCATCTCATCAAGTGTCAAGCCAACTGCGATTTTAGCCGCTAGCTTCGCAATTGGATAGCCCGTTGCTTTTGAGGCAAGAGCAGATGAGCGAGACACACGAGGGTTAACCTCGATGACATAGTATTTAAAGCTATGTGGGTCAAGAGCGAGCTGAACGTTACAGCCACCTTCAATCTTGAGGGCACGGATGATTTTGAGACTAGCGTCACGCAACATTTGATTTTCAATATCAGACAAAGTTTGCGTTGGTGCAAAGACGATAGAGTCCCCAGTGTGGATACCAACTGGGTCAAAGTTTTCCATGTTACACACCACAAGAGCGTTGTCAGCTGAGTCACGCATAACCTCGTATTCGATTTCTTTGAAGCCAGCGATAGAGCGCTCAATCAAACATTGGGTAACAGGTGAGAGTTTGAGTCCATTTTCTGCGATTTCACGCAGTTCTTCTTCATTGGCACACATACCGCCACCAGTACCACCTAGGGTAAAGGCTGGGCGCACAATAACAGGATAGCCAATGCTATTTGCAAAGAGGACAGCCTCTTCGACGGTATTGACAATTTCAGATTCTGGGATAGGTTGACCGAGGTCTTCCATGAGCTGTTTAAAGAGATCACGGTCTTCGGCTTGGTCAATAGCAGAGAGCTTTGTCCCTAAAAGCTCAACACCAAGCTCATCAAGAATACCAGCTTTTGAGAGCTCCATTGCCATGTTAAGCCCTGTCTGACCACCAAGCGTTGGAAGCAGCGCATCTGGGCGCTCTTTTCGTAAAATGCGTGTGACAAACTCTGTCGTGATAGGCTCGATGTAGACCTTATCTGCAATTTCTTTATCTGTCATAATGGTCGCAGGGTTTGAGTTGACAAGGACAACACTGTAGCCTTCTTCTTTGAGGGCAAGACAAGCCTGCGTCCCTGCATAGTCAAACTCTGCTGCCTGTCCGATAATAATCGGACCAGACCCGATGACCATGATTTTTTTAATATCTGTACGTTTTGGCATAATTTATGATACAAAGCCCGTCAACGACACCGTGAAAATAGGGAACTCGACGCAGATGCCCTAGCATCTAGGAGAGGTTTATCTTTTTCACACAGTCGTTAGGGCGTGTTCACTTTCGTAAACGTGTATCTTCTCCTTTCTCTATTTTCTAACTCTCAGTTTAGAATTAAATAATCTCGTCTAGCCTCTAGCAAGCTCTGTTTGATAGGCTTCAATCATTTCTAAAAATTCATCAAAAAGATAGCTGGCATCATGTGGACCTGGTGCTGCGTCAGGGTGAAACTGCACAGAAAAAGCAGGGAAATCACGGTGTCTCACACCCTCTACAGATTTGTCGTTGATTTCTTCGTGGGTGATGATGAGACACTCTGGCAACGTGTCACGGTCAACCGCAAAGCCGTGGTTTTGACTGGTAAAGTCCACACGACCTGTTGCGATTTCACGCACCGCATGGTTGAAACCACGGTGTCCAAAGGTCATCTTGTAGGTTTTAGCGCCATTAGCAAGGCTAAAGAGTTGGTGTCCCATGCAGATACCAAAAATTGGAATCTTACCTTGAATGCCTCGAATCATCTCAAGCGCTTCAGGAACATCCTCTGGATTTCCAGGTCCGTTTGAGAGCATGACACCATCAGGATTGAGCGTTAGAATTTCCTCAGCGGTTGTGTTGTAAGGGACAACGGTCACATTGCAGTCACGTTTTGAAAATTCACGTAAGATAGAATGTTTGAGTCCAAAGTCCACAAGCACAATGTTCTTACCAATACCTGGTGCTGGGTAAGGTGTTTTGGTTGAGACTTGCTCGATATTGTTAGTGGCAAGAACCGTTGCACGCAACTGATCTCGCAGGTGATCCATACTGTCGTTGAGTTTGTCAGTCAAGGTTGCCTTCATGGTTCCATGCTGACGAATGATTTTTGTCAAAGCACGTGTGTCAATCCCAGAAATACCTGGGATATTTTTTGCTTTTAAGAACTCATCTAGCGACATTTGATTGCGCCAGTTGCTAGCTAAGCGTGCTCTTTCACTGACTACAACACCCTTACAGGTCGGCTGGATAGACTCATAGTCATCTCTGTTAATCCCATAGTTTCCAATCAAAGGATAGGTAAAGGTTAGAATTTGTCCGTTGTATGATTGGTCGGTGATGGATTCTTGGTAGCCTGTCATTCCTGTATTAAAGACAATCTCACCAGTGACGTCAATCTCTGCGCCAAAAGCTTCTCCCTCAAAGATCGTTCCATCTTCTAATATTAAAAGTCGTCTCATTTCTCTACCCTTTCTTGGCATGTATTTGTTTTGGTTAGACCTTTCCTCGTAAAATAGCTTCCAAAATCGCCATACGCACAAAGACACCATTTTGCATCTGTGCGACAATGCGTGCTTTAGGAGCTTCTACTAAGCTATCTGCAATCTCAACATCACGGTTAACCGGTGCTGGGTGCATGATGATAGCTGTGTCTTTGAGCTTAGCATAGCGCTCTGTTGTAAGCCCAAATTGCTTGTGATAAGCTTCTTTTGAAAAACTTTCTTTACCGTCATGTCGTTCATGCTGAACACGCAACAACATCAAAACATCCAACTCTTCGATGACATCATCAATATCAACGTAAGTGCCATAGACATCAAACTCACTGGAGTACCACTCTTTTGGTCCAGCAAAGTAGAGCTTAGCCCCTAGACGTTTTAGAATTTGCATGTTTGATTTAGCGACACGTGAGTGTGTCAAATCGCCTGTGATAGCAATTTTCAATTGGTCAAAGTGTCCAAATTCTTGGTAAATGGTCATTAAGTCCAGCAGACATTGGCTTGGGTGTTGCCCAGAGCCGTCACCACCATTGACAATAGCGGTTTGAATGGTACGGCTATCAATCAATTGTTTGTAGTAATCCACTTCTTGGTGACGTACGACACAGATGTCGACACCAAGTGCACTCATGGTCAAAATAGTATCGTAAAGTGTCTCACCTTTATTGACTGAGCTGGTTTTAGCGTCAAACTCAATCACATCAAGCCCTAACTTGCGCTCAGCTACTTCAAATGACTTGTGTGTACGTGTTGAGGACTCAAAGAAAAGGTTGGCTGCAAAGTATTGTCTGTCTAGAGAAAACTCTGCTCGCCCTTCTTTAAAAGCGACCCCACGCTCAATCAAACCTAGAACTTCATCATTTGTCAATGTTTCCATTGTCACCAAGTGCTTCAGTGATACTTGCCCGTCTGTAACAACCATTAGCTTATCCTCTATTCCTTAATCTTTTACTATTTGCTGACTGTGTTGCCTTTATCTAGGGTCCACAATACTGATACTATCTTTACCGTCGTGCTCAACCACTTGAACTACTATTTCCTCAAAACTACTTGTTGGGATGTTTTTGCCTACATAGTCTGCACGAATAGGCAACTCACGGTGACCTCTGTCCACTAAAACTGCTAAGCTGATGCGTGCTGGACGACCAAGACTGACGATATTGTCAATGGCAGCACGGATGGTACGACCTGTATAGAGCACATCATCAATCAAAATCACATCACGCTCGGTGATATCAACAGGCATGACTGTTGTGTCCTCTTCGACTTTCATGTCGTCACGAAATGGCTTTGTATCAAGCTCACCGACTGGAATGTCGATGTTTTCAAGCTGTTTGAGACGCTCTTGGATACGTTTTGCGATGTAAACACCACGTGTCTTGATACCAGCAAGAACAATCTTGTCTAGCGATTTGTTGCGCTCGATAATCTCATAAGTGATACGAGTGATGGCACGTTTCATGGTAATGTCATCAACGATTTCTTTTGTTTTCATCAGTCACCTCTCTGAAAATATAGAAAAAATCTCCTTAAAACTAAGGAGATTCCACAAATAACCGTGTGCAAAAAGCACCCAGCCCTTTTATCGTCGTCTCCTTACTTGCCTCACGGGACAAGGTTAAAGGATATTATTACCATTATTATACCAAAGCAGAATGATTTTTCAAGTGTTAGTTGTTTATTTTCGTAATTTCTCTAAAGTTTCTTGGAAAATAGCTGGCGCATCCACGCTAAAGGTCATCAGCTCACCTGTTGTCGGATGGGTAAAACCAAGTGTTTGAGCATGGAGAAATTGCCCATGACCAGCAAGTGTCTTTCGTGGTCCATAGACAGGGTCACCTGCGATGGGATGTCCGATATAAGCCATGTGCACCCTGATTTGGTGAGTGCGCCCTGTCTCAAGGGTCAACTCAACAAGCGTAAAATCGCCAAAGCGCTCCAAAACTTGAAAACGTGTTAGAGCTGGCTTGCCCTTTGCTGTGACCGCTTGCTTCTTGCGGTCTTTGTCGCTACGCCCAATAGGCGCCTCAATGACACCACGGTCGTTTGGCAGATTGCCATGCACAATAGCCACGTACTGACGCAGCGATTTTTTCTCTTTGAGCTCTTGCGCTAATGCTTGGTGTGCCTTGTCATTTTTAGCAATCATCAAGAGCCCTGAAGTATCCTTATCAATACGGTGGACGATTCCTGGGCGAACCACACCATTGATAGTAGACAAATCCTTAACATGATACAGCAGAGCATTGACTAAAGTTCCGCTAGCATGTCCTGCTGACGGGTGGACCACCATACCTTGTGGTTTATTGACCACTGCGACATCGCTGTCCTCATAGACAATCTCGATAGGGATATTCTCTGGCTGATAATCTAGAACTTCCTCTTTTGGCAATTCATAGCTGATGACATCACCAAGCTTTACAGCGTATCTCGCTTTTTGGGTTTGATTATTGACCAAAATCGTGCCAGCTTTTATAGCTTCATTGGCTTGGCTGCGTGATAACTCGGTCAGATCAGCAACTGCCTTATCAAGGCGCACGCCCGCCTCTTTAACGATGACTTCCATCTTCTTCCCTCCATAGTGCAATCATGAGAATAACGACACCGACACTGAGGTAAGCGTCAGCGACATTAAATATAGCAAAATCCATAAAATCAAGGTGAACCATGTCCACCACAAAGCCAAGGCGCAAGCGATCACAGAAATTGCCCAGCCCCCCAGCGATGACTAAAACCAAACCTGTTAGTAACCACCAGCTGCCGTCGATATGCTTTATCAGATAATAAATGGCAAGCCCGACCACGATGATAGTGATGAGAGCAAAAAACCACTGCTGATCTTGCAGCATGGAAAAGGCAGCTCCTCGGTTTTGCAGATAAGTCAGACTAAAGACACCTTTCAAAAAAGGTCTGAGACTGCCTAGCTCGACATTGTTTACAATCCAGAGTTTACTCAACTGATCCAGCGCAATCAAGATGATAATACTTGCGATAACCCCTATTTTTTTGACCATAGACCTCTATTCCTGCTCTTGTTGACGTGGCATAAATTTTTCAAAATACGCCTTCATAGTGGCGACAAACTTTTCAGCACAAGCAGACAGATTTTTATCCCGACGCTTGATGTAAATCATGGAGTTGTCCAGATGATTTTCAAGCGGGATTACGGTGATACCGTTAACACTTCTGCTGTCTAAAAAGCCTGAACCTGTCGCATAGGCGTCCGTCCGCTCCAAGATACCGTTTAGCGTTGCTCTATCCGTGACGTTGAACATAGCCGAGCTGTCACTAGTATCCACGAAGTTTTCCGAGTAGTAGAGATACTCATCCTTTTCCTGCGTGAAGCGAACCGTCGGCAGACCTGCCAAATCCTGCAAAACAAGCGACTTTTTCTGTGCCAATGGATGATTTTTACCGATATAGATGTGGGTCTGAAAGGAGCTCAACTCGACAAACTCCAAGCCTAGCTTTTCAAAACGTTGCAAGAGCCCCTTGCGGTTTTGGTTATTCATATAAATGATACCAATCTCGCTGTCACCCTGTGCGACCTCATCCAAAATCTGAATGGTAGTCGACTCAAAGACACGGAAATTTTTATAGTCAGGATGTGCTGTCGCAAAGCTTGTAATCAAGGGCGGCAAAAAGTCATAATGCTGACTAGCAATGGAAAACTCATTTTGGTCAGCGTCTGACTGAGAAAAAGCTTTCTCAAAAGAATCAAAACTTTTCACAACCTCAAGCGCCTTTTCATAAAAAGACATGCCTTGGCTGGTCAGCACAGCACCTGTCGTTGTTCTGGTGAAAATCTGAAAGCCCATCTCACTCTCCAAATCACGAATGGCAACAGATAGACTGGGTTGACTGACGTAAAGTTTAGCCGCAGCCTCACGGAAAGTACCGCTATTTGCGATGGCTACGACGTAGCGTAATTGTTGTATATTCATTTTTCTCACTTTTCTTTGACGATATCTCTTCTATTATACACTAAAACGAGATAAGGTGCGATAGGGAAATACAAATTTACTATTTTAGGAAAATACAAAAACCCTAGACTACCTAGGGTTTTACGCTATAGCACTAACCTTTAACGATTTGCGTTGCGCTATCAAGGTTTTCAAGATTTTGTAGGGAGGTGATGATGGCTTTTCTACCGTCGCCTTGCTCTACAAAGTCAATAGCTGCTTCAATCTTTGGAAGCATGCTTCCTGGTGCAAATTGGTTTTCACCGATGTATTGACGTAATTGAGAAATCGTTACGGTTTCTAATTTTTCTTGGTTAGGTTGGTTGTAGTTGATATAGACATTGTCCACACCTGTTAGGATGATAAAGAGGTCTGCTCCGACAAGCTCAGCAAGAGTCTGACTGGCAAAGTCTTTATCGATAACCGCTTCAATCCCTTCCATTTTCTTGGTGACTGGATTTTGCACGACAGGGACACCTCCGCCACCGGCTGCGATAACCACAACACCAGAATCCACTAGTGATTGGATGACTTTAGCATCCTTGATACCGATTGGCTTTGGAGAGGGTACGACCTTGCGCCAGCCTCGACCTGCATCTTCTTTGAAGCTAGCACCAGTCTTTTCCATTTGTTCCTTGGCTTCTTCTTCGCTCAAAAATGGACCGATAGGTTTTGTTGGATTGTCAAAGGCAGGGTCGTCAGCAGACACGATGACTTCGGTCATAATCGTTGCCACGTCCTTGTCAATACCTTGCTCTAATAGCTCGTTATTGAGCGCATTTTCCATCCAAAAGCCGATACTACCTTGGGTCATAGCCACCAAGGTATCTAGTGGCAAGGCTGGATTTTTTTCAGAGTCAGAGGCTGCTTGTTGCAAGAAGAGATTGCCGACTTGCGGACCATTACCATGGGTGATGATGACCTCATGACCTGCTTTAATCAATTTAACCAGTGATTTCACAGTTTGCTCTAGTGCTTCTTGTTGGGCTTTTGCTGAAGCGTCTTTTGATAGGATGGCATTGCCACCTAGAGCTACAACTACTTTTGATTTTCTATCAGACATATCTTATGCCTCTCTTTTCTTATCCATTTAAAATAGCTTGTATATCAATTTGCCCTGTGAAGATTTGGATGATACAAACTACACAGAGAACTAGAATAACAACAGCTGCCCATTTTTCATAACCTGTAAAGACTTCTTGCTTATCGTCACGACGCATCTTGATGTAGAGAAGCATACCGAGTGCGTAAGCAATCATGGTCAACAAGAGATAATTAAAACCACCAGCATAGATGAGGTAAACAGAGTAAATGCTTGCAACGATACCTACGATAAGGTTCTTAGTACGTCCTGGTGTGTTCTTTGCTTCAGCAAGGGTGTATTTCAATTGGAAAAGAGCTGTGAATGCGTAAGGGATAAGGATAGCAGAGGATGCCAAGGCAAATCCAAAGCGATAAGCACTCTTTGTAAAGAGGAAAGTAATCAAGAACAATTGCACACAGATGTTAGTGACAAGAAGAGAGTTAACAGGGGCTTTGTTGACATTTTCTTTAGCAAAGAATTTAGGGAAAGCGCCTTCTTTTGCGGCTTGGTAAGGCAATTCAGCAGCAAAGAGTGTCCATGCTAAGATAGCACCAAATACCGAGATGATAACTCCGATATTAACCAGAACAGCACCCCAGTGACCAACAGCTTTTTCAAGGACATAAGCCATGGCTGGCGTTTTGAGTTCTGCAAGCTCTGGACGTGTCATGATACCAAGTGACAAAACGCTGATAAGAACATAAACAGATACCATAGTGAGGAGTGCAAGGATACTAGCTTTACCGATATCAGAGTTTGATTTTGCACGTCCTGAGAAGACAACCGCTCCTTCAATACCGATAAAGACCCAAACAGCGGTTTGCATGGTAGAGTTGACTTGTTCAAGTACTGAACTACCAGTCGCTACACCCCAGATATCATGAGAGAAAATATCCAGTTTGAATGCCAAAACGGCTGCAATCAAGAAGATAACCAGTGGCACCAACTTGGCAAAGGTAACGATAGTGTTGATAAAGGCTGCGGTACTAACCCCACGTAAGATAAGGAAGTGCACGCACCAAAGCACTATACTGGCTCCGATGATAGAAGCGACGTTGTTTCCATCACCAAAGAACTTAAAGAAATAACCTAGAGAGCTAAAGAGCAGGGCAGCATAGGCAACATTTCCAAGCCAAGCTGATAGCCAGTAACCCCAAGCGGAGTTAAAGCCCATGAAGTTACCAAATCCTTCTTTAGCGTAAGAATAAATACCTGCAGTTAGGTCAGGACGTTTTTGGGAGAGATTTTGGAAACACAGTACAAATGTTCCCATCCCAACAGCTGTAATCCCCCAAGCAATCAGCATAGGAATCAGCCCTGCATCTTTACTCATGTTTTGCATTAAGTCAAAGATACCACCACCAATGAGTGAGCCGATGACAAGCATGGTCAATGGCAATAGACCTAATTTATTGTCTTCTTTCATAAGAGACGACCTCCTTCAATGAAAAAGCCGCTCTGATTCTGATTAAGACGACCAGAACCAGAACGACTGGAATGTTCACTTTTATCTAAACTTTTGGAATGTAGAGGTTTCCTAAAGTAGCTGCCATAACAGCTTTGATTGTGTGCATACGGTTTTCAGCTTGGTCAAAGTGACGAGCGTATTTGCTGCGAAAGACTTCGTCAGTCACTTCCATTTCAGTTACGCCGAATTTTTCAGCGACGTCTTTACCATAGACAGTTTCAGTGTCGTGGAAAGCTGGCAAGCAATGTAAGAAGATAAGGTTTTCATTGTCTGCTTTCTTGACCAAATCCATGTTAACTTGATAAGGTTTCAAAAGAGCGACACGTTCTGCAAATTTGTCTTCTTCACCCATAGATACCCAAACGTCTGTGTAGAGGACATCTGCACCTTTGACCGCTTCATCAGCGTCTTCTGTGATAAGGATACGAGCACCGCTTTCTTTAGCAAAGCCTTCAGCAAGCCCTACGATTTCTTCATCTGGGAAGAGTTCTTTTGGTGAGAAGATATGGACATTGACACCAAGGATAGCTCCTGTAACGAGCAAGCTGTTAGCTACGTTGTTGCGTCCATCACCACAGTAGACAAGTGTCAAGCCTTCTAATTTTCCAAAGTTTTCTTGAACAGTGAGGAAGTCGGCAAGCATTTGTGTTGGGTGCCATTCGTCTGTCAATCCGTTCCATACAGGTACACCTGAGTATTCAGCCAATTCTTCGACCATACGTTGGCTAAAGCCACGGAACTCAATCCCATCAAACATACGACCAAGAACTTTTGCTGTGTCTTCTGTTGATTCTTTTTTACCTAATTGGATGTCGTTTGCACCGAGGTATTCTGGATGAGCACCAAGGTCAATAGCTGCAGCTGTAAAAGCTGAACGAGTACGTGTTGATGTTTTTTCAAAAAGAAGAGCGATGTTTTTACCAGCTAGATAGTGATGTTCAATGTTACGTTTTTTCAAATCTTTCAAATGAGCTGATAAGCCAATGAGATATTCTAATTCCGCACGTGTGAAATCTTTCTCTGCTAAAAAACTTCTTCCTTGAAATACTGATGTCATAGTCATGTCCTCTTTCTTTTGGTTTATTTGTTTTTATTTTATATCAAATGGAGTATCAAATCAACTGTTTTTCTAGCGACTGACAGCGCACGCCATCTTCGATGTAAATACTACCAACAGGATGATAGCCTACACTTTCGTAAAATGTCTTGGCACTCAGCTCGCTATGGATGACTAATGTCTGGTAACCTGCTGTTTTCGCATAGTTTTCTAAGGCTGCAATCACTTGTGCACCGTAGCCATGCCCTCGGTAGTCCTTTAAGGTCACAATCCGTGTGAGCCGTGCCACGTCTCTAGATTCAGGAAGAAAACGCCCTATTGAGACTGGCTGCTTGCCATCATAAGCCACCGCATAGACTGTCCCTTTTCCGTCATGGCTATCAAACTCATCTGCCATATCAATGCCCCTCTCTAGGACAAAGACATGAAAGCGAATATAGAGACTAGCTGCTCTTTGAAAAGCTTCTGCGCCTACTTTTAGTGTTACCATAATCGTCACCTACACTTGATGGAGTCTAAATGTCTTCACGTTCAAATGGCATTGACATGCAACGAGGTCCACCACGTCCACGAACCAATTCACTTCCGTGAATCTTGATGAGGCGTAAGCCTTTAGATTCTAGGATAGCATTGGTGATGGTGTTACGGTTGTAAACAACAACGACACCAGGTGCGATAGTGAGGGTATTTGAGCCGTCGTTCCATTGTTCACGTCCAGCTGCGACACGGTTTTCACCACCACAGCGGATGAGTTCAACCTTTTCAACGCCTAGATTTTCAGCTAGCAATTCAGCAAGGTCGCCATGTTCTTCCTTGATTTTCAAATCATCATCGACATAAGTCACACTGTAGACCTTGAGGTCATCTTCGATTTCTGGGTGAATAGTGAACTTATCGTAGTCAACCATGGTAAAGACGGTATCTAGGTGCATGAACTTACGGTTGTTTGCAAATTCAAAGGCAAGAATTTTCTTAAAGCCAAGGTTTTCTCTGAAGATATTGGTGAGGAGTTTTTCGATAGACGCTGCGTCTGTCCGTTGAGAAATACCAACAGCTAGCACGTCCTTAGAGAGAACCAACTCATCTCCACCTTCTATACGAGTGTTTTCAGTGCGGTTGTAGACAAGTGGCACTTTTCCACCATATTCTGGGTGATAAGTGAAAATGTATTTTCCGTAAATAGTTTCACGGTTACGTGTTTCAGAGAACATGTGGTTGAGTGACACCCCATAGCCGATTGTTGCAAATGGGTCACGTGTGAAGTAAAGGTTTGGCATTGGGTCGATGGCAAATGGATAGTCAGATTCTACCAAGTCTGTCAGCCCCTTAGCGTCTTCTGGGATTTCTGGCAATTCTGCTTTTTGCACACCTGCCATTGTCTTTTCAACCAGATCTTTGTTGTCCTTGATGGACATGAGAAGCTCACGAATAGCAGCCTTTGTTTGGCGCCCACGGATATTGGCTTCTTCCAAATATTCATCGATGAACTGCTCTCTGATTTCAGGAGTGTGTAGCGATTCTGCTGCCAAGTCTTCCAAGTAGAGAACTTCCACGCCTTCATCTCTTAGAGCTTGAGCAAAAGCATCGTGTTCCTTTTGAGCATCTTCTAAGAAAGGAATATCATCAAAGAGCAAGCGTTCCAAGTAGTCTGGAACCAAGTTTTCAATTTCCTTTCCCGGACGATGAAGCATAACTTTTTTTAAGCGTCCAATTTCAGAATAAACATGAATAGGTGCTTGAGTAGTCATATGGTGCATCTCCTTTTCTATACGATATTTAAGCGCTCACAAAAATGATGTTTTTTTAACGCTTTCTTACTTACAGTTATAGTATAGTATTCTTTCTCAAATGAAAGCGGTTATTCGTCACAGTCATTTTGTTAAATACATCACACTTTTTATCATCAAAACGTGAACCACCCCTACCTACGCATACGCTAAGAGGTAGGGGCTTCTTGGGTAGAGTGCAGACTTATTGATTAGCTGACTAACCAACAGAGGTTACACTATTTTACCAAGCTATCCCCGTAGTTCCTACGGTTCATTTGTTTTGGACTAGGCTAATCTCAATCCTTCATTTAGGATATTGATACTAGCGTTGATGTCTCTATCATGATGAGAACCACATTTCTCGCAAGTCCAATTTCGGATATTGAGTGGTTTCTTTCCAGAGTTGTGACCGCAATCTGAACATAGTTGAGATGATGGATACCAACGACTGATTTTTGATACTTGTTTCTCGTACCATTCAGCCTTATATTCCAACATTCTCACAAATTCAGACCATGAGACATCGCCAATAGATTTCGCTAACTTGTGATTAGTCATCAGGTTTTTACTCGATAAGTCCTCAATACAGATAATATCGTAGTTCTTGATAATCTCCATACTGAGCTTATTGAGAAAGTCCTTACGCTTATTGGCAATCTTTTCATGGATTTTAGCAACCTTGATACGTTGCTTTTGGTAATTAGCACTCTCAGAGAAGTTCTTTCCTGCCTTTTTAGCAACCAAGGCACGACGAGATAGGATTTTCTGTTCCTTAGCCAACTTCTTAGACAGGTTCTTCAGAAACCGCTCATTACCGATTTTCTCACCAGTGGATAGAATGGCGAAGTTTTCAATACCTAGGTCGATACCAACAGAAGTACCTGTCTTTGGAAGGGGCTGGACATCGCTTTCACAGAGAATAGAAATGTAATACTTTCCAGTTTCTGTCATGGAGATAGTTGCACTTTTGATTGTACCAATCATTTGACGATGTTGTTCCAATCTAACCCAACCAATCTTAGGGAGTTTGACTTTACCGTCAGAAACAGCTATTGTACCATTTTGGTTATTTGTTCGATAAGACTGACGGTGGCGTTTTGACTTGAATTTAGGAAAGCCAAATCCAGAGTTGAAGAATGATTTATAGGCTTTTTGCAAGTTGAGCTGAACATTGGCAAGTGCCAAACTGTCAACCTCTTTCAGCCAAGGGAACTCTTTCTTATACTGAGCTGGTGTGTTTCTGAGCGTTTTACCAGTCTCCTCGTAATACTTGATTTTATCTGCAAGCATCATATTCCAGATAGCACGAGATGAACCGAATGTTTTCGCAAACATGATACGCTGGTCAAGGTTGGGATATAAGCGAAATTTATAGGATTTCTGTCTAATAGTCATTTTTTCTGTCCTTGATTTTCAATATACTGCTTAACGACATCAATTGGAGCTCCCCCACTTGATAAGAGGCAGAATGATTGTGACCAGAACATCTCTTTCCACAACCGTTGACGAATAACTGGGAACTCCTTTTCTACTATTTGTCAAGCCTTTCAAGGCATTTGATGAATACTATTTTGAGTTCAGTAGTCAAAATAAGGAAATTATTTTATTTTGGACTAAAGTTTAGTGTAAAAAAGTGTATACAAAAGCAACACCTTATGTTGAAATTTTTTGATAAGGTGTTACAATGATAGTGCATAAACAATTTTACTGATTTTGGGTTAAAGTGTAATCATAAAGTTTGTTATGCGTAATGAGGTAATACATTGTCCGAATGAGACGGTGTATGGAGGCAATCGTGTGTGGCTTGGTTGAAGTCGTTTGCGATTGCCTTTTTCGTTTCTCATAAAAGTCTGCGATATGGCAAGGATTAGTGTGACTAGCTGAGGCGATATTGTGAATGCACTTGAACAGAATCTTTCTAGCGTAGGGATTGCCACGCTTGGTAATGTGTTCCTTAGCGATGAAGTTTCCAGATTCATAGTGTCTCAGGTCAATACCGATAAAGGCATTGATTTGATTGGCAGACTGAAAACGGCGAATATTTCCCAGTTCACCAATAATACTTGTTGCAGTAGTCTCAGCGATACCAGGAATAGAAAGCAGAATGTCATACTCTGGTAAAGGTTGGGCTAGTTCCACCATTTCGTCTAAGACTGCTTGTCTCTGTTCAGAAAGTCTAAGCAATTCTTTTGCATAGTAACGAACCTCTTCCATGATTGGAGATTTTTTCTTGACGGCACAATAAGATTGATTAGCTAGTGCTGTCAGCTTCTCTGCTAAGTAAGCCACACGCTTGTCAGAAATCCGTTTTGAAGTGGACAGACGGATGCTCTTTGAGAGTTCATCTTTGCTTAACTCAAGCACGAAGTCCTTACAAGGAAAAGCTATAACTAAGTTCCAGTATTGTTCCCCAGTTGGTGTTGATAAGATAGTTTCCAATTCAGGGAAAGTGACTTGTAAGACCTTGTGTAGGCGATTTTTAGCCCGAACGATGTCCTCGGTCAGATTCTGATAGAAACGGCTGAGATCACGCAAGTTTTGGTAGACTTCTTCTTGGACATAAGTGGGTTTACGATTCAGCACAAATTGAGATTGAGCCAGTTTTTCGGCGTCAATTTGATCTGTTTTCCTCACACGCAAGCTATCCAGTTGCTTCTTAGCTTCTAAGGGATTAAGCCTTGTATAAGCGTAGCCATGTTCATCCAGAAAAGCTTGAAGACGACGAGAATAGACACCTGTTGCTTCAAAGATGATTTCTGGCTTATGGACGGTTCTCAAATCGCCAAGTAGCCGAGTAAAGCCTAAGGCGTCATTGGACATGGTATAGCCGTGAACTTTCTCACCATTGACTAGAATGGCCACTTCTGAACTTGCCTTACTCACGTCAATTCCCAATACTACTCGCATGATATTACCTCTTTGTCTTGAAATTCCTTGTTTTAGTGATGTCATTTTCAATACTTGACGTCTGGCGTCCCACATACTTTGATAACATTCTTTCTAAAACAGGTGCCTTGCCAGTTTTTGATGCGACGTCTAGCGTCAAAAGAGTTCTCGACTTAACAAGACACCTCTACTTTAACATAAAGAAAAAGTAGTGACTACTCTCTCCCGTCGGAGATTTCCTCACTACTAATCTTAGTATGTTTTTGAGTAATCGGCTACTCGCAGATTTGTATGCATTGATGAATTTACTTATTTCTGTTTTAGGTTGCCCTTTGAAGAGAATATGAACATGGTCTTTATCATGATTCCACTCAACTAATTCGATTTTATAACTAGGGGCGATATACTCAAATATTTCCTTAGCACGTTCAGAAATTTCATCAGTGAATACTTGTCTACGATACTTCACGACTAGAATAAGGTGGTAATGAAGAAGAAAGACTGAATGTGCATTTGTATCTAATTTCATTGATATTATTATTCTTTCAGTTTAGTAACTGATTATAGAATAGCACAACTAAAAAGACAAGTCAAACTTGTCTAATACTTTCTATTTGTCGGTCACGCACAGGGCTTCTAGCCCTGCACTAGACCGAAGCACTTACATCCCACCACCTAAGAGGCATTCTATATAAAAAGTCAAGAATAATTTTTAAAAATATTAACTACCCCACTTGTCAAGTCAAGTGCAACAAGTTCATTGATAACTAGAGCTCCAGAGGTTAAGCTGTTTGGGCTAGCCCAAACAAAATATTTGCGGTTTTATACTTGTGAAGTTGTCTAGGTCTGTCATTGATAGCAGAGACGTAGTGATTGAGTTCTTCTGTCGTTAGTGAGTTAAGAGAGACACCTTTTGGGAGAAACTCTCTCAAGAGACCATTGAAATTTTCATTTGTTCCTCTTTCATGAGAAGCATAAGGATGGGCAAAATAGACTTCCACACCTTTTAAGTCTGACAAGCTACTGAACTCTGAGCCATTGTCCGATGTGATAGAGCGAATAGGGTACTGTGATAGTAGGCTCTTAACAGCCCTATTGATAGTTTCTGCTTGTTTATTAGCCAGTTTTACAGCGATGGCAAATCGTGTTTGACGCTCTACTAGAGTCATGACAACAGCTTCCCCTTTGGTCTTCTTGCCAAGGACCAAATCAATCTCCCAATGTCCAAATTCAGAGCGATTAGTAATAGTTTCTGGACGTTCTTCAATGGATTTTCCTAAGATTTTCGTCGTGGCCTTAGGCGTTACTTTAGACCGTTTTCGGATGCTCACCATCTTAGGTAAATCAATCGGTTTAACCCTCAACAGTCCGTCTTTGATGTAACGATACACTGTCTTGGTGGAAGGGATAACTTCCAGTGGATGTTTTTCTCGGTAAGTTTGAACAAAGCTATCGACACTGTGACAGCGAGGTTTCGTTTTCAGGGCTTTCTCAAGTTCCTTGAAGAATGTCTGGGAGCAGTATGATAGTTTATGATAGGCACTTTTTCGACGATTGATTTCATAAACACGTTGACCACTATCTGGAAAGTAAACCGTTGAGTAGATTCGTTTCCCGTTCTTATCTTGAACCTGAGAAACACTTCCTCGTTTGATTTCCCGACTGATGGTTGAGCGATGACGCCCAAGCAGACGAGCAATCTCAGAGGGGGGCTTGCCCATCTTGAGATAGGCGCTGATTTCTCCGCGTTCAGAGGCTGAAAGGTGTGAGTATAACGATTTTTTGGTAGAATGATTAGTGGACATGTTCATCTGCTTTCTATACTGAGTTGGGGAATTCTAGTATATCAGACGAGCATGTCTTTTTTGTTGCACTTCATTTTACAACACGGGGTCCAAAAAGACGATATACTTGTGGTCAATAGCAATCAAGTTCTTCTTTTTCAAATCCCGAAAAACACGGCTAACCGTCTCTCGTGTCGTCCCACTAATCGCCGCAACATCGCTGGTTGTCAAAGCAATAGGCAAATGCGAGTCCACCTCACCTAGCTCCTTGAGCAAAAAAGCAAGGCTCTGCTCCACTCGCATGCTAGCACTTGAGGTCACGACATTGCGCACACGCAACTCATGCAGACGCAAGAGCCTAGAAAGCCCGACATAGAGATGCTTCATCTGGTAGACACTCGTCGCTGAAAACTCCTCAAAGAGCTTTGTTGGCACACAAAAATACTCGACATCCGTCATGGCTTGCGCTGAAAAGCGGTAAACCTCATCCTCAAAAAGCCCCTCATAAGGAAAGATATTGTGCGACGTGATAAAGTCCGTATAGGTAAAGGTCCCCAAAGTATCGCTATGCTCGATACGCACATAACCTGAAACGACGATATACAGCTTATCCCTGACATCCCCCTCAAAAAAGAGAATGTGCTCTTTGGGTGCTTTTCGTTTTTTGATATGCAAAGCCAGCTCATCAAACTGATCAATAGGCAGAAGCCTAAAATCATCTAAATTCCGTAAAAAGCGGTAATTCTCTTTCGTTATCATGCCTTTATCTTATCAAAAAAAAGCGCTTTTATCAAAAATCTATCCATTTTCTAGTCATAAAAAAAGCGCTTTTTTACTTTTTAGACGTTTTTTTGTTATACTAAAGAAAAAAGAGAAAATTCTATGAATAGAAAAGAATCCCGACAACAACTCATTCGACTTGTTATTAGTGAAAACACCATCCATACCCAACAAGAACTACAAGAAAAGCTCAGTGACAACGGCGTTCATGTGACGCAAGCCACACTTTCTCGTGACATGAAAGAGCTTAATCTGGTTAAAGTCAATAATAACGGCACTCCTCATTATGAGATTTTGAGCGTCTCCCAATCACACTGGGAAAACCGCTTGCGCCTCTACATGGAGGATGCCCTGGTCATGCTGCAAGTCGTTCAAAATCAAATCATCCTAAAAACCCTCCCTGGTCTTGCCCAGTCTTTTGGTTCTATCCTTGATTCTATTGAGATCGCAGAAATTGTAGGGACTGTTTGTGGGGATGATACTTGTCTCATCATCTGCGAAGATCATGAAAAAGCCAAAGCCTGCTTTGACATTCTTTCTCAGTATACCCCGCCCTTCTTTTTCAGTGATAAGAGTGAATAAAAAAGACTTCCACAAGGAAGTCCTTTTTGATTATTTTGCGATTGGGTAAACTGAAACTTGTTTTTTATCGCGTCCTTTACGTTCGAAACGAACAACACCTTCAACTTTAGCAAAAAGTGTGTCATCTCCACCACGACCAACGTTTACACCTGGGTAGATGTGTGTACCACGTTGACGGTAAAGGATAGAACCGCCTGTTACAGTTTGACCGTCTGCTGCTTTAGCACCAAGACGTTTGCTTTCAGAGTCACGTCCGTTAGATGTTGAACCTCCACCTTTTTTGTGGGCGAAGTATTGTAAGTTTGAAAGATTAAGTTTAATCATGAGTTTTTCCTTTCGTTGAACATTGTCGAATGACAGGTGTCGCCACATAGTCGCTTTCATTTTCAGCGAGATTTTCAAGTCCAATCACCACTGATTCAAAAAGCGTCTGCCACACCGTATCATCTGCTTTTGTCAGGTTATGTGGTTTTTGAATAACCAAATAACCACCATCGTCTACCATTTCCACCTGCGGCATCTTCTGTGTCATTGCTTCTACAGAGTTGGCAAAGTTAAGAGCTAACATAGATACCGAGGCACATATCACATCAAAGCCATACTCACCACTACCAGCATGTCCTGTGATAGTCATCTCAGACCAGCCAGAAGCATCCTTTGTAAATATTGCTTGAATCATTGTTATTAAGCGTTGATAGCGTTGATAACAACTTTTGTATAAGGTTGACGATGTCCTTGTTTACGGTGACTACCTTTTTTAGGTTTGTATTTGTAAGTAACAACTTTCTTTTGTTTGCCTTGTTTTTCAACAGTACCAACAACGCTAGCACCCTCAACGATTGGAGTACCAACTTTAGTTGTTTCACCACCAACAAGAACGACTTGGTCAAATGTAACCTCTGCTCCTGCTTCAACATCAAGTTTTTCAACGTAGATCGCTTGACCTACTTCAACTTTAACTTGTTTACCACCAGTTTTGATGATTGCGTATGTGCTCATGATGCACCTCCTATAAAAATTTTAGTGAAGACTCGCCTAGCACTGTGAGCCTTAGCTACTTAGATACAGTGGTCGTGCGGTTGCACAGGATGTGCATTAGTCAACTTCTCAAGTATACTATATTTTTCTAGCTTTGACAAGAGAAAATGTCTAAAAACACTTTGTTTGACAGCTTTCCAAAATTCTCAAAGTAAGTTCTAGTCTGTCTTAAAAACTGGAAATTAGACTGAGACAAAAAATAAGGTAGAACTTACTATGGGACAAGTTGGTAACTGACAATGAAAAACAAACACTTAACTCTCTCTGATCGCAACGATATTCAAATAGGAATCGAACAGCTAAAAACCTTCTCAGCTATCGCTACTAAGCTAGGAAAAGACCCGTCCACAATCTCAAAAGAAGTTCGCAGAAATCGAGTGGTTAAAGAAAATTCTGTGACATCCAATTGTGAGGCCTGCCCTCTACTCAAAAAGGCTCCTTACGTTTGTAATGCCTGTCCGAAAAAGAGAAGCAATTGTGGATACCAGAAACAGTTCTACTACGCAAAAAGAGCTCAGCTGGATTATGAAGCTAAGCTCTCAGATTCGAGAACAGGTGTTGCCCTAAACAAGGAAGAATTCTATCGCATGGACGAGATTGTCTCTTCTGCCATCAAAAAAGGACAACACCTCAACCACATCATCGCCTCAAATGAACTTTCGGCATCCAGAGCTTCTATCTACAGATACCTTGAAAAGGGCTATCTGTCCACAAAGCCTATTGATTTCCCCCGTGTCGTGAAATTCAGAAAGCGGAGAACCAGAAATCTCCAACCCATTCCTAAAACTGCTAGAGAAGGACGGTCTTACGAGGACTTCCAAGGCTTTCTTACTAAGAATGATATCAGCTACTGGCTGGAAATGGACACCGTTACTGGAAGGATTGGAGGAAAGGTACTTCTCACTTTTAACCTCTCCTACTGCAACTTTATTTTCGCTCGGTTACTGGATAATAAAACAGCTAATGAGGTCGCTAAACACCTCTACGCTATCAAGAATGACCTACACCAGAAAGAGATGAGCTTCTGCGAACTATTCCCTGTCATTCTGACCGATAATGGCGGTGAATTCGCTAGAGTAGACGATATCGAAATGGATGTTCGTGGAGAATCTAAACTCTTCTTCTGTGACCCAAATCGTTCTGACCAGAAGGGGAGAATTGAGAAAAATCACACGCTTATCAGAGATATTCTCCCTAAAGGAACTAGCTTCGATAACTTGACACAGGATGACATCAACCTAGTTTGTTCACATGTCAACAGCGTCAAACGAGCTTCTTTCAACGGAAAATCAGCCTATGAACTCTTTACCTTTACCTACGGTGAGGAAGTGGCAACACTTCTCGGTATCTCTAAAATTGACCCTGAAAACGTCATCCAATCACCTCGATTATTAGATAAATAATCGCTAGTTTTTATCAGAAAATAATTTCAAAATAGAAAGGAACTTGTCCCGTCCTAAATTCCAGATGACTAGAACTTACTTTGAGACGTCTCAGAGCCAGTAACTTTAGTGTACCCTTTTTTCAATATTTTCAGGCCTAAAACTCACTATTATCAGCATTTTTAGTCAAAAAAGAATTTAGTCTGAGACTAAATTCTGTTGATTTTATGCAGTTTTCTCAGAGTAACTTCTGGAAGGACGGGAACTAGAACTTACTTTGAGAATTTACCGTTTGACAGCTTTTAGCTTCTATCATACTATAAAAGCAAATCATTGTAAAAACAAGGAGAATAAGATGTTTACAGAAAATGCTACCCTAATGCTTTATGTCGAGAATGTCCAAGCAGAGTATGACTTTTGGAAAACTGCTGGTTTTGAGATTTTGTCTAAAGAGACCATTATGGATTATGATACTTTTGACATGAAGCCACATGCAGATAGCACTTTGACTTTTAAGGTTTACGATAAAGCCTTCATCAAGCAAATATCGCCTGAAGTCGCTGACTTTCAGCCTAGTGTCTTGTTTGAGACAGAGGAGATTACAGAACTGCATGAGCGTATTTCAGGCTTAACTGATAACATCAGTCCGATTACTTCTACTCCTTTTGTGTCTTTTAACTTTGCTAGTCCTAGTGGTATCTACTTTGCTGTCAAAGAAAAATAGTCCTTCTATGTGAAAAAATACCTACCGCAAGGGCAGGTATTTTTTAGATTAGTCGTTCTCTTTACGCCAGAAGTCTGTAATAGCACCTTTTGCGGAGCTTGAGACGATGTGAGCGTATTTCCCGAGGACACCACGTGAATAAAGTGGTGGCAATTCGGTTTCTGCTTGGCGTTTAGCCAGCTCTTCTTCAGAGACTTTCATGGTGATTTCTTTAGTATCTTGGTCGACAATGACAATGTCTCCATCACGTAGATAAGCAATTGGACCGCCATCTTGAGCCTCTGGTGCGATGTGTCCGACAACCAAACCATAAGTACCACCTGAGAAGCGACCATCCGTCAAAAGACAGACAGACTCACCTTGTCCTTTACCGACAAGGATAGAAGAAAGCGAGAGCATCTCTGGCATACCTGGACCACCTTTTGGTCCCACATAACGCACAACAACAACGTCTCCATCAACAACCTCGTCAGCCAGCACGGCATTCACAGCGTCTTCTTCGCTGTTAAAGACTTTTGCTGGACCTTCGTGTCTGCGGACTTTAACCCCGGATACCTTGGCAACAGCGCCGTCAGGTGCAAGATTACCACGAAGGATGATAAGTGGTCCATCCTCACGTTTTGGCTTATCAAGCGGCATGATGACTTTTTGACCTTCCTTGAGGTCTGGTGCGTCTGCTAGATTTTCTGCCAAAGTCTTACCAGTACATGTCAAGCAATCACCGTGCAAATAGCCGTTTTGATAGAGGTATTTCATAACGGCTTGCACACCACCGACATTGTACAAGTCTTGGAAGACATACTGACCACTAGGTTTAAGGTCAGCTAAGTGAGGCACACGGGCTTGAAAATCATTGAAGTCATCCAAAGTCAACTCCACATTTGCAGCGTGAGCAATAGCTAAAAGGTGCAAAATAGCATTTGTAGAGCCACCAAGTGCCATGACAACGGTGATGGCATTTTCAAACGCTTTGCGTGTCATGATGTCTTTAGGCGTGATACCCATCTCAAGCAATTTGACAACAGCACGTCCTGCTTCTTCAACGTCTTTTTTCTTCTCAGCGGATTCTGCTGGGTGAGAGGATGAACCTGGTAGACTCATTCCCATGGCTTCGATAGCAGACGCCATGGTGTTAGCTGTGTACATACCTCCACAACCACCAGGGCCTGGGCAAGCGTTGCACTCAATGCGACGAACTTCTTCAGCACTCAAATCACCGTGGTTCCATTGACCAACTCCCTCAAAGACAGAAACAAGGTCGATGTCTTTGCCGTCAAGATTTCCCGGTGCAATAGTACCACCATAAACAAAGATAGCTGGAATGCCAGTGTTTGCAATAGCAATCATAGAACCCGGCATGTTCTTGTCACAACCACCGATAGCAACCAAGGCGTCACAGTTGTGTCCGCTGATAGCTGCCTCAATAGAGTCTGCGATAATGTCACGAGACGGAAGCGAAAAACGCATACCTGGTGTCCCCATAGCGATACCATCCGCAACGGTGATGGTACCAAACTGAACTGGCCAAGCCCCTTCCGATTTGACACCTTCTTTGGCTAATTTTCCAAAGTCATGTAGGTGAATGTTACACGGTGTATTTTCAGCCCAAGTCGAGATAACCCCTACGATTGGCTTTTCGAAATTGTCATCCTGCATACCTGTTGCTCGTAGCATCGCACGGTTTGGTGAGCGCACCATCCCATCATAGACATGGCTTCTGATACGAAAATCTTTTGTTTCTTCTGTCATTTTTTCCCCTTTCATATGTCCTTACTTTGGACTGATACCTAGTGTGATACGACCTAGACGACTGATACGTGTCATCTTCCAGACAGGCGTCCAGACGACCTCTACCGACACAGAAGTAATAGCATCAATACTATTTAGCGCTGTAACAATATCTGCTGGCAAGGTATCTACACAGCTACAGCCTGCCTCAGTAAATGTAATCACCACATGGCAATGCCCTGTCTCGTCTAAGTTAATCTCATAAACCAATCC
This sequence comes from Streptococcus hyointestinalis, assembly GCF_900459405.1. Taxonomy (NCBI): domain Bacteria; kingdom Bacillati; phylum Bacillota; class Bacilli; order Lactobacillales; family Streptococcaceae; genus Streptococcus; species Streptococcus hyointestinalis. Next base: position 1,492,698 of record NZ_UHFN01000007.1, read on the forward strand.
CAAATTATAAATATCAAGTTCAATCTCGGGATCATAAACGGTTTGTAATTTGTCTACCAACTGGTCACTAATAGCCAGTGCTCGGTCGTTTATCTTAATGTCCTCTCTCATGGCACCACCTCTTTTTGACTTATTACTATCTATTATACCACAAATATTTGATTTGTCAGAAAAATCTTTATTTTGTCAATTTGACAGGCACCATATAGCAAATAGCCCGCTTAAACAAGGTCTCTAATTCCTTTTCATCAAGGTGGTCATGTGTCGCTAAAACCGTGTAATATTCTTTGCCCTCGTGATAAGTATAGGGCGTTGCTTTAAAGCCATTACGCTCATAAAAAGTCAGGCGCTTCAAGCGCTCATCATAGTTTTTAGCGTCGCTCTCTAAAGGCTCAATGGTCAAAACAAGCGCCCGCTGACCTGCTCGCTCCTTGAAATCCTCCAAAATAGCACTGCCATAGCCTTTTCCTCTATGAACATCATTCACCGCTAAAAATAAGATGTAAACTGCTTCTTTGGACATGACACTATAAGTAAAGCCACAGAAAGTGTCGCCATCATAGTAAGCGTCAAAATGCGTGTTTTTCCGTGTAGCTAATAACACCAAAGGCAAATAAGGCAGGCGCTCATAAGCTGGAAAGGCACTTTCATAAAGTTTTTTGACTTTTTTGTATTCTTTTGACAATAGTCTAACAGGTCGTTTTTCCATATCACCATTTGAGATTAACATGCTCTACCATTTCTTTGTAGGCTGTATCTACTCTTTCTTTCATTGCTGCATCCAACTCATCACGGTATTTGCCACCCTCGATAAAGTCCTCTAGGATAAGTGTGCGGTAATTATAAAGTTCATAACCTTCACTACCATAAGTACCCTTACTCCAAGCCCAGACAAGTGTTGGGTGTGCTTTTACCGTTTGAATGGTTGTTTTCTTTCCTTTTTTCTTGAAGGTCACATCCATCAAGAGCCCTCGCTCAGTCCACTTAGCATTTTCAACCCCATCCATGGTCTCGATACGCTGGTTGGACAAGAAATTGCCCATAGAGTAAATGATGAACTTCTTCTCGCCGTCCTTTGTCAGCGTCTCAGCAGGCTCGACCACATGCGGATGTCCACCAAAGACCACATCAGCTCCCCAGTCAATCATCTCATGATACAAAGTAACCTGCTCATCTGTTGGCGTCAATTGGTACTCAACACCCATCTGCGGCATGACAATCGTGACATCTGCTTCTTTTTCAGCTTTCTGGATTTCTTTTTTCATTTTCTTTTCATCAAGGTCAGACAGATGTTTTTCATAGTCATCAGTGCTGAGGCTTTCTTCTAGCCCATTATAGCCATAAGAATAACCCAAAATCGCAATCTTAATGCCATTGACTTCTTTGATTAAGATATCCTCTTTTTGGCGATTCTTTGAGTAGACGCCGACAGTATCTATGCCAAGATTATTAAAAATAGACTTGGTATTGAGCGCCCCAGCAAGCCCAGAGTCTAGGATATGATTGTGCGCCAAGTCAACCACATCATAGCCTGTATCCTTGATAGCTTGCGCAATGCTCTTTGGCGCATTGAACAGCGGATAGCCAGCTAGAGCGTAATCATCACTAATCGTCCCCTCATAGTCACCGATAGCCAAATCAGCTTCCGAAATCCAGTCCTTAACATACTTAAAATAAGGATTAAAATCATAGCTTCCGTCCGCTTTTTGTGCACTAGCGTAGAGGACATTGTGAATGAGAATGTCTCCATTTGCAACGACTCGAGCTGTTTTGACAGTCTCTTTTGATGTCTGTTTCTGTGAAGAATTGACCACATCTGATGCTGCTCCAACAATCAAAATTGCTGAGAGACTAGCAAGCGAGATGGCTGTTGTCCATTTGTATTTCATCGTATCTCCTTTCGCTACTATCATTATAGCATGAGAGAGCATAAAGCCAAAGTACAATCCTAGAAAAAAACAGAAAAGAAGTCACAAAAAAACCTGAGAATTTCTCAGGTTTCAAGGTATTATTTACCAAGTTTTGCTTTAGCTGCGTCAGCAAGAGCTGTAAATGCTGCTGCATCGTTTACTGCCAAGTCAGCAAGCATTTTACGGTTTACTTCGATTTCAGCTAATTTCAAACCGTGCATCAATTGTGAGTATGACAAACCATTCATACGAGCTGCCGCATTGATACGTGTGATCCACAATTTGCGGAAGTCACGTTTTTTCTGACGACGGTCACGGTATGCATAGTAGTAAGAGTTCATTACTTGTTCTTTTGCAGTACGGAACAAGATGTGTTTTGCACCATAGTAACCTTTAGCTAATTTTAAAACACGTTTACGACGTTTGCGTGATACAACGCCACCTTTAACACGAGCCATTTATATATCCTCCGAAAATCTTAATTTAGTAAATGAGTTGCTTATTTCATGCGAGTAAGCATTGATTTGATACGTTTGAAGTCTCCTGAGCTTACCATAGAAGCTTTACGAAGGTGACGACGTTGTTTTTTAGTTTTTCCGTGGAAACGGTGTGAAGTGTAAGCACGGAAGCGTTTCAAACCACCAGAACCTGTACGTTTAAAACGTTTTGCTGATGCGCGGTGTGTTTTTTGTTTTGGCATGATAAATTTCTCCTCTTAATAATAGTAAGTGACAATTACTTTTTGTCTGGAATTGGTGCAAGTTGCATGAACATTTGACGTCCATCCATCTTAGCTCTTTGCTCAATAATCGCAATATCTTGCGTTGCTTCAGCAAAGTCCGCCAACACTTTTGCTCCAATATCTTTGTGAGTAATCATACGTCCTCTAAAACGTATTGAAACTTTAACTTTGTTTCCTTTTTGAAGGAACTTACGACCGTTACGGAGTTTTGTCTCAAAGTCACCTTTATCAATAACAGGACTGAGACGAATTTCCTTAACCGTCACAACGCTTTGTTTTTTGCGTTGTTCTTTACGTTTCTTTTGATACTCAAATTTGAACTTTCCATAGTCCATAATTTTCGCAACAGGTGGCGTAGCTTGCGGTTGGATAAGTACCAAATCGACATTAGCATCATCAGCGATAGCTTGTGCTTCTGACAATGGTTTGATACCTAGCTGTTCACCATCAAGACCAACTAGACGAACTTCACGAACGCGAATTTCATCGTTAATGAATAGATCTTTTTTAGCTATGATCTTCACCTCTTCATATTTTTAGAGAAAAACGAAAGCGGACTTGCTAACACAAATCCGCACTACGAGTTATATTTCATGACTGAAACTTGACTTGTAGAGCCAGACAACGTTAGTCGCAAGGCGAGAAGCTCTCACTTCTGCTTTTCTCATTATTAGCATTATAGCATGACTAAGAAAGGCTGTCAATCTTTTTTTGTGCTTTTTCTTGAATAAATTGCACAACGTCTTCGATTGGGATACCGCTAGTGTCAAATGTGATGGCGTCATCAGCTGCTTTTAGCGGAGAGACCTTACGGTGGCTGTCTTTGTAGTCACGCGCCGCAATTTCTTCTTTTAAGCGTTCAAGATTGGTCTCGATTCCTTTTTCTAGATTTTCCTTATACCTACGCTCTGCCCTTTCATCGACTGAGGCAATCAGAAAAATCTTGAGTTCCGCATTTGGTAAAACGACTGTGCCGATGTCACGACCATCCATGATAATAGCGCCTTTTTCAGCGATACGGCGCTGTTGATTGACAAGCTCCGTGCGCACTTCTGGGATGGCAGCTACCCATGAGACGTTATTAGTCACATCGTTTTGGCGAATGGCAAGTGTCACATCCTTATCACCGACAAAGACAGATTGCGTGCCATCTTCTTGGCGTCCAAAAGAAATCGGATGCTTAGCTAACAAGTCTAAAATAGCGTCAACATCCTTTTCCGTCAGTTGCTCTTTTAAGGCTAAATAAGTTGCCGAGCGATACATAGCCCCAGTGTCTAGGTAAGTATAGCCAAGATTTTTAGCGATAATCTTGGCTACTGTACTCTTACCACTAGAAGCAGGACCGTCAATGGCAATACAAATGGATTTCATAAAGACCTCTCTAGTTAATGTAGACTTGATCACCTGGGTTTGCGTACCAGTAACCAAGTGTCATGTGATCAGGATTGAGCTCTTGCAGTTTAGAGACAGAGATACCTGCACGAGCAGCGATAGAGGCTGCCCCTTCACCAGCAAGGACGGTAATAGTCTCACCGCTACCTTGGGTTGACGAAGACTCTTCTGTACTTGATGAGCTCTCAGTAGTGCTTTCGCTCGTTGTGCTCTCACTACTTGCAGTGCTTTCTTGCGTAGTAGAAGACGCTTGGCTAGAACTTTTCACAACAGATGATGACGAGCTAGCAAAGCCAGCTGTTTCGCTTGCTTTATTGCCACCTCGGTTTGAAGTGTAAAAGACAACGAACAAAATAGCAACGATAATGATAAAGAAGACGCTTAAAATACCTGTAATCCAAGACGTGCTAATGGTGTTGCGCTTTGAGCGTGCTCCTTCTCTGGTTTCAACGATTTTTTCTTCCCATGGTTCCTTAGCCATGTTATCCCCCTTGTTAAATTGGTAAAATCATATTACAATAGTAGTATGAAAGTGAGAATTATTCCAGAAAAATGTATTGCTTGCGGGCTTTGCCAAACGTATTCAGCTTTATTTGACTATGATGACGAGGGAATCGTTGTTTTAGCAAATACAGACGCTAAAGAATGCCCTATCACACCAGATGACAGCGATACAATCACTGCTGTCAAGTCCTGCCCAACCAAGGCTCTTACGATTTTGTAAGAGCTTTTTTCTCATTTTCATAAATCTTAAAATAGTCTAGTTTGATGAGATTATCCACTAGTACAACCTCGCCTTGAAAGGCTGGGTCAACCACCAGCGCATCAATGAAGTATTTTTTAGGCCACTTGCGCATGTAAAAAGTGCGCTTGTTTTGATTTTTGACATAAAGTGTCACAGTTGACTTGGTCACTTCCACTTTGGTGATGTCTTCTAGTGGAATGTGAGATTTGCTAAAGATATTTAAAGAAACAATTCCTAGCTGACCGTTTTCAATGACAAAGTAGCGGTGAAAACCTGCGCCAATCAAAACGATAAAAATGGCAAATAAAATCAAGACTTGCTTTGAGACTGTGAGATTTTCAAAAATCAAAGCGGCTCCCAGAAAGATGGGAATAAAGGCGATAGACCAATAGATAATCAACCAAGACAACTCAGGTTGCCAATGGTACCTTTCCTTTCCTAAGAGTTTTATCATGTAGCTCTCCTTTAGTCCTATGGTTCTTGGACAATACCGATAATCACATCAACTGCTTTTTGCATGGTTTCAAGACTGACAAACTCATAGCGTCCGTGCATGTTTTCACCACCTGCAAATAAGTTTGGTGTTGGAATTCCCATAAAGGAAATTTTAGAGCCATCTGTTCCACCACGAATCGGCTCGATGATTGGTTTGATGTTCAAATCTTTCATGACTTTTTCAGCGATGGTGATAGGTGTCATGTCTTTTTCGATGACTTTTTTCATGTTGTAGTATTGGTCGTAGAGGTTGACTTTGACACGCTCTGTATCAAAGTTCGCATTCATCTTATTAGCAATGGTCTCAACCAACTCTTTACGTTTTTTGAAGTCCTCGTCCTCAAAATCACGGATGATATAGGCGCTTCTTGCTTCTTCGACAGTTCCTTCTAATGAAGATAAGTGGAAAAATCCTTGGTAGCCGTCTGTTAGCTCTGGACGGTCAGCTTCTGGCAATTGATTGTGGAAATCAATGGCTAACTGTAAAGCATTGACCATTTGGTTTTTAGCTGTTCCTGGGTGGACATTGCGCCCTAGGAAAGTCAGCTCAAGCCCTGCAGCACTGAAAGTCTCATACTGCAACTCACCAAGAGGACCACCATCTACTGTGTAGGCAAAGTCGACGTCAAAGTCTTCAACATCAAACTTGTCTGCTCCAACACCAATCTCCTCATCTGGACCAAAGCCGACACGAATCTCACCGTGCGGAATCTCAGGATGCTCAGCTAGGTAAGCCATAGCTGTCATAATCTCAGCAATCCCTGCCTTGTCGTCAGCTCCTAAAAGCGTTGTCCCATCAGTTGTCACAAGCGTTTGTCCGACATAACCATCAAGCGCTGGAAAATCAGTAGGGCTAAGAACAAAACCTGAATCGCCTAGAGCGATGTCGCCACCTGTATAGTCAATAACCTGTGGATTGACACCTTCTGCGTTGAAGTCAGCGGTATCCATGTGGGCGATAAAGCCGATTTTGCGGGTCAATTCGGTGCTAGTTGCTGGTAGCGTCCCTACCAAATAACCATTTTCACGCAAATAATGCACATCCACTAGCCCAAAAGCTTCCATTTCTGGCTTTAGGACATTGAGGGCAAAGTCTACTTGGCTTTGTGTGGTTGGGGTTGTCTTACTCTCTGGATTACTACGTGTGTTTACTTTGACATAGGTCAAAAAACGTTCTAATAATTGTTGATATGACATAATTCACCTCATTTTTATTCTCTTCTATTATAGCAGAAATTCTGAAATCTCTGTTAAAGAGTTAGCAAAATTTTGCGAAGAAATATGAAAATCTTCTTCTAAAGCTTTGTAAACAAGAGGTCCGTAGCTGCGATGTAGAATGCGACTATCTAGGATGACAACTGCAGATTTTTGCTGAGGTCGTCTCTGAGTTCTGCCGATGGCTTGTTTTAATTTTAAAACTGCTAAAGGCAAAAAATAATCCCAAAAAGGCTGTTTGCCTTGCGCTTTTAAGTGCGCATCTAATTTTTTGGCTAAGGGGTCTTTTGGATTGTCAAAGGGCATGCGGGTAACTAGCTCAATCATGCGGTCCGCCTGCACAAAGTCAACTCCTTCCCAGAAAGCACCGGTCCCAAGAAGAACAGTGCTATCACCTCTATCAAAGCGCTTTTTAAGCTGGTAAGGTGTGCCGTTTTTGATTTGAGTGAGGTGTTTGATGGACCAAGTGTCCAAATAATCCGAAACCAAAAACATCATCTGCTTACTGGTAAATAAAACTAGAACAGGCTGATTGAGACTCGTGAGCTGCTCAATTCTTTTAGCAATCTCAAGGGCATACTGATGTTCGCTAATATCAGATGGCATGGGCATGCTGCTGTCCACAAACAGACGTTGCTGGTTTTCTTTTTGTCGGGGAAGAGTGATAAATGTCCCTATCTCAAAGCCTAACAAATCAGCGAGATTGACCTTGTCGCTAATCTCAAGAGTCGCTGAGATAAAGTAGAGCTTCTGCGTGTCAGGCAGTAACTGCTTAAAGTCCAGCAAGTCTTTATTGCCAGCGTTTAAAAAGATATGACGTTTGTCACTTTCTGCGTCGTAGGTGGTGCTAAGCCAAAAGTCGCTATAATGCGACAATAACAGCTCTTGAAGCGGTCTTACACAAGCTAGAGACAGCTCCGACAGCGCCTGCCTTAACAGGGCTAAATCGTCCTGTTCAAGCTGTTTAATGCCTTTATAGCGGTGTTTGTCGTAAGCTTGCTCAACCAAGCGATTGAGCTCAAAGCTAATCTCCTCAAGAAGACGCCTATCAAGTAGCTGCTCTGTTTCAGTCAGCGTTTTTTGAAGATCTTGCAAGATGTCCTTAACTTCTAGCTGCTGACGTGAAAAAGTATCCAACGCTAAAACTAAACGCTGCGCTTCATCAAACACGATACACTTGCCCTTTGCAAAAGCCTTGTCATCCTGCACACGCTCTAGAAAGTAAGCGTGATTGGTCACAAGCAGTTTAGAGATTTTCGCCTTGTCATAACGACGTTGCCAAAAGTCTATATCCTGAAACAAAGAGTCGGCAGTCAGATTGCCATCGTGCTTTAAGCTATCAAAATAGCTCTCAAAACGGCGTTTTTGCTTGATTTCATCAAGGTCGCCAGTCTCGGTCTCCATGAGCCAAACCAAAAGTTGCATTTTAAAGCGATTGACAAGAGCATTATCAGTCTGAGTCCTCAAGCTATGGTAAAACGCATCCAGTTTGATGTAATTACCTGGTCCCTTTAGACTGCAAGCCTCTACACCAAACACACGCTGGATGGCTTTGATTTCTTGTGCCATCATCTGGTCTTGTAAAATCTTTGTCGGCACACAAATGATAAGCTGCTCAAGCTCTTTTTTAGCTAGTAGGGGCAAAAGATAACCGTAGGTCTTTCCTAGACCTGCTTGCGCTTCGATAAAGGTGGGAGTAGCTTGATCGAAGGCAGCTGATACTTCCTGTGCAAAGATTTCTTGCTGTTTGCGCTCCTCTAGCCCTAAGAGATGTCTGTTAATCTCAAACTGTTGCGATAACTGCTTTTCTGCTCCAACTTCCTGTTCACGGCGTAAAATCAAACCATGACTAAGATGATAATCAGAACTAACCAACGGTTTTGCTGTTCTGTAAGCGTCATCAACTAGCATCCTACTCTCAAATAAAAGAGCATCCGCAAAAGGAAGCATACTCTCTAGCAGTTCTTTTGGCAAGCTCTCAATCTTTGCCTTTAGCTGTAAAAAGAGCTGCGCTGTCGCATAAGCGTCAGATATAGCCGTGTGCGCCTGCGACAAATCAAGATCCAGCACTTCTGCCAAGTAGCCAAGACCATATTTTTCAAGGCTAGGGTAAAAAACCTGTGACAGCTCTACCGTATCCACACGAGGTGTACGCAGTTCATAGCCCTCAAAAAACAACTGCTCTGCTAAAAGATTGGCGTCAAACTTAACATTGTGCGCTACAAAAACACAGTCCTCAATCAGCTCAAAAATCTCTCTAGCCACTTGTGAAAAATCAGGCGCTGTTTCCAACTGCTCATCAGTGATTCCTGTCAGTTGAATGATATTGTCCTCTAAAGCTTGGTGCGGATTGACATCTGTAGAGTAGGTCTTTACAATCTCGTCGTTTTCAATGATGACAATGCCGACTTGTATGATGGCTGCGTTGCTTCCGGCTGAGGTAGCCTCCAAGTCAACGACAGCGTATTTTCGTTTTGCATTCTCGTACATAATACCTCCATTATAGCATGCTTTTGTCATTATGGATAATCTCGTCTCTAAAATGAAGCACTTTTGCGCTTTTTTTGGTAGACTATGGGTATGGAAATAAAAAGAACATTAAACGCTATTGCACGTGAAAACACTTACTACCTTATCAATGATAGTCACGTCCTTTTGGTTGACCCAGGAAGTGATTACGCTAGTATCTATGAAACACTTGTCACTATCGGAAAGCCGATTGCTGTCATTTTACTGACCCACACGCACTACGACCACATCATGAGTATCGACTTGGTGCGCAGGGACTTTGACAATCCTCCTGTCTATGTCTCTGAAAAAGAGGCAAGTTGGCTAGGCTCTCCAGTGGACAATCTCTCTGGGATGCCTCGTCATGATGATATGATTGACGTTGTCATCAAGCCTGCGGATTACTTTTTTGAGATTGGCAAAACTTACCAGCTAGGTGGTTTTACCTTTGAAGTGCGTGAGACACCTGGACATTCGATTGGTGGTGTGTCCTTTGTCTTTGAAAGAGAAGAGCTAGTCCTGTCTGGCGATGCGCTTTTTAGAGAGTCTATAGGACGCTATGATTTGCCGACGGGAAATCGTGAGCTGCTTCTTGAGAGTATCAAAACACAGCTCTTTACGCTGCCAAACCACTACACGGTCTACCCTGGGCACGGTTTTGACACCACTATCGGACACGAAAAACACTTCAATCCTTTCTTTGCAGACTAATCTTCAGCCGAGTTTGCTCGGCTTTTTTAGTGTTCTCATTTCGTTAAATTATTGACAAACGTCATAAATAATCATAAAATATGTGTGGTTATAAACCATCAAAAACTCATTTTTTGTTTTTATGATTATCATTAGAATAGGAGACACAATGAACTCAAAAACCACCTATGATATTCATGGCAAGCCCTACAGCCGTACACTGATGATTTTGCTTCTATTAGTGGCGACTTTTGCTGGGGTGCTCAATCAAACGACCTTAGGAACTGCCATACCGACTTTGATGAAAAGTTTTCATATCAGTATGGCGACCGCTCAAGAGGCAACAACCTGGTTCTTGCTAGCAAATGGGATTATGATTCCTGTTTCTGCCTTTTTAGCCACACGCTTTTCGACCAAGTGGCTCTATATCTGGGCTTATTCGCTTCTTATTATCGGGCTTTTGATGACTACATTAGCCCCTACGTCTAGCTGGACGATTTTTTTGTTAGGACGTATCATCCAAGCCTGTGCTGTCGGGATTACCATGCCACTTATGCAGGTTGTGATGACCAATGTCTTTCCCAAAGAGCAGCTAGGAACTGCCATGGGGTTAAATGGTCTGGTTGTAGGACTAGCACCTGCTGTTGGACCAACGCTAGCGGGTTGGATTTTAAAAGAAGACTTTGTCGTCGGACACACCCATCTCATGTGGCGAGCAATCTTTATCCTTCCGCTTATCATTTTAATCGTTTCCTTGATTTTATCACCTTTTCTCATCAAAGATGTTATTGACAATGAAGCGATTAAACTGGATATTTTATCTCTTATTCTGTCTATTTTAGGATTCGGGAGCTTTCTTTGGGGCTTTACCAATGTCGCTAGTCGTGGCTGGGGCGATTGGGCTTATGTGATTGCTCCTATCATTATCGGGATTATCATTATCGCTCTCTTTGTCATCAGGCAGGTGCATATGAAAGAGCCCTTTCTTAACGTTACTATCTTTAAAAACAAAGAGTTTTCTGTAACGACTATTTCTATCGCTCTATCTATGATGGCAATGATGGGGGTTGAGATGATGTTACCGCTTTATCTCCAAGATGTACACGGCTTATCAGCTCTAAACTCTGGGCTAACGCTGCTTCCTGGTGCCTTGATGATTGGGATTGTCAGTCCTATCGCTGGGTTTATCTATGATAAGGTCGGCTCTAAGCGCATGGCTTTGGTTGGCTTTTTCATCTTGGGTGTGGGGACTGTTCCCTTTATCTTCTTGTCAGCGTCAACAGCTGACCACTTCATCACGCTTTTGTATGCTGTTCGTATGTTTGGGATTGCCCTTATCCTAATGCCGCTAACTGCAAGTGCCATGGGAGCTTTGCCTGCTGAGGAAGCTTCGCATGCTACTGCTGCTAACAACACCGTCAGACAAATCGCTTCTGCGGTCGTTGTGGCACTGCTCTCTAGCGTCACTCAAAATGTCATCACAAACAACAAACCCGCAGCTAGTCTCAAGACACAAGACCCTATCGCTTACGCTGCAAAAGTCATTGACGCTAGCCTAGACGGCTTCCACGCTTCCTTTGCTCTTGGCTTTGCCTTTGCAGTTATCGGATTTATCGTCGCTCTTTTCCTCCGTAAGGGAAAGATTAGAGAAACAAAGGAGGCGAACAAATGATTATTGCCCTTATTGCAACGACTACGATTTTGACCTTTTTGACTTGGACACTGATTAAGTCACCTGTTTGGCGCACTATTTGGGGAATTTTGTCGCTTTTAGCCTTTGTTGGCTCTGTTTATATCCTAACAGACCACTTTATCAATCACACAGGGCTTACTGTTAAAAGTGAGGTCACACGCCAGCCTATCTACACAGCTGGTGAGACGAGCCTGCCTTATGGTATTCTCATCTACGAGCCACTTGGCACCAAATCAGACAATAAAGTACTGGTTTACCGCTCTGATAAAGAAGCTAAAAAAGCCAGCACACACTTTGTCCCAAATATGAAAAAGCCTATACAGGCTATAAAAAAGACATCTAATTACACCTTTTCTGACGTCACAAAAGCTACACTTGTCACTGACACCAAGCGCTACGCTTGGTACTCAAAGCTTGACGAGATTTTATACGGCTTTGCCGGAGAAGGAGGCAGCCTTGTCTCTCAAAAAAGCACGGTGGAATTGCCAGAAAAAACATGGCTAGCACTCACCGCCAAACAAGCACAACAACTGGCACAAATCGCCAAAACACAAAGCCAAAGTGCAGCTTCACCCGAAGAGGAAGAAATGGCTAAAAGCGACCCTCAATCCTACGCTGAACTCCAAGTAGCTGCCATAAAGAAAATGCTCCATCTCACGAATTAAGAAAAATTCCACAAGTCATAAGACCTGTGGAATTCTTTTTATGTTCTGAGATAACGGCGCATAGAGAGGGTTGAAGCAAAAGCTCCGATGATAATCCCAAAGGCAAAGAGCCCGCCGATACCATATGGTAAAAATTCTTGTGGTGTGTAGAGCACCATGCCCTTGTAGTTTGATACCAAGTCTTTGTAGACAAACTGATAACCAAAATACAAGATAATAGCTGGTAAAATAGCACCAAAGACACCAATCCAAGCCCCTTCAAAGAAGAATGGACCACGGATGTAAGAGTTCTTGGCACCAACCAAGCGCATGATTTCAATATCACGCTTACGTGCACGAATAGTCAAGCGCACGGTGTTTGATGTAAGGAGGATAGCGATGATGATAAAGGCAATCACACCGATAATACCCCAGAGACGAACGCCACGCAAGAAACTAATCATCTGATCAGCTTCAGAACCACCATAGGTCACATCCTCAACGCCTGAGATTTTCTTAATCGCCTTGGCAACGGACTTGACTTGGCTGTCTTTACTTACCTTGATGTAGTAGACATCTTGAAGCGGATTGGCGTCACCTTCAAGTGACTTAAAGGTATCTGGCGATGTCTTTTGCAGCTTTTTCAACTCTTGGTCCTTACTTGAGTAAGTGATAGACTTGACACCGTCAATTGCCTTGATTTGGTTATAAATCTTGTGATAGTTGGCATTTGCACTGGTTTGACCGGCAAGGTCAGTGACTTCTTTTGCACCATCTGTTGAGTCATAATCGAGGTAGACACTGATTTGCACCTTATCCTCAGCGTTTGAAGTGACTTTTTCGACATTGAGAAGAACCGCTGAAACCACACCCAGCAAGGTTAGCGTAATAAACATGGACGTGATAGAGGCAAAAGCCATCCAAAAGTTACGCTTTAAGTTCTTGATGGATTGCCACAAAGGGCTAAAGAAATATCTAATCATGGTAACCGTATTCTCCTTTCTCTTCGTCACGGACAATACGTCCATCCTCAATCGCCACAACACGATGACGCAGTTGGTTTACGATTTGGCTGTTGTGCGTTGCCATGATAACTGTTGTCCCTTGAAGATTGATACGCTCTAGCACCTTCATAATCTCCATAGAGATTTCAGGGTCAAGGTTTCCCGTCGGCTCATCGGCAATCAAGAGCTTAGGATTGTTGACGATAGCACGGGCAATAGCCACACGCTGCTGCTCACCACCAGAGAGCTGATTTGGAAAAGAGCGCTGCTTGTGCTTGAGTCCGACAAGCTCTAACACTTCAGGAACACGCTTTTTGATGTCACGTCTTCTGCTTCCGATAACCTGCATGGCAAAGGCAACATTTTCATAAACAGTCTTTGTCGGCAGCAACTTAAAGTCCTGAAAGACTACACCAATGCTGCGTCGTAATTTTGGAATGTTGCGACGTTTGATTTTGGTGAGGTCGACATTGCCAACCTTTAACTGTCCAGACGTTACTTCTTCTTCACGGTACAAGAGTTTGATAAAACTGGATTTACCTGCCCCAGATGGTCCAACAAGATAGACAAACTCTCCTTGATTGACCATGAGGTTGATACCTCTTAAAGCGGTTGAGGCGCGACGGTATTTCTTGGTCACGTCTCGCATTTCAATTAAAGCCATATGTTTTCCTTTATCTAGATTTTTTAGTCTTCGCTGATACGCCATTTGAGATAAGCGTCAATAAAGCCATCAATGTCGCCATCCATGACCTTGTCCACCTGTGCGACTTCATAGCCTGTGCGGTGGTCTTTGACCATGGTGTATGGGGTAAAGACATAAGAGCGAATTTGGCTGCCCCATGTGATTTCTTTTTTGTCTCCTTTTAGCGCATCGACTTCTTGTGCTTTCTTTTCCTGCTCGAGTTGATAGAGTTTGGCTTGGAGCATTTTCATAGCACGGTCACGGTTGCCATACTGCGTTCTATCAACGGTAGAAGCCACAACGATTCCTGTTGGGATATGAGTCAAGCGCACACCCGTTGACACCTTATTGACATTTTGCCCACCGGCACCACCACTACGGAATGTATCCATCTTGATGTCATCATCACGAATCTCAACCTCGATAGTATCGTCAAGCTCTGGCATGACCTCAACAGAGGTAAAAGAAGTGTGACGGCGCTTAGCCGAGTCAAATGGTGAGATACGCACGAGACGATGGACACCCATTTCTGATTTTAAAAGCCCATAGGCATTTGGTCCTTCAAAAGACAGAGTCACAGACTTAATCCCAGCCTCATCTCCTGCTTGATAGTCGAGCACTTCAACCTTAAAGCCTTTGGCATTGCCATAGCGGGTGTACATGCGAAGCAGCATATCGCCCCAATCCTGAGCCTCTGTCCCACCAGAGCCCGGATGAATCTCTAAAATGGCATTATTGTGGTCATAAGGCTCAGAGAGTAAAAGCGTCATCTCATAACTTGTCATGAGCTTTTCAAGCTTTTCAAGCGTCTCCTCAAGCTCTGGCATGAGGCTCTCATCCTCGTCCAACATCTCAAGCATTAGCTCACTCTCTTCTGAGAGTTCCTGCATGGTGTTAAAGGTGTCGTAGGTCTGTTTGAGCTCGTTGAGTTCTTGAGAGACCTTTTGCGCTGCCAGATTGTCATCCCAAAAATCAGGCTCGGTCATGCGGTTTTCTAAAAGCGCAATTTCTTCTTCTAGCCGATCTAAGTCAAAGAGACCTCCTGAAGCTAGTCAACTTCTCTGTGTTTTCTACTATTTTTTGGCGTATTTCTGCCATATCCATAAAAAAATACCTCGTTTTTTATATAATCTTCTTTACATTTTATCATAAGACGTGCTATTTTACCATTTCGGGAAATCACGCCTGCTACTAGTTTTTATTGTAAAGAAAAATAAAATCAGATACAAGTTAAACTTTTGTAACAAAGATAAGACAGCTAAAAAGCTAGGCAAAACCTAGCTTTCTAGTGTGTCTAAATAATAAGTTGGTTGTCATTTATGTTTAGAACAAAGTAGCTTTTTAGCTAACGCTGTTATAAAAATAAATGATTTTAGCGTTTAAAAGCATCTATCATAAGGACAAATCCTTGATAAATGAGAGCAATGGCAACAATATATGCTACTACAATACTGGCTAACAGCGGATTAAACATCAAGACAATTCCTAAAATAATCATCCCAATAGATGTCCAAAGAAGATTATTACTTAACTCTGGTAGGCTCGTTGAGGTGCCGATAGATTGGAATAAACGTACAATCCCTAAAATCAATAGCCAAAAACCAATCACAGTCGGCATGAGAATAGGCAAGGTCAAGAAATAACCTGACAGCAAATAAATCCCAAAAATAGCGGAAACAATGGCGGCACACAAGCCCCAGATACTGCGAAATTCTCCACTATCGCTAAAATAGTAAATAATCTCCGCTAATGCTCCTACTAAAAACGCTACAGCTATTAACCAGCTGAGAGAGAAGAGATTAAGAGACGGTACAAATAGGAAATAAATCCCTATGATGGCTAGAATGATACCTGCTATGAAAGAGAGTGCTCGATTTGTTTTCATAAGCGCCTCCTATTTGTCATCTTTAGTCGCATCGTTAGTAAAGTGGTCTTTTACTTGATTGTGACGTGCTTTTTTCTTGGCTTTTATCTGCTCTCTGGCTTCTCTTTGAAAGTCTTCTTGCATTTGGTTGGCAAGATTCATCTCGTCTCTGACTTCAGAAGCGTCATAGCGAGTTGTTCTTGACTCAAATTTTGCCATAATATCATCATAAAAGCGGTCAACCTGCTCTGTTCCAAAAGCCACTAGCGTAACGCCATCAGCGCATGTGATATCTTGCATGACCTGCTCAATGAGAAGCGACTCATTGTCATCAGCATTATCATCAATAGCAGCCCCAGCAAGAGCACCAATCGCTCCGCCAAATAAAAGCCCGATAGGACCAGCTAGCATACCGATGAGTCCTCCGACGATACCGCCAACGATTGTCTCATCATTTGAGGAATTGTCCACCTCATCGAGAATCTTGACTTGTCCATCTACCTTGCTCACAAGAGCAGCTTGAGAGATACTAGACAAGGGATTGACCATGCTGTTCTTAAGGTCTGAAAAGGCTTGATAAGCCTGACTTTCAACAGCGAAATTTGTCACAATTATGGTTTCCATAAAAATACCTCATTTCTAACGGTTTCAGTATAACACTTGTCTCATTTTTTTACAATGTATTTTTAATGTTTTTGCCATTCTTTTAACGACCAACAAGTTTCTGTCTAAATTGTGACTTTTCAAAAAACGCAAACAACTTGTCCAATCGATTTGTGCTACAATAGAGCTATGACAAAATTAGCGATTATG
Organism: Streptococcus hyointestinalis; assembly: GCF_900459405.1. Classification (NCBI taxonomy): domain Bacteria; kingdom Bacillati; phylum Bacillota; class Bacilli; order Lactobacillales; family Streptococcaceae; genus Streptococcus; species Streptococcus hyointestinalis. Next base: position 1,509,098 of record NZ_UHFN01000007.1, read on the forward strand.
AGTGATTTACACATTGACCTCAATCACTTTGGACGGTTTGAAATAGAAAGCTTAAGAGAGCTACTAATCGAAGAACAGGTCGAACACCTCCATCTAGCGGGCGATATCGCCAATGATTTTCAAGAGACGTCTCTGCCTTTTATCAGAGAACTGCAAAAATTTCTCACCGTTACCTATAATCTGGGCAATCACGATATGCTCCATCTAAAAGAGAAGGAAATCGAGCAGTTGGATTTTCAGCTCTACGACCTTGGGCAAAAGCAATTGCTGGCTTTTCACGGTTGGTATGATTACTCTTTTAGTGATGACGAAAGTCTTGAGGCGATTGTCAAGCGTAAAAAGATGTTTTGGTTTGACCGTAGGCTGGAGCGTCCTTTTGATGACCAAACGCTGACCGAGCAGATTCTAAAAAAGCTGGAGACAAGCTTGCAAGCACTTGATGGGAAAAACGCCATCGTCGCTATGCACTTCGTCCCTCACCGACGCTTTATCATGACCCATGAACGCTTCAAGCCTTTTAATAGCTTTCTAGGCAGTCAGGCTTTTCACGAGGTATTTCAGCGCTATGGGGCCAGCGACGTGGTCTTTGGGCATGCGCATAGGAGGTTTGGTAGGGTAGTTTTAGACGGGGTGACCTATCACTCCCATCCTCTAGGCTACAAGCGTGAGTGGCAACTGAGTATCGACTTTGTCCAAAAGCACCCAGAGTACAACCCTACAAACACGTGGCATTTAGCTAAACGCTACAATGCCGTCAAAGACCTAACAAGCTTTAAAGCCTATCACAAACAGTACTTCAAAGAAGAACTGCGACAAGCCATGACCGTGTTTGAGTTCTAAAGGCTCTATAATATCTGTAGTGGGTAACGCCACCTCAGAGGTTATAGGGCTTTTTATCTGTATGAAAAAAGTCCCATAAGACTTATAATGAAAAGCGACTAAACCATCATTAGGAGATACTTATGGAACATATTAAAAATACCAGTATTAATAATACCACAAAACTCATTGGAATCAAAGACTTAAACATCAAAATATCAATTGTTCTCAAACATCAGACTCACATCGAGATAAGAGCCGAGCTGGATTATCCCGCTCCAGCCTGTCCTCATTGTCAAGGAAAGATGATCAAATACGATTTTCAAAGACCTGCCACCATCCCAATCTTAGACGTCCAAGGCATGGCAACTGTCCTAAAACTCAGAAAGCGGCGCTTTCAGTGTAAAGCGTGCCGTAGGGTTTCTGTCGCCAAAACTAGCCTGGTCAAGAAACATTGCCAAATCTCACAGCCTGTCTGGGCGAAAATCACGCAGCTTCTCATCGAGAAACAGACCAATACAGACATCGCAAGACGCCTCCACGTCTCTGTTTCTACCGTCCAGAGGCAGCTGAACGCTTTCACTTTTAAGGACAACTTTGAGACTTTACCAGAGGTCTTGAGCTGGGATGAATTCGCAAGAAACAAGGGGAAACTAGCTTTCATTGCGCAAGATTTTAAGACCAAGAAAATCATTGCTCTTCTTGAAAACAATCGCCAAACGACCATCAAAAACCACTTTTACAAGTATTCTAGACAGGCTAGGGAGAAGGTCAGAGTGGTCACAGTAGACATGTCGGGAGCCTACATTCCTATCATTGGGAAACTATTTCCAAAGGCTCAAATCGTCCTTGACCGTTTCCACATCGTGCAGCACCTTAGTCGAGCCATGATGACCACTCGCATTGCCATCATGAAGGCATTTAACAAGACATCTCTTCCTTACAGAGCCATGAAAAATCACTGGAGAATCCTGCAAAAAGACAGCAGAAAACTCTCCGACAAGGCTTTCTACTCCAGAACCTTTCGACAAACTCTGACACCTAGAGAAATTGTCCAGAAAACCTTAGCTTTTTCGCCCGAACTCCGCTATTATTATGAACTTTACCAGCTTTTGCTTTTCCATTTTCAAGAGAAGCGTGTCAAGGCTTTCTTTGGACTCATTCACGACAATTTGGGTACTGTCAACGCAAGTTTTTCAAGAGTTTTTCGGACTTTTCTAAGGCACGAAACTTATATTACCAACGCTCTGAAGCAACCTTATTCCAATGCCAAACTGGAAGCCACTAACAAGCTTATCAAAGACATCAAACGACAAGCGTTTGGCTTTCGTAACTTTAAGAACTTTAGAACCAAAATTCTCATCACTCTGAACATACAAAGAGAGAGAACGAAAATCGTTCTCTCTCGCACATAGCTTTTCATCACCCACTACAGTTGACAAAGAGCCGTTCTAAAAAAGAGGTTGAGAACATTTGTCTCAACCTCTTTTTTAGAATTTTAATTTTGCTAATTTTTCTTTAGCGCTGTTTTTGAGTTCTTCGATTTTAGCTTTGTGGGCTGCTTTGCGCTCCACTTTGAGCTGTGCTTTGGCTTGGTTTTGCAGGTTGGCTTCCACCTTAGCTGCCGCTTCAATCTCAGTAGCTACCGTTGCGATATCCCAACGCAAGATTTGTGTGTCGTACTTGGCAAAGTAATTGTCTAAGACATACTCGTCATTTTCCTGCACGAGGGCGATAACCGCTGTCTCTCCTGCAAGGAGCTTTTTGGCTACGACATCAATCAAACCCGCTTCTGCTGTATCGACCGCATCGCCAGCTGCTAGTCCGTAGAGACTACCTGCGCTATAGCCCAAAACCAGACCTAGCGGACCTGCTAGAAACCCCACAAGACCCCCGATAAGCCCGCCTTCTAAAGCTTTGTTGGTTGTTGAATCCTCAAAGTCAAAGCGGTCTTTTTCAGCGATATGCCCAGCTTCATTTTTCACTAAGGCAATCTGAGCGATTTTAGTGCGCTCGCTTTGCTTGAAGGACTTTAACTCAGTAAAGGCTTGATAAGCTTCGCTTTCGGTCTTAAAAATAGTGACTATTACATTTTCCATAAATTTTTCCTCCTTTTTATAGGCCCATTGTACAAATAAAGTGGATTTTTGTCAATTTATTAGACACCAGACAGCTACATTTCTAGTTGGGCAAGAAAACTCGCCAAAGCCGTCCTCATCGATGAGGACCTGACTACTGTCAGGATTTATCTCATCAGAAAAACTCTGTCCGGCGTAGTCCTCACCAACGTACATGCGCTTACTTGTGGTTTGGTGGTTGTTGAGGACAACCGCAATTGGAGCGCTTGTTTCACTACCAAGGCGCACCCAAGCAATGCAATTTTTATCGTCAAAATAATCCACCTGCTCACCATAGGCAAAGTCACGTCGGATACGTAATAAAGTTTCCAAAACATCCTTGAAACTAGCTTGCCCATGCGCCCCAGAAACACCGTGATAATCACCGTAAAAGACACAAGGCAGACCATCTTTGCGTAGTAAAATCGTCGCATAAGCAAGTGGCTTAAACCAATCTGCCACAACGGACTCCAAGGCTTGACCACTTTGTGTGTCATGATTTTCCACAAAAGTCACCGCCTTATCGGGATAATGCTTGACCAAGGTCTCATCAAAGAGCTGGCGCAGGTCATAGTTTTCCCCCGCAAGCCCCGCTTCAAAAAAGTTGTAATGGAGACGGGTATCAATCAAGTCAAAGCGAAAATGGATATTTTCCAGATAATGCTGGTTGTCCTCCAACTCACCGTTCCAATACTCACCAAAGACGTAAAAGTCCTCGCCGTAGCGCTCCTTGATACGGCGAATAAAATGGTTCATGAAAAAGGAATCAATATGCTTGACAGCGTCCAGTCGAAAGCCCTCAACACCAGTGGTGTCAATATACCAGCGAGCCCAATCCCGCAGATTTTGCACGACTTCTGGGTGTTTGAAGTCAAGGTCAGCATACATGAGATAATCGTAGTTGCCATTTTCCTTATCCACTAAATCGCCCAGCGCCCAGCCTTTATTTTCCCCTTGGATTTGGTAAATGCCACTGCGGTTGCGCCTGGCGTCATAGTCCGTCCCTGTAAAATGATACCAGTGCCAATCAAAATCATTGTAAGCTTTGTTGCGACCTGGGAAAGTAAACTGCGTCCAACCCTCAATCTCAAAAGGCTCTGTCAAAACCTTGGTGCGGTCCTCGCTGTCCACCTCCACAACCGTGAAAGTCTCAAGCGCATCGGCGCTCGCTTTATGATTTAAGACAACATCTGCAATTGGCGAGATAGCATTTTCTTTTAGCGTTTGGATGAGTTTTAAATACTCATCTTTAAAGCCGTATTTGGTGCGGACAGTGCCTTTTTGGTCAAACTCTCCTAGGTCAAACAAATCATAGATACCATAGCCCACATCGTGGTCGCTCGTTGCCTTGTAGGCTGGTGGTAGCCACATTTTCGTGATACCTAGCTCCGCAAAATGGGGCGCTTCCTCTGTGAGTCGCAACCAATGCTTGCCATCAGCTTTTAAGTACCACTCAAAGCCCTGCAATAATGTCTCGTTTGTCATAAATACCCTCTCTTCTAAATGGCTTTGTCTTCATTTTTGTTTTATTATAACACATTACGCAACCGATTGCACAATATTTGTGAACATTTTAAAACCACCCGTCTAAAGAGTGGTTTTAGCTTTATAAATAGTACACCTCATCACAGACCTGCGCCATCAGCTCCACATCGTGGCTGATGATGAGAACAGCCTTGCCAGCTCCTTTGAGCTGGATGACTTGTGCCACGAAGGCTTGGAGCTGGTCGCCGTCTAGGTTGCTGGTCGGCTCGTCAAAGATAAAGACCGACTTGTCCGACATGAGACTGGCTGCAATCATGAGCCGCTGCTGCTCACCGCCTGACAGCGTCTGCGGGTGGCGCTCAAGTAACTCTAGCAAGCCTAGACTGGCGAGTAGGTCTTCTGGCAGGTCTTTTCTTTTTTGTCCCAATCTCAGTTCTTCTTTCACGCTGGCAGTGAAGAGTTGCAGGCGCACGTCTTGCAAGACTAGGCTGACCAGTTTTAGCCTGTCTTTTGGCCTCATTATACGACCTTGCCAAGTGATTTGCCCCTGCTTTTCTCTCTTAGCACCTGCTAGGATTTGCGCCAAGGTGGACTTGCCTCGTCCATTATCCCCCATCAAGCCCAGAACCCTACCACAAGCCATAGATAAGAAAGGTAACCTGCGTGAGCCATCTGGAAACAGCGCTAAGTCCTTAACTAGCAAATCTGACGACTGGCTAGATGACCTGTCTTGACTTTTTTGCTCAAGGAGAGCTTGACTAGCAGACAAGTCCAGCTGGCGTAAGCCCAGTTGTTGCCTTTCTTGAGTCGACAGTGCTTGTAGCTGACTTGGTGACCAATCATAGAGCAGTTTGCCCTTGTCCACATAAAGCACACGGTCAGCCAAGTCCAAAAGATTCGCCAGCATGTGCTCTGCAATGAGAAGGGTCTTACCAGCTTTTTTCAGCTTGGTGATTTGCGAGCGTAGCTGGGCAATGCTAGCAGCGTCTAGGTGACTGGTCGGCTCATCTAGGATAATGACAGGCGTATCTTGCATGACAGCCACTGCCATGGCTACCCGCTGCTGCTCACCACCTGACAGTGCCAAGCAATCACGCTCCAGCAAGTGTGTTAGGTCAAAAGCAGCTGCTACTTCTGTCAGACGTTTTTGGATAAGCTCAGCTGACAAGCCTTGATTTTCTGCTGGAAAAACCAGCTCATGCTTGACTTTTTGGTGGAAAAACTGACGAGCTGGCTCTTGAAAGGTGCTCGCTACTTGACGGGCAAAAGCTGCCGTTGTCTCTTGTCCAGCCCTACAATTCCCAACCTCCACAGTCCCTACCAGACGACTCTCCTCATCTGGCAAAAGCCCACTTATAAGCCGTAAAAAGGTCGACTTGCCAGCACCAGAGCGCCCTGTCACTAACACACACTCGCTAGAAGAAATAGACAGATCTGCCACTTGAAACGCAGGAGATTTCGCACCAGCATAGGTGAGGGCGGCATTTTTCAATGAAATCTGAGGATAACCCAGAGACTGCTCAGTAGATAGCATAGGCAAAAACTCCAATCTAAAGCGCCAAAACGCTGAGGATAGGCTGTGCTGACCTGTTTCTCTAGTGATAAGCCCTTGGTCATGACAGCTGTGGTCAAGTCCTCTGCTTGAGCTAAAAGCGTGAAGAGCAAAGGCACGATGAGGTAGCTGACATAGCGGTGAGGGTAGCGCAGATAGTCCCAAGGACTGGTAAAACAGCCCCGCAGGCGCAAGTTGCGGTGTAGCTGTCGGCTGGTTTGCCCAATCATGGGCAGAAAACGCAGACACACCGCCAAGGTTAAAAGCAGACTCTCTGGCAGGCGCCATTTCCTAAGGCCGTGCACGAGGTCATAGCTAGTCGTCGTGCTGAGAAGAAGCCCACCCGCCATAAAGCTAGGCAAAAGCCGTCTGGTACCCACCAGCAAAATCGCAAGACCGTCTGGCAAACTCACATTGCCAAAGTCCGCATAAACGAGACTGACAAGAAAAATCAGCAAATAAACCAGCGCTTTTTTCCACTGTCCGTAGCTGATTTGTAGCAGCAAGAGACTAGTGAGAAGGGCGTATTCTAGCGGTCCTGTGACATTGTAGAGAAAGAGCAGGTTGCAAAAGAGAAGACAAAGAATTTTGGTTCTGACATTAAACGCCATTTGCTACCTTTTCTGTGAAATGCTTCTTAGTCAAACGTTGCCCTAACCAGCCACCAATCAAAGCACAAATAACGATAAATCCTGCTAAGTAAAGGACATTCCCCAGAGTGAAATCCACCATGACTTCCTTGACATAAGCCATGTCCTTGCCACGCTCAAGGAGCTTTTGGATATAGGCGTCACGCATGAACCACATGAGAAAAATAGGACCTAGATTGCCAAAAGAAAAGATGACATAAGACCAGAGATTGCGCCACTGGCTCATGTAATTGCCAAACCTTGCCAAAAGGTCTGCTAGAAAGCCACAGATAAGACTTGGGAAAAAGGACAGAATAAAGTGCCCCGACAGAAAGAAAAAAACTGCCATGATAGCACCCATGAGAAGCACCGCACCAAACTTTTGCACCTTAGCAATAAGGAGCATGTAAACCACACCACAAATCAGTGCAGCAACCGCTGGCGCTTCGACCATGTTTGCCGAGCGAAAGATGAGAACGGCTAATAGCGTCCCTAGCCCCACACCGATACAGTAGAGGGCAGACAGGGCGCCTGTAAGAATCATGTCTTTAACAGTAAGTTGTTTCATGAAAACCTCGCTTTAGTGTTTGAGTAGGAGTTGACCGGCCTTGACCTCATAGACAGTATCTGCTGACGCAACTGTTGAAGCACGGTGGCTGATGAGAAAAACAGTACCGGTAAAATGAGTCTTGATCATCTGGATAAAGGCAGCCTCGCTAAGGGCGTCCAGATTGTTGGTTGGCTCATCAAAGATATAGACTTGAGCTTGTTTGAGCAGGGCACGCATAAGTTCTAAGCGCTGACGCTCACCCGCTGAAAATTGACTAGGGCTAATGACTGTGTCCAGCCCATTTTCAGCTGCTTTCAAGCGTCTTGTCATGCCACATTTGTCCGCCACCTGCCAAATGTCCTCATCTGTGATAGCAGGGTTTGACAAGACCAGATTTTCCCTGATGGTTTGGTTGAAAATCTGCGCCGTCTGCGGCACATAGGCAAAGTGAGCTTGCAAGCCCTGTCGATCGAGCTTGTGGCTGTTTGTCCCAGCTAGATGGAGCTTGCCAGACGCTACATCATACCAGCGCATGATGAGCTTGACTAGCGTCGACTTACCAGCCCCAGACTGCCCGATGATTCCATAAATGATGGGCTGGTCAAAGCCAGCTGATACCTTGTCAAGAACTAGCTGGTCTCGTTTGTCATAAGCAAAGCTGACCTCCTCTAAAGCGATAGGCGTCACCTCATCTTGCACAGCCGCGCCAGTCGCAGCTGGCTCAGCCTCATCTAAAAGTTCAAAAACATGGCGTCCTGCATTCATGGTACGTTTAAAACCAAGCGGCAAACGGCTCAGTTCCAAAAACGGTGCAAAAGAGGCTGAGAAAGCAACAATCATAGCAAGAGCGTCTGACAGCTCTACTCCGCCATCTTGCACACTCATCAAGCTGACCACAGCCACCAGCAAAATGGACAAACCAACGACCAAGAAAGTCCAAGCCTGCTGCATGAAGTTGGCTTGCGCCACCTCACGCTCCAGCTGATTGACCTGCTGGCTTTCTGCCTGCAAATGCTCAAATGTTTCTGCTGTTTTTTGGTATTGCACCAAGTCAGCTGCTCCACGCAGACTTTCTAAAAAGTCACTGGTGTAGGCTTTTCTGACCTGACTTTGCTTAGCCAGTTTTGGTGTCAAAACCTTGGCAAAAAGAATAGGCAAGACCACTGCAAGCAGTAGATAAGTCAGAAGAGCAAGACCAGCATTGAGGAGCGAATACTGTCCCAGATAGATCAGCATGATAGCTGCTGTGATGACAGCTGTCCCGATAGGTGCTAGGGTGTGGGCAAAGAAAACCTCCAAAGCCTCAATGTCCTCACCAATCAGCTTAATCAGCTGACCGCTGTCAGTTCGGTCAAGCTTGCTAGGTGCTAAGCGGCGCAATTTGTCAAAGACAAGATTTCTAAAATCCGCCAAGGTATGAAAGGCCACCCAGTGCCCAAAATAGTGCTCCCCATAGCGAAAGAGCCCACGCAGAAGCGCAAAAACAAGGAGAATGACAAGGCTAGTAAGCTCTGGTTTCTCTCCAGCTAGCGCTGCAAAGGTCAGTCTGACGAGTAGCACTGGGATAGTCACTGTCATGACAAAGCCCAGAACTGCAAAGACAATGGCCAGACCAATGGCTGGTAAACGGTGCTTCATCACAGCTAAAAGCCGTGGAATCAGTTGTCTAGTTGACTGTGTTTCCATTAAAAACCGCCCTTTCTAAGTTAGCTTGGGTATCAACCAAGTCCTTGAAGCTCGCCACAGTCTCATACAAGACCTCTGGACTATCTAGATGACTGCCCTGCTCGTCTAGGTAAAGCACACGAGACTCATTCATGACCTGCGCCATCTTGTGCGTGATGATGATGACCATAGCTTCTCTTGACACCAGATGAATGAGGTCGTAAATGGCACGCTCATTGTCCCTGTCCACGCTTGAGGTCATCTCGTCAAAAATGTAGAGACTGCGCTTGGCTAGAACTCCACGTGCACAGAGAATTTGCTGACGCTGACCTTGCGAGAGATTGCGCCCATTTTCACCGACAAAAGTATCAATGCCTTCTGGCAAATCATGGATGAACTGCAAAACACCGTACTTGTCCGCCCAAGCCAGCACTTCCTCCCTCGTCATGGTATGTCCCATGACCAGATTGTCATAAATACTCTGGTTAAAAAGATAACTCTCGCTTGAGACATAGACCACTTCTGTGGCGATAGTAGACTTATCAAGGTTAGAGATGGCGAGGTCGCCCAGATAAATCTCACCACTGCTTGCCAATAAGCGTCCTGTCAGTAAGCCAGCTAGAGTCGTTTTCCCTAGCCCAGACTGCCCAGCAACAGCTAGTACCTGTCCCTTTTCCAGGGTCACATCAAGCCCTGACAGCACCTTTTTATCGTCTGTGTAACTAAAGGAAAGATTTTCCACGCTCAAGCGTGAAAAGGCTGGCAGGGTCTGACTAACTTTGTCATCATCCTTTTTGACACTATCTAGAAAAGTAAAAATCCGATCTGCCATCTTGGTATTCATCATGACCAAGTGCATGCCGTAGCCCATCTCACGAATCGGCGCAAAAAACTCGGTCGCAATGAGGATAAAGAAAATCATGGTGAAAAGACTAATCTGCCCTGATAGCAACTGCGTCACTGCCACAAAACCCGACAAGCCGACACCCAGATACATGACTGCATCCATATAACCCACCGACTGCAGCTGAAAACGCAGCAGCAACATGGTTGCCTGCCTAAAATCCTCCGCCTGTGTGGCAAAATCCTTGGCGTACTTGTCATCTGCTTGATAAGCATAAAGGGTATTGAGCCCAGACAAATCGTCCATAAAGCGATTGCCCACATCCATATAAGACCCCCAGTAGCGGTTCATAATATGGCGAGAGCGCTTTTGCATAAGAATAATCGAAATGGGAATCAAGGGTAGGCACAATAGAAAAATAGCACCGCCCACAGGATAGAGAAGAGTGACTAAAAGCAAAACGGTCGCACAGTTAAAATAAGTCCGCAAGGACAGATTGAGGTAGTGACCGTAGTAGGTGTCAAGACTGTCAATCCCTTGCGAGGCAACTGTCAGTACGTCTGTCACGCTCGTTTTGTCTTCAAACTGAGCGGACTTGGCTTGAAAGGCGTCAAAAAACTGCGTTTTGAGCTGGTTTCTGGCGTATTGGGACGCTATACCTTGCAAGTTTTTAGCGAAACTTGCGACTACAAAACCGATAAGATTGAGCCCTAAAATAGCTAGGATAAAGAAAACCCAGTTGAGCTGGGCAAAGCTTCGCTCAAAACCTGTCGCCACATAGTAAGCGATGAGTGCAAAACTTGCCACCCGCATGAGAAACTGTATCCAAGATAGGACAGCTGATCTATAAATCAAGCGCTGCTTGGCTGAAACTTGCTCTTTGAGCCGTTTCAAGAGCGCTTTTTTGCGTTCACGTGATATTTTTTGGGGCTGTGAATCCGCCATGATAACCTCCTTTATGACAATGGTATCCTTTACATTGTAAACTTTTTCACCAAAATTGTCTACACAATTTTCAGAAAAGAGGCTTTTGTTAAGTAAACTAGAATCAATACAAAAAAGAAGCTAAGCAAGCTTAACTTCTTTCGTTTGATTAGATAGCTTTTTTGTCCTGTCCAGTAGCACGTTGAAAGGCTTTGACGATTTCAACAAGCACTACCATGAGGAGACTTCCAACGATAACAGCTCCCCATTGGGTCAGAGAGAGTTGAGACACGTGGAAGAACTCGTTAAAGCCAGGAATGGCAATGGTTGCCATCAATAGCACAAAGGCGACAGGAATTGCCCAGTTAAAGAGTTTGTTTTTAAAGAGTCCGACGGTAAAGATAGATTGGTAGACAGACTTGACGTTAAAGGCATGGACCAGCTGGATAAGACCAAGCGTTGCATAAGCCATAGTCAAGGCGTCTTCGTGGATGGCGTGATTATTGCCAGCGTGCTCTGGGAAGAGTAGAGCCCAACCGTAAACACCAAGGACAAGCAGGGTCTGGAAGATACCTTGATAGATGATAGCCCCCATGACACCACCAGAGAAGAAGCTAGACTTGCGTCCACGCGGTTTGTGCTTCATGACACCAGGCTCAGCTGGCTCTACTCCAAGGGCGATGGCAGGCAAGGTATCTGTCACAAGGTTAATCCAAAGCAAATGCACTGGCTCTAATACATCCCAGCCAAATAGGGTCGCAAAGAAGATAGTAAAAACCTCTGCCATGTTGGCTGAAAGGAGATATTGGATAGATTTTTGGATGTTTGAGAAGACCTTACGTCCTTCCTCGACTGCTACGATGATGGTTGCAAAGTTATCATCAGCCAATACCATATCAGAAGCCCCTTTAGATACTTCTGTCCCTGTAATTCCCATACCGATACCGATGTCAGCTGTCTTAAGAGACGGAGCGTCATTGACACCGTCACCAGTCATAGCAACGACCTTGCCTTCATTTTGCCAAGCCTTAACGATACGCACCTTGTGCTCTGGTGACACACGAGCATAGACAGAGTATTGCTTAAAGACTTTTTGGAAGTCCTCATCGCTCAACTCATCCAACTCAGCACCAGTAAAGACATGGTCCTCGGTGTCATTTGGGTCAATGATACCAAGACGCTTAGCAATAGCTTCAGCGGTATCTTGATGGTCCCCTGTAATCATGATTGGACGGATACCCGCTTCTTTTGCGACTTGAACCGCTTGCGCAGCTTCTGGACGCTCTGGGTCAATCATACCGACAAGACCTGTAAAGATAAGGTCTTGCTCGACAGTTTCAGATGAGATGTCCTCTGGCAATTCGTCAATAATCTTATAGGCACCTGCTAGGACACGCAGTGCTTGGTGCGCCATAACAGAGTTGTTTTCTGCGATAAGGTCTGTGATGTCTTGTGTGATTGGAGCAATATCGCCAGCATTGTCACGTGTCGTACAGCGTTTTAGGAGCTGATCTGGAGCTCCTTTTACGGCAACCAGATATTGTCCATTTGGCAATTGGTGAATAGTTGACATGAGCTTACGCTCTGAGTCAAACGGCACCTCTGCTATACGAGGGTAAGCCTCAAGATAAGCCTTGACATCATAGCCCTTGTCAAGCGCAAACTGGATAAAGGCAGTCTCTGTTGGGTCACCGATGAGCTTGCCTTCTTGGTCAATCTTGGTATCATTTGCCAAAACAACTGAACGCAACAGCGGCAAGTCAAGCTCTAGAGCTATAGGGTCATCCGCTTCGTGCAAGCTACCGTCGTAAAAGACCTTCTCAACCGTCATCTGGTTCATGGTCAATGTCCCAGTCTTGTCTGATGCGATAATCTCTGTCGAACCAAGCGTCTCAACGGCTGGCAACTTACGAACGATGGCATTACGCTTAGCGAGGGTCTGTGTACCAAGTGAGAGGACAACCGTCACGATAGCAGGAAGCCCCTCTGGGATAGCCGCAACCGCAAGGGCAACAGCAGTCATCAAACCAGCCAGCGGCGCTTCACCACGCAAGAACACACCAACCGCAAAGGTAATGGCTGCAATGATGATAACCACGTAAGTCAGCACTTTTGAGAGCTGATTGAGGTTTTGCTTGAGTGGTGTGTCAGTCTCATCAGCACTTGCTAGCATACCTGCGATATGCCCCACCTCGGTGTACATACCAGTATTGGTAACAACCCCAAGACCTCGTCCATAAGTGACGTTTGAGTTTTGGTAAGCCATATTGAGACGATCCCCAATCCCAGCGTCAGCCGTAACCTCGGCGTCTGCTTCCTTCTCAACAGGAACAGACTCACCAGTCAGCGCTGCTTCTTCAATTTTGAGCGAAGCTGTTTCTAAAAGGCGCATATCAGCTGGGACAACGTCCCCTGCTTCAAGTAAAACAATATCACCTGGCACCAAGTCTTTTGAGTCCACTTCGACCACATGCCCGTCACGGCGCACACGAGCAAGTGGGCTAGACATATTTTTCAGTGCTTCAATGGCAGCTTCAGCTTGCCCTTCCTGATACACACCAAAGGCTGCGTTTAAGACCACAACGGTCAAGATGATGATAGCGTCTGTCACACCCTCACCACCTGAGGTAATGACAGACAAGACTGCTGCCACCAGCAAGATGATAATCATCAGATCTTTGAACTGGTCTAAAAATTTCGCTACAAGAGAGCGCTTCTCTCCTTCTTCTAGCTCATTATGCCCATAAGCGTCTAAGCGTGCCTTAGCTTCTTGCGAGCTGAGCCCGTCAATATTAGACTCAACAGCTTCTAGCACGTCTTTTTGACTTTGGGTATAAAAGCTTGCTTTCTTTTGTTCTTTTGACAAAATCCTATTCCTCCATTTATATTTTCCACAGGGCTACAAAAAAGAGACCTGTTTTAAAAAACAAGTCTCGCTGTTTAAGACATAGCCGGAAATTTCTTTCGTAATGACGACCATGCCACAATGCTTCTAAACCACAGACCCAAAAGTCTAGCAAGCACCGTCTGCTACTCCCTTGATATGAGGTCTATTATACCAAATTTCACCCCAACAAACAAGAAAAGCGACGCTTCTTTTTGGAAAACTTAGCCCCAAGAAAGGCTGAGGCGATAAGAAGCAAAGCTAGCGCCGTTTTCCTGTGTCAGCTTATAGTGAATGGTCAGTTTTTGCTTGTCCATATCGAGGTGATAATACTCGGTCGCTGTCGCTAATCGCTGGATACCTAGAGGCGTTGGAATCATGACCAGTGCTGGCTCCTTGTGGTGAAAGCGCATGACCGACTTAGGGCTAGAAAAGCGGGTCATCACCATAGACTCGTGATTAAATTTCACCACCACTTTTTCCTTTTCTTCGTTGTGGTAGGTCAGGTAGGCAAAATCACCCTTTTGGATAAAGTCGCAGCTATGCACCTCGTGGATTAGCTCTGTCTGGTCTCCAAGATTGATTTCATTATTTAGTGTTAATTGCATGTTTTCATTGTCCCTTCTACTTTCTAAATTGTAACAATTTCTGGTGAAAGTTGCAATTTTTGCTATAATAAAAGCTATGAATGAAAAAGTCTTTCGTGATCCGATTCACAACTATATCCACGTTAATCATAAAGTCATCTACGATCTTATCAATACCAGCGAATTTCAGCGCCTGCGCCGTATCAAGCAAGTGCCAACAACAGCCTTTACCTTTCACGGGTCTGAGCACAGCCGTTTTTCCCATTGCCTTGGTGTCTATGAGATCGCAAGGCAAGTCATTGGCATCTTTGAGCAAGATTATAGAAACATCTGGAATGCCGACGAGAGCCTTCTTGTCATGGTGGCTGCGCTCTTACATGATGTGGGGCACGGCGCTTACTCACACACTTTTGAGCGTCTCTTTGAGACCGACCACGAGCGCTACACGCAGGAAATCATCACTAGCCCAGAAACGCAGATAAATACTATTTTACGCCAAGTGGCGCCTGACTTTCCAGACAAGGTGGCTAGCGTCATCAACCACACTTATCCCAATAAACAGGTGGTTGAGCTCATCTCAAGCCAAATCGACTGCGACCGCATGGACTATCTGCTGCGAGACTCCTACTACACCGCCGCTCACTACGGGCAGTTTGATCTTACCCGCATTTTACGTGTCATCCGCCCTATCAAAAATGGCATTGCTTTTGCTAGAAATGGTATGCACGCTGTTGAGGACTACATCGTCAGTCGTTTTCAGATGTACATGCAGGTTTATTTCCACCCTGCTAGCCGAGCTATGGAGTTGCTCTTACAGCAATTGCTAAAGCGTGCCAAAGAGCTTTATCAAGAACAGCCTAGCTTTTTTGAGCAAAGCTCGCCACATCTGCTGCCGTTTTTCAAGAAAGAGCAGACCTTAGCAGACTATCTAGCGCTTGACGATGGTGTGATGAACACTTACTTTCAATCTTGGATGCACTCAAGCGATGTTATCTTATCAGACCTTGCCAGTCGTTTTATCAATCGTAAGGTCTTTAAGTCCGTTACCTTTGACGAAAAGGACGAGGATAAGCTGGAAGTGCTCCGCAAGTACGTTGCTCAAGTGGGCTTTGACCCCAACTACTACACAGGCATTCATGTCAATTTTGATTTACCCTATGATATTTACCGCCCGGAAAAAGCTGAGCCTAGGACGCAGATTGAGATTTTGCAAAAGGACGGCAGTCTAGCAGAGCTCTCTACTCTCTCGCCTATTGTGCGTGCGATTTCTGGAGAGACTTATGGCGACCGTAGGTTTTATTTTCCAAAGGAAATGCTATCTGAGGATGACTTGTTTGCTGACATCAAAAAGAGCTTTCAAGCGCACCTCAACAACGAGCATTTCATAGGTAACTAACAGGCACACCATGACAAAGTTGCTTTTTTTTAGTAATATAGTAGTTGAATGTTTAAAAATATCAGAAAGAGAGGTCATTTATGTCTATCAAACTCGTAGCTGTTGATATCGATGGCACCTTGTTAAACAATAAAAAAGAAATCACACCTGAGGTTTTTGCAGCCGTTCAGGAAGCCAAAAAACAAGGGGTCAAGGTCGTGATTGCGACAGGACGCCCTATCGCAGGCGTTGAGGACTTGCTAGAAGAACTCAAGCTCAAAGACCACGGCGATTATGTCATCACCTTTAACGGTGGCTTGGTGCAAGACACAGCAAACGGTGAGACCATCGTGTCAGAAGCGCTTAGCTATGACGATTACCTTGACTTAGAGTTTCTCAGTAGAAAACTAGGTGTCCACATGCACGCCATCACCAAAGAAGGTATCTACACGGCTAACCGCAACATCGGTAAATACACTGTCCATGAATCTAGTCTGGTCAATATGCCGATTTTTTACCGCACACCTGAAGAGATGGCAGATAAGGCGATTATCAAGATGATGTTCATCGATGAGCCAGAGATTTTGGATGCTGCTATTGCCAAGATTCCTGAGCAATACCACGAGCGCTTCAATCTGGTCAAATCAACACCATTTTACCTAGAGTTGCTCCCTAAAACTGTTAGCAAGGGGAATGCACTTCTTCATCTAGCTGAAAAGATGGGATTAGACAAAGAGCAAACAATGGCTATCGGCGACGAGGAAAATGACCGTGCTATGCTTGAGGTTGTTGGTAATCCCGTTGTCATGGAAAACGGCAACCCAGAGCTGAAAAAAATCGCCAAATATATCACAAAATCAAACGAAGAAAGTGGCGTTGCGCACGCTCTTAGAGAGTGGGTGCTTGACTAATGTATTCTTACAAAACTGGGCTTCCTACCAAAGAGCACGATGACTTTGTCAAAGCCTCAAACCAAACCAATCTCCTCCAAAGCTCAAGTTGGGCACACATCAAGGACAATTGGGGCAATGAGCGTATCGGCTTTTACAAGGATGATGTCTTGGTCGCAAGCGCCAGCATTCTCATCAAGCCTCTACCACTTGGCTTTACCATGCTCTACATCCCACGTGGACCTATCATGGACTACACGGATAAAGAGCTTGTCGCCTTTGTCCTATCATCCCTAAAAGCCTATGGTAAGACAAAGAAAGCACTCTTTATCAAGTGCGACCCTATGCTGCTTTTGCGTCAAGCTAAGCTCAGTGAGTTTGATTCTGCTAAGGACAAGGAAGAAACGCTTGAAGCAATTAAAAATCTTGAGGCTGCTGGGGCAAGCTGGACAGGGCGCACACAAGACTTGGCTGAAACTATTCAACCACGCTTTCAGGCTAATCTCTATGCTGAGAGCTACGACGTGAGCAACTTTGCCAAGAAAACAAGACAGTCGCTAAGAACCGCTCGCAATAAAGGCGTTGAGGTGCAGTTCGGTGGGAGCGAACTGTTACCTGACTTTGCTGAGTTGATGAAAAAGACCGAGGTGCGCAAAGGTATTCACCTGCGTGGCTTAGACTATTATCAAAAACTGCTTGCCACTTATCCAGAAGATTCCTATGTTACTATGGCGACCCTTAATATCACAAAGCGCCTAGAGACATTGCAAGAACAGCTGGATAAAGCACTAAGCGAGAAGGAAAATTTCACTGAAAAGACACGCCAAAATAAGGTCAACAATAATCAGCAGACCATTGAGCGCTTAGAAAAGGAAATCGCCTTTCTCACAGAGAAAAAAGAGACATCTAAGCGTGATATCGTCCCACTTGCTGCGACCATTTCTCTTGAGTTTGGAGATACATCGGAAAATATCTACGCTGGTATGGATGACGACTACAAGACCTATCAACCTGCCATTCTCACATGGTTTGAGACTTCCAGTCACGCCTTTGAGCGCCAAAAGACTTGGCAAAATATGGGCGGCATTGAAAACGGTCTAGACGGTGGGCTCTATCAGTTCAAATCAAAATTTGAGCCAACCATAGAGGAGTTTGTCGGAGAGTTCAACCTCCCTGTCAACAAGCCACTCTATGCCCTGTCTAACCTCGCCTACACCATGCGTAAAAAAATAAGGAGTAAACACTAATGACTTTGGAAATTTTAGGGGAACAAGAGTATCAGGTTTACTTAGACACTTTGGAGAGCTACTCTACCTTTCAGACGACGCAGATGGCTGCTTTGTTGCAAAAAAGGGGCAATGAGACGACTTACCTTGGCTTGCGTGTAGAGGGAGAGCTTGTTGTTGCAGGGCTTGTCTTTACCCAACCTATGACAGGCGGGCAGCATATGGATCTGTACTTTGGTCCTAATGTGAAAGACTACGCCTATCTGCAAGATTTCTACCAGCAACTAAGAGATTATGCTAAGGCTAATGGTGTGCTTGAGTTGGTCGTTGATCCCTATGAGAGCTATCAAGAGTTTGACACCAACGGCAACCCTATCAGCGAGCCCGATGAAAAGCAGATCAAAGCACTGACAGACCTTGGCTTTCAGTATGACGGCTTTAAAACAGGCTATACCGACGGACGTTGGCATTATGTCAAAGACTTGTCTGGTCTAACAGCAGACACGCTTCACAAGTCCTTTTCTAAAAAAGGGCGTCCGCTGGTCAAAAAAGCCCTCAGCTTTGGTATCAAGGTGCGTCCTTTGACACGAGACGAGCTGCCGCTTTTCAAGGACATTACCTCGTCAACATCTGACCGCCGTAACTACGATGACAAGCCACTGTCTTACTATGAGTATTTCTACGATAGCTTTGGTGACCAAGCAGAGTTTATGGTCGCAACGCTTAATTTCAAGGATTACTTAGAGCACTTATCAGCCGACCAAGACAAGCTGGCTAAGAAAATCGAGAAACTCCAAAAAGATTTGGAGAAAAATCCAAACTCTGAAAAGAAACACAACCAAATCAGAGAGTTTACCAGCCAGTTTGACACTTTCACAGTGCGTAAGGAGGAAGCGCAAGCTTTCATTGATAAGTACGGTGATGAGGATGTCATCCTATCTGGTAGCCTCTTTGTCTACACGCCTGTTGAGGCTATCTATCTCTTTTCAGGATCCTACACGGAGTTTAACAAGTTTTATGCGCCTGCTGTCTTGCAAGACTACGTCATGAAAGAAGCCATCAAGCGCAATATTCCTTTCTACAACTTCTTTGGTATCCAAGGTGTTTTTGACGGCTCTGACGGCGTTTTGCGCTTCAAGCAAAACTTCAACGGCTATATCATTCACCGTCCAGGGCTTTTCCGCTACTATCCAAACCCTACAAAATACAAAGTCATCAGCACCATCAAAAAAGTGCTTAGACGTTAATAATATGGCTCTTTGTCAACTGTAGTGGGTGATGAAAAGCTATGTGCGAGAGAGAACGATTTTCGTTCTCTCTCTTTGTATGTTCAGAGTGATGAGAATCTTGGTTCTAAAGTTCTTAAAGTTACGAAATCCAAACGCTTGCCGTTTGATGTCTTTGATAAGCTTGTTAGTGGCTTCCAGTTTGGCATTGGAATAAGGTTGCTTCAGAGCGTTGGTAATATAAGTTTCGTGCTTTAGAAAAGTCCGAAAAACTCTTGAAAAACTTGCGTTGACAGTACCC
This sequence comes from Streptococcus hyointestinalis, assembly GCF_900459405.1. Classification (NCBI taxonomy): domain Bacteria; kingdom Bacillati; phylum Bacillota; class Bacilli; order Lactobacillales; family Streptococcaceae; genus Streptococcus; species Streptococcus hyointestinalis. The sequence goes on from NZ_UHFN01000007.1 coordinate 1,528,172, forward strand.
AAATTGTCGTGAATGAGTCCAAAGAAAGCCTTAACACGCTTCTCTTGAAAATGAAAGAGCAGTAGCTGGTAAAGTTCATAGTAATAGCGTAACTCAGGCGAAAAATCCAAGGTTTTCTGGACAATTTCTCTAGGTGTCAGAGTTTGTCGAAAGGTTCTGGAGTAGAAAGCCTTGTCGGAGAGCTTTCTGCTGTCTTTTTGCAGGATTTTCCAGTGATTTTTCATGGCTCTGTAAGGCAGAGACGTCTTGTCAAATGCCTTCATGATGGCAATGCGAGTGGTCATCATGGCTCGACTAAGGTGCTGCACGATGTGGAAACGGTCAAGGACGATTTGAGCCTTTGGAAATAGTTTCCCAATGATAGGAATGTAGGCTCCCGACATGTCTACTGTGACCACTCTGACCTTCTCCCTAGCCTGTCTAGAATACTTGTAAAAGTGGTTTTTGATGGTCGTTTGGCGATTGTTTTCAAGAAGAGCAATGATTTTCTTGGTCTTAAAATCTTGCGCAATGAAAGCTAGTTTCCCCTTGTTTCTTGCGAATTCATCCCAGCTCAAGACCTCTGGTAAAGTCTCAAAGTTGTCCTTAAAAGTGAAAGCGTTCAGCTGCCTCTGGACGGTAGAAACAGAGACGTGGAGGCGTCTTGCGATGTCTGTATTGGTCTGTTTCTCGATGAGAAGCTGCGTGATTTTCGCCCAGACAGGCTGTGAGATTTGGCAATGTTTCTTGACCAGGCTAGTTTTGGCGACAGAAACCCTACGGCACGCTTTACACTGAAAGCGCCGCTTTCTGAGTTTTAGGACAGTTGCCATGCCTTGGACGTCTAAGATTGGGATGGTGGCAGGTCTTTGAAAATCGTATTTGATCATCTTTCCTTGACAATGAGGACAGGCTGGAGCGGGATAATCCAGCTCGGCTCTTATCTCGATGTGAGTCTGATGTTTGAGAACAATTGATATTTTGATGTTTAAGTCTTTGATTCCAATGAGTTTTGTGCTATAGTTTGTTAGTTTCTATATAGTATGTGTTATACTATACTTATGAAAAGTTACGGAATAGATTTTAGAAAACGAGTTATTAATTATGTAGAGGCTGGTCATTCCAAAAAAGAAACGTGTCAGTTATTTGGAATTAGCACTAATACACTGTATCTGTGGGAGAAACAACTCAAAGAACTAGGTCATTTGGAGCGCCAAAAAAGAAAACCAAGCCCTCGCAAATTGCCATTGGATAAGTTAGAAGCCTATGTCAAGGAACATCCAGATGCTTTCTTAAGGGAAATTGCAGAGCATTTTGACTGTAGTATTCCCTCAGTTTGGGCTGCCTTAAAAAAACTGAACATCACTTTAAAAAAAGACCACAACCTATAAAGAACAAGATAGCGAAAAGGTGAGACGCTATCTTGATGTTTTAGCCTGCTTTCCAAACACCCCTATTGTTTATATTGATGAGACTGGCATTGATACTTATCTTTATCGTCACAAAGCTAGAGCACCTCGAGGGGAGAAAGTATACGACAAGGTAAGTGGACGCAGATTCGAAAGAATTTCGGTAGTAGCTGGTCAAATTGGTTCTAAAATTATAGCCCCCTTGCTTTATCATGGAACGATGACAGCGGAATTATTTATCAAGTGGTATCAGGAGCAGCTATTGCCATCCTTGACAGAACCCCATGTCATCATTATGGATAATGCAGCTTTTCACCCCAAGAAACAACTAGATGAGCTTGCAGTGGCTAAGGGACACTATTTTCTTCCGCTTCCACCTTATTCCCCTGAACTCAATCCCATCGAACAGTTTTGGGCTACTCTAAAAAGAAAGGTGACTGAATTGTTAAGAACAGGTCGTTCTGTTCAGTCTGCTTTGGAATACTATTTTAAAACTAAATAACTATATTCTTAATATGTTCCATAAGTACCTCCTAATGATGGTTTAGTCGCTTTTCATTATAAGTCTTATGGGACTTTTTTCATACAGATAAAAAGCCCTATAACCTCTGAGGTGGCGTTACCCACTACAGATATTATAGAGCCAATAATATAAAAGAGCCTGCTTACGCAGGCTCTTTTGCTATGCTTATCCACGAAAAGCATCGAGGATAACTTTAAATTCGTCATTGGTAAGTGTGATACCCTTCCCCATTTTGGTGTGGTCAGGGCTCCAAGTGCGAATGTCAAATTTTGGTTCTGCCCTGTTAAAGCTCACACGGTTCAACTCTTTTGTCCAGCCCTTGTCGTTTTCTGAAAGGACCAATAATTCTTCAACGATTTCAAATGTAAATTCTGCCATTTTATTACCTCCACTTATTTATTCGGATTTATTTTTAAAAATAGAAAACTTTTTTAAATTTCTGTGCGATTTTCGATAGCACGTAAAAGTGTCACTTCGTCTGCGTACTCGATGTCAGAGCCGACAGCGAGACCTCTGGCAAGACGGGTCACCTTGATACCAGCTGGTTTTAGGACACGTGAGATGTACATGGCTGTCGCTTCCCCATCTGCAGTAGCATTGGTTGCGATAATAACCTCTGACACCTCGCTATCCATCAAGCGTGTAATCAAGGACTTGAGGTTAATGTCGTCTGGTCCCACGCCATTCATCGGTGAGATGAGTCCTTGCAGGACATGGTAAAGTCCATGGTATTCTTGGATTTTTTCCATAGCCGAGACATCCTTGCTATCTTCAACGACTAAAATCGTTGATTTGTCTCTGGTCTCATCGGTACAAATACCACACGGGTCATCGTCTGTGAGATTGCCACAAATGGAGCAATAAGTCAGCTCACGCTTTGCAGATAAGAGATTTTTCGCAAACTCATTCACATCCTCATCGCTCATGCCAATCGTGTAAAAGGCTAAGCGTGTAGCGGTTTTGATACCGATACCCGGCAGTTTTGAAAAACTATCAATGAGTTTAGAAATCGGTGTTGGATAAAGCACATTGCCCTCCTTTTGAGATTAGTTACTGCTAGAGTTGCTAGAGACATATTGGTTGATAATATCACGAGCAATTTGTTGGTGAATGTAGGTGCTGGTTGAGGCTGCGTGTGGGTACATGACCGCAACAGCGATGGTTTTATTTTCATCATAAGCGACGGCGTTGAGGTTCACGGTTTTGACAGTTGTACCACTAGCGTTTTGCGTGTAAGTTTCGGCAGTACCGGTTTTTCCGCTGATGGTAGTGACACTGCTTCTCATTTGGCTACCTGTAGCGTAGGCAGAGTTGCTGTTCACCACATTGTAGAAACCTTCTTGGATAAGCGCCATATCCCCGTCTGGAAGACTTACGGTATTGAGCGTTGCACCTGTGATGTCTTTTATCTTGTCCCCAAGAGCGCCGTCTTTTTGGCTATAAATGCCTTCAACAAGGTGGGTGGCAACACGGTTACCACCGTTAGCCACTGTAGCAACGTACTGCGCTAGCTGAATAGGACTGTAAGCGTCATACTGTCCAAAGGACTCAAACAAAGTGTCGCTGACAGTAAAGCTGGTTGGAATATAGCCCTCTGCTTCTGGCAAATCAAGCCCTGTTGTCGTTCCAAGACCATACTCTGCATAGGTCGCACGCAGTTTTGCCATAGCGTCTTTATAGCCTTTGTTTGATAGCGTTGAGCCTGCTGTGTAGTTTTGTCCCATGAGTTTCAGCGCTATTTGCACCATATAGGTATTTGAAGAATATTCGAGCGCCTGTACGGCAGTGATTGGCATACTACCTGAGGTAAACCAAGACTTGATCCCTGAGATTTCTTGGTCGTAGAGAACTTCATTACCTGAGAGGACATTGTTTTGCCAACCAGCGCTGAGTGTTGCCCCCTTGACCACAGACCCTGGGGTAAAGACATTATTGATATTACCTAAAATGTCGGTCGTTGCAGTGCTTGAGCCGACCTCGTGCTTGAGTCCCGCCATAGCCAGTACCTTACCTGTCGACGGCTCAATCGCTACGGCGTAGATACCGTCTGAATTGACCGCCTCACCGTTTGAGATGTCTGTATTGTAATACTGCTGCAAGATGGACTGGACTTTATTTTGGAAATCAAGGTTAATGGTCAGCTTGAGGGAATTACCTGTGGAGCCTTTTTCAGTCACTTTGTCACTGACAATTTTATTGTTTCGGTCAACCACAACTGTTCTTACCGTACGCTCACCTTGCAAATCGCTCTCATAAGCTTTTTCGAGATAGGACGTTCCCACACGGTCATTGAGCGAATAGCCTTTTTTGAGGTAGCTTTTAGCATCTTCTTTTGGCAGCCCTGTCTTTTCAGAGGAGATACTTCCCACTAGACTAGCTAGACTCGTATCTGCCACGTCACGGTCCCAAGTCTTAGATATGGCTAAGCCTTTTAGAGACGACTTGGCAGCAGCCTTGACGGCAGCCATCTGCTCATCTGTCAAGTCCTCTGTCGTGATGTTGACCGTGGCAAAGGTCTGCGCAGCATTCATCTCGGTAAAGGCATGTACGACACGCAACTCCTCATCCGAGTAGTCAATGGCAGAGTCCGGAACACTGGCAACCGCATTCTTATAAATGGTGGCTTGAGAGAGTGAATTACCAAAATAATCCACTTTCTTAGACTTTGGCAGCGCCTCAACCACCTTTTGATAAGTCTCTGTATCTGCTAGATAGTAGTCCTTTTTATCACGTGTGCTGACAGAGGCGTCATCAAGCGTTACGTAGTTTGGCAATTGCTGCGCCAACTCCTTGATGTACTGAGTGGTCATGGTGTTGCTACGTGTAAAGGTCAAAACATTTTTTTCGACATTGCTAACAAGAGCTGTCCCATTGGCATCGTAGATTTGCCCACGCTGGTTAGCCGTTTTAACAGTGTAGGTCGTTGATGCGGTTAGCTTCTTATGGTAAAAATTATAATTGACCAACTGCATCTGGACTAGACGAAAGAGCAAAATAGAAAACAAAAGCGCTACTGCAAAAAATAGAGCATTCAAGCGAAAAGGAAGATTAGCCATGCGCTTAATCTTCTTTTTATGTTGTCGTTTAATCATTCACGTCTCCATCTCATTCTAAAGATTTTTTATCTCTTTCCAAAAAACTCTCCCTACTATTTTATCACAAAAGTGGCAAAGAAGACTTATCCAAAAAGAAAATTCAGAAAAAACATTTGAACCTTAAAAAGGGACTGTTAAAACCCAGTTATTCACTGGGTTTTACAATTATTTGACCAACTTTTCCATATCCGCAATGCGAGCTTTTGTAGCGTCATACTTGGCTTGGTAGTCAGTTTGTTTGTCACGTTCTTTTTGGACAATTTCTGGTTTGGCGTTAGCTGCGAAGCGCTCGTTTGAGAGTTTCTTAGCGACCATATCTAGCTCTTTTTGCCATTTGGCAAGTTCCTTGTTGAGGCGCTCAAGTTCTTCTTCGACATTGAGCAAGTCAGCTAGAGGCAGATAGATTTCAGCGCCTGTGATGACAGCACTCATAGACAGTTCTGGTGCGGTGATGTCACTTGCAATTTCCAAATGCTCTGGGTTTGTGAAGCGCTTGATGTAGTTGTTATTAGCAACAAAGAAAGTCTCAAGTGCTGGGTCAGTGGTTTTCACCAAGAGCGTGATTGGTTTGCTTGGAGCCACATTGACTTCGCTACGAGCGTTACGAACGGCACGGATGAGGTCTTTGAGTGCCTCAACACCTGCGGCAGCTTCAGCATTTTCAAAGTCAGCACGCACTTCTGGGTAGCTGGCAGTGACAATGGTGCTATCAGAGATTTGCTCAAAGATTTCCTCAGTCACAAACGGCATGATTGGGTGAAGCAAACGCAAGATTTGGTCCAGCGTGTAGAGAAGAACAGAGCGAGTCATGACTTTTTCAGCCTCGTTGTCACTGTAAAGCACTTCCTTAGTCAGCTCGATATACCAGTCCGCAAACTCATCCCAGATGAAGTTGTAGAGGATGTGACCAGCCACCCCAAACTCAAACTTGTCAAAGTTCTCTGTCACCTTGGCGATAGTTTCGTTGAGGTTGTGGAGAATCCAGCGGTCGGTCACGTTGCCTGCTTGACTGGCTGCGACTTTAGCGACATTTTCACGGGCTTCATCCAACGTCAAACCTTCGTTATTCATGAGAATGTAGCGGGAAATGTTCCAGATTTTATTGATAAAGTTCCAGCTGGCATCCATCTTTTCATAGCTAAAGCGTACGTCTTGCCCCGGTGCAGAGCCATTTGAGAGGAACCAACGCAGAGCGTCTGCCCCATACTGGTCAATCACGTCCATCGGATCAATTCCGTTGCCTAGTGACTTAGACATCTTGCGCCCTTGTTCATCACGGATGAGACCGTGAATGAGGACATTTTCAAATGGACGACGTTCTGTGAACTCCAGACTTTGGAAAATCATACGAGACACCCAGAAGAAGATGATGTCGTAGCCTGTCACCAAGGTTGACGTTGGGAAGTAGCGCTTGAAGTCCTCTGCGTCTGTGTCAGGCCAGCCCATGGTTGAGAAAGGCCACAAGGCTGAGCTAAACCACGTGTCTAGCACATCCTCGTCCTGCGTCCAGCCGTCCCCTTCTGGCGCTTCTTCGCCCACGTAAATCTCACCTGCTTCATTGTACCAAGCAGGGATTTGGTGTCCCCACCAAAGCTGGCGAGAAATCACCCAGTCGTGGACATTTTCCATCCATGAGAGGAAAGTATCGTTGAAGCGTGGTGGGTAGAAGTTGACCTTGTCGTCTGTCTCTTGGTTGGCAATCGCATGTTTAGCCAACTCATCCATCTTGACAAACCACTGAGTAGATAGACGAGCCTCTACTGGCACACCTGTACGCTCAGAGTGTCCCACACTGTGGACACGCTTTTCAATCTCAACGAGATTACCCAGCTCTTGCAATTTAGCCACTACTGCTTTTCGAGCGTCAAAGCGGTCAAGACCTGCAAACTCACCAGCCAGCTCGTTCATAGAGCCGTCGTCGTTCATGACATTGACCTGTGGGAGGTTGTGACGTTGCCCAACGAGGAAGTCGTTTGGATCGTGGGCAGGCGTGATTTTCACGACACCTGTTCCAAACTCTGGGTCAGCGTGCTCGTCTGCCACGATTGGGATTGGTTTGTTGAGGATTGGCAGGATGACGTTCTTGCCGATCAAGTCCTTGTAGCGCTCGTCCTCTGGATTGACCGCTACAGCCACGTCTCCAAACATGGTTTCAGGACGAGTAGTCGCTACTTGCAGGTAGCCTGAGCCGTCCTCTAGGGCGTAGTTGATATGGTAGAAGGCACCTTCGACGTCCTTGTGGATAACCTCAATGTCTGAAAGCGCCGTGCGAGCTGCTGGGTCCCAGTTGATGATGAACTCACCACGGTAAATCCAGCCTTTCTTGTAGAGTTCTACAAAGACCTTACGCACCGCCTTTGACAGCCCCTCGTCCAGTGTAAAACGCTCACGTGCGTAGTCAAGCGACAGCCCCATCTTGCCCCACTGAGACTTGATGGTTGAGGCATACTCGTCTTTCCATTCCCAGACTTTGTCAAGGAATTTCTCACGACCAAGGTCATAGCGGGAAATCCCCTGCTCACGCAAGCGCTCCTCAACCTTGGCTTGGGTGGCAATCCCTGCGTGGTCCATACCTGGCAACCATAGCGTGTCAAAGCCCTGCATGCGCTTTTGACGAATGATGATGTCCTGAAGCGTTGTGTCCCAAGCGTGTCCCAAGTGGAGTTTTCCGGTCACATTTGGCGGTGGAATCACGATAGAGTAAGGTTTAGCCTTCTTGTCTCCAGATGGCTTAAACACGTCCTCGTCCAACCACTTTTGATAACGCCCTGCTTCAACCTCAGTCGGGTTGTATTTTGGTGAAAGTTCTTTTGTCATGTGTTTGCTCCTTTATTTTAGTTTTGTTTGCAAATGTGGCGAATAAATCATCAAAGTTGATTAGCTAAACTGAACAGCTTTATCGCTCCCACTCCTCTCTCAAAAGCCCCCAAGTCTCATCTCGGCACGTGCGCCCTGCGGGGTCTTGGATTTCCTCACTGACGGTTTCAAGCGTAAAGCCGAGTTTTCTGGCGACAGCTTGGCTTTGCTTGTTGTAGTCGTAGCAAATGAGGATAATCTTATCCAAACCGAGCAATTCAAAGCCAACCTTGAGCATGGCACGCCCCGCCTCTGGCACAATGCCTTGCCCCCAATAGTCAGGATGGAGCAGATAGCCTATCTCCAGAGTTTTATCGCCATGTCGGTGAGGAAAATCAATCGAACCGATAACCTTGTCTGTGCCTTTCAAGGTAATGCCATAGCCGCTAGGAATATTTTCTTTAGCCAGATTGCTCGGATAAATATGCTCTATATAGTAAAGCTCGTCCGCAAGCGTCTCAACAGCTGGAAAGCCCGCAGGAACGCTCACCTCTGGCAATCGAGCATAGGCAAATATGTCCTCAGCGTCTGCACTTGTCCGCTGACGCAGATAAAGCCTGTCCGTTTCCACATCTGGCAAGCGATTAGCATTAACTTGTCCCAAAATCTTTATCATGGGCGTACTCCTCTCTCAAAAGCCCAAAGACCAAGCGGTCATGATAACCATCAGCCTTTTTCAGATAAGCACGCAACCTTGCCTCTTGGGTAAAGCCGAGCTTATGAGCAAGGGCGAGGCTGGCTTGGTTGTCGCCACAGATGTTGAGGTCTATCTTGCGCAGACCTAGCTGGTCAAAGCCGTAGCGAATAAAGGCACGAGCAGCCTCTGTCCCAAAGCCCTGTCCCCAGAAGTCAGGGTGCAGCACATAGCCCATCTCTGCCATGTCCCCCTCCCCGGACACATGCGGGTGAAAGTCAATGGCACCAATCACTTGGGCGCTTTCCTTTAGCGTGATGGCATACATCCTGTATGTGCTGGATTTAGCGAGATTATCCCTTATGAAGTTCTCCACTTCAGTGATAGACTGATTAGGCGGAAATCCTGCTAAGTCTGCAACTCGCTCCTGACTGCCATAGGCAAACATGGCAGAAGCGTCAGCTATTTCCACAGGACGCAAGTTTAGACGTTTGGTTTCAAGAGCAGGCAAGATTGGCTGTTTAGCCCGTTTTTTCTGTCTGGCTGCTTTCATAAAACCACCCAAAGGCGTGCTACTGTTTGTCAGCTGGCGATAAATCCGCTCTTTCCCATCTCCCATGTAGATGTAAGGCGATAGCTTCTCATAGTCCAAGTGGTCATCCGTCAAGAGGTTATCAGCCACCTTGCGGTTGACAATTTTGGCAAAGAAATGCACGAAATTGCCAAAGACCACCTCCTGCTCCACGACACAAGACAGAGTGAGTAGACTATCCAGTAGGATAGGAGCGTCAATCTCATCCGACACTTCATAGTCTAGCTTTGTCATAGTCAGCTTATCCCGGTGCGTGACAAAGCCCGCCTGCTCAACCTCCGCCATCAAGTGCTCCGGCGGTAGATTGAGCGTGAAAGTACCGTACTTTCTGATTTGCGCCGTCGCATTGTGCTGGCAAAACAGCCCAATAACAATGGTATCTGCTAAACTATAGGACGAAGTAGAGGTCGTGATATTATAGCCCCACTGCTCGTCCTTATAACCCAGCACCACCACTGGAAAGCCATAATAGAGTTTTTCTGCTTCAAAATCCTTCATCACCTACTCCTAAATACAAAAAATCCCTGCCAAACGACAGGGACGAATGTTTATCATCCGCGGTACCACCCAATTTCGGGTGCAAGACCCGCAACTCAACTCTCTAGCTCACCATCAGCAACCAGCTTTGCTGCAGTCTGCGGACTTCTCAACACCACCGCTCTCTGTAAGACTGCGTGCCACAAAACACCTCTGAATAGCTTTATTGTAGCAAAAATCTACTCAAATAGCAACTAGTACTTTCGCTGACCAAAAAGCCCATCTGGCAGGTCGTGAAAATCTTTTTTGTCACGATAGTTGGCGAACTTGCCCTGCAAGAAGCGGTAAGCGTCTAGCTTACTTTCATAGCGGATATAAGCGTCCGCTGCTCGCTCGTCCTTGTCCTCTTCGACGATTTTTTTCGCCTCAGCCATCGCCACTTCATTGACCATCACTTGAGTGTTCAACCACTCTTCAAAATCTTTTAAAAATGTTTCCTCGTAAGTCATGATAACCTCTGTTTTTTATGATACCTCCATTATAGCATATTTTAAAAAGCCCGTGTTGTAAAATGAAGTGCAACAAAAAAGACATGCTCGTCTGATATACTAGAATTCCCCAACTCAGTATAGAAAGCAGATGAACATGTCCACTAATCATTCTACCAAAAAATCGTTATACTCACACCTTTCAGCCTCTGAACGCGGAGAAATCAGCGCCTATCTCAGGATGGGTAAGAACCCCTCTGAGATTGCTCGTCTGCTTGGGCGTCATCGCTCAACCATCAGTCGTGAAATCAAACGAGGAAGTGTTTCTCAGGTTCAAGATAAGAACGGGAAACGAATCTACTCAACGGTTTACTTTCCAGATAGTGGTCAACGTGTTTATGAAACCAATCGTCGAAAAAGTGCTTATCATAAACTATCGTACTGCTCCCAGACCTTCTTCAAGGAACTTGAGAAAGCCCTGAAAACGAAACCTCGCTGTCACAGTGTCGATAGCTTTGTTCAAACTTACCGAGAAAAACATCCACTGGAAGTTATCCCTTCCACCAAGACAGTGTATCGTTACATCAAAGACGGACTGTTGAGGGTTAAACCGATTGATTTACCTAAGATGGTGAGCATCCGAAAACGGTCTAAAGTAACGCCTAAGGCCACGACGAAAATCTTAGGAAAATCCATTGAAGAACGTCCAGAGTGTATCAATGACCGTTCTGAATTTGGGCATTGGGAGATTGATTTGGTTCTTGGCAAGAAAACCAAAGGTGAAGCTGTTATTTTGACCTTAGTAGAGCGTCAAACACGATTTGCCATCGCTGTAAAATTGGCTAATAAACAAGCAGAAACCATCAATAGGGCTGTTAAGAGCTTACTATCGCAGTACCCTATTCGCTCCATCACATCGGACAATGGCTCAGAGTTCAGTAGCTTGTCAGACTTAAAAGGTGTGGAAGTCTATTTTGCCCATCCTTATGCTTCTCATGAAAGAGGAACAAATGAAAATTTCAATGGTCTCTTGAGAGAGTTTCTCCCAAAAGGTGTTTCTCTTAACTCACTAACGACAGAAGAACTCAATCACTACGTCTCTGCTATCAATGACAGACCTAGACGATTTCACAAGTATAAAACCGCAAATATTTTGTTTGGGCTAGCCCAAACAGCTTAACCTCTGGAACTCTAGTTATCAATGAACTTGTTGCACTTGACTTGACAAGTGGGGGATATTTTAAAAAGTACGTTTTCTGAAAAAAAGACTTGCCTAAAAAAAGATTTCATGATATTATAGAAAAGTAGCCGCTATAGTTAAATGGTATAATAGAGCAATGGTAATGCTCAGTTCCGAGTTCAATTCTCGGTGGTGGCATTTTTTAACCCTTACAAAGCCTTATTTTAAAGGCTTTTTCGTTTTTGGCAATGTTAAAGAGCCCCACTCAAGGCTCTTTTGTTTTATGTTATTCGCTCAAGTGCTTACTAAAGAAATCTGCAATTTGCTCAACTACTGGGTCTACAAACTGGTCCTTATAGTAAAGGTCAACGTGTGTTGCACCCTCTACAACGACTAAATCTTCTGCTAAATCACCTGCTAACTGGATAGCTTGTTCTGCAAAAGGTCGTGTATCTGCTAGACTTCCTGTAAAGACCAACAACGGATGACTCCACATTTCGCTCATCATGTCATAAGCGTCGTAGCGTAATAGCTTGTCAAATCCTGAAAAGACTATTTGCCCTGTGGAGCGAGAATTTTCCTTAACTCCACGGTAATAAGAACGTGCTTCACGAAAAAGACTGTGTTCTGGAAATTGCATAGCTGCTTCATCATCTGCTGCTACCGTTTCCATCAATTGCACTTCAGCGCCGTTTACTTCTGCTGTTCGCTGCTTGGCTGCTGCTGTTAAAGTAGCAACTAATGATTCCTTATTTGGTTGACTTTCTCGCATGCCAGCGCCCATATTAACTGGGACAACAGCAGATACTGCCTTAAAGCGTTTTTCAGTTTTAGCAGCATCAATCATATAAGCGCCGCCAGCACAGATACCTAAGCCAGAAATCTTCCCATTATCAACATAATCAAGAGTTGTCAAGTAGTCCACTGCTGCACGAATGTCTTCTACACGTTGAAAAGGATCCGTTGTAAAATGCGGCTCTCCTTCACTCTCTCCCATATAAGCACCATCAAACGTCAAGACTACAAAACCATGTGGTGCTAATTTTTCAGCATAAGTCGCTGGTACTTGCTCTTTTACAGCACCTTCCGGATGAGCTACTACAATGGCTGGATAAGTCTTTGACGCTTCAAAATCATCTGGCAAGAACAGCTCACCAGCTAAAGTCAACATTCTGTTTTTAAAAGTAACTGATTGTTTCATAATTATATTTTCCTTTCTTTATTATTACTAAGTATAAATGATTTCACTAACAATAACAAACAGTTAATAATGGTGGTTTACTATCGTTTATAGTTGTAGTAAAATAAGGACAAGGAGAGATAGTAATGATTGAAACACGACTTTTTTACTATTTTTTAGCTATCGCCAGAGAAGGCAATATCACACGAGCTGCCCAGCAACTTTTTGTTACGCAGTCGACCTTATCAAAGCAAATGCAAGATTTGGAAAAAACGTTAGGAAAACAACTCTTCATCCGTGGTAAACGACAGATTACACTCACTGAAGATGGGGAATTCTTTAAAAGTAAGGCTGAGGAAATCCTACAGCTGGTAGAACAAACGGAATCTGCTTTTAGCAAAAAAGAAGAGATTTTGGCTGGTGATATCTACATCGGAACTGCTGAAGTCCCCTCAATGGAAAAGATAGCTCATCTAATCAAAAGTTTTCAAGAAAAACACCCTCACGTTCGTTTTCATTTTATTAGTGGCGATGCACAGCAGATTTACGAGCACATCAAATCAGGTTTGGTAGATTTTGGATTGTTTTTAGATCCAGCGGTTCAAGAAAGTTTTAACTACACCAAGCTTCCTTTTCATCATCATCTGGGTATTCTCATACCACAAGACCATATACTAACCCAGCAAGAAAGTATTTCACCTGCTCAGCTCACCGATTTTCCACTCATTGCCCCTCAGCAATTTCAAAAGAGTGCAGAGCGTATTGAGCTTTTGGGTTCTTTGGCAGATAAACTTCAAGTTGTCGCCACTTATAATCTTTTATATAATGCCCTTTACCTAGCAAAATCAAGAGTCGGACTCTTAATAGCCCTTGAAGGAATGTCAGACCTCATTGAGACCGATTTGACCTTTCGACCACTAGAGCCTAGTTTAGATACACAGCTTTATTTGGTCACCAAAAAATACAAACCGTATTCTCCCGCTATAAAAACCTTTTTAGATCAGCTTCAAAAGATCCATGAGTAGACAGATGTTTTACCAAGCATAATTAACAGGTGCTTCTGCTCCTGGTTCAGGAAAAATCTCATCTAGACGCTTCAATGTCGCTTCTGACAGTTTGACCTCTAAAGCTTTCAAACTCATCTCCAACTGTTCAACGGTTCTCGGACCGATGACTGGTGCAGTCACAATCGGTTGATGAAGTAGCCAAGCTAAGGCAATCACAGCAGGTTCCTCGCCAAGTTCATCACACAATTGATAAAAAGCCTCAAGTTGTTTTTCATGTACTTGAATTCGTTCTTGAATAAAGTCCATGCTCCTGCGTCCCGAAGTAGAACGGTCAAAAGTACCCCCTAGCACGCCCATACCAATTGGACTCCAAACCAAGAGACCTATCTGATAATAACGTAAAGCAGGAATCAACTCTGCTTCAATAGCACGATTGGTCAGATTATACAAACTTTGTTCTGAAGCCAATCCCAGAACCTGTCTGTGGTTGGCTATTTGTTGTGCAGTCGCAATATCCCAACCTGCAAAATTACTAGAGCCAACATAAGTAATCTTTCCTTCACGGATAAGCTGTTCCATGCCTTGCCAGATTTCTTCCCATGGTGTATTACGATCCACATGATGCATCTGATACAAGTCAATGTGGTCTGTTTGTAATCGTTCAAGACTAGCTTGTGCTGCTCGACGGATATAATAAGCAGACAAGCCACGGTCATTTGGTCCTGTCTCCATAGGCTGATAGAGCTTGGTCGCAAGCACAATCTTATCACGACGACTAGGATCTTGCGCTAACCATCTTCCAACAATTTCCTCTGATGTTCCAAAACCTTTTTCCATATCTGGTGTTTGCAAACCACCATAAACATCTGCTGTATCAAATAAATTGATTCCAGCTTCTAGGGCTTTGTCCATAATAGCAAAAGCTGTTTTTTCGTCTGTTAATTCGCCAAAATTCATGGTTCCCAAAGCCAAACGACTAACTTTCAGACCTGTTCTACCTAGATGTGTATATTCCATATTAAAACTTCCTCGTAAAATAAGTTTATGGGGATTTTTCAATCCCAAGTGTTAATAATTTTTTTATAACTTGACTATTGCAAGGTTTTCCAGAACAATAGAGTCATGGAATGGACTCAGGGTTGTTTCTACTACCTCCTTGTTGCCATGTCTTCAAAAAGGAGTCTGTTACCCAAACCTTGTTCCTACTTCCAACACACTAGCTGTTTCCACTAGACTCACTTCTGTATGTAGTAGCGTACAGGCGGCAGGTGAGTTAGTGATGAGAATTCTCTTAGGCGAGGCTGTTGGTTCAAGGTGTTTCTGGGGAACCTTACAGTAGTCAAGAAAACTTCCAAATACAAATGAAAGGAGACCTTCCAAATGAAATGTTTTGTCGGTTTAGACGTTAGTTCTACCAAACTTGATGTCTGTATCATGCTTAGTGATACGACTACTCCCTTCACAGCTTCTCTTTCCAATGATTTAACAGGCGCCTCTGAAATCAAGAAGCACATTCTTGAGCTCAATGAAACTTATTCCTTTGAGCGTATCGTTATTGGCATGGAAGCTACTAGTCTTTATAGCTTTCACCCTGCCATGTTCTTTAACGAGGATAGCCAGCTAAAAGCCCTAAACGTTGAAGTCATGGTGGAGCAACCCAATAAGATTAAGAAATATCGGGAAACGTTTGAAGAAAGTAAAAATGATACCATTGATGCCTTCTACATTGCCGATTATTTCCGTATTGAGCGCTTCTCACCTGCTTTTCTTAAAGAAGAGAAGTATCTAGCTCTCCAACACCTAACCAGAACAAGACTGCAACTCATTGAACAGTTGACAAGAACCAAACAGCACTTTATTGAAAATATCTATTATAAGTGCAATACCTTATCAACTGAAATCAAGAATGAGAACCTCACAACTTCTCTATGGTCTAGCACTATGATCTCCTTGATGACCAAAGACTATACTCTAGATGAATTAGCCACTGTTCCTCTCAAAGACCTTGCGGACTTTATCCAAAAATTGGGTAGAGGGCGATTCAAAGCTCCTGATAAATTAGCTAAAGCCATTCAAGCAGCTATTCGAGGCTCTTATCGTCTTCCTAAGCTCCAGCAAGATTCGGTTAATGTCATTCTTGGTCTTCTCGCTCGAGAAATCAGAAATCTTGAACAAATGATTAAGGATATTGATAAAGCCATTGAAGATATGGTCGAAGTCATCCCTGAATATCAGTGTTTAACTTCAATACCTGGTGTTGGCAAAGTTTACGCTGCAGGGATTATCGCTGAAATCGGACAGATTGAACGCTTTAAAGATCATCCTCAAGTCGCTAAATATGCGGGCTTGAATTGGAAACAGAATCAATCTGGGAACGCTAACTCTCAAAATACTGACCTTGTGAAAAGAGGCAATCGCTATCTCCGTTATTACTTAGTTGAAGCCGCCAACTCTGTCAGACGACACGATAGTGAGTATCAAGCCTTTTACAAGAAGAAGTATCAAGAAGTTCCTAAACATCAACACAAACGAGCCATCGTCTTAACCGCTAGAAGATTTGTGCGTCTGGTGGATGCGCTACTACGCAACCGCCAACTCTATACGCCACCAAGGAGGCTTATGGAAGATAAGTGATTATCGGCACAAGTCCTTGGTTAGACTAGTGAAAAAAGCGTTTTTCGCTAGGTGTTTTTAGTGCACCCTTTTTTCTAGAAAATCAACTAAAGTTTAATCAACTTTATCTTGACTTTTTACCACTAGACTTCTATTTATAAAGCCCTTCTTGCTCAAAAAATGTATTCATCTCTGCTAAGACTTGATTAAAAGCTTGACCAAAAAATTCATGTCCTCCGCCTGAGATAACTTTTAAGGTAGCGTTAGCATAAGCTTTTTGAGCTCGTTTAGCATAACGCATAGGAACCGTATGGTCACGATCGCCATGGAGAATCAAAACTGGTCCTTTATAAGCTGAAATTTCTTTATAGACATCATAATTCCACATGTCTTCTGCATAGATTTTCCCAACATCAATCCAATCAATATAACGGAAATGCTCAGGCACATCATCAAGACTTGAAAAATCTTGATGTAGTTGGTCAGGAATGATAAAAGCAGGATAAGCAAGAACTAAACCTGCAATATCGTTTGCTTTTTGAGTAGCGGTAACAGCCGAAACAAGCCCACCTTAACTGCCACCATGGAGATAGATACGATTACTATCAACAAAATTCCACTCTTTTGCTGCGTCTAAGACATGACCAAGGTCACGTGCCTCGGTCAAAACAGACATCTCCGTCGTCTTGCCCTCACTTCGACTTCCGGAAATACTGCCACCTGGAAAATCAAAAACATAATAAGCAATCCCTCGAGAAGCAAAATACTCAGCATATCCTTCTCCAGTCGTATGCGTTGTCCCAAACTCATGTGAAAAAATAACAAGAGGTACTCTACCACTAACTTGTGGTACATAGGCTTTACCGTAAATCTTGTTGCCATTACTTTTTAGCTCAATTTCTCTGACATCGTAGGCAATAGTGCCTGACGCTGCTTCTTGTTCTCCTGTTTGTCCTGGTCTATAGCTCGACACTGTCGTTCCCTCCTGTTTTTGTTTTGTTGCGTTAGATTGGCATGCACTTAATAGTAAACTTACTAATAAAGTCGCGACAACAAATCCCTTTTTCATATGCAATTCGCCTCCCAAGTTCATATAATTTCTAATCAATTTTATACCTTTAGACTATCGTCTAGCAGAGAATGAGTTGAAGATTAACAGCTGATAATTGAGTGTATATCTATCATCTGCTTCCACCTTAGTTTATCAAGTTTAGCCAAACATGTACAATAGTTATACATTGCAATCAACAATCGTTTTTAGTAATTTTTAGATAAAATTTCATATCTCAAAAAGTAAGACGTTATTTTTCCTATGCCACTTTCTTTTCACTACCATTTTTATCACATAAAATAGGATAGTATTATTTTATTGTTATTTTTTTCATTTTTTCGATGCTTTTGGGTTGACTTTTTCTCATGATAAGAGTATAGTATTAGTCAGAAGGTGGTTGTATAAACTAAATATTACCGCTAACATGACACCTCTCAAACTGACTGGATTAGATAAAGTGGTATTCCTTCTAAATACACGCTATCGTATGATAGTATCATTTTAATAAACGAGGTATATACTATGGCAAATAATTATTATGGACGTGATCCTTTTGGAAGTATGGACGACATTTTCAACCAACTCATGGGCAACATGGGAGGCTACAACACTGAACGTCGTCGTTATATGATTAACGGGCGTGAAATCACACCTGAAGAATTTGAAGAATACCGCAAAACAGGAAAACTTCCTGGTCAAACAGAGCAAGCGGCTCCTGCTGCAAATACTCCAAAAGAAGACGGTATCCTTGCAAAACTAGGAACAAATCTTACTGAAAAAGCACGTAACAACGAGCTTGACCCTGTCATTGGACGTAACAAAGAAATCCAAGATACTGCTGAAATCCTAGCACGCCGTACCAAAAACAACCCTGTTCTTGTCGGGGACGCTGGTGTTGGTAAGACAGCTGTCGTTGAAGGTTTAGCGCAAGCGATTGTCAACGGTGACGTGCCTGCTGCTATCAAAAATAAAGAAATTATCTCTATTGATATTTCTGGGCTTGAAGCTGGTACGCAATACCGTGGTAGCTTTGAAGAAAATATCCAAAACCTCATCAAAGAGGTCAAAGAAGCTGGTAACATCATCCTCTTCTTTGATGAAATCCACCAAATTTTAGGTGCTGGCTCAACAGGTAGCGATAGCGGCTCTAAAGGTTTGGCTGATATCTTGAAACCTGCGCTTTCTCGTGGTGAATTGACCGTTATCGGTGCCACAACACAAGACGAATACCGCAATACCATTTTAAAAAATGCTGCGCTAGCTCGTCGTTTCAACGAAGTCAAAGTCAATGCGCCTTCTGCTCAAGATACCTTTAACATCTTGATGGGGATTCGCAATCTGTACGAAAAACACCACAACGTTGTGCTTCCTGATGATGTCTTGAAAGCAGCGATTGACTACTCTGTTCAATACATCCCACAACGTAGCCTTCCTGATAAAGCAATTGACTTGATTGATATGACAGCGGCACACTTGGCAGCTCAACACACTGTCACAGATGTCAAATCTATCGAAGAAGAAATTGACCAACAAAAAGCGGCGCAAGAAAAAGCGGTCGCTGATGAAGATTATGAAGCTGCGCTCAACGCTAAGACACGTATCGAAGAGCTGGAAAAACAAAAAGACAATCACAAAGAAGACCAAAAAGTCACTGCAACTGTCAATGACGTGGCTGAATCTGTCGAACGTCTAACTGGTGTCCCTGTTTCTCAAATGGGTGCTAGCGATATTGAACGTCTCAAAGAAATGAACACTCGTCTTAAAGGACATGTCATCGGACAAGACGAAGCGGTCGAAGCAGTTTCTCGTGCTATCCGTCGTAACCGTGCAGGCTTTGACGAAGGCAATCGCCCAATCGGAAGCTTCCTCTTTGTCGGACCAACTGGTGTCGGTAAAACAGAGCTTGCTAAACAACTCGCTCAAGACATGTTTGGCTCTAAAGAAGCCATCATCCGCTTAGACATGTCTGAATTTAGCGACCGTACTGCTGTCTCAAAACTCATCGGTACAACTGCTGGTTATGTCGGCTACGATGACAATAGCAACACACTGACTGAACGTGTACGTCGTAACCCTTACGCTATCATCTTGCTTGATGAAATTGAAAAGGCTGACCCTCAAGTCATCACACTTCTTCTTCAAGTGCTAGATGATGGTCGTCTGACAGACGGTCAAGGTAATACCGTTGACTTTAAGAACACTGTCATCATCGCAACTTCTAACGCAGGCTTTGGTAACGAACGCTTGACTGGTGATGAGGATAAGGACATGAAGATTATGGATCGTATCGCTCCTTACTTCCGTCCTGAGTTCTTGAACCGCTTCAACGCTGTTATTGAGTTCTCACATTTGACCAAAGAAGACCTTAATGACATTGTTGATCTCATGTTGACTGAAGTCAACCAAACCATTGCTAAGAAAGGCATGGACTTAGAAGTAACTGACGCTGCTAAGGCTTACCTCATCGAAGAAGGCTACGATGAAGCGATGGGTGTTCGTCCACTACGTCGTGTGATTGAGCAACAAATCCGTGACCGTATCACTGATTACTATCTTGATCATCTTGACAGCAAACACCTGCTTGCTGACCTTGTTGATGACACTATTGTTATTAGCGAACGTCAAGAAGAACAAGAAAACAAAGACTAATCGCGTCAAAAACACTTTCTGCTTAAGCAGAAAGTGTTTTTTATTCTTCAACTTCTGAAATATTGAGACTAGCATTGTGAATGGTCTCACCCACTACGATAGAGTTTGGTTTTTGATATTCTTTATGGAAATACTCATAGTAAGTCCCAGGTGATAGAATTCCAACCATGGTAATCAAATCAAGACCGCTGGTTCCGATTAATTGATCCGCTAGCAAGACACAGTTGGTACCAAGGACAAAGTAGGTTTTAAAGCGAGACTTGGTGAATTTATAAGTTTCAGCGTGGAAACGCTTGACCATCAAGCCCATATAGCTGGCTTTTTGGGTTTCTGAGGTTAGCTCCCAAGGGACTGTCATGTCCTCAAGTTCTTTTAATTTCTTCTCAAAAGCTTCCTGCTGCTCCTTGGTCAGAGCCACACGATACTCAAAGAGGGTCTTGCCATACTCTAAGCAATACGTGATATAGTCCTTATCATCAAGCGTAAAGAAACAGCCATCTCCCACTGCTGAAAACACACGCTCAGAATCCACATCATAAGAGCCGTAAGAATAAACTCTACCCTTATAACTCAAGTCCACATGCCCGACAGAACCAAATATCCCCTCGCTCACGTGGATAAAAACCTTGAGTACAGGATCGCCCTTGACTTTCTTTTTCACTTGAGGGATAAGCGTCTCCTCAACTTCCTCTGGGCTGACCTCGTCGTTTAGCAGGTGGTTGATTTTCGAGTGAATGTCAGCTGGGATGAGCATGGTGAAAAAGACCGGAACACCGACACGCCAGCGTCGTCTTTTACGTTGCTTGGTCTTATCTGTCATGAGCAAGTCCCTAGCGTCAATCAACCAAGTAATCCCAATGAAAATCACGTAAATCCCGACTAAAACCAAGGTATCTCGGACAGAACGGGTGCTTAGCAAGGTCCCAATTCCCCAAAAGAAGGTAATGAGTCCAATGACCAGCTCTTTGAGACGTCCCTTGGCACGGTCTTTTTGCAAGAGATAGTAGGTAAAAAGGCTGACAAGTCCTATCATGAGCTGATAGAGCCCAACACCAAAGCTAAGCAGCTTTGCCGCATCACCACTCCAAGTCATGACAATCGTCCCTAGGATAATGTGCGCAAGAGCACTGACGAGATTGAGCAGGCGAGCCTTACTGCCTTGCGCTTTATGCTTTGGTAAGAAAACCTCAACCGCACGAAACAGACCAACCAAGGTCAGCAAAATACCCGTCCACCAAGTAACACCTGCAACAAAATAGGTATTAAAGAAAATTAAGCAAATACCCAGCACACACATGAGAATACCGCTGACAAAATGCCCCCAATTTTCAAAACGTGACCATATACTCATTAGCCCAATACCTCCTCAAGTAGCGCCATCACTACCTTGTAGCCCGAATAGTTCAAATGCACTCCGTCTTTTGTATAGTCTGGCTTTAATAGCCCAGCTTCTCCTACCAGCCTACTATAGACGTCAATGTAGTGTGCCTCTAGCGTTCTCAGATAGAGATTAGCCTCAGCAATCTCATCAGCCAGTGCCACCCCATAAGACTCAGACTGGCGTCTCGGGTAAAGGCTCTCAAGATAAAGCTCAGCTCTGGGAAACTTTTGTCTTAACAGCTCTAAAATACGGCTGATACGCTCTACAAGGTCATCCACCGACTCCCCCAACATCAAGTCATTTGTCCCAATCAAAAGGACGATACTTTTAGGGACTTGATTAGTAGTGAGAGTAGCGAGGTGCTCGAGTAAAAAGCGTGTGTCAATGCCACGGATACCGTGATTGACCAGAGGAGCTGTGAGTGCTAGCTTATTGGTCGGGAGAAACTCAACCAAGGAATCTCCTAAGAAGAGAATGCTGTCAGCAGGTGCTTTACTCCTCTTGTAATCGTCTAATAATTGTTCTTGAATATCTTCTAACGTTTTCATTGTCATCTTTCTTCACGGAAAAAACAGTTCACCAAAGACCTGCTCTTTCTATCTATTGGTGTTTAGTCTCTATTTGGCTAAACTTTTTCTTTTACAAGAGATGGTTCTCTCGCTTTTCAAACATCTCTTTGGCTAAGCTGACCAACTCATCAATCAAGTCAGCGTATTTAAGTCCCATATTGTCCCAAAGGAGAGGATACATAGACCACTGCGTGAAACCTGGCATAGTGTTGAGCTCATTGAGGTAGATGTGACCGTCCTCTGTCAGGAAAAAGTCACAGCGCGACAAGCCACAGCCACCAATTGCCTTGAAAGCTTTGCTAGCGTAATGGCGCATTTTTTCTGCTGTTTCTGCTGGCAATTCAGCAGGAATTGCCATAGTGATTTTATTGTCAATGTATTTTGCCTTGTAGTCATAAAAGGCAACGTCTTTGACCACTTCACCTGGCAAGGTGGTCTTAACATCTGTATTGCCTAAAATACCAACCTCAATCTCACGTGCCACAACCCCTTGCTCGATGAGGATACGACTATCGTACTTGAGCGCAAGTGTAATCGCCTCAACCAGCTCAGCGTCATTTTCTGCACGTGAAATACCGACACTTGAGCCCATATTGGCTGGCTTGACAAAGACAGGATAAGTCAATGTGTCATGGACATTAGCCACTGCCTCATCAAGGCTATCGCCATCCATGTAAGTCACGTAAGCCACCTGTGGCACACCAGTGCTCTCAAGGACGTGCTTGGTTGTAATCTTGTCCATAGCAACGCTTGATGAGAGGATATTGGTACCGACATAAGGCATTTTCAAAACCTCAAGAAAGCCTTGGATAGAGCCATCCTCACCCATCGGTCCATGAAGAACTGGAAAAACAACAGCTCCTTCTTCGTAGATAGCACTTGGGCTAATGGCTTTGCTTTCATCAATGGTATGATTGGTCATCAGCTTTTCGTCATCAGCAGGCGCTTCTATAAACTCCTGCGTCTTGATAAAGCGACCGTCTTGAGCGATAAAGTAGGTCTTGACAGTGAACTTATCATAATTCACTGCACGCATGACACTCTCAGCAGATAAAACAGAGACCTCACGCTCTGCAGAACGCCCACCATACAAAATAATTAAGGTTTCTTTAGACATAAAAGGTACTATTCCTAACTCTATTGGTTTTCCTAATTATAATACCACAAATTGCTTGAACTTTCAAAGTGACTTAGGGTTCTTAGCAAAAAGCATCTAAATGAATATAAAGCCATAAAATCTAGACAGAGGCTCCTGTTTATGATAGGATAGGAAAAAAACAGAGGAGGCCTCCATGAAGCAATACATTATTAACGCTTTTTCTGATCAACCTTTCACTGGAAATCCCGCTGCAGTTTGTATTCTTGATACTTGGCTACCAGATAAGCTCATGCTAGCTATTGCCCAGCAAAATAATCTATCTGAAACGGCATTTGCGGTCAAAATTGGACAAAATTATCACCTTCGCTGGTTTACACCAGCAGCAGAAATTGACCTTTGTGGACATGCCACATTGGCTACTGCTTTTGTCATCATGAACTTTTACGATACGAGCTTAGATACTGTTTGTTTTGACACACTTAGTGGGAGATTGTCAGTCACTAGAGAAGACGAGCGCTATCAAATGACCTTTCCAAGCTATAATCTTACACAAGTTCCTATCACAACAGATATGCTAGATGTCATTGGGGTTGAGCCTATTGAGGCTTGGTTAGGACGTGATCTTGTTCTCGTTCTTGATAGCGAACAAGCCGTTAGAGAGTGTCATCCTCAGTTAGACAAAGCTTGTCACTTAGACGGTCTACTTCTTCACATTACAGCAAAGGGACAAACAGATTTTGACTGCGTATCACGCTCATTTGCACCAAAATTAGGAATAGACGAAGATCCTGTATGTGGCTCTGGTCATTGTCATCTTGCTCCTCTCTGGTCCAAAAAGCTTAACCAAACACATATAAAAGCTTACCAAGCATCTGCACGTGGCGGCACACTTTATTGCACCTTATCAGAAAAACAAGTTTTACTTTCAGGTACTGCACACGTTTTTGCTTGCGCTGAACTTTTCCTCACAAACAACTAAGCGTCTAAAATATTTTAGACGCTTTTTTTACTAGAAATTAAAGACATCGTTCAAGTTTTCTGCCATGGTTGGATGGGTGAAGACTTGATTTTTGATGTAAGTGTATGGGATGTGGTTGTCCATCGCCATTTTGATGAGGTTGATAATCTCTTGTGAGCCTTGCCCAAAGAGCGTCGCACCTAGGATTTCATTGGTTTCTGGGCTAACGTTGACCTTGTAGATACCACGCAGGTCATTGTTGACATGTGCTCTTGGCATAGCTGCCACACGCAATTCATTGGTCTTGTAGGCAATGCCTTTTGCCTTGAGTTCGGCTTCTTTGAGTCCGACGCTAGACAAGGCTGGCTCGATGAAGGTAGTATTTGGCACGTTTTGACGCTTAGACAGACTATAGTCGCCATTTCCAGTGAGACGCCCAAAGACGATACGGAAATCATCTAGTGAGGTGTAGGTGAACTGCAAGCCGCCATTGACATCACCAACAGCATAGACACCAGCTACACTGGTCTCACAATAGTCATCTACCTGAATAGCACGGCGCTCTGTAAGAGCAATATCCGTATTTTCAAGACCCAGACCTTCGATATTTGGCTTACGTCCAGTAGCATAGAGTACCACATCAAAGGTATAATCACCGTCCTCAGCGCTTAGGACAACCTGCTCACCAGCGTTTTTAACACCAGCCACACGAGCATTGACCTTGAAGGTGATACCGTCTTCTTCAAGGTAGTCTCTAGCCAGTTGAGCAACGACAGGCTCTTCACGTGGTAAAATCTTGTCTCCTGCTTCAAAGACGGTGACCTTTGTCCCTAGCTTGCTATAGAGACTAGCAAACTCTAAGCCGATATTACCTCCACCGATGATACCTAGGCTAGCTGGCTGTTTGTCAAGGTTTTGGATACCTGTGCTATCAACGACATTTTTAGTCTCCAAAAGCCCTGGTATAGGAAGGACATTGGACTGCGCTCCTGTGTTGATGACAATGGTTTCAGCGGTAAGCTGCTCAACGTCACTACCAGCTGTGATTTCAACGACTTTGTTTGAGACAAAGCGTGCTTTGGCATTGTAGATATCGACACCTGCGCCTGCTACTGTATCATAGTTTTTCTGGCGTAAGCGTGTTGTCACCACATCTTTTTGCGCCATAGTCTCAGCAAAGCCAAGATTTTCCTCTGCTGCGACAATCATGGTCTTGGTTGGAATACAGCCGATATTGATACAAGTACCACCGTACATCTTGCTGTCTTGCTCAACGAGGGCAACTTTTTTGCCTAGCTGACTCATCTTGGCAGCCAAAGTTTTCCCTGCCTTACCAAATCCAATAACCAATATATCGTATGTTTTAACCATATTTTCCTCCAAATAAGTATTTACCTACACAGTCTATTTAGTAGACAAAGTGTTGTGTTTTGGTTAGTTTTTATTATATCAAGTTTCAAATGACTTTGTCACAAATCTGCTACGGGCTGATTTGTGGTACTCAAAAACCCCAAATGCTAAGGCGTTTGGGGTTATAAGATTAGTCTAAGCCTTTAACGACATTAACGACATTTTCAACAGTGAAGCCGTAGTTGTCGATAACGGTTTGTGCTGGCGCAGAAGCACCGAATTTGTCGATACCGATAACTGCACCGTCAAGACCAACATATTTGTACCAGCTTTGTGTTGCTGCCATTTCTACAGCCACACGACGGCGGATGTTGCTTGGTAGGATTTCTTCTTTGTAAGCAGCGTCTTGTGCGTCAAAGAGGTCAGTTGATGGCACTGATACCACACGCACTTTAGCGCCTTCTTCTGCCAAGACTTTAGCGGCTTTGACTGCCAAGTTCACTTCAGAACCTGAAGCAAGGAGAATAGTGTCAAAGTCTGCTGCGCTTTCATAAACTACATAAGCACCTTTAGCAACCTTATCAAAGTCTGTGCCTTCTTCGACAGTCAAGTTTTGACGAGTGAGGACAAGAGCTGATGGTGTAGATTGGCTCTTAAGCGCCAAGTACCAAGCAGCTTGTGTTTCACGAGCGTCTGCTGGGCGGAAGACGTTGAGGTTTGGCATAGCACGAAGTCCAGCTAAATGTTCGATTGGCTCATGTGTAGGACCATCTTCACCAACAGCGATAGAGTCGTGGGTAAAGACATAAGTCACAGGAAGACCTTGCAACGCTGACAAGCGCATAGCTGCTTTCACATAGTCAGAGAAGACAAAGAAAGTACCACCATAGACACGAAGTCCGCCGTGCGCAGAAAGACCGTTCAAGATAGTTCCCATGGCAAACTCACGCACACCAAACTGGATGTTGCGGTTAAGTGGATGAGTGCTGTCTTGGAGACCATCCTCTTTGATGTAGGTCATGTTTGAGTGAGCAAGGTCAGCTGAACCACCAAGGAAGTTTGGCATCACGCTAGCAGCCACGTTCAAAGCGTCTTGTGAAGAGTTACGAGTGGCTTGTGAGAAGCCTGCTTCAAGTGCTGGGAAGTCTGGTTTGATTTCAACAGGGTCTTTACCAGCGAGAATAGCAGATACTTCTTCTGCCAATTCTGGGTAAGCTTGTTTGTAGTCTTCGACTAATTTGACCCAAGCGTCGTAAGCTGCTTCACCACGTTCAGCAACGTTGGTTTTGAAATCTGCATAGACTTCTTCTGGCACTTCAAACGGTGCGTAGTCCCAACCAAGGTTTTCACGAGTGGCTTGTGTTTCTTCAGCACCAAGAGGAGCTCCGTGAGTAGCATTTGTGCCTTGTTTGTTTGGAGAACCGTAACCAATCACTGTTTTCACTTCGATAAGAGATGGTTTACCAGATTTTTTCGCTTCTTCAACAGCAGCGTTGATAGCGTCAACGTCAGTACCATCTTCAATCAAAGCAGTGTGCCAGCCGTAAGCGTCATAGCGTTCACGAACATTTTCTGTAAAGGCGTCTTCTGTACCACCATCCAAGCAGATGTTGTTTGAATCGTAAAGAACAATAAGTTTGTCTAGCTTTTGAAGACCAGCGTATGACGCTGCTTCACCAGACACACCTTCCATGAGGTCGCCATCACCACAGATGACATAAGTATAGTGGTCAAAGATGTTGTAACCTTCACGGTTGTACTTAGCAGCAAGGAAACGTTCAGCTTGGGCAAAACCAGTTGCTGTTGAAATCCCTTGACCAAGAGGTCCAGTTGTTGTATCTACACCAGCTGTGTGACCGTATTCTGGGTGACCTGGTGTTTTAGAACCCCATTGGCGGAAGTTCTTGATTTCTTCGATAGAAACGTCTTTAAAGCCTGAGAGGTGAAGAAGAGCATAGAGCAACATAGAACCGTGTCCAGCTGAGAGGATGAAACGGTCACGGTTAATCCAGTTAGGCTGTTCTGGATTGATACGCATTTGCTTAGTGAAAAGGCTGTAAGCCATAGGGGCAGCACCCATGACAACACCTGGGTGACCAGATTTTGATTTTTCAATCGCATCAACACCCAAAAAACGAATCGCATTAACAGATAAATTAGACATGTATTTCTCCTTTTTTTAGTTCACTTAACATCATACCATATTTTTGGCATCTTTTAAAATATCCGCACATCGTGCGATATGCGGATATCAATCGTTTGGTTTTAAGGACAAGCTTGTCCCAAGAAACACGGCAACTAAATTCAATCTCTTTTATAGGACGGATTTGTTAAAATAGAGGGAGAGTTTCTTATAGAAGAGCTTTGAATTGGATGTTAGAGTCGTGTTCAAAGGCATCGTCAAATCCACGTGGGTGGTGATATTCAATTCTGTCTTTGTCTTGTGGATAAGTGTACTTGCCACCAACTTCCCAAATGAATGGGTGGAAATCATATTGGAGACGTTCTTTTCTCATCTTCCAAAGAGCTAAGATTTCATCAGTTGATGCCATGAAGTTTGACCAGATGTCATAGTGCACTGGGATGATGACTTTAGCACGAAGATTTTCAGCCATACGAAGAAGATCGATTGAAGTCATCTTGTCTTGGATACCAACTGGGTTGTCACCGTAGTTGTTGATAGCCACATCAATATCAAAGTCTTTACCGTGTTTTGCAAAGTAGTTTGAGAAGTGTGAGTCTGCACCGTGGTAGATTGTTCCACCAGGAGTTTCAAAGACGTAGTTAACAGCCTTACGAGCCATTTCTTCGTCTGTTACAGCAAGACCTTTAAGGTTGTCGTCATTTTCCTTAGCACCTTCAACTGGAAGGGTTACAAGACATGTACGGTCAAAGGATTCAACAGCTGTTACTTTCACATCTTTAAATTCAAAGCTGTCGCCTGGTTTGATGACGATGATACGGTCTTCTGGCACACCCCATTTTTTCCAAATTTCGCCACATTCATATGGTCCTACGAATTTCACGTGGTCAAGTTTTGGATTGTTGACAATCGCTGCTGCTGTGTTGATGTCAATATGGTCACTGTGGAAGTGAGACACAAGATAGTAGTCCAATTCATTGATGGCAAATGGATCGATAACCATTGGTTGTACACGGAGGTTTGGTTGCAATTTACGCACACCAGCCATGTTTGCCATTTGGTGTCCCCAAACCATGTCTTTTACTTTCTTAGTAGATTTACCACGGTTTGACCACAAGTCCATAACGATGTTAGCGCCACCTGGTGTTTTAATCCAAACACCACAGTTACCTAGCCACCACATGGCAAAGTTGTCTTTTGGCACAACTTCTTCTTCGATTTCTTCGTTAAGCCAAGTTCCCCATTCTGGGAAAGTTGATAGAATCCATGATTCTCTTGTAATATCTTTCACGTTAGCCATTTGCTAATTCCTCCTTGAGTTTTATTACTTTTTTCTTACACTATTAGTATACCTCTTGTAAGCGCAAACAAAAAGACCAAGAAACACACAGTTGTGTGTGCAGAACTAGACTCTAATATAATTCACACAACCTAAAAACGCTTGGAAAAATTCCAAGCTTACTTTAAATCACGTAATAATTCATCACGAAAGACTTTTTCTAATTGATTGCGCAAAACGTAGCGCTCAGACTCATCCTTGACGTAGTGTCCTAAGAGCTGATCCAAATCCTGAGCCAAGTCCTCATGCGTTCGCTTACCGTTTGAGTAGACAAAGGAGACTAGGCGAATGATATCGTCATTGGTGAGTACAGGATTGACCACTAGCATGGGCAGCTTCGTCTCAATACCATCACTCGTTGCTATCACGACGTCAGCAGCCACAATATCTCTGACACTATTGAACTGCTCAGAGGTAAAGACTGCCTCAATCCGTGCCTGTGGAATGTAGCGCTGGCATTGCTTGAGCAGAAACTTGCGTGAGCCGATTCCCTCATCACACACTATGATGACCTTTGGCTGATAGCGATCCTGTGCGCCGATATGATAGAGTGCCCCTCCCAGATGAATGGTCAAATAGGCAATGTCATCATCATTGAGCTGGATAAACCAAGCTTCCTCCAAAATGTGAGCACAGGACTTGGTCATGGCAAAAAGATTGCCGTACTTGGATTTTACTTGCTCTGTCATCGGATTTAGCGAGAAGATACCATAGGTCTTGCGGTACAGCAAAGCCTTACAATGCGTCAGTAATTGGTTAATCAGCTCGTCCTTGTGCTCAAGGGAGAGGTCATAGCGCTTTTCAAAAGCGTCTAAGAAAGACTTAATCACCTCCCGCATGGCGTCAAAGTCCGAACTGTAGTTGTGGCTGTCCTTGTCCTTTCTAAAAGAAAGGAGCAACATAGCGATAATACTGATTTCGACGTCGTCATAGGCAACGTGAAACTTATCTTCAAAGCCCTTTGCCATACACTCAGCGATGTGATACTCGATACGCTCTTTCGCCAGTAAAAACTCTTTTTCTAAACGTTTTCTCTCATCAGGACTGATGACCATATTGCGGTAGCTCATCAAAAGATAAGGCAAGATGTTAAACATAAACTCGCTATCTTGCGTGTTTAGCTTTTTACCGAGTTCCTTTTTGGTCTCATCTAGCAACTGCCGCAGATAATCGAGCTTAGCTGGGCAAAACAGCGTTTCATAGTCTGTGAACTCCACGATTTTATCGTGCATGATTTTTTGAAAACTATCAGACTCAGTGGTGTAAATATTGTAGAGCGTGCGGTGTACAAACTGAATTTTAGCCAAAGGGTGTGCATCTAGGTAGTAGCCTCTAGTCTTTGTGACATGGATTTGGACATTATATTGCTCCAAGGACAAGCGCTCACGTAGGCTGTTGAGGTCATTAAGCACGGTGTTTCTGGAGACTTCAGTCAGCTGCATGAGCTTCTCAAGCGTCACACGACTATCCGCTACTGCGATGTAGACTAGCACTAGCTGTATACGCTCACGACTACTCATGACATAGCTATAAGCATCCAATTCTTCTAGCAATTGCCTACACGCTTCTTTTTGCTCCTCGTTTAGGACGATACCGACCCGTGGGAAACTCACTATCTTTTCTACATCGTCTGGTAACGATTCATTGATCTTATCCAAATGATAATAAATCTTTCGTCGTGACTGTCCTAAATGCTTTGAAATCGCCATGACCGTCTCAGGTTCATCCAGAGAAGTCAAATAAGACAGCAGTGCAGAACTTTTCTTATCAAGCACAATCATTATGTGTTCTCCTTTTTCTAAGATCACTTCCATTATATCATGTTTTTTGTGAAAACGCTTGCAATATGACTTACAGACTGAAAAGACTTATCTCCACAGTCGAGGATGATAAGTCTTGTAATAGCACTAAAAGGGCTTATTTTTTGAAGGCTTCCCAGTCTTTCATAAAGGTTTCAATCCCTTGGTCAGTCAATGGGTGTGAGAAGAGTTTTGCAAAGACTGTATCTGGGATAGTTGCGATGTGTGCACCACGTTTTGCCACACCTTCCACGTGAGGAAGTCCACGGATACTTGCTGCGATGATTTCAGAATCATAACCGTAGAAATCAATGATATTGCGCAAATCTTCGATAAGAGCGTAAGCGTCTGTACCGATGTCCTCTAGGCGTCCGATAAATGGACTGATGTAAGTCGCACCAGCCTTAACAGCTGAAAGCCCTTGAGAAACAGTGAAGATAAGTGTAACGTTTGTCTTGATACCTTCTTTTGAAAGCACGTTAACAGCAGCCAAGCCTTCTTCTGTCATCGGAATTTTGATGATAACATTGTCAGCCCATTTTGAAATGCTACGAGCTTCTTCGATCATTTCTTCACGAGTGAGACCAGTCACTTCGGCGCTGACAGGTCCGTCAACGATAGTACAGATTTCTTTGATAACTGTTTCAAAGTCACGTCCTTCACGTGAGATAATCGTTGGGTTCGTTGTTACCCCATCTACGATTCCAAGTGCGTTTAAACGTCTGATTTCATCGACATTGGCAGTATCTAAAAAGTATTTCATATGTAATCCCTTTCAATTTTTGACAAGAAAAAGCGAGACAGGAGTCCCATCTCGCAAAGTGGAGATAGTCGTGGTTGCAAAGACTGTTGTTGAGCGCTTAGACAGCCACAGCTATCTCACAACAAATTAAACAATTAGTGGTTATCGCCTTTTTGACCATAGTAAGCATTTGGTCCGTGTTTACGGAGATAGTGCTTGTCCATGATGTATTTTGGAGCTGGCTCAACACGTGGGTTGATTTGTTCTGTGAAGCGGTTCATTTTTGCTACTTCCTCAAGAACAACTGCATGGTAAACAGCTTGTGCTGGATCTTTACCCCAAGTAAATGGACCATGGTTGCGCACAACGATACCAGGAACAGCAACTGGGTCTAAGCCACGATTTGCAAATTCTTCGATGATAACTGTACCAGTTTCTTTTTCGTAGGCAGAGTTTACTTCGTCTGCTGTCAATGAACGAGCACATGGTACTGGTCCATAGAAGTAGTCTGCGTGTGTTGTTCCGTAGAATGGAATGTCACGACCTGCTTGTGCCCAACCAACAGCTTCTGTTGAGTGTGTGTGCACGATACCACCGATTTCTGGCCATGCTTTGTAAAGCTCAACGTGTGTTGGAAGGTCAGATGATGGGTTAAGGTCGCCTTCGACGATATTTCCGTCAAGGTCAGTTACAACCATGTTTTCTGGTGTGAGTTTGTCGTAGTCAACACCTGATGGTTTGATAACGATAAGCCCTGCTTCACGGTCAACCTCTGAGACGTTACCCCAAGTGAATTTTACAAGCCCGTGTTCTGGAAGTGATTTATTGGCATCACAAACACGTTGGCGCATTTCTGCTAATGATTTTGCCATTATTATCGTAACCCCGCTTTCTCAATCAATGGGTAAAGGAAATCTTGTGCTTTCTTGATTTCTGCACGTGTTTCCTCAACCGTTTCACAATTTTCAGACCACATTTCAATGAGGAATGGTCCGTTGTAGTTTGTCTTTTTAAGGACATCAAACATCGCTTCCCAGTCGACACAGCCTTCGCCAAATGGCACATCACGGAACTGACCTTTTGAGGTTTCAGTAACAGCGTAGGTGTCTTTTAAGTGAAGAGCTGCAATGGATCGGTGACCATTGTAGAACTCGCTCCAGAGGTCATTGCCCCAAGCTGAGACATTTCCTGTATCTGGGTAGACAAAGAGATATGGTGAGTCGATTTCTTTTTCAACTGCCAAGTATTTCTCGATAGAGTTCATGAATGGGTCATCCATAATTTCGATGGAGAGAATAACTTGTGCTTCTTCTGCCCAAGTGCAGGCTTGACGTAGGTTTTTGATGAAGCGAGCACGTGTTTCAGGAGATTTTTCCTCGTAGTAAACATCATATCCAGCCAACTGAATGTTGCGAACACCGATGTCTTGGGCAAAGACGATACATTTTTTCATCATGTCCATGGCACGTGCTTCTTTTTCAGGGTCATTAGAGCCCATTGGGAAGCGACGGTGACCACTAAAGGTAATGGTTGGCACACGGACACCCGTCTCAAAAATCGCCTTTACCAACTCCAAGCGTTCTTCCTTAGACCACTCAAGACGTGCCAAGCGCTCGTCTGACTCGTCAATAGACAACTCAACAAAGTCGAATCCAAGCTCTTTAGCAAAATTCAAGCGCTCTAACCAAGTGAAGTGCTTAGGCGTTGCCTTTTCATAAATACCGATTGGACGTGCCATAGCTTACCCCCAAATACGTTTGATTTCGTCTTTAAATTCACGAGCTGCTGCTGCAGGATCTTCTGCTTCTGTGATACCACGACCTGCGATGAAGGTAAAGACATCAACACCTTCAAAGAGTTTCAATGTGTCAACAGACAAACCACCTGTTACAGATACACGGAAGCCCATTTCAATCAATTTCTTAACCTTGTTAAGGTCTTTTTCACCCCAAGTTTCACCAGCAAGAAGAGCGTCACGTGATTGGTGGTAGATAGCTTGTGAGATACCAGCGTCAAGCCATTGTTGTGCTTGTTCGTATGTCCAGTCACCGTAGAGTTCGACTTGGATTTCACCTTTGTCGCCACGAACTTCTTGGATAGCTTTAAGGGCTGCTTTCATTGTTGGGATAGTAGCTGAGCAGATACATGTCATCCAGTCAGCACCACGCACAGCATTGTTTTTAGCGACTGTACCACCAGCGTCCGCACATTTGGTGTCCGCTACGATAACCTTGTCTGGGAAAAGGCTACGAAGCACTTCAACGAGTTCGCTACCTACTTGGAGGAGACAAACTGTACCTGCTTCGATAACGTCAACTTCATGTCCAACAGAAACGGCTGCTTTGATAGCGCCTTGAAGGTCTGAGTGGTCTAGTGCAACTTGTAAATTTGGTAATTGTTTTGTCATTTCTAATCGCTCCTTTTCAAATATCGTTTTTAGCTATTTTAGTTCTTAGTCAAAGTCAAAGCCTTCAAGATATGGGCTGTTTTTAGATTCGTCAACAAGAGCAAGTACATCTTCAGGAGTCTTGCAAGCAAGCAGACGGTCAATAGCATTGTCCAATTCAAACAAGGCAATGATTTGTGGGATAGCTACTGATGCGTGAATAGCTGAGCTTGTTGCAGCAAGAGTCAATAGAACAGATACTTCTTTACCATCTGTGAAGGTCACAGGCTCTGTCAATGTAATCAATGAAAAGGCATCACGTTGTACACCAGCTTCTGGACGAGCGTGAGGCATTGCCATACCAGGTGTCAAGATGTAGTAAGGACCATGTTCTTTTGTAGAAGCGATGATAGCATCGTAGTATTCTGGAAGAACGGCACCGCTTTCAATCAACGGATCAACAGATAATTTTACCGCTTCTTGCCAATCTTTTGCTGTCAAACCAAGGCGAATTGAGTTGTTTTCAATAAATGCTGTTTTTAAATCCATGATAAATCCTCTTTTACTTTCTATCTTTCTAATAAATAAGGGAGTAAGTGCGCATCACTGTATCAGATGACAACTCACTCCCCGATTATTGATGCGTCATGGCAAAAGTAACCATCTTACAATGTAACTATTGTTGTCCTATCTTATGAAAGAGCAGCTTCTAGTTTTGTTTTGATTTCATTATCGTCCATGAGGTTGTCAAGTCCGATAAGTTTGCCATTTGTACGTCCATCCAATTCATGGATAAGGTGGTTAGATGCAACAACGATGTCGTATCCTGAAGCCAAACCTTTTGCTTCACCAACTGAACAAGATGCTGATTCAATATTTGTAACACCTAATTGACGAAGAGCGTTTTCGACTTTCATTTTGATAACCATTGATGAACCCATACCGTTTCCGCATGCTGTAAGTACTTTAACCATAATATTTTCCTCCGAAATTGTTTTTTATAAAGATTGTGACACTGTTAAGAAATTATTCCCCTTGAGCTTCACCACGGTAGTAAGCTTCCTTGTCTTTTGCTTTTGCAAATTGAAGTTGTGGAATGATAAGCAAGAACAAGCAAACCAATACATAACCAATAACACCGAGGTATTTGAAGAGGTAAGCAAATGGTACCCATGGAATATCCAAGTCGATGTTTCCGTGGTAACCACCGACAAGACCTAGAAGGCTAACGGCGATAGCACCAAAGGCAACTTGAATAACACCTGAGATGAAGGATAGTGTGAGTGCTGCTTTCCAACCACCACGTTTGTCTGCGTAAACTGCGATTGCCGCATTGTCAAAGAATACAGGAACGAAACCAGTGATGATAAGAACAGGGTTTTTAAAGACAATCAAGAGAACGATTGTAATCAATTGACCGATAAGACCAGTTGCAAAACCGAAGAGCACGGCACTTGGAGAACCAAAACCAAAGGCTGCTGCAACGTCGACCGCTGGGAATGAACCAGGAAGCAGTTTGTTTGAGATACCTTGGAAGGCATTTGTCAATTCACCAACGAACATACGTACACCTTGCATCAAGATGAAGAGGTAAACTGAGAAGGTGAAGGCTGTTTGAAGCACATACATGAAGAAGGCTTGTTTTTCAGGATTGTAAAGCGTTCCTGATGTGATGACTTCTGCATTTGACATGATGTCTGGACCTAAGACGAAGAGAATAGCTCCAAAGAAGACAAGCATAAGTGTTGCAGACGCTACAACTGTATCGTGGAAGATGTTCAAGAAAGTAGGTAACTTGAGGTTATCAAGGTTTTCTTCTTTCTTACCAAGTTTTGGTGCGACTTTGTCAACAAACCAAATCGCAAATTGTTGTTGGTGACCGATGGCAAATCCACCACCACCAGTTAGACGTTGTGTTGGCTCAACAGTCATGTTTGAGCTGACTGCCCAATAAAGACCACAGACAAGACCAACAGCTAGAGTAGCAACCAATTCATTGACTTGGAAAGGCTTAATGAGAAGCACCATAACAGTGATTGTCGCAGCTTGTTGTACCATGATGTGACCTGTGATGAAAAGGGTACGAACTTTTGTAATCTTACGAAGTGCAACCAGTAAGATGTTAACGAAGAACCCTACCAATAAAGCCGATGTAGCAACGCCGACAAATTTTGGAAATTCTTCTGCAATTTTTTCGTTAGCAGCTGTCAAACCAAAGTAAGGGTCGATAACCGCCGCACCGATGTTAAACTTGTAGTTCAAAGCCGTTAAGATTGGACGGAAAGTGCTAACCAATCCTCCAGCAGCTACATCCAAAATCATGTAACCAACCGTTGCTTTTACAAATCCAGCAAAAACATCATACCAAGGTTTTTTAAGTAATGCGTATCCTATCAAAACCAAGAGACCAACGAAGAAGGCTGGTTTCTGCAGAATGTTTTGCGAGAACCAATTGAGAATGTCCATAAGGAAATCCATAATATTTCTCCTTTTTTCATTTTTTTAGTTGTCGAACGTTCTTACAGTTATAGTATACAAAAGAATGCGCTTACATAAAAGACCAAGAAACACACAGATTTGTGTGCAAAACTAGACTCACTTTAATCTTTTCTTTATCAAAAGCAAAAAAATAGACTGGATAACCAGTCTATTATAGGAATATTCTTTCACGTGTTTTCTCATAAGAGCTAACAAAACGCTCTGTTACGCCCGGCTCAACTAACTCAAGCGCATTTGAAATCTCGTCAAAGGACGCCGCATAGTTATTGTCCACCTCAAAGAGTCTAAGCGCATGCTCAAAGCTTTGTTGGATACTAGGCTCAAAGCTACGGTAACGGTTTGAGTATTGGAGCAATTGCTCTGTAAGCACAGCGTCTTGCACGACCTGATAAGCAGAGCCTTCAAGATTATGAATAGCATTGGTAGCGACCTCAGACAGACGACTCACCGCCATGATATCAATACGCTCACGGCTCAGCTCATCCATCAGAGCTTCTAATTGCGAGCTTGTTGTAAAGAAGAGGCTCATAAAATCTTGAGGAATTCCTGGAAGATTGCGCTTTTCCATGAAACGCTTGATGACATGAAGACGATTGATATAGTCGTCTACGTTCTTGCGAGCAACCACTTCGATTTTTTCCAAATCCTTAATCTCATGGTAGAGATCCATCTGTTCATCTTCCACTTCACCTAATTTTTTTAAGGCTTTATCAAAGAGCACTTGCAACTCTGAAAATGGCTTTTCTGCTTGGGCAAACGACTCCACAGACGGCATAACATCACGCTCAATCGCTTCTAACTCACGCACAAAAGGACGAACAGTCAGATTGTTATTTTCTGCTAAGATATAGCGAACAGACAAGCGACGGATTTCTTTTTCCAGTTTTGTCGTGTTTTCCTTAGCGTGGGTCAAGTAATTTGGTAGACGCTTGCTATCACGCTTCGCTACTTTTTGGGCTTCGATTTCACGCTCAAACAGTTGATAGAGCGAGTCAATCTTAGCTTGAATGCTTTCATTTTCCTCACGAGCACGGTCAAGGTCTAACGTTACAAGCTCAAAACTATTGGCTCTGACATCATCACGCACCTCTTGGAAACGTGCCTCAATATCCTTTTCAGGGAAATGATAATTCGCTTCAAGAAGATGTCTATAGCCATTTTCCAAGTCATCCAGTTGATCAGGAAAATCATCCTCAAGTTTAGCGACAATAGCTGGAATCTGCTCAGAAATCTGACCAAGAGCAATGGTGTGCTCCTCAGCACGATCTAGCACCTCCGAAGCTTCCATCGGATCTCCAGTCGAGTTCAAAGTCACAAACTGTGAAAACTCCGCTTCGATATTGCTCAATTGTTTTTCAATTTCTGGCATGGTTGTACCAAAATTGTCTTCATTTTCTTTGATATTTTTTTGAAGCAACTCATACAAGTCAAGCGCATGGGTCACACGTGCACTGTTTTTCTCTTCCTGCTCTTTTAGGATAGAGAGCGCTTCACGAATAGCTGCAATATCCTCTTCGACAAGGTTAAGCTGGCTATCAGCGTTATCAATTTCATGCTTTGCCTTAATGAAGTTAAACGTATCGTTTAAACTTTCAGCTTCTAAGGTATGTGCTTCAATTTCTGGAAAGACATTTTTAGAAACGTCTGACCATTTCTGACTCCACTCTCTAAAAGTCGTCTGACTTTGACCTATAAGATGGAGTTCTTGTACCGAGTCAATTTCGTCTTGAACTGGCAAATCAAGTAGAGCTTGCTTGCGCTCATCAAGGGTAGAGATGAGTGATTCGTTACGCTTACGTATAATCACTCCTGCCAGATAAGCTACTATCACGATCAGGACAATAGCCACCAGCAGCAAGATAAGTCCGCTAGACATGAGTTTCTCCTTCATCACAATGAAGTAGCCTGATAATGCATAGGCTACTTTTACTTTCTATTATCGTTTTCTTACTAAAATGAACGTTTACGATTATACCATAATTCTGCGTTTTTTTCAAAAAACTTTAGTATTAAATATCAAGGGTACTGTAAACAGCATTTTCCTCGATAAACTCACGGCGTGGCTCTACACGATCCCCCATCAGCATATCAAAAATTTTGTCCGCTTCTGCCGCATCATCTACAGAGACACGTGCCATCAAGCGGTGCTCTGGATCCATAGTCGTTGCCCAGAGTTGGTGGTCATCCATCTCACCAAGACCTTTGTAGCGCTGAACAGTTGGTTTTGAGCGACCACTGCTGTAGCGCTCAATCGCAGCCTGCAACTCTTGCTCTTGGTTACCTCCTGGTTGGATATACTCTTTAATTTCACTGCCGACCTTAACCCCATAAATCGGTGGTTGGGCGATGTAGACGTAGCCAGCCTCAAGCACAGGGCGCATAAAACGATAGATAAGCGTCAAGAGAAGGGTACGGATATGAGCCCCATCGACATCGGCATCGGTCATGATGACCAGCTTGTGGTAGCGTGCCTTTGAAACGTCAAAGTCTGCACCAAAGCCTGTTCCCATAGCTGTAAAGAGACTTCTGATTTCATCATTTGCCAAAATCTTATCCATGCTAGCTTTTTCGACGTTGAGAATTTTCCCACGAATAGGTAAAATCGCCTGAAACTCACGATTACGTCCAGACTTGGCTGAACCGCCCGCTGAATCCCCCTCAACGATGAAAAGTTCATTTTGACTGGCATCGTTTGATGAACAGTCTGCTAGCTTTCCTGGTAGGTTTGAAATCTCAAGACCTGACTTTTTGCGAGTCACTTCACGAGCACGCTTAGCTGCGATACGAGCTTTGGAAGCAAGGATACCCTTTTCAACGATTTTCTTAGCAATCTGAGGATTTTCAAGGAGAAAACGGCTAAAGGCATCGCTAAAGAGGCGATTGGTGATTTTCACCACTTCTGAATTGCCCAGCTTGGTCTTGGTTTGCCCTTCAAATTGTGGGTTGGGGTGTTTAACAGAAATAACAGCTGTCAAGCCCTCTCGGACATCCTCACCGGTCAAGTTGTCATCGTTTTCTTTGAGCAGTTTATTTTTCTTAGCGTAGTCATTGATGACACGTGTCAGAGCAGTTCTAAAGCCTTGCTCGTGTGTTCCCCCCTCATGGGTATGGATGTTATTGGCAAAGCTCATGATGGTCTCATGATAGCTAGTTGTGTACTGCATCGCCACTTCCACAGTGATACCATCCATCTCACCATCTGTATAGATAGGGTCTTTAAATATGAGCTCTTTATTTTCATTGATAAAGGAAACGTAAGAAGCAATCCCACCTTCGTAGTGGAAAGACTTGGTTTGCTCTTTACCTTCTCGCTTATCGGTAATGGAAATCCTAAGCCCACGGTTCAAAAAGGCAAGCTCTTGTACACGCTTGGCTAGCTTATCAAAGTCATAGGTAGTGGTTTCTGTGAAAATAGCACTGTCTGGTGTGAAGTGCACAGTTGTCCCTGTGCGGTCTGTCTCACCGATGACAGCTAAGTCTGCCACTACTTGACCTCGTCTATACTCTTGGAAATGAATATGCCCGTTTTTATAGACCCTTACATCCAACTGCGTTGAGAGGGCATTGACAACAGAGGAGCCAACACCGTGTAGACCACCAGAAACCTTGTAGCCGCCTCCGCCAAACTTACCACCAGCGTGAAGCACGGTAAAGACTGTCTCGACAGCAGGACGCCCTGTTTTTTCTTGAATATCAACAGGAATCCCACGCCCATCATCGATAACGGTAATGGAATCATCTGGCTCGATAATCACTTCAATATGGGTCGCAAAACCTGCTAGCGCCTCGTCAATAGAGTTGTCCACAATCTCCCAAACAAGGTGGTGAAGCCCTTCTGATGAGGTTGAACCGATATACATCCCAGGGCGCATACGAACAGCCTCAAGTCCTTCTAGAACTTGAATCTGGCTAGCGTTATACTCTTGTGCACGTTCTTCTAAATTTTTTTCTTCTGCCATTATTTTACTATCTCCATCAAGGATTTTTTTCCATCAACCAATAAGGTCGCAAAGCCTGCCGCTTCTCCAGCTTGACAGTCAATCTTGCGGTCCCCAATCACAATACCATTTGTTATGTGGTATTTTTCCTTCAAATACAGCATACTCTCAGGATCTGGCTTTCTAGCAAAACCACTCTCAGACGTAACCACTTCTGTAAAATAGCCTGAGATACCTGTCTTTTCCAGCAAAGAGAGCACTTGCTTATCACGGTGTGAGACTAAAAAATTGCGCCCACCAGAGGCTACAATCTTAGCAAGAACTTCCTTTGCACCCGAAAATAAAATCGGATGCTCTAAGCGCTTTGCCTCGTCTGCCTTGTAAACTTGTAAAAAATTGTTTTCTTTTGGGGCAAAATGGGCAATCGCCGCTGCTGTAGACTGCTTAAGATAATGATACACTTCATCATGAGAGGCGCTCAAGCCAAAATGCTCTAGAGCTTTGATAAAGGCTTGTGTTGACAACTCGTAATTATCCAACAGCGTACCGCCCAAATCCCAGATATAATCGTCGTAATGCATATTTACCATTATACCATATTTTGCGTAAATAGTGGCTTTCGATGCTAATTTCTCCAAAAATGACTGGGCTTTTTAGACTTTCCCCACTTGTCAAGTCAAGTGCAACAAGTTCATTGATAACTAGAGTTCCAGAGGTTAAGCTGTTTGGGCTAGCCCAAACAAAATATTTGCGGTTTTATACTTGTGAAGTCGTCTAGGTCTGTCATTGATAGCAGAGACGTAGTGATTGAGTTCTTCTGTCGTTAGTGAGTTAAGAGAGACACCTTTTGGGAGAAACTCTCTCAAGAGACCATTGAAATTTTCATTTGTTCCTCTTTCATGAGAAGCATAAGGATGGGCAAAATAGACTTCCACACCTTTTAAGTCTGACAAGCTACTGAACTCTGAGCCATTGTCCGATGTGATGGAGCGAATAGGGTACTGCGATAGTAAGCTCTTAACAGCCCTATTGATGGTTTCTGCTTGTTTATTAGCCAGTTTTACAGCGATGGCAAATCGTGTTTGACGCTCTACTAGAGTCATGACAACAGCTTCCCCTTTGGTCTTCTTGCCAAGAACCAAATCAATCTCCCAATGTCCAAATTCAGAGCGATTAGTAATAGTTTCTGGACGTTCTTCAATGGATTTTCCTAAGATTTTCGTCGTGGCCTTAGGCGTTACTTTAGACCGTTTTCGGATGCACACCATCTTAGGTAAATCAATCGGTTTAACCCTCAACAGTCCGTCTTTGATGTACCGATACACTGTCTTGGTGGAAGGGATAACTTCCAGTGGATGTTTTTCTCGGTAAGTTTGAACAAAGCTATCAACACTGTGACAACGAGGTTTCGTTTTCAGGGCTTTCTCAAGTTCCTTGAAGAAGGTCTGGGAGCAGTATGATAGTTTATGATAGGCACTTTTTCGACGATTGATTTCATAAACACGTTGACCACTATCTGGAAAGTAAACCGTTGAGTAGATTCGTTTCCCGTTCTTATCTTGAACCTGAGAAACACTTCCTCGTTTGATTTCACGACTGATGGTTGAGCGATGACGCCCAAGCAGACGAGCAATCTCAGAGGGGGTCTTGCCCATCTTGAGATAGGCGCTGATTTCTCCGCGTTCAGAGGCTGAAAGGTGTGAATATAACGATTTTTTGGTAGAATGATTAGTGGACATGTTCATCTGCTTTCTATACTGAGTTGGGGAATTCTAGTATATCAGACGAGCATGTCTTTTTTGTTGCACTTCATTTTACAACACGGGGTTTTTAGACTTTTCCTTGAAAGAATAAAAAAGGGTTGACAGAGTTTGTGAAAAGATGTACAATCATCTTGTAAACGATTTCATAACAAATTAATTAAGGAGGTTTTGTCATGAAAGCTGTTGTTGTAAATCCAGATAGCACTGGTGTTGAGATTGTCGACCACGAAATGCCTGAGATTGGCTATGGGGAAGCCTTGGTCAAGGTTGAGTATTGTGGGGTTTGCCATACAGATTTGCACGTTGCGCACGGTGATTTTGGGAAAGTACCGGGGCGTATTTTAGGACACGAGGGGATCGGTATTGTCGAAAAACTTGGGGACGGGGTGACATCACTAAAAGTCGGCGACCGTGTGTCTATTGCGTGGTTTTTTGAGGGCTGTGGCTACTGCGAATACTGTACAACTGGACGTGAAACGCTCTGCCGTTCCGTTAAAAATGCCGGCTACAATGTCGACGGTGGTATGAGTGAGTATGCTGTTGTGACTGCCGACTATGCTGTCAAAGTCCCTGAAGGACTAGACCCAGCCCAAGCTTCTTCTATCACTTGTGCAGGTGTCACGACTTACAAGGCCATCAAAGAAGCTGGTGCAGCTCCTGGTCAATGGATAGCTGTCTATGGTGTCGGTGGACTTGGCAATCTAGCTGTACAATACGCTAAAAAAGTCTTCAATGCCCATGTCGTTGCTGTTGACATCAACCAAGATAAACTTGATTTAGCAAAAGAAGTCGGCGCTGACCTTATTGTCAACGGTCATGACATCGAAGATGTCCCTGCCTATATCCAAGAAAAAACAGGCGGCTGTCACGGTGTTGTCGTCTCTGCTGTCTCTAAGGTCGCTTTCAACCAAGCTGTAGACAGCGTGCGTGCCGGTGGAACTGTCGTTGCCGTTGGTCTTCCTTCAGAGTATATGGAACTCAGCATTGTCAAGGCGGTGCTTGATGGTATCCGTATTGTGGGCTCCCTCGTTGGTACTCGTAAAGATCTAGAAGAAGCCTTTGCATTTGGTGCGCAAGGTCTAGTGGTTCCTATCGTTGAA
This sequence comes from Streptococcus hyointestinalis, assembly GCF_900459405.1. NCBI lineage: Bacteria > Bacillati > Bacillota > Bacilli > Lactobacillales > Streptococcaceae > Streptococcus > Streptococcus hyointestinalis. The sequence continues at coordinate 1,570,971 of NZ_UHFN01000007.1, forward strand.
AAAGTACCAGTAGACAGTGCTCCACAAGTCTTTGATGATATGGAACACGGGCGTATCCAAGGGCGTAAAGTACTTGATTTTAGCTTGTAAGACACAAAAAAGCTAGGTTTTCACCTAGCTTTTAATGTTTTCTTTGGTAATAATATTCGTTCAAGCGGTTTTGATTGCTCATGGAAAGTACCAAGCCGACACCTATCATATTGCTAATCAGTGAGCTTCCTCCTTTTGAGATGAAAGGAAGTGGGATACCCGTCAGTGGCAAGATACCCAGCGCAGCCCCGATATTTTCAAAAATATGAAAGCTAATCATCATGATAAATCCAGTTGAGATGAAAGTGTAAAACTGGTTGTTGGACTTTATGGTGATGAGAAGCATACGGTAAATCAAAAGCAGGTAGAGCAACAAGACAATACTACTTCCCAAAAAGCCAAAGTCCTCAGCAATGACAGTGAAAATCATATCACTCTCACGCACAGGAACCGCTAAATCTAGGACATTAAAGCCTTTTCCAAGCACGCCACCGCTACCAATAGAAATCATGCCCTGTGTTTGCTGGTAGGCAATCCCTTCGGCATACTTAAAGGGGTCAAACCAAGCAGATAAGCGGTTAATCTGATAAGTGTCCATCCCCATCTTGTAGAGAAACTCTTTTCCTCCTGGGATGAGAAAAACAATCAAAAAACCAGCAACCACCACGACAACCGCCGCAATAATCGGAATCAAAATCCGACTAGAAATACCAGAAAGCAAAACCACACCCGCCAAAATAGCCATAAAAACCATAGCTGTTCCCAAGTCTTTTTGCAAAGCCAGTAAAATCATAACAGGCAGAGTCACCAAGCCATAAAAGAGAAGAAATAGCCAGTCGTCTTTTAAACTATCTGAGGCCAGTAACTTGGGGCGCCACCAGACCGTCACCCTTGCAATCACCAAGATATAGGAGATTTTCATGAACTCTGAGGGCTGAAACAAAGGCGTATTGGCAATGGTCACCCAGTTTTTTGCACCAGTTGAAGCCACTAAAGCTGGACTATAGAAAATCAAGGGAAGCACCATCAATAACAGCCCTAGTACATAGAGATACGGTGTTGCTTTCCACAAAAAAGAGGTCTTGAACATCATGACCAGATAAGCTAGACCACAACCAAGCAAAATCCAAACGACTTGCTGCGCCATCACGGATATCACTGTCTTTGGGTAATCATTAGCTGTTGAGATATAGATGACAACCAAGCCAATTAAAATCAAAAAAAAGACTGGCATCAACAGACCGTAATCAATATTTTGCTTAAAAAATTGCTTGTGTTTTTTCATTGTTTTCCTCTCTAAGTCTTCAAGTAAATATTATACCACTATTTCAAAAAATCTTGAAAAAATTTTTAGCTTTTCTTACAAAAAAATCAGCCCTATTAGATTACCATTTGAAACTTACGCAAACACTAAAAGCAGCTAAAAATAGCTGCTTCATGCTAAAACAATTTTTTTGTTAACATCGCCTTAATTTTACGACACACTCTGTCCTTGGTGTCCGTGGCTTGAGGATACAATTTTTCATCATTGTTTGTATCATTACTATACAATTCTTCTGAATCTCCAGTCCTTTTCTTCGACTCATTTTTTCTCTTATCACTGAAATCTTTGCAATTCAATGACGTTTCGTCACCTGATTTATAGATAAAACTATCTACACCTAACCCTACAATTTTTTATCTAGGTATAGCTCAGGATTAGTTTTTATATCTTCAAGAAGATCATTATCAATTATCCCTTTAAAAATTTGATAAATTTTCTCATTCATTATTCACATTCCTTTTCCAGTTATTTATTGTATCCTTTAGGATATTTCTGTTGCCAATTCCAACTATCTCTACACATTTCTTCCAATGAATATTTTGGTTCCCAATTTAAAATTTCCTTTGCCTTGGTGATGTCAGCATATGATATTGGAATATCTCCTTATATTATATTTAGTGCAGTTAGCTACTGCCAAAGCCCAAGTGTTATACTTGGAAAAAGCCACTGTGGATTAGTTTCTACCCTCCAATCGCTTTGACGATTTCGGAAAGGCTCTAACCATAGCTTTTTGTTTCAATTGGTAATGAGTTTGATAACGCAGCGACGTTTTATCTCGTGTAAGGTAACAAGACAAAAAGTTCGTGGATAACCAAGTGCGCTTGAATAACCTATATGGAGGTACACATATGATTTTCGTTGGCATTGATGTCGCTAAAAACAAACACGATGTAGCTGTCTTAAACGACAAAGGAAAACTTATTCTTAAACCACTCACTTTCTCAAATACTAGAGCTGGTTTTAACTTGTTCATAAATACCCTCAGTCAGTTAAAACAAGACTATCTCATCGCACTTGAAGATACAGGACATTATGCCTTTAATCTTTTAGATTTTCTTCATGAACATGGAGCAACTGTCTATACCTACAACCCTCTACTCATCAAGGAATTCGCCAAGTCATTATCACTTCGTAAAACCAAGACAGACAAGAAGGACGCCCGTACCATTGCCCTTAAGCTACTATCCGACCCTAATCGGGAACAGTTTCGTCATGATAATAGAAAAGAAGAACTGAAAATTCTAACGAGACACATTCACCGTCTCAAGAAGAAGCAGTCTGATTGGAAAGTACAATACACTCGGTGTTTGGACATCATCTTCCCTGAGATAGATAAAATCATTGGAAAGCATTCTGACTACGCCTATGAACTCCTATCACACTATCCCAGCCCTCAGAAAATGAGTGAGGCTGGATTTGAGAAGCTTCTAGAAATCAAACGATTAACAATGCCAAAAATACAAGATATTCTCAAGGTCGCTCCAAACTCTATCGGAACAACTTCAGAAGCTCGGGAGTTCGAACTCATCGAAATCATTGAAAATATCAAGCATTACAAAAGACTCATCTCTAAAGCTGAAAACAAAGTCGATGAGCTGATGGCTGAGTTCACCTCGGTCATCACAACTGTGGCTGGAATTGGAAATCGTCTTGGATCTATCATTTTAGCGGAAATTAGGAATATCCATACCTTTGACAAACCAGCCCAACTTCAAGCTTTTGCAGGGTTAGAACCATCTATCTACCAATCTGGACAACTAGATACTCAAGGTAAAATGGTCAAGCGTGGGTCTCCACATCTTCGATGGGCTTTAATACAAGCTTTAAAATCAGTGGCTCGCTTTTCCCCTGCTTTTAAAGCTTACCTAAGAATCAAGTTAGACCAAGGAAAACATTATAACGTCGCTGTTGCCCATGTCGCTAAAAAGCTGGTACGAGTATTGTTCCATCTTCTCAAGAACAATACTCCCTTTGATGAAAGCAAGGTGAGATAAATACTTAAAACACAATACTTATCCTTGAAAAAATTTCAGTTATTTCAAGGTGTTTTCGTCGTACTCTCAAATAAGAAAATCGAAACAAAAATAAATTTAAAGTAAACTATTGACTTTTCTTATAGTTTGTCTTTCCTTCTATCTGCATTTTCTTTAGGTAACTCTGAACCAAGAATATTTCCCCACTTGTCAAGTCAAGTGCAACAAGTTCATTGATAACTAGAGTTCCAGAGGTTAAGCTGTTTGGGCTAGCCCAAACAAAATATTTACGGTTTTATACTTGTGAAGTCGTCTAGGTCTGTCATTGATAGCAGAGACGTAGTGATTGAGTTCTTCTGTCGTTAGTGAGTTAAGAGAGACACCTTTTGGGAGAAACTCTCTCAAGAGACCATTGAAATTTTCATTTGTTCCTCTTTCATGAGAAGCATAAGGATGGGCAAAATAGACTTCCACACCTTTTAAGTCTGACAAGCTACTGAACTCTGAGCCATTGTCCGATGTGATGGAGCGAATAGGGTACTGCGATAGTAAGCTCTTAACAGCCCTATTGATGGTTTCTGCTTGTTTATTAGCCAATTTTACAGCGATGGCAAATCGTGTTTGACGCTCTACTAAGGTCAAAATAACAGCTTCACCTTTGGTTTTCTTGCCAAGAACCAAATCAATCTCCCAATGCCCAAATTCAGAACGGTCATTGATACACTCTGGACGTTCTTCAATGGATTTTCCTAAGATTTTCGTCGTGGCCTTAGGCCTTACTTTAGACCGTTTTCGGATGCTCACCATCTTAGGTAAATCAATCGGTTTAACCCTCAACAGTCCGTCTTTGATGTAACGATACACTGTCTTGGTGGAAGGGATAACTTCCAGTGGATGTTTTTCTCGGTAAATTTGAACAAAGCTATCAACACTGTGACAACAAGGTTTCGTTTTCAGGGCTTTCTCAAGTTCCTTGAAGAATGTCTGGGAGCAGTATGATAGTTTATGATAGGCACTTTTTCGACGATTGATTTCATAAACACGTTGACCACTATCTGGAAAGTAAACCGTTGAGTAGATTCGTTTCCCGTTCTTATCTTGAACCTGAGAAACACTTCCTCGTTTGATTTCCCGACTGATGGTTGAGCGATGACGCCCAAGCAGACGAGCAATCTCAGAGGGGGTCTTGCCCATCTTGAGATAGGCGCTGATTTCTCCGCGTTCAGAGGCTGAAAGGTGTGAGTATAACGATTTTTTGGTAGAATGATTAGTGGACATGTTTATCTGCTTTCTATACTGAGTTGGGGAATTCTAGTATATCAGACGAGCATGTCTTTTTTGTTGCACCTCATTTTACAACACGGGCATTACATATTTTACTGGATTTTTCAAATATTCTTGGTAGTTTATATTAAATACAGCATTTGAATTTTTTTCAAATGTACTGATGGTTATGATATTATCATCTTTACCAATGAGAGAGATAAACTCTAGTATAGGCATTGGATAAAATATCCGTGAATTATTAGCAGCATAATTTTTTAAGTGAAAGGTTGACCAAAAATTGACCAAAAACAAAAGAAAACCGATTAAATCAAGGTTTCTTTCCTATATTTTTAACCACTACAGTTGACAAAGAGCCAAATTTAACAAAGACCCTCAAGATATGAAATCTCGAGGGTCAGGCATGTTAACAAGCCCGTAGAAGACTAGTCATTATGTACTACTGGTCTTCTTCTTTTTTCTTCTTCACCAAACCAAAGAGTCCTGCTAGACCTGTAGCGAGAGAAAGTACTCCATATAAAGGACTAGTACTGGCTTCACCAGTATTTGGCAACTGTGATGTACCTACTTTTGGTGTAACAGTCGGTGGAGTTGGTAGGGTCTGCTCAACTGGGGTGCCTGGGTTCGGATCTGTCGGTTCTGTTGGTTCCGTCGGTTCCGTTGGTTCTGTTGGATCTGTTGGATCTGTTGGATCGGTCGGTTCAGTTGGGTCTGTCGGTTCTGTTGGATCGGTCGGTTCCGTTGGGTCCGTCGGTTCGGTCGGTTCGGTCGGTTCAGTCGGTTCTGTTGGATCGGTCGGTTCCGTTGGGTCTGTTGGATCGGTTGGATCGGTTGGATCTGTCGGATCTGTTGGATCCGTCGGTTTCGTTGGTTCTGTTGGATCGGTTGGAGCGGTTGGATCTGTCGGTTCTGTTGGATCCGTCGGTTTCGTTGGGTCCGTCGGTTCCGTTGGGTCCGTTGGGTCCGTTGGGTCCGTTGGGTCCGTCGGTTCTGTTGGTTCGGTCGGTTCCGTTGGGTCCGTCGGTTCGGTCGGTTCGGTCGGTCCCTCTGGCACTTCCGCATAGACATAGGTTACGACGTGGTCACCTGTGACTTTACCGTTCTCAGCTGCTGAGTCAGCTTTCACTGCAACAAGTTGGTAAGTCTTATCGCCTTTTTGCAAGGTTTCAGGTTTCTCATCTTTGTCCTCTTCTGTTGTGTCATAGGAGAGGTCTTTAGTTTCCGTTGACTCTACTGGGTCACCAACATAGACTTTTTCACCGTTGTACACATAGTACTTCTTAGTTGTAGTCTTGGTGCTAATAACAGTTGAAGCGGTGTCTTCCTTGTCGTCGCGTAATGGAGTACCATCTGTAGTTTCGTACTTAATCGTTACGGAACCGTTAGTTGGTACTGTTGTGACTTCTTCCTTGATTTCCGCATAGACATAGGTTACGACGTGGTCGCCTGTGACTTTACCGTTTTCATCTGCTGAGCCAGCTTTCACTGCAACAAGTTGGTAAGTTTTGCCATCTTTTTCTAGGGTAGATGGTTTCTCATCTTTGTCCGCTTCTGTTGTGTTATAGAAGAGATCTACAGTTTCTGTTGACTCTACTGGGTCACCAACATAGACTTTTTCACCGTTGTACTCATAGTACTTCTTAGTGGTAGTCTTGGTGCTAATAACAATTGAAGCGGTGTCTTCCTTGTCGTCGCGTAATGGAGTACCATCTGTAGATTCGTACTTAATCGTTACGGAACCGTTAGTTGGTTCAGTTGTGACTTCTTCCTTGATTTCCGCATAGTAGTAATTTACAACTGTATCCTTGGTCAAGTTCCCGCGGATACCTGTTCCGTCTGTGAAGGTTGTCGCTGCCTCTACCAAGTGGTAGGTCTTGCCACCTGACTCAAGTGTGGTTGGGCGTTCTTCTTTACCATTCTTGGTTTCAGTTGTATCATAAGACACCGCTGGATCAACTGGATTGATTACTACAGCCGGATCACCTACTGGCACACGCTCATTATTGGCATCTAGATAATAGGTGTTGGTTGTTACCGTCTCCGAAATCTTAGTAGCTGGAGTATCTTCATAGCTTGGTTGAAGAGGTGTGCTTGTACCCAAGATATAGTAATTTACAGTTACCTTGGCTTTGTTCTCTGTAGGGATTATTTCAGTTTGTTCTGGTGCATAGACATAGGTTACGACTGTATCACCTGCTGGCAAGGTTCCATTCTCTGGAGTTTTGTCCTTAGTCTTGATGAGGTGATACGTAGTACCTGACTCATCTGTAAGAGTAGCTGGTTTTTCGTTTACACCACCCGTTGCTGATTTGTCTTCACGAGTATCGTATGTCGCATCAGTTTTTGTTGTTGTGCCACGAACTGGTTGCTCATCTAGGTAAACTTTTTTGCCATCTTTTAGGTAATAACGGCGTGTCGTTGGAGTGCTTGAGACAAGGACGTTTTCACTATCCTTATAGGCTGGTTCCAAGGTTGTGCCACTTTCTGTCTCATATTTGACTGTGACGTTCCCTTTTTCTTCGATTACACCTTCCTCTACTTGCTCTTCCGCATAGTAGTAAGTAACTTTTGTCTCACCTGCTGGAAGTGTGCCGTTTTCTGTACCATTTACACGAACTTTGTGGTAAGTCTTCCCACCAATTGTCAAGACATCTGGTGCTTCGTCCTTAGTCACTTCATAGATCGCATTTGTTAGCGTTACAACAGGTTCGCTGGTATTGGTTACCTGCTCCTTACCATTTGCATCCACGTAGTAGGTTTCAGTAACGGTTGAAGTCGATACCAATTGATCCGTTGTGTCGTTGAAGTCAGCCTGAAGTTTTTCGCCTTCTGGTTTTTCAGGTGTTTCACTGCCCTCCAACTTGTACTCCACAATGACACTACCATTTGATGGGGTTGATACTTCACGTGTCTGTTCTGGTGCATAGACATAGGTTACGACTGTATCACCTGCTGGCAAGGTTCCATTCTCTGGAGTTTTGTCCTTAGTCTTGATGAGGTGATACGTAGTACCTGTTTCATCTGTAAGAGTAGCTGGTTTTTCGTTTACTCCACCCGTTGCTGATTTGTCTTCACGAGTATCGTATGTCGCATCAGTTTTTGTTGTTGTGCCACGAACTGGTTGCTCATCTAAGTAAACTTTTTTGCCATCTTTTAGGTAATAACGTCTTGTCGTTGGAGTACTTGAGACAAGGACATTTTCACTATCCTTATAGTCTGGTTTCAAGGGTGCGCCACCTTCTGTCTCATATTTGACTGTGACGTTCCCTTTTTCTTCGATTACACCTTCCTCTACTTGCTCTTCCGCATAGTAGTAAGTAACTTTTGTCTCACCTGCTGGAAGTGTGCCGTTTTCTGTGCCGTTTACACGAACTTTATGGTAAGTCTTCCCACCAATTGTCAAGACATCTGGTGCTTCGGCCTTAGTCACTTCATAGGTCGCATTTGTTAGCGTTACAACAGGTTCGCTGGTATTGGTTACCTGCTCCTTACCATTTGCATCCACGTAGTAGGTTTCAGTAACGGTTGAAGTCGATACCAATTGATCCGTTGTGTCGTTGAAGTCAGCCTGAAGTTTTTCGCCTTCTGGTTTTTCAGGTGTTTCACTGCCCTCCAACTTGTACTCCACAATGACACTACCATTTGATGGGGTTGATACTTGACGTGTCTGTTCTGGTGCATAGACATAGGTTACCGTTTTTGTCGCTTCTGTGACTAAACCTGTTACTGTTGCTGAATCGTCTTTGAGCTTGATAAAGCGGTAGGTCTTACCAGCAGATTCAATTGTAGCTGGTTTCTCAACCGTTCCATCCTCACGAGTCTGGTCGGCATTGTATGCAAGATTAGACAACTCCACTGTTTCAGCTGGTTCTGAGTCCAGGTAGGTTACTTGATTGTCAACCTTGATATAGCGACGACTTGGGGTGGTGTACGTCGCCACCACTCCTTGATCAGTATCTTTCAACTGACCTTTGATTTCTGTTCCAGCAGTATCCTCATACTTGATGACAACATCACCTTTCACTTCTCTTGAAGTGGCTGGTTGTTCCTGCACCAAGGCATAATAATAGGTTACGGTAGTAGTTCCTTCTATTACTTTACCTTCGAGTTGTGCATCATCTGTAACAGTAACTGGAGCTGCATCTGTCGGTGTTTGTACCGTTGTTTTTGCAGATACCAGTTTATATTCACGACTTGGATTTGTTTCTGTCACTTGCGTCGTAAATGTTTCAGGTCTTTCGTCAACAGGGGCTGTAGCGGCATCCTTATCATGGTCAACACCCGTCTCTTTGGCATTCCATGGTGTACCTACTGCTGCATCCTCTGTGTCAGTGACATCTGCTCTTAATACCACACTGCTATCTACATCTGTACCATCTGCGTTCAAAGCCTTGTAGACAATCTTCACTGTTCCCTTTGGATTCGGTTGTGTATTACCGAGAAGGGTTACGATATCCAGATTAACCTCAGGCTCAAAGTCAAGCTGCGGGATAGGCATCGGATTCGTCAACGAGTGCCAATATCTTCCATTCACGCCTCCCGGTTCCGGAGTCATAGAACGACCAAACATGGTTTTTGAAAAGATGGGACCTAGGCTGAAATATGGTATCAATTCCTTATCATGTTCATCGATTATATGATCATCATCGTTTTCACTGCTATTTTTACCGCTAGCAGGTTTGTAATCAGGGAGATAAGGTATATATCCCCGCAGCTTGTCATCAATTCTATCTCCCTGAAATAAATCCATATCATACGGGAAATATCGTGCCGGTGATGTAGCGTGATTACCGTCACTTCCTTGACCGTCCTTATCTATCCAGTCATAGTGCTTATTGTCCGGATTCGAAAATTGCGGCAGTGCTCCGTCTTGCGGTAGAGTTCCGTCCACATTCTTATATGTTTTCTCCATCTCTATCGCTTCTTTTTTCATCTCTTCCGGCAAGCCGGAGAAGTCGATATTGTCTACGATGCCCGCTTCAAAGTCATTAGGTGTGTTGGTGAGCTTTGTTTTCACCAGCCCTTGCACTTTCTCGGCACTAGAATACACATGTAATGTGATTTCTCTCCAGTCTGCATCTGCTTGGATTTGGACGCCATCCTTTTTTACGATAAACTTAAATTTTAATTTCTGTTGAGGATTTACCACCGTACCATCATCAGGATTATATCGGAGTGCCTCCAGAATCTCGGCCATAGCCTCAGCAAAGGTTGTCTGCTGACTGTTCTTATCTGCAAAGACCACCTCCACGCCTTGCGGCAATTCCATGATGGTATTTGGCTTGTTGACCTTATCATCGTTTCCATCTATATGCGACAAGAACAAACCAAAATTCTTGTAAGACTGTTCTGCCTGCCTCAAAGCCTCACTGATACTGTCCGCCACCAACACAGTATTATTTTCTTTCGGCAAATATCTCGGCGAGAATACACCATCACCATCCCAACCCGTATCCGTAAACTCAATCTCCGATACAAAGGAGTCCGGTCGTGCCAACGCTATAAATGCACTATAAGTCGCATCAGCATAATCATCAGCCAGTTCATCAACAGTAGCCCCCTCATAAATACCATCCCCACCAAAAATCAGATTTTTTCTATGGTGGAACTTCGTCAGGTCATAGCTTTCCTCAATAGAGGTCGGGGCGGAGGTAAAGTCCGATTCCTGAATAATATATACTTTATCGTCTGCCTGCAATGTACCGTTTGCCGCTTTGTATGCCGCAGCATCTTCAAATTCGCCTGCTCGTTGTGCCGCCTTTGCTATATCCACGGTAACCGTACCGCTAAACTTCTTATATTTATAGCTTCCATCCGTCTTCTTTAGTGCAATGATAGGATCCGATGCCATATCCTCCCACTTGAAGTTTTGCGTTGTTACGCTGATAGCCGTATATTGTCCCGTACGCTCGGAAATCTCATCTATACCGCTTTGGTTGGCATCTGCTACCCCTGATGTCGTTGCAGCTAGCATAACCGTCACTTCTTCCGTTCCTGTAAAGCTTGTCAGCTCTGGCCCCAAGTTTCCTACTGCGGTACGGATAGCTGTGATTTGGGCATTGATATCTTCAAGACTGGCATGTTCATCCGCAAAGACTTGGTTGGCTGTTTCTGCTGCTGCTTTGGTTGCATTAGCTGCTGATTGAAGCGAGCTTGTGTCTGCTGTTGACTTAGCTGCTTTGCGAAGAGCATCGGCTGACAAGACTTCTGCTTCTGAGACGACTTCTTCGAGAACTTTCTTGGCTGCTGCTAAGGCATCGTCACTTTCTTTTGTGCCCAAGCTTTCTTGCTGTGATTCGTTTGTTGGGAGGGAATCTGCATTCTCGGTCGCTGGAACTGTCTCTTCTGTAACAACCTTTTCCGTCTGTACAGGCAAGGCAGTTGGCGTTTCCTCAGGAGTTTCAGTAGGAGATGTAGACGAAGACACTGACTCCGTTTCTTTTATCTTAGTGGAAGATGGCAGAACTTCCTCACTCTTTTCCGTCTGTGCAGGCAAGGCAGTTGGCGTTTCCTCAGGAGTTTCAGTAGGAGGTGTAGACGAAGACACTGGCTCCGTTTCTTTTATCTCAGTGGAAGATGACAGTTCTTCCTCACTTACTGGACCACTAGTAGGAATTGCTTCCTCGTTAGAAGCCAAATCATTTGCAGAAACAGATACCGCACCGTTGCCTAAAAACATGAAGGCTGCGATGGCTACCGAAGCGATACCCACATTAAACTTACGGATCGAGTAGCGGTAACGTTTATCAGGTGTCGTCATCCGCTTACGACGAAAATTTATTTTTTTCTTATCTAACATTTTATTTTCCTCTTTTGAATCTTAATTGAATGGTCTGAAGAGACAAGTAAACCTTATTCTCTAGCAATTTGATAGAGATAGGCAAAGAGTGGCTTGATGATGTCCCTCTTCAGCCGTTGTTTGAAATAGTCTACTTCCAGTAGCTGGCAGGCAAAGTTCTCTGCTTTTTCTAGCTCTGATCTACTGGTCGAGTAGGTAGCAGGGAACATGGTCTTGCCCAGATAGAGCATATCTCCCTCGTAGGGCACTCCATGGCTCTGGTAAAAATGGCGATTGGCCCGATTCAGTCGCTCGAGCGTGACAGACTGAGGGACTGACGAAGCACTACCTTCTCTGGAACGAACATGGATAAGATGGAGGTGAAGCAAGTAGACCTCCTCTTCCATGATGATTCGCCTGTGAAGCTCAAAGTCCTCAACCCCATCGAAGCGGGAGTCATAGCGATACCCTTTCTCCTTCCAGCTCTTTGTCCTAAAAATCACGCCAGGGTGCAGGAGGTAGGGATGAAAAAGATAGAACGTCCTCAATTCATTAAAGGTGGTCAAGCGTCTTTCACCAAAAGTCACCTCCCACTTGTTGCCATGAATAGGGCCTGGATAGCTGGTACAGCCACTCATAAAGATCCGTGGGTTATTTTCCATAAAGTTGACCTGTATCCGAATACGGTCATAATGAGCCAAATCATCTGCATCCATACGGATGATATAATCTGTATCAATATGGTCAATGCCATAGTTGAGAGCATAGGAAATACCTTTGTTCTCCTCATAGGAAAGAATTTTCACGGGATATTGTTGCAATTTTTCTAAAGTTTTATCTCTACTACCATCGTTAACAACCAGTATCTGATAATTATCATAGCTTTGATTCAATAGACTATCCAAACAATCTCCGATGTGTTCCTCCCCGTTATAAACAGGAATAAGCACCGTTACAGATGGTTGAGTTTTCTCTGTCAAAACATCTCCTCCTCTCCATTAAAACAATAAATAACTAGCATATATATCAAAGGCTGTCCTTTTTATAAAATATCCTTTTTTTACAAGGATTGTAAGACCTCGTGAAAAAGGAATATGCATTTTAACTTTAGCATATTTAGAATAAAAATTCAATTTGTGTTTGGGTAAGTTCTTTTGTCATAATGCTATTATAACGCCATTTTTGATTTTTGTTAAGTATAAAAACAATCGTGTTTGTGTTAGAATTTTTGAGATTAGGCAAAGATAGGACTCTTTGAGAGAAAATATAAAAGACTGAGACAGTTTATCCTTGCCCCAGTCTTGATTTATTCTATTACCCGTGTTGTAAAATGAAGTGCAACAAAAAAGACATGCTCGTCTGATATACTAGAATTCCCCAACTCAGTATAGAAAGCAGATGAACATGTCCACTAATCATTCTACCAAAAAATCGTTATACTCACACCTTTCAGCCTCTGAACGCGGAGAAATCAGCGCCTATCTCAAGATGGGCAAAAACCCCTCTGAGATTGCTCGTCTGCTTGGGCGTCATCGCTCAACCATCAGTCGTGAAATCAAACGAGGAAGTGTTTCTCAGGTTCAAGATAAGAACGGGAAACGAATCTACTCAACGGTTTACTTTCCAGATAGTGGTCAACGTGTTTATGAAACCAATCGTCGAAAAAGTGCCTATCATAAACTATCATACTGCTCCCAGACCTTCTTCAAGGAACTTGAGAAAGCCCTGAAAACGAAACCTCGTTGTCACAGTGTCGATAGCTTTGTTCAAACTTACCGAGAAAAACATCCACTGGAAGTTATCCCTTCCACCAAGACAGTGTATCGTTACATCAAAGACGGACTGTTGAGGGTTAAACCGATTGATTTACCTAAGATGGTGTGCATCCGAAAACGGTCTAAAGTAAGGCCTAAGGCCACGAAGAAAATCTTAGGAAAATCCATTGAAGAACGTCCAGAAACTATTACTAATCGCTCTGAATTTGGACATTGGGAGATTGATTTGGTTCTTGGCAAGAAAACCAAAGGTGAAGCTGTTGTCATGACCCTAGTAGAGCGTCAAACACGATTTGCCATCGCTGTAAAACTGGCTAATATAGTTTGTTAGTTTCTATATAGTATGTGTTATACTATACTTATGAAAAGTTACGGAATAGATTTTAGAAAACGAGTTATTAATTATGTAGAGGCTGGTCATTCCAAAAAAGAAACGTGTCAGTTATTTGGAATTAGCACTAATACACTGTATCTGTGGGAGAAACAACTCAAAGAACTAGGTCATTTGGAGCGCCAAAAAAGAAAACCAAGCCCTCGCAAATTGCCATTGGATAAGTTAGAAGCCTATGTCAAGGAACATCCAGATGCTTTCTTAAGGGAAATTGCAGAGCATTTTGACTGTAGTATTCCCTCAGTTTGGGCTGCCTTAAAAAAACTGAACATCACTTTAAAAAAAGACCACAACCTATAAAGAACAAGATAGCGAAAAGGTGAGACGCTATCTTGATGTTTTAGCCTGCTTTCCAAACACCCCTATTGTTTATATTGATGAGACTGGCATTGATACTTATCTTTATCGTCACAAAGCTAGAGCACCTCGAGGGGAGAAAGTATACGACAAGGTAAGTGGACGCAGATTCGAAAGAATTTCGGTAGTAGCTGGTCAAATTGGTTCTAAAATTATAGCCCCCTTGCTTTATCATGGAACGATGACAGCGGAATTATTTATCAAGTGGTATCAGGAGCAGCTATTGCCATCCTTGATAGAACCCCATGTCATCATTATGGATAATGCAGCTTTTCACCCCAAGAAACAACTAGATGAGCTTGCAGTGGCTAAGGGACACTATTTTCTTCCGCTTCCACCTTATTCCCCTGAACTCAATCCCATCGAACAGTTTTGGGCTACTCTAAAAAGAAAGGTGACTGAATTGTTAAGAACAGGTCGTTCTGTTCAGTCTGCTTTGGAATACTATTTTAAAACTAAATAACTATAAACAAGCAGAAACCATCAATAGGGCTGTTAAGAGCTTACTGTCGCAGTACCCTATTCGCTCCATCACATCGGACAATGGCTCAGAGTTCAGTAGCTTGTCAGACTTAAAAGGTGTGGAAGTCTATTTTGCCCATCCTTATGCTTCTCATGAAAGAGGAACAAATGAAAATTTCAATGGTCTCTTGAGAGAGTTTCTCCCAAAAGGTGTTTCTCTTAACTCACTAACGACAGAAGAACTCAATCACTACGTCTCTGCTATCAATGACAGACCTAGACGACTTCACAAGTATAAAACCGCAAATATTTTGTTTGGGCTAGCCCAAACAGCTTAACCTCTGGAGCTCTAGTTATCAATGAACTTGTTGCACTTGACTTGACAAGTGGGGATTTATTCTATTATCTTTAACATTTGAATAATATGAACTCTGGGATTTAGCTGATGATAGTTTTTGCCATATTAAGATGTTTGAATCAAAAGTTGACAAAGTTGAATTGTTATTGGCACAGGAAGAAGCTGTAAATGCTATCAACGAACAATTATTAAAGGATATTGGAATTAAAGAGGATAAGAATTACCTATTTACAAAAGATTTTAAAGTGGAAGAACGTGGACTAATTGGAAAAAAAGAAAAATTCGCTGTTGTACCTTTGAAAATTTTTGAAAAAATGTTATATCAAGTAAATACTAAACCTATGAAACAAATTTTAGACGATTTTATTGATAAAGTCTTTAACAATAGTATAGTCAAAGGATTGAAACAGAAAATTAGCCAGTTGACAGGCGAATTAAAAAGAGCCAGGGAGCAGCTTCAACATGAGAGGTCAGTACGAATTGCTGAACAAAAAGAAGCTAAGAAAAAAATGGATTCACTATTGAAAGAAGTCCAACCTGCAATAAACCTTTACGACAATTTTCAAAAATATCTCACAGAAAATGATAAGAAAAAAGTATTTGAACGTATCGAAAAACACAAAAAGTTACACCGAGAACAAATAAGTAAAAATCGCAATACAAATGATTATGAACGTTAAAAAGTGCAGAGAACAGTACTCTGCACTTTTTAATTTATTTAATTACTCAATCATTCCAAACCAACTTAACGCATCGATGATAGCTTGTTCTTTTTTGGGTGGACAATTTGGAACTCTTTGATTTTCTTTCTTAGAGTGATTATAGTTCTCTCGCTCAGTTATCCCAAGTTTCCTTTTAACTTGTGCAATGTTAAGGGTAGATACTTTTAATTCAAATTTTCTAAAGACATAATCTTTGATTTCTGAATAAGTGGCTTCCTTCTTGACAGAAATATCTTTGAGGTCGTCTTCATTGATTTCAAGATCAATATGATGGTTGATATCTCGTTTGGACAATTTAACAACCGCCTCTGTCCTTGCCGTATGCGGAAACATATCGACGGACTGGATGTAGTCGACTGTGTAGACCTTAGTTAGTTTTGCAAGGTCACGTGCAAGTGTTGAAGCATTACAAGAAACGTAGACCATTTTTTCAGGTCGGACGTCCAATATAGTCTCTAACAACTTGTCATCCAAGCCTGTGCGTGGCGGGTCAACGATTAAGACGTTGGCACGGTAGCCTTCCTTGTACCAGCGAGGGATGATGTCCTCAGATTTTCCTGCCTCGTAGGTAGCATTGGTGAAGCCAAGGCGCTTAGCATTTTCCCTGGCATCTGCGATAGCTTCTGGGATAATGTCCATCCCCCGCACTTCAGCCACCTTGTCCGCAAAGATAAAGCCAATCGTCCCCACACCACAGTAAGCGTCAATGAGTTTATCCTTTGGTGAGACGTCAAGCGCTCTTACGACCTCGCCGTAGAGACGATTGGTTTGCTCTGGATTGAGCTGGTAAAAGGCTCTTGGAGACAGCTCAAAGCTGTAATTAAGCACTTCTTCTGTGATGGTCTCTTGCCCCCAGAGGATGGTGGTTTTATCGCCATAAATGTCGCTGGTTTTGCTGGTATTGAGATTGACCGCTACCGTTTTTATCTGTGGAAATTCTCGAATCAACTCGGCAATGACATCGTCAAAATCAAGCGCCTTGCTGGTGATGAAAATCAGCTGGACTTGACCACTTGCCTGTCCTTTTCGTATCATGACCGTACGCACGCCTGCGATTTTACGTTCATTGTAGATAGGAAGATGATACTTATCTAAAAGCTGAGTGACACGATTAATGATTGCCTGCGTCAGCTCATCTTGTACCAAACAGTCAGTGAGTGCGACCAAACGGTGACTGCCTTGCTGATAGAGCCCAGCCTTGACACTACCACCAAAAGAGCGGGTCTGAAACTGCAACTTAGCACGGTAATGCCAAGGATTGTCCATGCCAATGGTTGGGCGAATGTCGTAGGAGGCATACCCTTTTGGTTTAAACTTTTTCAGCGCTTGCTTGATGACATCATCCTTGTAAGCAAGCTGCTGGTCATAGCGCAGGTGCATAATCTGACAGCCCCCACAAGTCTCATAAATCGAGCAGGCTGGCTGCACACGATAGGGTGAGGGTTTGTTAATGGTAAGAAGCCGTGCCTGTGCAAAATTACGCTTAACCGCTGTAATCTGACAATAGACATCCTCGCCTGTCAAAGCACCCTCAACAAAAATCAAGGTCTTTTTATAAAAACCAATGCCCTCGCCATTGATCCCCATACGCTTTATCTTGAGTGGAATACGTTGTTTTACCTTTACATTCATACAGCTATTATACCACAATGCTAGACGATGAGAAAATGGGCAGTTTGTGTTAGAATAAAGGCAAAGTATCATCAAAGGAAGAACCATGAAAATCACAAAACTTGAAAAAAAGAAACGGCTTTATCTGCTAGAGCTAGACGAAGCTGAGCGTCTCTACATCACAGAGGACACCGTTGTGCGCTTTTTCCTCAGCAAGGACAAAATCATTAGCCAAGAAGAGTTAGAAGCTATCAAGGACTTTGCCCAGTTTTCTTATGGTAAAAACTTGGCACTCTACGATCTGTCTTTCAAGCCACGCACAGAAAAAGAAACCCGTGACTATCTGCTCAAGTATGACATTGACGAGACGGTTATTGACAGAGTTGTCACTAATCTCAAAAAAGACAAATGGCTTGATGACGCCAAGTATGCTAATACTTTTATCGAGCAAAGCCTAGCAACTAGCGACAAAGGAGCCTACGTCATCCAGCAAAAGCTCAAGCAAAAAGGCATTTCGCAAAACATCATCGAAGAAGCCTTGAAAAATCAAGACTTTAGCGCTGTGCTCGAAAAAACGACGGCAAAGCTGGTCAAAAAATACCAAGACAAACTGCCACTAAACGCTCTCAAAACCAAAGTCAAGCAAAGCCTCACCACCAAAGGCTTCTCCTACCAAGAAGCAAACCTAGCCGTCGACAGCCTAGAGCTTGAGCGGGACTGCGAGCAAGAAGAGTCGCTCATTGAGCGAGACTTGGAAAAACTCCAGCGTAAATACAGCAGACGCTATGAGGGCTATGAGCTCAAACAACGCTTAACCCAAGCGCTCATGCGAAAAGGCTACGACTACAACGACATCAAAAGCCACTTGAGAGAATATTAACAGCTTTTGCTATTATTATTTAAGAAATCTCTGACAATCGTACACTTAGGGGTGCGATTTTTTTCAAATTATGGTAAACTATAAGGGATAGATTTTAATTGTAGAAAGTTGGTAAGCCATGAAATTACCCAAGGAAGGCGACTTTATTACAATTCAAAGTTATAAACATGATGGCAGTTTGCACCGAACATGGCGCGATACAATGGTACTAAAAACAACAGAAAATGCTCTTATCGGTGTTAATGACCATACTCTAGTCACCGAAAGTGATGGCAGGCGTTGGGTAACGCGTGAGCCTGCTATCGTTTACTTTCACAAGAAGTATTGGTTCAATATTGTTGCCATGATACGAGACAATGGGATTTCCTACTACTGCAACTTGGCAAGCCCTTATCTACTTGATGAGGAGGCGCTCAAGTACATTGATTATGACCTTGATATCAAGGTCTTTGCAGATGGTGAGAAAAAATTGCTTGATGTGGATGAGTATGAGGCGCACAAGCGTAAGATGGGATACTCAGCAGACATCGACTACATCTTAAAGGAAAATGTCAAAATCTTGGTAGATTGGATTAACAACCAAAAAGGACCATTTTCTTCAGCCTATATCAACATTTGGTACAAACGTTATCTTGGACTGAAGAATCGTTAAAGTTGACAAAGAGGCTAGAGAGACATCTCAGTCTCTTTATTACTCTTAAAAGGAGGTTTTTATGGCATTTGACAAGACACGGGAACGCTATGCAAGTTTTGGGATTGCGACATCACTGTCGCATGAGCTCATCAATACCATCTGGGATGTGCTCGATAACTATCTGAAGGGAGTGGTACCGCTTGAGGAGGAGCTGACTTTTCACTTGATCAAGCGAGAGGACAAGCTCTCCATCCAGTATCTTGATAAAAAGAACAGCATCAGCATTGTCTTTGATTATGCGACTTCCTTTGACCCCTTTTTTCCTCATACCGTTTGCCTCATTGATGAGGGCGGGATTGAGACGATTTTGTTGCCTTATGAACTCTAAAAAGCTTGGAATCTCCAAGCTTTTTGTCTTTTTATAATAAATCATCAATCAAGTCATCCAAGGCATCGTTGTCTGCCTGTGGGGTGATTTCTGTGATGATGATACCTGCAACAGCTCGCTCAACCAGTCCTTCCACATCTAGACGAGCCTCATACTGCTCAACATTTTTAATCTTAGGATTGGTCTTTGGACGGTCTGGCGCAAATATGGTGCAGCAATCCTCAAAAGGTTGAATGGAAATATCAAAGGTATCAATCTTTTGAGCGATATCAATAATCTCAAGCTTGTCCATGGTCACAACAGGACGGATGACAGGCGTTGTCGTGACGGCATTGATTGCCTGCATAGACTCTAGCGTCTGGCTCGCCACCTGTCCTAAGCTCTCACCGTTGATAATGACAAGTCCACGGCGTTCTTCACGAATACGATCTGTGATACGCATCATAAAACGACGGGTCAGCGTCATGAGGTAAGCTTCTGGCGCTTTCTCCTTGATTTCTTCTTGAATCTCAGTAAAGGGCACTTCGATGAACTGGATATTGCCGCCAAATTTTGTCAATTTACGTGTCAAATCTTGCGCTTTTTTGAGGGCACCTGGGCTGGTATAAGGAGGGCTAGCAAAATGTACCGCCTCAATATCAACCCCACGCTTTAGAGCAAGGTAGCCCGCAACAGGTGAGTCAATCCCTCCAGACAGCATGAGCATACCACGCCCTGCCGTTCCTACTGGCAGTCCGCCAGCTCCTTTGATATTTTCATAAGAGAGATAAGCCGCTTCGTCTCGGATTTCAATCTTGAGGTTGACGTCAGGCTGCTTCATTTGTGCTTTTATCTGTGGCAAAACGTCAAAAACAGCATTTCCCATGACTTGGTTAAGCTCTCGGCTGTCTAGCTCAAAGGTGTGGTCACTGCGTTTGCCAGTGATTTTAAAGGTCATGCCGTCCTGATAGATAGAGGTCATCAAGTCCTGCACTGCTTTTTTGATAGCAGGCACCGTCTTTTCCACCTTGTAGGAAGGTGAAAAGGCTTGAATCCCAAAAATCTGCTTAAGCGACTCAGCTACTGGCTGATAGTCTGTGCCATTGAGATAGACGTGAGCACGGTCACGGTCAGCCTGTACCGTCACGTCTGGATAAATAGACAGGACGTGCTTCATGTTTTGTTTGAGTTTGTTAATAAAGCGCATACGGTTTTTGCCCTTGGTTGAGAGCTCACCGTAGCGGACCATAATTTCAGAATACTGCATATTACCTTCTAACTTTCTGTGTTTTTGCATAAACGTGTTTAAAAATCGTTAAAAATTGCTCCACTTGACTCATGTCATTGTCATCGTCGAGACTGATACGAACTGCTGTTTGCGCTTCTTTTTGGGGCACTCCCATAGCAATCAGCGTTCCTGCTGGCTTACCAGCTTTTGAAGAGCAAGCGGACGTGGTTGAGATATAGATAGCATGCTCTTCAAAGGCATGCACAACCACCTCGCCACGCACACCTCTGATACCAAAGGTGATGATATTTGGCGCAAAGCCTTCTTCCTCTGTGAACAGTTGCACACCGTCAAACTCCTCTAACGCTTCTTGGATAACCTGCTTCATCTTGGCAATTTTTGGCAGAGCCAGGGCTTCCTTATCCAGTGTCATACGGAGCGCACGGGCACTCGCCGCAATACCTGCGACATTTTCCGTTGTCGAGCGCAAATCGCTCTCTTGCCCGCCACCTGTTAGCAGTGAGCTGATACGCTTGCCCTCTTTTTTGTAGAGGATACCGACACCACGCACACCGTGAAACTTATGAGCTGAAAAGGACGCCAAATCCACACGGCTGGTCAGATAATGGCTAACAGGAATCTTGCCAATCGCCTGCACTGCATCCACATGAAAGGTGATGGTTGGCTTGTCCGCTAGAAGCTCTGAAATCTCTGAAATCGGCTGAATAGAGCCAATCTCGTTATTGACCGCCATGACAGACACAAGGATAGTTTCTGATTTGATGAGCTTGGCTAGCGCTTCTACATCCACAAAACCACGACTATCAACAGGTGCGTAATCAACAGCAAAACCATGCTCGCTCAGCCATTTAGCTGACTCCTTGACCGCTGGATGCTCGATAGCAGACACGATGATGTGCTTACCGTACTGCTCTTTTTCAAAAGCTGTGCCTTTTAACGCCCAATTATCACTCTCAGTTCCGCCTGAAGTGAAAAAAATCTCGCTAGGCGCAACCCCTAGTAAATTCGCCACTTGCTTACGGCTCGCCTCCAAGATACGGGTCGCATTGCTTCCTAGATTGTGGAGACTTGAGGGATTACCGAAAATTTTCGTTGCCACTTCGTGATAAGTCCTTAAAACCTCATCATAAGGACGGGTTGTGGCAGCATTGTCAAAGTAAATCATGTTTTATCTCTTCTCACTTGAAATCTTTTTGCGAGTCAAACTCGTCAATCTTTACTATTATAACACATCCTGAGTGTGCGGTCAGCATTTTAAAATGAAGTTTTTGGTCGCTTTTTTTGACGGAAAATCATATAATGAAAACAGACCATTCTTTCCTAATCAAAAGTTAAGGGTCAGGTGTTAAGATTAGACTATCTTAACCAAATCATCTCAGTCTTAAAGGAGTATCTTCTCATGTCAGAACATTATTCAAGACAGGATAAAAATGCGAAAAAGTCATCGCAATCTCTTGAAAAACCTACTAAGCACATCAAGACAGGCTTTTCAGCGCTTCAAAAAACAGTAGCGCTTGTCGGTAGTATTTTGAGTATCATCGTGGCAAGTATCACCATTAACAATGCCATGAACGGCTCCAAGACAAAAGCTTCTAGCGATACATCAACCACTAAGACCGTAGTTATCAAAGAAAAAGACACAAACAGCAATACAACAACCTCTAGTAGTGCAACTACTAACAATAACCAAACAAACGATGACGAGAATGAACAAACTTATACAAGTAACACTACGACCCCGTCTAGTGATACAACTGTCAGCTCATCTACGCCTACTGTAAGCAGTAGCGACACAACGACAGTCTCAGACACGACAACTTCTGATGCTGCTAGCACAACAGCAGACAGCACTAACCCTTGAACCATTTGAAGCTTCAAATGGTTTTTTCCGTTTTTGATAGGAATATACTATGATAACAGAGACTATTGATTGGATTCATTCTTATAAGGCAAATGGGAGACGTCCTGACAAAGAGCGCATGCAAGCTCTGCTAACAGAGCTTGGCAACCCGCAGAAGCAGGTGCCATGTATCCATGTGGTCGGCACAAACGGTAAAGGCTCTACAACTGCCTACTTACAGGCGCTCTTTAGCGCTTGTGGCTACCGGTGTGGTACCTTCACTTCACCTTATATCACTTGCTTCAACGAGCGCATGGCTATTGATGGTAGACCTATCTCCAATGATGAGCTTGAAGAGCTTTGCCAAGCTATCAAACCGCATTTAGAGAAACTAGAAGAGCGCTATGGACGCTTGACGGAGTTTGAGCTGGTCACTGCACTTATGTTTTGCTATTTTGCCAAGGAAAAGCCTGACCTTGCTATTATAGAAGCGGGCATTGGTGGACTGCACGATACGACCAACTGCTTTAGGGCGCAGGCTGTTGTCTGCCCCTCGATCAGCTTTGACCATACAGAGACGCTGGGTGATAGTCTCGCACAAATCGCTGAACAAAAAGTCGGTGTACTTGATGAGGGTGTACCTGTGATTTTTGGTGCCTTTCAAAAGGAAGCTCGAGCTGTTTTTTACGCTAAGGCTCGTGACACGCACTCGCCTACCTTTGAGCTGGGAAAAGATTTCCAACTTAGACGACAAGAGCAGACTTTTGATTTTTCTTATCACGATTTTGCTCTAGAGAACATCCAGCTCGCTATGGCTGGTAGGCACCAGCAGGATAATGCAGCGCTTGCTATCATGACCACGCTAGTCTTGACAGAAAAATTTCCAAAGCTCAAACCTGAGAGCTACCTAGGCGCACTCAAAACCGTGCAGGTCAAAGGACGTACGGAGTGGTTACTAGATAATCTAGTCATTGACGGTGCGCACAATGAAGGTGGAATTAAGAGCCTTCGTGACTGGCTGACCAGCCAATATTCAAATCAATCGGTAGCTATCCTTTTTGCAGGATTGCGCAGAAAGCCCCTTGAAAGCTTACTTGAGCTTCTTGCAGGTTATGACGTCTCTGTGACTAGCTTTTCCTTTTTCGAGGCAGAACAGCTGGATAATTACCCAGATAGCTATCCTAGAGTAGCTCACTTTGAGGAGTGGTTCCAAAGAGCAAAAGCCGACCCTAGCACCCTTTACGTCATGACAGGCTCGCTCTATTTTATCTCAGAAGTGAGAGAGCGCTTTTTAAAACAAGAAAAGAGCTAGCATTCTAGCTCTTTTTTACGTTAGCGCATAGTGACAAACTCTTCTGAGCCTGTTGGGTGGATGGCAACGGTGTTGTCAAAATCTTTTTTCGTTGCGCCCATTTTAATGGCTACTGCAAAGCCTTGAATCATCTCATCAACGCCGTAGCCGATGGCGTGAAGTCCTACGACTTTTTCCTCCTCGCCTACCGTCACAAGCTTCATCTTGACCAATTGACGGTGGTCTGTCACTGCCGTGTACATAGACGCAAAGCTTGACGTATAGGCTTTAACATTATCCTTACCATACACTTCAATCGCTTTTTCCTCTGACAAGCCAACTGTTCCGATGACTGGGTGCGTGAAAATGACCGAAGGCACATTTGTGTAGTCCAGTTTTTCTTCTGGTTTATTGTTAAAGAGACGCTCTGACAGTCTACGACCCGCTGCGATAGCCACTGGTGTCAAGGCAATCTTGCCATTAACATCCCCGATAGCGTAAACACCAGAAACAGAGGTATTTTCATAAGCATCTGTCTCGATATAGCCGTTTGCTTTTAGCTTAATGTCGGTGTTTTCAAGACCGATGTTTTGCGTATTAGCACCACGACCAATCGCCCAGATAACACGCTCTGCCTCAATCGTCTCACCACTTTGCGCTTCAAATAAGAGAGTACCACGCTCTGTTTTTGTCAATGATTTTGGAATGCTTGTTGGGTGCATAGTGATACCAGCTGTCTCCATCTCAGCCATGACCTGCTCAGACAGCATGCTATCAAAGCCACGCAGGATATGGTCACGACGAAAGGCAAGGTCAGTCTTGACACCTAGTTCATTTAGAACGCCAGCAAGCTCTGCTGCGATATAGCCAGCTCCTACGACAAGCACTGATTTTGGCAAACTTTCCCAAGCAAAGAAATCATCAGATGTCTCACCCAGCTCACTGCCTGGAACATCTGGGTAGAGCGGATGACCTCCCGTTGCGATAGTAATGTGCGGAGCAGTGTAAGTCTCGCCGTTAACACTTACAGTGTGATTATCGACAAAGCTCGCAAAGCCATCAATGCGCTCAACACCGTTACGCTCGAAGTTGTTGGCATAAGACTGTCTGGCACGAGAAACGTAACCATCTCTGCTCTCTTTGAGTTTACTAAAGTCAAAAGAGCTGTCCTTAATCTCATAACCGTAGCCGCCAGCGTACTTGTGAATCGCTTCAGAGACTTGAGCGCCGTACCACATGATTTTTTTAGGCACACAGCCCACATTGACGCAGGTGCCACCGACCTGACCGCCCTCAATCAAGAGCACTTTGGCGCCGTACATAGCCGCGCGATTGGCAGTTCCACTTCCAGCGCTACCGCCACCGATAACGATATAGTCATATTGTTTTACCATTTTTATTCCCCAATTCTTTTTGCTTTTGTTCTAATCTAACACAAAAAAAGCGGATACACAATTTTTTGCTACGGAAATTTTTTCTACACAAAAACAGCACTTGTTACAAATGCTGTTTTTGGTTTATTGAAGCTCCTGTAAAGGGGCAAAAATGATTTTTTCAATGTCAGCGACATAAACTGACAGACGCTGCTGAGCGTCAAGATAAGCTTTGAGAGTTGGATTGGTGCTAAAGCGCTCAAGTAGTGTTTTGAACTCGTCTTGCTCCTCTTGAGAAGGAGTTTGACCGGACTGCACCATCATTTGCAAGCGAGATTGCACTTGTGTGAACTCGTCCCACAAGCTCTTAGCGTCGCTATCGCTGTCAATAGCTGACTTTGCTTCTAAAACAGCCTTGTACTCTGGCAACTGGCGCAACTCACGCTCCAATTGATTGGCAACATCATAGATATTTGACATAAAAACCTCCTAAGATTTTATTGAATGGTAACTTTATACGGGGTATTTGCCTCGATGACCTTTTGAGCACGGGCTTGGTCTTTGGCATTTTTAAAGGAAATCTGCAAGATACCGTGAATATCATCACGGTTTTCTTCATTGATACGCAGATTAACCAAGGAAGTTCCACGGAGCAACTCCAAAATGGTAAGGATAACATCCTCTTCGTCAGGGACATTGACAAAAATATCGTAAAAACTGTCAACACCACCACGTTTGTGGATTTCCATCTCCTGACGAATGGTCTTGGCGTGGTTAAAATACTGCCAGATACCATCATCATCCTGCGCCTTAATCTTATCAGCAATAGTGTCCAAGCGCTCTTTAAAGTCCTCAATGCGCTCCAAAACCGCTTCTTTATTGGTCAAAAGGATACTCGTCCACATGCCTGCCTCACTCTCTGCGATACGGGTCATGTCACGAAAACCACCAGCCGCAAAATGATTGGTCATCTCATGTTCCTTGGCATAATCGCCAGCCTGCTCCATGAGACTCGCCGCAATAACATGCGGAAAATGCGAAATCTGGCTGGTCACACGGTCATGCTCAGCTGCGTCAATGGTGATAAATCTAGCATGCAAACCAGACAAATCCGCTCTTAACTCTTCTATCGTGTCATCCGTCGTCAATGCAGTTGGCGTGAGGATATAGTAGGCATTTTCAAAAAGATTAACATCTGCTGCGCTAGCACCAGACTTGTGACTTCCTGCCATAGGATGGGAGCCGACAAAGCGAACAGCTTGATTGGCAAAAGACGCTTCAGCTGCTTTGACAATCTCAAGCTTGGTTGAGCCAGCGTCGGTGATGAGGACATTTTCCTTGAGAGACAGGTGTGCTAGCTCCTCGATAAAGGCGATAGTTTGCTTGATTGGCACCGCTAGGATAATAACATCTGCTCGGGGCGCAAAGTGTGCAAAATCATCTGTCACCTCGTCCACAATCCCACGCTCAAGAGCGATTTGACGGGATTTTTCCGAGCGATTGTAACCCAAGATAGTATAGTCAGGATGGTCACGCTTTATCCCAAGGGCTATAGACCCTCCGATAAGCCCCAAACCTGCTACATAAATGACTTTATGACCCATACTACCTCCTTGTGTTTCTCTTTAGGTTAAAAGTTTTTAAGATAGGTGCGGTAATCGCTGACCGCTTTTTTCAGTTCTTCAATATTGTCTGATGAGAACTTCTCTAAGATTTCTGTGGCAAGAACAGTCGCTACGACAGACTCCATAACCACTCCCGCTGCTGGAAGCGCTGTAGGATCTGAGCGCTCAACCGTTGCCTTATAAGGCTCATGCGTCTCAATATCCACAGACATCAGCGGTTTATAAAGCGTTGGAATTGGCTTCATGACACCACGGATGACAAGTGGTTGACCATTGGTCATCCCACCTTCAAAGCCACCGAGATTATTTGTGCGGCGAGTGTAACCATCCTCTTCATTCCACAAAATCTCGTCCATGACTTGGCTGCCCTTGAGGTAGCCCGCTTTAAAGCCAACCCCAAACTCAACACCCTTAAAGGCATTGATAGAGACAACGGCTTGGGCGAGTTTGCCGTCTAGCTTTTTATCCCATTGCACGTAAGAGCCTAGACCAGCTGGCACGCCACCAACCACCGTCTCAACGACACCACCGATGGTATCGCCATCTTTTTTGATTTGGTCAATGTAGTCCTTGATTTCTTGTTCACGCTCTTGATTGACAATGGAAACCTCTGACTGGCTGGCACGTTCTTTGATGTCAGCGACAGTGAGATTGTCTGGAACATCAATTTCCTTGCCACCAAAAACAACCACGTGGTTAGCAATCGCAATATCCAAGTCTGCCAAGATACGCTTAGCGACAGCACCTACTGCCACTCGCATGGTCGTCTCACGAGCAGAAGAGCGCTCTAGTGAATTGCGCAAATCCTCAAAACGATACTTCATCCCACCAACCAAGTCAGCATGCCCAGGACGTGGATGAGTGATTTTACGCTTGGTTTTGAGACGATCCTCAACGTCCTCGACCGCCATGATATCTAGCCACTTTTGATGATCACGGTTGATAACATGCAGCGTAATAGGAGCACCTGTCGTTTTTCCATGACGCACACCAGAGGTGATTTCGACTTGATCAGACTCGATTTTCATTCTTCCGCCACGTCCATAACCACCTTGACGACGTTTCAAGTCAAGGTTGATGTCGTCAGCACTCAAGCTAAGCCCCGCTGGGACTCCTTCAATAATAGCGGTCAAGCGTGGTCCATGGGACTCACCTGCTGTTAAATATCTCATATTATCTCTCCAAGTATTCTTTCATCTCTGCTAGAGGAATTTGATTGATACTAGCACGTCCTAATTCAGGTACGATGACCGTTTTAATGGTCTTACCTCGTGCTTTTTTATCATGGGTAAGGGCTGTGTAGAGCGTCTCAACATCCCAAGGCTCATGGCTCGTTGGCAAGCCAAACTTCTCACACATCAAGCGAATATCCTCTGTGATCCCCTGTGGCATTAAGCCTTTTTGCTCTGCGACACGTGCGATTTGCACCATGCCAATGGCTACCGCTTCGCCGTGCATGACCTGACCGTAACCAGCAGTCGCCTCCACAGCGTGCCCAATGGTGTGTCCAAAGTTGAGATAGAGGCGCACTCCATTGTCAAGCTCATCCTCGACAACGACCTTACGCTTGACGTTGCATGAGCGGTAAATGATGCTCTCAGCATGCTTTAGGATACTGTCTGTTGAGCCATCCATGTGCTGCAACTCATCCCACAGCTCAACATCATCAATCAAACCGTACTTAATCACCTCACCCATGCCCTCAATCAACTCACGTTTGCCAAGCGTCTGAAGGGTATCTGGGTCAATCAGCACACCATCTGGCTGGGTAAAAGTACCCACCATGTTTTTAGCATAGGGAGTATTGACACCGGTCTTACCACCGATAGAGGAGTCGACTTGCGCAGTCAGGCTAGTTGGGATTTGCAAAAAGTGAATGCCACGCATATAAGTAGACGCTACAAAGCCTGCAAGGTCTCCAACCACGCCGCCACCAAGCGCCACAATGCCATCGCTTCTAGTCATCCCTGCCTTTGCCAAAAATTCATAGGCTTTATTGACCGTTGTGAGATTTTTTCTGGCTTCGCCCTCTAAAAAATCAAAAACTGCCACTTCAAAACCAGCGTCCTCTAAGCTCAGCTTGACTTTTTCAGCATAGAGACGTCCGACATGGTTGTCTG
Organism: Streptococcus hyointestinalis; assembly: GCF_900459405.1. Classification (NCBI taxonomy): domain Bacteria; kingdom Bacillati; phylum Bacillota; class Bacilli; order Lactobacillales; family Streptococcaceae; genus Streptococcus; species Streptococcus hyointestinalis. The sequence goes on from NZ_UHFN01000007.1 coordinate 1,599,415, forward strand.
TGATGATGACTATTTTTTGTGGTTGCCATAGGCTCTTAACCCATTGACCTGACTTTGATAGACTGCCATGCTCGATGACGATATCATAAGGGCTTTGTGGTAAATCAACGTGTAATCGCATATCGTTTCTCCTCTTCTAAAGGATTAGTGTGTGTCGTAGGTTTCAGTTAGCGCCTGCCAAATCTCCTCTGTCGGCATGGTCACACCTGTCCAAGCTTCATAAGCTTCTGCAGCTTGGAAAAGGAGCATGCCTAGCCCATTAAGCGCTGTTAGACCTTTACTTCTCGCATAAGCTAAAAACGGTGTCTCAAAAGGCTGATAGATGACATCCGCCACCAAAAGATGGTCTGGGAAGGTCATATCAGGCTTGATAATCATAGACTCTCCATCCATCCCGACACTTGTCGCATTGACAAGGAGTTGAGACTGAGCTGTTCTTTCCTCAATACTATCAAGGTCTTCAACTGGCAAGACCTCAAGCTCTGCTCCCGTTTTTTCAGAAATCATCTTGGCATAGGCTTTGGTTTGCTCCAAGAAAGGCGTTTGGTTGAAAATAGTGATTTTCTTAGCGCCATTCAGAGCAGCTTGTGCGATGATAGCTGTCGCAGCACCGCCACCGCCTAGGATAGTCATGGTTTTGTCCTTAACGTCAAAGTCAGCAAAAGTCGCTAAACTTCTGAAAAAACCGATACCGTCTGTATTGTGCCCAATCAATTTGCCATCACGGTTGATGACGGTATTGACCGCACCAATCAGCTGAGCAGACTCTGTCAACTCATCCATATAAGGCATGACCGTTTGCTTGTAAGGCATGGAAATATTGACCCCAAACATATCATAGCGCTTGATATTGTCAAGACTAGCTTTAACGTCCTCTTCAGGGACATCCCAAGCGACATAGACACCGTTGACACCGGTCTTGTCAAAAGCATAGTTATGAATAAAAGGCGAAATCGAATGTTTTATCGGTCTAGCGACAACAGCAGCTAGACGTGTGTGTCCATCAATCTTCATCTAATACCTCCTGAATAAGCTTCATATTGTTGAGCGAAACTTGCCCCGGTGCGCTGGCTTGGTCGAGACTGGCAAAAGTCCAGCTAGAGCCGACAAGGTCAGACGCCAAGCGTGAAATACGCCCCAATTTTCCCATAGACATAGTCGCAAACTCCTGCTCTGGATTGATACTCTTAAAACCACGGGTGTAGTTCATCAAGTCAAGCACTTCCTGCTCTGTCTTTGGCATGGTGGCAATCTTAACCACACGAGGTGCAAGAGACGTCAACTCTGAAAAGATTTCCATGATATCCTCAGGCATCTCCTCAAAATTGTGGTAAGACAGCACAAGATTTGGAAAATCAAGCATCTGTGAAAAGACATCCTTGTGTGAGTAATACTCAAAATCGATGTAATCAGGATGATAGATGGCATCAATCTCACGAATCAAGCCGACATATTCCTCACTTGTAAGGGTCAGCTGACCACCTTCTTTGCTGGTTCTTATGGTAAAGATGATCTCATGACCTGCAAATTTTTCAAAAATAGCGGGCGCAACTGTGATGATGTCATCTTTTGGTAATACATCTGCACGCCACTCGATAATATCAACTCCATGAAAGCGAGAGATGTCAATTGCTTGAGCCTCTTCTAAACTACGAGGCATTACTGGTACTACTATTTTCATTGCTCAACCTTTACTGTAAAAACTTTTAGATATTGACTTTGGGCGTCTGCTTTATTGCTCGCAAAATCGGCTGGCAAAGTCTTAAAATCTAAATAGGTATGCTTAACTTCTCCAAAACCTTTCTCCAACTGCTTTTTGAACTGCGCTTTGCTGACATTTGCCGCATTGGTCGAGGCAATCAAGACGCCGTTTTCTGTGAGCAGCTCTAAAGCCTGACTAATCAGCTTGTGATAGTCCTTTGCGACTGAAAATGTTCGCTTTTTATTACGAGCAAAACTCGGCGGATCAAGAACGATCACCTCAAAACGCAATCCTTTTTTCTTGGCATATTTAAAGTAATCAAAGACATCCATAACCACAAAATGGTGATTTTCTAAAGGAAGATCATTTGCCATAAAATGCGCTTTAGAGAGCTCACGAGAGCGTTTTGCAAGGTCAACAGATGTCGTCTCAGTAGCACCTCCCATAGCTGCGGCTACCGAAAAAGCTGCTGTGTAAGAAAACATATTGAGCAGGCGTTTGCCAGTCGCAAGACCGTCCACCAAGCTCCCTCTCACCTCATGCTGATCAAGGAAGATACCTGTCATCAGACCATCATTTAGAAAAACGCTGTAAGCCACGCCGTTTTCTAAAATGGTAAAGGTATCAGGCGCTTTTTGCCCATAAAGATGGGCACTCTCATAGTCAAGCCCTTTAAAGCGAATCTTCTCGTAAGCGCCGATAAGCTCTGGAAAGACCAACTGAAAGGCTTCTATAATGGTCTGTCTATTCTCGTAGACAAAGGCATTGTACCATGAAAAAAGCGCATAATCACCGTAGCGATCAATGGTCATACCACCAAAGTTATCACCATCTTGATTGAAAAGACGATAAGCTGTAGTTTGGCTGTCATTTTCATAAGCTCGGCGCTTTTGTCTTGCTTGCTCAAAAAGCGCTCTAAAGTAAGCAACATCAAGCTTCAGCTTTTTGGGCGATAAAAACCAGCCCACGCCTTTATTTTGCTCAGACAAGTAAGCCGTTCCTAAAAAAGCAGACTTAGGCGAATAAAGGAAAACCAGCTGATTGGTTGGCGTCTGGGTTGATATATCATGTTTGTCAAGAAGTTGGACGCCACTTGCAAGTTTTTTTTGCAAACTAGCATCGACAAATAGTTTACTCATACCTTCCATTATAGCAAAAATTCAAATATTTTCCCACCTAATTTACAATTTCAAATGATAACTTTTCCAAAAATATGTTATAATCAAATTTGAGATTTTAACTTTAGGAAATTGATAGCATAAGGATGTTCCTATTTTGAAAAAAATAAAAGAAACGCTTTTCGGAATTTTAAGCACACGTCTAGGCTTTGTCCTGACTTTGGTCTTGTGTTATTGGCTAAAGACCATGTGGGCTTATCACACTGATTTTAGTTTAGGACTGGAAAATATCTACCAAGTTCTCCTATCTATTTTCAATCCCATTCCATTAACACTACTGCTTTTGGGATTGTCTCTTTATGTTAAGAGAACAAAGGTATTTTATACTCTGGCTTGGGTTATCTATACCTTACTCAATGTCCTTTTGATTGCTAATGCCATTTACTACCGAGAATTTTCAGATTTCTTGACAGTCAATGCCTTGTTAGCAAGTTCTAAAACATCGACAGGGCTTGGGGATTCAGCGCTCAATCTGATGCGTGTTACAGATATTATCTATATCCTAGACTACATCATCTTGATTGCTCTTTTTGCTACCAAGAAAATCCACACGGACAAGCGCCCATTTAACAAACGGGCAAGCTTTGCTGTGACGGCACTCTCTGGTATGCTCTTTTCAGTCAACCTCTTTTTGGCGGAGATTGACCGCCCTGAGCTTCTAACCAGAAGTTTCTCAAATGTTTACTTGGTGCGTGCCTTGGGGCTTCCAATGTTTACTGCCTATAGTGGTAATCAAACCTACCAAGCACAAAAAGAGCGCAGCCAATCGACCGCTGAAGAACTCAAGCAGGCAAAAGCCTATGTTGAAAAACATTACGCAGCGCCTAATCCCAAGTACTATGGTATTGCAAAGGGTCGCAATGTCATCGTCATCCACTTAGAGAGCTTCCAGCAGTTCTTGATTGACTACAAGCTAAACGTTGATGGTAAAGAGTACGAGGTCACACCGTTTATCAACTCACTTTATCATTCAAACGAAACACTTGCTTTTTCAAACTTCTTCCACCAAGTTAAGGCAGGGAAAACTTCTGATGCCGAGACGTTGATGGAAAACTCCCTCTTTGGTCTTAGCAGTGGTTCTTTCATGGTGAACTACGGTGGTGAGAATACCCAGTTTGCCACACCAAATATCCTAGCGCAAAACGGTGGCTACACAAGCGCTGTTTTCCACGGAAATGTGGGGACTTTCTGGAATCGTAACAACGCCTACAAACAATGGGGTTACAACTACTTCTTTGACTCAAGCTATCTCTCAAAACTGACCAAAGAAAACTCTTTCCAATACGGTCTTAACGACAAGTACATGTTCAAGGACTCTATCAAGTATCTTGAGCATATGCAACAGCCGTTTTATGCCAAGTTTATCACGGTAAGTAACCACTTCCCATACACCAGTCTTGACGGTGACTCTAAGGAGAAAGGTTTCCCACTTGCCAAGACAAACGATGAAACCATTAACGGCTACTTTGCTACAGCCAATTACCTTGACTCTGCACTGCATTCTTTCTTTGACTATTTGAAAGCATCAGGTCTTTATGATAACTCTATCATCGTCATGTACGGTGACCACTATGGTATCTCAAACTCACGTAACACCAGCCTAGCACCACTTCTTGGAAAGAACTCTGAGACATGGACAGACTATGACAATACTATGCTACAGCGTGTGCCTTATATGATTCACATTCCAGGCTACACAGAAGGTGGTATCAATGAGACTTATGGCGGTGAGGTCGACGCACTTCCAACACTTCTACATCTTCTCGGTATCGATACCAAGAACTATACGATGGTTGGACAAGACCTGCTCTCTACGCAAAACAGTCAGATTGTAGCGCTTCGGACATCTGGTTACTTTATCACACCAGAGTACACCAGCTACGGTGGACAGCTCTACTACACCAAGGACGGTACAGAAATCACCAACCCTGATAACACGACCGAAGAAAAGGTCAAAGCTATCCGTGAAGCCGCCGCCGAACAGCTAAAAGTCAGCGACGAAATTCAAACAGGTGATTTGCTACGCTTTGATACGGACAATGGGCTCAAGACCGTTGACACCAGCAAGATTAACTACGCCAAGGCGATGAGCCAGATGAAAGCCATCGAAAAGAAACTTGGTGATAAGTCAACCAGCCTCTATAGCCAAAATGGCAACAAGTCAACGCAAAGTCTCTTCAATGCACCAAGCTACCTGCAATTAAGCGAAACCGTCACAAGTTCGAGCACCAGCTCAACCAGCGAGTCAGAAAGCTCCAGTACGAGCTCAGAATAATCACAAAAGCGACTAGCTATGCTAGTCGCTTTTAGTTTACTCTTTACTTTGCAATGGTAAAGAAATCCTTATAATCGCCTATATAGTTTCGCCCAGTTGTAATATCATACTGAATCATCTTCAAATCCTCTTGTGTTACCTTGTCACGCTTGTTTTGACTGTTTGGCAATGCTTTGGTCAAAAGAGCATAGTAAGGAGACACTTTTGAATTTGTTTCTTCTAGGAGAAGGGCTGGAAAGTCATTGGAGCGAATCTCAGGATAATTGAGTTTTGGTGTGTCATAGTTTGACCAGATAAAGTAATCCGTCAAGTATTGACTCTCTGGGTTATCTTTAAAGAAATCCTCAGGATAAATGCCTGGTAGGTGGTCTCCGTAAAAGACCACCGTGACTTTCTTAGGATACTCCTTTAGCTTATCCAAAAAAGCCTTCGTCGCTTTATCCGTCTCTGCGATTAAGTTAGTGTAATTATGAAGCTGCTGATTACGGCTCTCAGAAAAGTCCTGGCCAGAGATACTAATCGTATCACCGATATTGGAAGAGTAAGGACTGTGATTTTGCATAGTCATGACAGAGAAAAACTGACTTTCATTGCTATTAAGCTTATCAAGGATGTTTTGATAAGTAGCTGTGTCACTATAGTGTACACCTAATGAACCTGTGTCTGTTGGTTTATCCTTTGTCCCAGAGGTCGCTACAAAGGTATCAAAGTCAAGCCTTGAGTAGACTAATTTGCGATTGTAATTACCAGCGCTAGCAAGATGGATAGCAATTCGATTTTTAGCGCTGTACTGCTCGCTAAGTGTTGGCACATAGGACATGTAAGGAAAGACATCTGCATATAAAACTGAAACACCTGACTTAAAGTTCGTCATCGGAAGCCCTGTCAAGGACTGAAACTCCATATTAGCCGTTCCACCACCATAACCATCTGAAAGCATGAGACCACCTGTTGACTCTTGTTCAACTTGTGTGATGTACTCCAGTGGGTTAGCACTTGCGGTAATGCCTGCAAGTCTTGTTGGATTAGCTAAACTTTCGCTCAAGATATAAATTACTGTCTGGTCAGATAGATTTTGCTGACGTGATTTGTTCAGCTCTGCTGCTGCATTTTTGTATTTGTCGTAGATAGCTTTTATTTTAGCTCGGTTATAGCCTTTTGGTGTCGCCATTTTCTTTGTAGTAAGGCTATTTACCCAGACATAGCTTAATGATTGATAATTAACTTTAGCATTGATACCTAGCCAAGAAATATCATAGAGATTGTAAAGCGAGGAAAGTACAGGCACACCCGTTGGAAAACTCCCCTCATCATGGTTACTGATATAGCGAATACCTGTTACTGACACCACCTGCATAACAATGACCACACTCAAGCGCTCTTTCCATTTACGCATAATAGCACCAGACAAAAGGCGACCTCTAGCTAAGAAAAGAAGCCCTGAGACGACAAATATCCCTATCACAACAGCCATGATGATTTCATTGGAGACGTAGGCTTTGAAAAAGGAAATCTCTCGAATCCAAATCAAATCAGACGGCAAGAAGGGCTCTTGACGAAGCGCATACTTCGCTTGATTGACCACAGCAATGATAACTGCAAGTAAAATCACAAGTACCAAAGACACTAGATAGCGGTTGATGATAAGAAAAATGACAAAGAAAAGCAGGGTGAGGACGATAATCTGAAAAATCGTAGCTCCAGGAGCAGTGTAGTAATCGTACCATTTTCCCTTATCTGTGATACCTGCTTGGATGAAGTAATTGGCGATGGCTGCTACCAAAAGACTACTTGACAATGCCAAGGACAAGCTTGGACGATTGGATTTAAGATGATGGAGAGCCTTTAAGAACAGGTAATTAACAAAAAAGAAAAGAACAAAGAATGTTGAAACATACTGGATAACCGACCAAATGAGCTGCCCCTCGGATACCCCACTCCCAATAGGCAAAAGGTGGTTAGACTGGAGACGGTCTAAAAAGATATCTCCTGTCAGATAGACTGCTGACAGCATGCTTGAGAGGACAAGCCTGCGATTAAAACGTGATACATCAAGGCTAAACTGCTCTCTATCTTGTCCAAACTGAATGATGTATTGAAAACCATAAGCAAGGACAATAATCAGCACCGACTCTAACAAAAAATTGGTCTGCCAAAAGGACTTAAAGGCTTCCCAGTGAAAATCCTTATTATTAAGTGAGAGAGTCATATCCATCCAATAGGAGGCTATCAGATAAAGCACGTAACCACAGGCAAAGCGCACTACAAAGCGCCAAGTGACTAACCTACTAATCAAGAGACCAATGATAATCACAATCGGCACCTGAAAAAGAAATGGGAGCACACGACTCGTCTCGTTTTGTGCCACTGCTAGATTATTCCAAACAAGATAAATGCTAGACTCTAAAAAGAGTAGGAAAATAAGCACCTGATACCAAAAATTACGTGAGGTCATCAAGTGCTTAAACCAATTAAGCATAGCTCTAAAAGAACGCTTGAACCACTTGCCGACAGCTTCTTTAGAAAAATTTTCCTTCTTTAGTGTCGGTAGTATTCGATTGCTGACTTTTTTCATAATAATTACTAATCCATTTTGCGATTGGCTTTGGCCAAAACTGTTCATACATGAATAAATCTTCTTTTGTGCGGGTATTATCCTTTATGGTGTTGCTCGTTTCAGAATCCTCATGGATACGGTGAAACATCAACTGCTCTGGCACATAGTCAAAGCGCCCTTTCTTTTTAGCAATCTCTGCCCAAGCAAACCAGTCAATCGACACTTTCATTTCAGGGTCAAATTGGAAGTCTGACAGTTTTTCAAGATTATAGGTCACAGCAGGACAAGAGATAGGATTGCCCAGCGAAAGCACACGACGACGCCACCATTTCCATGACGGAAATACCGCTAAAGTGCCTAGCATAAGGCGCTTGATTTTGAGATTGGTGTTTACCGTGACCTTCTGGTTATTTTTAAACTCATAGTAATCACTGTAGGCAATCAAAGTCTTTGGCGACATTTTTGCCATAATTTTTTGAGCATAGCCGGGCTCGTAGTAGTCATCCTGATGTGCTATGGTGACATAAGGCGTTGTCACAAACGATAGCGCTGCATTCCAGTCTTTACCGATAGAACCGCCAGTTGCCGTATAATATGGAATGTGATACTGCTTACACAAATCCTCAATATAGCGGCTTGGAGTAGAGGTATAAAGCAAAATCTCTGATGAATAAGTCTGCTGCTTGAGAGAGGCAATACACTCACCAAGATAAGGGCTATCCCCATAAGCGCAAACAACAAAGCTATGATTAGTCACGCTTGTCACCATCCTCTCTAATATCTTTTTTAACCATAGATACCTCTTGGATGAGGTCTTTAATAGCCTCTTTTTGCTTTGAAATCTGAATGGTTTGGAAAAAGAGCAAAACCATCAGTAAAATAACCGCTAAAAACAGGACAAAGTTGGAAGTTAGTTGAAAGCCTAGTATTCTGCTAAACCAACCTGGAATAGAAGGAAATAACGCACAAATCACCATCAAAATCCCTAACACCAACCACATAGCAGCTTGGTCAAAGAGAATTTTATTTTTATTGATCCCTCGGATGACAAAATATAAAAATAGCAAAGCTGTCACTAAGATGACAAGAGAAAATATGGACATTACTCACTCTCCTTCATAAAGACTGCCACAACAATAGACAAACAAACCTCTAACATATAGCGAATGGATTTGAAAGGCGTAATCGAGGATTGCCCACCTGAGCGGTCATACATATTAGCTGGACACTCGACCACTCGTTTTTTACGCTTTAGGACATGTACCGTTGACTCTGGCTCTGGGTATTTTCTCGGATAGCGCTTAGCAAACTGAGCGATAATTTCTTTATTAGCTAAGCGGTAACCTGATGTGGTATCATAGATTTTTTGACCTGTCACAAGTTTCATCATAAAGGAGATGACGTTGATACCAAAGCGGCGCATGAAGGTCGTTTGAAACTCTGAACGCACATCTCCGACAAAGCGTGACCCAATCACAAGATCTGCTTTGCCTCCTTTGATAGGCTCTAGAAGACTTGGTAGCGATGTAATATCGTGCTGACCGTCTCCATCAAACTGAACTGCCACATCATAGCCATGTCTAGTAGCGTACTTGTAACCTGTCTGAACGGCTCCACCAATTCCCAAGTTTGAAATCAGGTGAATGGCATTGAGATGATGACTATCCAAAATCTCCTTTGTTCTATCTGTTGACCCGTCATTGATGACGATATAGTCTAGAACAAAGTCCAGCTGCCTTTGCTCTCTATAGTCTAAAATCGACTGCACCGTCTTTAAAATACTCTCTTCCTCATTGTAAGCAGGAATGATTACTAATACTTTCATACGTTATTATCCTTCATTTAGTAATTTCTTTGTCAGTAAAAAAACACTGATACTCAGCACCAAAAAAACAATCATGGCAATCAAAAAACTATATGCGGCACCAAGCATCCCTAACTTTGTAATCAAAGGCGTTGAAATCATCTTTGACACAATAAAGGTCACTATATAGACAACCATAAAATTCACTTGTTTTCTAAAGATAGTCATCATATTACCAATGACCGAAGCTAGCACATTAAAAATACCACCGAGCAGTAAAATCACAAACTCCCATTTATACTGCGTCAAAGGAACGCCATACAAAAGTCCAAGTACTTCTGTTCCTACCAAATAACCAGCTACTATTACAAATAGACCAAAGCCCAGCAAAATCAGAATGAGCTTTCCAAAAGAGCTATAAAACTGACGGTAGTCCTTGTCTAGCCATACCCTTGATAAATCTGTGATTAAGGGACGTAAAATGATCAACAGCAAGGACATGATAAAAGTCGGCATAAAGAGGATGTTAAAATCCCTCTGAAGCCCTGTCTGCAACTGCCCTGATGACAGTAAACCATCAATGACTAATTTAGGTTCATTAAAGATATAGTTAATTAAAAAACCACTAAAAAACAAGGGAAAGCAAGTAACTAGCACAGACCAGATTTGCTTGGCTTGCAAACGACGTCGCCACGTTATCGTATGACCAAAATGGCGTGACATATATCTAAAATCCAACAAGAAAGTCAGCAATACATTTAAGCCAAAAATACCTAAGCAAGCTAACAAAAGCGAACCTGTCAAGAGCAATATGAGGTAGAAACTAATCATGATGACAATGCTTCTGAAAAAAAGGATTTTTCCAGCTAAGTCAGAGCGCTCATGTTGTTGGAAAAAGCCTTGAAACACATCTGAAAAAGCATCTACCGCACGGCTCATCACCAAGATAAGAAAGATTAAGGTCTTTTCAGCAGTATAGTGGCTAACAACTGCAAAGATAAAGGTTGAGCCAATCATGAGCAAAATTGTCACAATTCTAGTTTCCAAATACACTTGAAAATCAAACTTCTCACGCACATCAGTCGCTTGATAATCCCGAACCTGAAACAAACCAACTACAAACAACTGCTGCCCAAGCGAATAAATAATTCCAAATAAATCTGAGGACTCTGGTGACAACAACCTGGCAGCAAATATCAAAAGGACTGTTGAAATTACAGAAGACGAAACTGAGCCAATCATATTCCAAATATAATTGCTCTTTTCATTTATAGCGTTACGTGTCATAAATTAGCCTTTACAGTAAAAACGAGCAAAGAGGGGAATGAGTTTACATTTTTCCATAATGGAAAAACTTGAAACAATGAAGCGAACCTTAAGAGACTCTCCTTTTAGTTGTTTATTAAAGAATGGAGAGAGGTTTGATTGTAATTTTTTTCGTTCAATATAGCGGTATACTCTACTATGCTCCTCTACAAAGCGACTCGTACTGGCACTGCGCCCTGAATAAAGTAGATAGTAGATATAAAAGCGTTTGAAATAATACTTTTGAATACTATCTAAATTTTCTTGTTTACTTAATATAGCGTCAAATAAGTACAAAATATCAATATTAGGTTTAAATCCAACATGGTCTGTATTAGAGATACTCTCAGTATTAAAATACCAATTATAACCAATGTAATCAATGACCGTAACTTTTTTTGCAAATGAGTAAGCCAAGAGATTAAAGTAAACATCCTCACCTATTCCATAATCAAGAAATTCCAGATTATGCTGTACTAAAAACGCTCTACGATACAACTTTGCCCACGGTGCTATGACCATATATTTTGCCCAATCGGTGGTATTTAAGTGCTGTTGGTGTAATACTTTACTATCACTAACACGCTGGTAGCCTCCTACCACTATATCGGCATAAACTTTTGACACTTCAGAATAAAACGTCGAACAATAATCTTTATTGATATAGTCATCATTATCAACAAACATAATATATTCACCTTGCGCTAAGGTTATTCCTCTATTACGTGTTTTAGCAACCCCCTCATTTTCCTTATCAACTACCTTAACTCTCTCATCTATTGCTGCATAATAGTTTAAAATACTAAGAGAATCATCTTTGGAGCCGTCATTTAACAAAAGTAACTCAAAGTCTGTAAAGTCTTGTTCTAAAATAGAATCAATACATTTTGCAATATGTTTTTGAGCATTATACACGGGGATAATAATGGAAATAGCAGGTTGTTTCATAAAATTACTTTCTATATCGTTAGTTATTGTCCAGTATTACATCATTGAGATACTTAAAAGAAGCATCGCTACAGTTGAGTACAGACTGGTTTGTAAGACAAGTGAGTCAGAAATGGTACCAATCGTTATTTGTTTGGGTTTAAAGGAAGTGATAACAGCTAGTATCAAAATATACAGGCTAATGTAATAACGCCCTTGTACACCTAGAACTTCAAAGTGACCAACAGGTGTCCATGTCAAGAACATAACCCCAGTAACCCCTAGCACAATAGCTGAGCTAACGGCAATGATACCAAAGCGTGTCCAGTTGCTAAGCTTAATCTTACCAAGATTGAAAAAGACAATCGTTGCATATAAAAGCAAGAAATAAACGTAAAAGTTGCTCATTGAAAGATCTAGCCAACCAAACTCATAGAGCTGCCCTAAGTGAGCTCCAAAATTCAAGAACTCTTTTAAAATAACAGGGACATAAATATTCGGTTGTGTTATGAAATTATGCAATTGTTTTGGCAAGCTCACATTTGGCAAACTCATATTGGAGCCAAGCTGGCTTGTCGTTTTATACCAAATCGCTGTTGCAAATAGCAAAGCAATGATGGCGATAAAAGAAGACCAGTACAGTTTTGCTGATTTGAAACGCTTTTTAGGGATAAAAATCAAGAGCCCAGCAAAAGCCACAAACGGTAATTTGGATAGCATGACCAAAGCACAGATAACGATGTAAGTCATCATGTGACCAATATCGATTGGCTTCTTCCTCTCAATCAAATAAAGGAAAAAACCAACAGCAAGCAACTGATAGCCAAGAGCAGTGCCATCTTGGTTATAAGAACCTGAAAGAGCTATACTCATCGGAAATGTTGCTCCTAAAAACATCAACTGACTAAAGCGGCCACTAAGCTTAATGGCTAACACAGCGAGAAAACCATAAAATAAAGCATTGCAAATACGCCCTATGTAATAAATAAAACCAACATTAAGGTGCAATAATTTTCCTATTGCAATACCAATAGCTTGTGGGAGGTAACTCAAAAAGCTATATTGATTTGTTCCACGGTAATCCATCTCACCCTTTGCAAAAGGTATCATTTTATCACTACTAGGGATTGAAAAAAGATTTGTTTGGGTTATTTTAACCTTAGCTTGGTTATTTACTTGTCGATAATCCTCTGAAATAAGGAGATTTTTAGGATTGTCATCAAGATTAATCTCACCTGATGCTACTTTTAAGGAACGTGCAAAATGTACTGGCTCATCTGGTGTATTTAAAATCGGCGTCACAAGCGCACTAGAAACACCTAAGAAAGCAATGAACACATATAATCCCTTAGTGTTTTGCTTGTCCAACAAATGAGGTAATAACAAACTCACCAACAGAAAAATAGTCGTCACCATATAGACAAGCTTAGGAATACCAACCTCACCAGGGTAAGCAATCAACACAGCACAAGCTACCAATAGAAGAGCCAAGCTATACTTATAATTTTGTTTGATTAACTGTCTCACTTCCATCTTTTCTCAACCCTTTCTACTCTTTTCTAAGGAATATTTTGTATAGTCTCCCCCTATCTCAACACGATTGGCTAAACGTATACCTCGCCACTTCTCAATATGAAAGAGAGGATTTACCACTAGCCAATAAAGTTTTCGTTTCCACGAATATTGCTTATCATGAAGAATCTTAGAGCTGTCTTTAATACTAGCCTTTAGGCTGTTACGCCAGACTGACACTATCGATACAGGATTTGTAGAACCACTATTTACACGAACATTATAAGTTTCATCAAAGATACGTTTTTTATACTCTGATAGTAGGACATCATTAGAATGTTCCACAACAGCTTTACCATTATAAGCTTTAATATAGCCTGCATCTACAATATCCTTACCATACTCGTAATCTTCAGAATAAGGAACATTTCGATAGCCTATTTCATGTAACAAAAATTCTCTCGGAGCAGCTGAGCAAACATCACTATAAAAAGAAGCTTCTGTATAGTGTCCTTTTTGTTCAGGGGTATCTCTTGTCCATAAAGTAATCGCATCATTGACACCCTGATCATGAAATACAGCATTGATATCATATTTCATCGCTGGAAAGCAAGTTCTTCTAGGCTCTTGACGACCTAATACAGCCACAATTTTCTCATTCAATGCAAAAGGTGCAACCATTTCCGCTAACCACTTGTTGTTAGCTGGCACAGCATCTTGTGTCAAATAAACGACAATGTCCCCTTTTGCCCATTCAGCTGCTTTTTGGCGTGTACCACCATGAGAATACTCTTTTTTAGGTAATTTAACCAATTGTAAATTTCCATATTGTTCTGCAAACCTTTCGATAATAGCAACAGAATTATCTGAGGATTCGGAATCAGTGATGATAACATCCCATGAAAAATCTGTTTCTTGTTGATAAAGAGCGGTTAGAGTTTCCTCTAAATGGTCATTTTCTCCATTATAAACAGGTATAAAAACAGTTGCTTTAAGGTGTTTATCCATCTATAACCTCACGTTTGATGATTTCTTCCACTTTTTGGTAACTTTCTTGCCAAGAAGCACCCTGATATTTTTGACTCATTTGCTCAGCGTGCTGATTAACGTCTTTACGTTCAACAGCATTGCAAAGTTGCTGTGCTAACGCCACTGGATAGGCTTCTGTGTATAGAATATCCTCAGTCTCACCTAAAACCATGCGATTATTGTCTCCATCGTTCATGACAGGAACACAACCTGCCACTAAAAGTTCTAATGGTAATAAAGACACATTTGTCAATGACAAGACCAGACATGCTACACTTTCATGATAGACCTGTGCTAGCTCTTCTTTATTTAAAATGCCTCGGTCAATAAATTCAAATGGTATATCATAGTTAGACATATCTTGACCGAAGAATTCAATCTCATAATCTGGGTGTTTTTCTTTAAAAATCTTCAGCGCCATGACACCAATCTCAAAGCCACGACGTTCTGTGTGAGCACGTGCATAAAAACAGATTTTTTTCTTTTTGATTACCTCAGTTTTTGTGCGATAAATCTCAACATCAGCACCAAAATCAAAATAGTCTGCCTGCATACCATATTCGCTGACTTTCTGAGTCAACCAACGCCCTGCAGTAATCCCATAGAAACCAAATTTATATGTTGCTTCAGCTAATTTATAACGTGAACCTAAACCATAAAAAACTGGCTCAAAATCCTGTACAAAATAAAACTTATGAAGATTTTTTTCTTTCAGATTAAAAGCTGCGTAAGCTGTATCCCAACTTGTTGCAAAAACAACGTCCTGATTTTTAAATTCTGCCAGTTCCCTTACTTCAACATCAATACCATATGAGCGCTTAAAGATATCTTGTGCTTCTTTTGCTGACTGGTTGATAGTATTGACATGATAAAGATAAAAAGAAACATTATGCCCTTGTTCTTGGAGGTACTTTACAAAACGTGAGATGGTTGTATGACCTCCTCCCCCGGGACCTACTGGTTGTGTTAACCAAGCAATATTCAAATACTTTTTACTAATCTTTTTAGGTTTCTGATAAGGAAAATTTATGTAATCCGCCTTCACAATATCATCAAATTGTGGCATAGCAGGAAGATGTAATAAATCAATTTTTTCTGGTTGCGCCTGAGGCGAAGCTTGATGACCTAGGCGCTCTTTTACTTTTCGTAATGTTGCACGCATGCCTTCCTGACGGTAACTTCTAATAACTTTTTTTAACATGTTCTTTTTCCATCCTAGTCATGGCTCTATTTTTTTAATTTTTTTATTACTTTTTTAGTCACAAATTTGGCAGAATTGACATTTGCCTGATACCAATAGCGCAGCGCACTCTTGAAACCGCCGTTTTGGTTAAAATCTGCGAAAGTTTGAGGAACAGCAACTACAGGCTTATGGTTGAGCAATTTATTATCAATAAACGGCGTAAGAGCGACAGGTGTCGGACTAATTCTAAAATCATAGTGACGATCCCAAGCGATATAAACAAGTAGGCGCTCCATAGCATGTAATACTGAATTTTGAGGAAGTGGCTCTTTAGGGATAGTTTCTAAGTCTATCTTTAAGTCAAATAAAGGTTTTAAAGCATCGTATTTGAACCACACAAAAGTACCATAACTCATCACAAAGGTGTGAAAGTTTTCAAAATCAATCGCCTTATTAAGTCCCATAGAAGACCAAAGTTGATTCATAGCAGGGGCAATCAAAGCCTCATTTCCGGCATCCACAATCTTATTGTATCTAAAAAATGTAGGAATATCTGCAATCACAAGTCCCAATGTTTCAGCTTCTAACTGGGAAATTATAGTATCAGCTGGAAGAATCATACTTTCAATCAGCTCATGGCGCCATGACTCACCTGCCCAAAAATCTGCTTCTTTGGACTTTTTTGTATGAAAATGACCTATATAGTCATACTTAGATAAAACATCACCCAACCTAAGCATAGGAATAATATCACGCCCGATATTATCAAAGACATAAATACTTGCTTTAGCGTTTTCTTGTGTTAGCTGATTTTCTATCTCTGTTCTTTTTTCTTCAGAGTCTGTCGTGATAAACAAGTCATAATCAAAATGACAGGATTCAAATGCTCTTAAAAACTCTCCAAGCAAATCTGTATAATAGACATGTAAATGAATTGCTATCTTTTTTTCAACTTTTATCAGTGACTTTTCTTTTAGATACTTCTTTCCCAATTTATAAGGATTGTCTGGCATGTAAGTGTCTGATAAATGATGAATCATCACATCAATAGGATAATCCGTTTTACGTTCAATATAATCAAGTAAATACGGAGCAATACTGTTGTTTGCTTCTGGAATTTTCACCTTGAAAAAGGGAACCTTAGCCTCCAATAATGCCGTTGGATGATATAAGCTAAAATTAGGAGGTAGATTATTGTGGACCGGAACTTCAACTGTATCAAAAACGACTCCATATTGGAAACCAGCTTCTAAAAAAATAGAAGTTGTTTGCGCTTCATAATTATCAATAACGTCTTGAACATCTGAAAAATCTTTAATCGTGGACCAATAATTTTTAAAGGTACTAGATGTTGCTAACTTTTTCTTGTAAACAACAAAATAACTTTGGATATGCTCTGGCAGCACATCGCCTGCTCGGTGATTGGTCATTCCCCAAAAATCAACATTCTCATCTGACTCAAAACGCTTATAATAAGATTCTAAATCCCATAGAGGTCCAAAGCAGGTATCATTCATCATTGTAACAGAATCATACTCTACTAGACTTTCATAACCCACTAAACTCAAGCCATCACGCCAAGCTGCAAAATCAAACCCCTTATTCTCACGCTGAAGAAAAACATCAATCATGTGTTTCTTTTTCAATTGTTCAACTTCTTCTTGATTTACAGCACTATTACTGATAAAAACAATCTTAGAAAATAACGGACGCACCTTCTCCAATTGATATTTAACATGCGGACTTACTATATCATATTTATTGAAGTGAACATACAGCAGTAAGCGGTTCATTTTTTTCTCCTTAAAAAGTTAATGATTTTTGTTGGAATAATCCAGCGGCGAGAGTTGATGACTGTATTATATTGATGTGTCATTTTTGTCAGCTCTGCTTTATAAAATTCAAGTTCTGATTGTAGCTTAGTGTATTTGTCAAAAGCTTCATCAAGCTCCTTATTTAGCTGGTCAATATCCTCAGATAAAACATTTACTACGTAGTCTGTTGCATGAATATCCGTAAGATTGAACAACTCATAGCTTAATGTAAACTCCTTGTTAGCTATCTTTGAAATGTCGTAAACCAATTGTGGATCCGAGTTTGCAAATATGACATAGTCACCTAGAAAATAACCGTTAGTCAAAGCAGGTTGAAGGATTTCTCCACTTTCCTTTACCTCTAAATGGACATATTTGTAAAAACTTGGTAATTCTGATAAATCAATACGTACTTGATCTACTGAAGCGTCGAACTGTAGATTTATCTGATCTGATTGTGCAAAGTCATAGCTAAACTTACAGTCTTCTGACAAGGTCTCATCTTTAGAGCTATAGTAAATATTCACTTTTTGATTATAGTAATCTAAGGTAATATTGTACCCAAAATGCAAGTCAGATGCTGCTCTCACTTCCTCAGGATAGCTATTGACATATTTCCCGAGGATATGAACATAAGCTTGATAGTACTTCAACATCAAATCCCTAGCTTGACCAGACATCGAATTTTCTAAAACTCTATAATAAAAGAATGTCGTCTCACAGGGAACAGCCTTCGCTTTTTTATGCGTAATCAAGTATAAAAAGAAATCGAAATCCTCTAGCCTCTTACCGTTGAGGTAGTCATCATAGCGAACATCACCTATGATTGAACGTCTCACAAGTGAACAAGAATCAATAAAATTCGATTTAAAGAGGCGGCTAAGCGAGAAAGATTCTAAAGGTAAAACTTCTCTTTGAGTATCAGGATTGATAAGACGTGTATAAATAATATCGCCCTGACTCTCTTGTGCTTTTTGAACAAGTTCCTCTAAAAAATTAGGAGTAAGATAGTTGTCGCTGTCTACAAAAAGAACAAACTCACCTTTTAATACATCAAAGGCTTTATTGCGAGTTTTTACTAGACCTATGTTCTCATGCGATAGAAAGGTGACTTTTTCTAAATTGGTTTGTTCTACAAAAGCTTCTATCACCTCAGCAGACCGATCCGTTGAACCATCATTGATAATGATAAGTTCAAAATTGCGGTAAGTTTGCTGCTCAATACTTTCTAGACATTGTTTAATGTAGGCTTCATGATTGTAGCACGTTACAATAACTGAAACGAAATTGTTCATTTTTTAAATTCCCATTTTCCTCTGCGCTGTAAGAGTCCTGTTGCAGAATCTTTTTCTGAGATGTCATCTGTTGCGATATCATCACGTACAATAAAGACCACTGGTGAATTTGCAGTGTCTGCAAAAGCAACCATTTTATCGTCATCATCACGTACAGATACCTGCAACTTAAGCTTTATATCATTTAAGCTTGGCATATCACAGGTATAAACAACTGATTTATGCCCTTTTCCATTGGTCATATAATCCAATGAATTATCATTATAAATCCATATATTGCGGTCAATATCGGTTAAAGAAAAAGCAATGTAGGTAGCGGTGTCATCTAAAACATCGTAAGAAATTCTAAACTGCACTTTCTCCCTTGGACTTATAGTATTCGCAGAAAGCAACTCTACTTTTAGGTTATCTACACATAAAGACTCTTCTTGGGCTTCTTTCTTATCTTCTGTAACAGATGTTGGAGCTACAGCATTATCAAAGCTATACTGGTTAGCCACATCGTCTGGATTTCCCAGCGCTTTAACCAAGCCATTTTCGATGAGTACCGCTTGGTTACAGTATTTTTTGACAGCGCCCATGTCGTGTGTCACAAGGATGGTGGTTTTACCGCTTTTTTTGCGCTCCATAAAGTAGTCGTTACACTTGCGCTGAAAGGCTTCGTCGCCAACAGCGAGCACTTCATCCAAAATCAAGACATCTCCTTGTGCCTTGATGGCTACAGAAAAGGCTAAGCGCACTTGCATACCACTAGAGTAATTTTTGAGCTTTTGGTTCATAAAGGCTCCAAGCTCAGCAAAGTCGACGATGTCATCATACATAGCGTTCACTTCTTCTTTCGAAAAACCAAGAAGGGCACCATTCATGTAGACATTTTCACGTCCTGTCAACTCTGGGTTGAAACCGACACCAAGCTCGATAAAGGACACTAGCTTACCATCTACCGTCACGCTGCCTTTTTCAGGGACATAAATTTGTGAGATGATTTTTAGAAGCGTTGATTTACCTGAACCGTTACGTCCGACGATACCGAAAAAGTCGCCCTCTTTGACTTCAAAAGAGATGTCTTTTAAGACATGCTGCTCCTTGTAGCCTTTGATTCCTTTAAAGCGATTAACCATGGCTGTCCGCAAACTGTAAGTGCTCTCGGTTGGCAATTTAAAGAACTTGCTGACATGCTCTACCTTGACGACTGTTTTTGCTTGACTCATTTTAAAGCACCTCCGCAAATTTCTTAGAATACTTGTTAAAAACAAAGACACCAATCACAAAAACCACAAATGGAATCAAATAAGGAATCGCTACGATAGCTTTGTTGTTAATCAATTGCCAAACAGTGACATTTGCCTTGTCAATAAGAAAATAACGTGCATCTTGGATAATTTGTGCTACAGGATTGAGCATCATGACCTTGGCTGCAATCAAGCTACGGTCAGACACATAAGTGATTGGATAGATAATTGGTGTCGCATAGAGCCCAGCCTGCATAAAGACTTCCCAGATTTGAGATAAATCACGAAAACGCACAAAAACAGTTGATAAAATCAAAGCAATCCCTGTTGCAAGAAGAAACAGCTCAATAGCCAATGGAATAGCCATCACAGCCGTCCATGAGAACTGCACACCGTTAAAGAGAGCAAAGAGCAGCACCACAATCAAGTTAATCCCAAAGTTAATCGCTGCACCGCAGATCGCTGAAATAACGATGATTTCTTTTGAGAAGTTGAGTTTACGCAACAAATCCCCACGAGATACGATAGACACCATCCCCATATTGGTTGCTTCTGAGAAAAAGCCCCAGATGACATTGGCAAGTAGCAAAGCCACAGCAAAATGCGGCACATCGCCACCCAAACGTAAGAAATGGATGAAGACAACGTACATGATGGCAAAGAGCATCAAAGGCTTCAAAATAGACCAAAGATAGCCAACAGCACTTCCTTGATAGCGTAATTTAAAGTCGGTCTTGACCATTTCTCTTAAGAGAATACGGTTTTCTTTACTGAAAAAATTCATCAGTTTCTCCTATAACCAAATTTTGTAATAATCAATGTTCTAAAAATAAAAGTGTGAAACCAGCGATTTTTAGCTAGTTTATATGATTTTAAGGACAAGAGACGTTCATGAAGGGGCGCTTCTGTTATCCCGATAAAGGCATCTACCAAGGCTCTGTCATCCGCATCAAGCTCAAAGTCTCTAAGGAGGCTGGCTTGCTCTTGACTAGAGGTGATGAGATACCAGTATTTTGCGACTAAGGCTTGCGGTTTTAGCCAATTTTTAATGCGCTTGTTCCACGTCCTAGCACCAAGCACATTATTGTCATGCTGACGGTAGAGCTCACCAGGCTTATCAATATAGATGAGCTGCCCCAAAGCAGCTGCCAGCAAGGCTAGATACCAGTCGTGCATGATGACCTTATCCGTTCTCATCCAGAGCTTAGCTAGGCTGTGGTTAATGCCTGAAACGCCACCTGTTACTGTATTTTCAGTCATCTCTTGGTGGAGCTTGGTGTTTGCATGATGTGACTGTGTTCTCACCATGCTTTTGTGAAGAACATTGAGCTTTGCATCCACAATCATCAAGTCCATATAAACCATGACAGGCTGGCTATTATCAACCTCAGCAAAAGCTGCCAGCTGCGTCTCAAGCTTATCCTCTAGCCAAACATCATCTTGGTCACTAAAAAAATAATAATCAGCTTCTTCATACTTGACCAAGTGATAAAAAGACTGGATGACACCGTAGTTCTCAGTCTCATCTTCATTGATAAAGCAAATCCGCTCATCTTTTTGTGTGTAGGCTTTGATGATAGATCGTGTCTTGTCTGTTGAGCCATCATCACGGATGAGGAGTCTCCAGTCTGTAAAGGTCTGACGGCGAATACTCTCAATCTGCTCCGCTAGAAAGGTCTCACCGTTGTAGGTAGACATCAAGATATTAACTCTCATGTAAAAACAAATCCTCGTACTCTCCTACAATTTTTTCCCAAGTATAATCTTCTTTGACAATCTCTTTGGCACGCTTGCCATAAGCTGTTTGTTCTGAAATGCCCTCAGCTTTTGTAATAGTATCCGCTAGATTTCCTGCTGCCTTTGTCCAGTAGAGGCTGCTGTCTCTAGCGACCGAGCGATTAAAGTCGACACCAAGGACCAGATTGAGCTTGGTCTGGCTGAGCGCCTCAAGAAGACCAGGATTAGTCCCCCCGACCTCATGCCCATGGATATAAGCAAAAGCATGCTCCCTTATATAAGCCAGCAAATCACGATTGTAGACCGTGCCAACAAACTTGATACGCTTTTCCTTATCAAAGCCTGTTTTTTGACGCAGTTCTTCAAAGTAGCTATTGCCCTCATGGTTACAAATGATAACCAAATCACGATTGGTTTTTGTGGTCATAAACTCACGAATGACCGTTTCGTAGTTATTTTCAGGGACAAAGCGCCCAACGACGAGATAATAGTTTTCCTCAGTGACACCCCATTTTTGATAGAAACTGCGCACCTCGTCAGAATTTTTTGTCAGCTTTGAAGGTGCTAGGTCTGTCCCATAAGCGATAAAGGTCGTCTTGGCAACAGGATAGGCTTTTTTGATATAGCTTTCAATGCCACTATTATCCGCCACAATCAAGTCCGCTTTTTGCGCCATTTTCTTCTCGGCGTATTTGAGATAAGCCTGCACAGGACGTGACCACTTGGAGCGTCGCCACTCAAGCCCATCAGGATTGACAAAGACTTTTCCGCCACATTTATGTATCTTTTTAATAAAAGGGCTAATAAAAGCACCGATTGTATTGCCCAAAATATAAAAAATCGGCTGTTTAATCGCATCACGCTTAACAAGTGTGAGAGCATAGTTGATTGCCATCATGTCGTAGAGAATGACTCTCGCTGGACCAAGATTAGGCGCCTTAATACTAAAGCAATCTGCTCCTTTGTAATCATAGTGTGTGCCATGCTGCTCTTGACTAAGACAAGCCACATGGTATTTGATGTTCTGATTTTTTTGATGCGCTACCAACTCTGAAACAAAGGTTTCAAACCCGCCATAACTAGCAGGCAAACCACGGCTTCCGATGATGAAAACATGCTGCAAAGCGCACTCCTCCATACTTACAATAATCAATTCATTATACCATAAATACAAGCAGATAGCGACTTAAAAAGGTAGACTTCTGTCCTTTCTGACACGAAAAAAGCCTGATATATCAGGCTTTAAGATTATTTCTTGACGTCTTGCTTGTAAAATTCTTTTAGAGCATCTTTCCAGCTTGGGATGACAAATCCTGTTGCTTTTGCCTTTGCCAGACTCATAGTTGAGTTGAGTGGGCGTTTGGCTTTTGCTGGGAATTGGCTAGAATCTACTGGTTTGACAGTGACATTTGTGTCTTTCAAGATTTCAACCGCAAAGTCATACCATGTCGTATCTTCGTCAGCGTCGTTTGACAAATGATAATAACCAAATTCTTTTTGATTTTCAGCTAGATAAACCATAAATTCTGCTAGTGTGCGTGTCCAGGTTGGACGACCGTGTTGGTCATTGACAACTGTTAGTGTGTCATGCGTCTTAGCAAGGTTTTGCATGGTAAAGACAAAGTTTTTACCGTAGTTACCAAATACCCAAGCAGTACGGATGATGTAGAATTTTTTAGCGTATTTTTCAACCAGCTCTTCACCCATACGTTTTGTGCGTCCGTACTCTGTTTGTGGGTCTGGTGTGTCATCGACTTCCCACTCTTCTCCAACTGGCTTTTCACCATCAAAAACATAGTCTGTTGAGATGTAAACCAAGGTTGCGTCGTACTTAGCAGCTGCTTTTGCGACATTTTCAGTACCTGTCACATTGATAGCGTAGTCAAGCTCTTTGCCTTCGTCTTCTGCTGCGTCAACAGCTGTATAAGCTGCACAGTGGTAGACAAGTGTTGGTTTTACTTCTGAGAAGACTTTGTCCACCATTTCAGCGTTTGTGATGTCCATTTCAGCGACATCCACAGCCACGTATTCTTCATTGCGCTCATCAAGCAAATAACGCAATTCTGTCCCTAACTGTCCATTTGCACCTGTAATTAAAATCATCTGTTACTCCTTTAATTTCGTAAACTAGGTTTATTATAACGCAAAAAAGGGAATTTTTCATCCCTTTTCTTTTTTATCTGATACCAAGCGCAATGCGAGCGTAGCGGCTCATCTTTTCCACCGACCAAGCCGGTGTCCAGACAAGCTTAACCTCAACATTTGTCACTTCGGGAATATCACGCATAACATCATAGATTTGGTCGGTCAATAAATCCGCCAAAGGACATCCCATCGTCGTGAGTGTCATATCAATCTCAGTCTCACCATCATCAAAGCGAATCTCATAGACCAAGCCAAGATTGACAATATCAATCCCAAGCTCAGGGTCAATAACCATCTCTAGCGCTTCTAGGATACGGTCTTTGATTTTTGCGACTTCTTCTTCAGTATATAGTGCTGACATCTTTCACCTCCACAAGCGAACTTAGTCTTCCATGAAATCTTTGAGTTGTTTGCTGCGGCTTGGGTGACGCAATTTACGAAGCGCCTTAGCTTCAATCTGGCGGATACGCTCACGGGTAACATTAAAGACCTTGCCGACATCTTCTAGCGTACGCATTTTACCATCATCAAGCCCAAAACGCAGACGCAAAACGTTTTCTTCACGGTCAGTCAAAGTATCAAGCACTTCATTGAGCTGCTCACGCAGCACCACACGTGTGGTGTACTCAACAGGATTTTCAATGACTTCGTCCTCGATGAAATCACCAAGATGGCTATCATCTTCTTCACCGATTGGCGTTTCTAGGGACACAGGTTCTTGTGCGATTTTAAGAATTTCACGCACCTTGTCTGGCGTCATGTCCATACGCTCTGCGATTTGCTCTGGTGTTGGATCTTGCCCTAGCTCTTGCAAGAGATTGCGCTGTTCACGCACAAGCTTGTTTATAGTTTCCACCATGTGAACTGGGATACGAATGGTACGGGCTTGGTCAGCAATAGCACGTGTAATGGCTTGACGAATCCACCATGTCGCATAGGTTGAAAACTTGAATCCTTTTGAATAGTCAAACTTATCCACAGCCTTCATGAGACCCATATTCCCCTCTTGAATAAGGTCAAGAAACTGCATTCCACGTCCTACATAACGCTTAGCGATAGAAACCACCAGACGCAAGTTCGCTTCTGCGAGACGTTGTTTTGCTTGCATATCTCCAGCAGCTACTGCTAGCGCAAGCTCTTTTTCTTCTTCGTTGGTTAAG
The DNA here is from genome assembly GCF_900459405.1 of Streptococcus hyointestinalis. Lineage (NCBI taxonomy): Bacteria > Bacillati > Bacillota > Bacilli > Lactobacillales > Streptococcaceae > Streptococcus > Streptococcus hyointestinalis. Next base: position 1,624,270 of record NZ_UHFN01000007.1, read on the forward strand.
AGGGGCACAACACCGATTTCTTTAAGGTACATGCGAACAGGGTCGTTGACTTTCGCTGAGTTATTGCCGAGCAACTCTTCATCGGTCAACTCTTCTGGCTTTGGTCCTTCAACCACGTACTTGCTAGAAGGATTGCCTTCCTTGTCAGTGATGGCAATACCACCATCTGTCAAACGCTCTAGTAAATCATCGATTTGGTCAGCATCCAAGGTAAATGGAATGACTAGCTTTTCAGTGACCTCATCATCTACCGCAGTACCTGCTTTTTTATGGTTTCGAATAAAGTCTGCAACTTGTACGTTAAAGGTTGTAATTTCTTTTGTTTCTGCCATAGTTTCCTCATTCCATATTTCTTTTTTGAGCAATCAATTGCTGCAGTGCTTCTAGCGCACCATCAACATCACCTTGATTGCTTGACTCACGTATCTGTTTACTTTGTTTATGGATATCTCGCTCTGTTAGCAATTGCTCACGCCTACGCTCAATCGCCTCTATCTCACCTGAAGCCACCTCATCTGGCAAGCGCTCCTCTAGCACACGATAATACATCTGCCGCTCAGCATCACTAATCTCTGCCAAATCAAGACTGGTAATCTCACCCTGCTGACACAAAAGCTCATACAGAGCCTCAATCTCTGGCGTATCAAAGGTAAAATCCAAGCGATTGCGATACGATTGCAGTAAATAATCGTGATGTAAGAGACGATGAAAGAGCTGAATTTCTGCTTTCATCAAAGCAGATAAACTCTTAGACACCGGTGGAGATAGCACCTGCTGTTGCGTGTATTGACTGGTCTTTTGCCGATTGCTGCGACTGATAAGACGCTCGTTGTTAACAGCCTGCTCGACTTGAAAATAGTCAAAATCCGGCAAAAGCTCAGCTACCTTGTGGATATAGCTGTTTTGCGCCGTGATAGATGGCTCTTGTGCAATCAGCTTAGCCATTTTTTCCACATAAGCAATCTCAGCTTGCAGATTATCGCTATTTTCTGGCTTCAAATGCTGAATATAAAATTCGGTGCTACTGATACGCCCTTGCTCGAGAAGTTGCTTGAGTGCTTCTTTTGAGTTGTGTCTTAAAAACTCATCTGGGTCCATATGGTTAGGAATCCTAACCACATCAACAGATAAAGAATCTAATAGTTCTAGAGACTTAGCTATCGCTTCTTGACCAGCATTGTCCCCATCGTAAGTCAGAATCACCTTTTTAGTAAACTGGCTCAAATGTCTCACATGCTCAGGTGTTAGCGCCGTCCCCATAGAAGCGACCGCATTTTCAATACCAGATTGATAAACTGCAATGACATCCATAAACCCTTCCATGAGATAAAGCTCGTGCGTTTTTTGCGCCACTTTTTTAGCTTTGTCTACATGATATAATTCGTAAGATTTATTGAAAATGAGCGTTGATCGGGTATTTTTATATTTTGCTTGCTTTTGCTCGTGATCTTGCTGCGTCCAGATACGCCCAGAAAAAGCAATCACACGCCCCTTATCATCTGTCAAGGGAAACATGATACGATTTTTAAAGGCATCGTAGAGACGACTAGACGCTTCATCAATATTAAAGAGCCCAGACTGCGCAAGAGCTTCCTCATGATTAGGGTATTTATCGCTCAAGGCTTTATAGAGAAAATCAGGCTGTTTTGGCGCTAAGCCGATATTAAAGTGCGTTAGCACTTCTTCATCAAGTCCCCGAGCCTGCAAGTAATCCCTAGCCAGCTGCCCCTCTTTGGTTGTCATCAAGATAGCATGGTAAAATTGAGCCGCCTCGCTATTGAGATCATAAAGGATCTGATTAGGATTTGCTTTTGCTACCGTCTGCTGCTTTGGTAAATCAAGTGTTATCCCTGCACGCTCAGCCACAAGACGAACACTCTCCATGAAACTAATCTGCCTGTAGTCTTCTAAAAACTTGAAAACATCCCCAGACTTTCCACAACCAAAACAGTGAAAAAACTGCTTGTCCTCAACGACATTAAACGAAGGTGTTTTTTCCTTATGAAAAGGACACAGACCAAGGTAGTTATTCCCAGAGCGTGTCAGACTAACCACCTCACCAATGACATCCACGATATTGACACTATTTTTAATATCAGCTATCGTTTCACGACTAATTGCCAGAGCCATCACCTCCCTAAAATACCCCGATTTTAGTTTTACGTTTCATTATAACACTTTCTAATCTTTTTGTAAATCGTAACGTTTGGCGATAAAGTGTACTTTAATTGGACTTTATGAGTCTATTTCCTTGCTATTTGTACCTTTTACTTGATACAATTGTAGTATCACTATAATTATGAAGGAGTTTTTTATGATTAAAGAACTTAAAGACTTTCTATTTAGAGGCAATATCCTCGATCTTGCTGTTGCCGTTATTTTTGGGGCTGCCTTTAACGCTATTATCACATCACTTGTCGGTGACATCATCACCCCTCTTATCTTGAACCCTGCCTTAAAGGCTGCAGGTGTTGAAAAGATTGCTGACCTTGCTTGGAATGGTGTTGCTTACGGTAGCTTCTTGAGCGCTGTTCTTAACTTCCTCATCGTTGGAACAACTCTCTTTTTCATCGTTAAAGCAGCTAATAAAGCTATGTCTCTTAGTAAAAAAGAAGAAGAGGCTGCAGACGAGCCAGCTGGACCTACTCAAGAAGAGTTGCTCGCTGAAATTCGTGATCTCTTAGCAAACAAATAATAGACAAGACGAAAAAGATTAGAGATGGCTCTAATCTTTTTTATGTTTTGTAGACATTAAAAACTAGGTTGAACCTAGTTTTTTGTTTTCATTAGAATTTTTTACGTTTGCGAGCAGCTTCTGATTTACGTTTACGTTTTACAGAAGGTTTTTCATAAAATTCACGTTTACGTGATTCTTGAAGAGTTCCTGCTTTCGTAACAGAACGCTTGAAACGACGAAGTGCATCATCAAGTGATTCATTCTTGCGTACGACAGTTTTTGACATAGTTTTCACCTCCTCAAGATATTGTGACAGTTATTGTCCATATACTAGGATACCTAAATCCCTCTTTTTTGTCAATAGACGAGCGCACTATTTTTTCAAAAAAATCGCAAACCCCACTTGTCAAGTCAAGTGCAACAAGTTCATTGATAACTAGAGTTCCAGAGGTTAAGCTGTTTGGGCTAGCCCAAACAAAATATTTGCGGTTTTATACTTGTGAAGTCGTCTAGGTCTGTCATTGATAGCAGAGACGTAGTGATTGAGTTCTTCTGTCGTTAGTGAGTTAAGAGAGACACCTTTTGGGAGAAACTCTCTCAAGAGACCATTGAAATTTTCATTTGTTCCTCTTTCATGAGAAGCATAAGGATGGGCAAAATAGACTTCCACACCTTTTAAGTCTGACAAGCTACTGAACTCTGAGCCATTGTCCGATGTGATAGAGCGAATAGGGTACTGCGATAGTAAGCTCTTAACAGCCCTATTGATGGTTTCTGCTTGTTTATTAGCCAATTTTACAGCGATGGCAAATCGTGTTTGACGCTCTACTAAGGTCAAAATAACAGCTTCACCTTTGGTTTTCTTGCCAAGAACCAAATCAATCTCCCAATGCCCAAATTCAGAACGGTCATTGATACACTCTGGACGTTCTTCAATGGATTTTCCTAAGATTTTCGTCGTGGCCTTAGGCGTTACTTTAGACCGTTTTCGGATGCACACCATCTTAGGTAAATCAATCGGTTTAACCCTCAACAGTCCGTCTTTGATGTAACGATACACTGTCTTGGTGGAAGGGATAACTTCCAGTGGATGTTTTTCTCGGTAAGTTTGAACAAAGCTATCGACACTGTGACAGCGAGGTTTCGTTTTCAGGGCTTTCTCAAGTTCCTTGAAGAAGGTCTGGGAGCAGTACGATAGTTTATGATAGGCACTTTTTCGACGATTGGTTTCATAAACACGTTGACCACTATCTGGAAAGTAAACCGTTGAGTAGATTCGTTTCCCGTTCTTATCTTGAACCTGAGAAACACTTCCTCGTTTGATTTCACGACTGATGGTTGAGCGATGACGCCCAAGCAGACGAGCAATCTCAGAGGGGTTCTTGCCCATCTTGAGATAGGCGCTGATTTCTCCGCGTTCAGAGGCTGAAAGGTGTGAGTATAACGATTTTTTGGTAGAATGATTAGTGGACATGTTCATCTGCTTTCTATACTGAGTTGGGGAATTCTAGTATATCAGACGAGCATGTCTTTTTTGTTGCACTTCATTTTACAACACGGGAAAAAATCGCAAACCAAAATTCTCAAAGTAAGTTCTAGTCTGTCTTAAAAACTGGAAATTAGACTGAGACAAAAAATAAGGTAGAACTTACTATGGGACAAGTTGGTAACTGACAATGAAAAACAAACACTTAACTCTCTCTGATCGCAACGATATTCAAATAGGAATCGAACAGCTAAAAACCTTCTCAGCTATCGCTACTAAGCTAGGAAAAGACCCGTCCACAATCTCAAAAGAAGTTCGCAGAAATCGAGTGGTTAAAGAAAATTCTGTGACATCCAATTGTGAGGCCTGCCCTCTACTCAAAAAGGCTCCTTACGTTTGTAATGCCTGTCCGAAAAAGAGATGCAATTGTGGATACCAGAAACAGTTCTACTACGCAAAAAGAGCTCAGCTGGATTATGAAGCTAAGCTCTCAGATTCGAGAACAGGTGTTGCCCTAAACAAGGAAGAATTCTATCGCATGGACGAGATTGTCTCTTCTGCCATCAAAAAAGGACAACACCTCAACCACATCATCGCCTCAAATGAACTGTCGGCATCCAGAGCTTCTATCTACAGATACCTTGAAAAGGGCTATCTGTCCACAAAGCCTATTGATTTCCCCCGTGTCGTGAAATTCAGAAAGCGGAGAACCAGAAATCTCCAACCCATTCCTAAAACTGCTAGAGAAGGACGGTCTTACGAGGACTTCCAAGGCTTTCTTACTAAGAATGATATCAGCTACTGGCTGGAAATGGACACCGTTACTGGAAGGATCGGCGGAAAGGTACTTCTCACTTTTAACCTCTCCTACTGCAACTTTATTTTCGCTCGGTTACTGGATAATAAAACAGCTAATGAGGTCGCTAAACACCTCTACGCTATCAAGAATGACCTACACCAGAAAGAGATGAGCTTCTGCGAACTATTCCCTGTCATTCTGACCGATAATGGCGGTGAATTCGCTAGAGTAGACGATATCGAAATGGATGTTCGTGGAGAATCTAAACTCTTCTTCTGTGACCCAAATCGTTCTGACCAGAAGGGGAGAATTGAGAAAAATCACACGCTTATCAGAGATATTCTCCCTAAAGGAACTAGCTTCGATAACTTGACACAGGATGACATCAACCTAGTTTGTTCACATGTCAACAGCGTCAAACGAGCTTCTTTCAACGGAAAATCAGCCTATGAACTCTTTACCTTTACCTACGGTGAGGAAGTGGCAACACTTCTCGGTATCTCTAAAATTGACCCTGAGAACGTCATCCAATCACCTCGATTATTAGATAAATAATCGCTAGTTTTTATCATAAAAATTTATCAAAAATAGAAAGGAACTTGTCCCGTCCTAAATTCCAGATGACTAGAACTTACTTTGAGACGTCTCAGAGCCAGTAACTTTAGTGTACTCTTTTTTTCAACATTTTCAACCCTAAAACTCACTACTATCAACATTTTTAGTCAAAAACAGAACTTAGTCTGAGACTAAATTCTGTTGATTTTATGCAGTTTTCTCAAAGTAACTTCTGGAAGGACGGAAACTAGAACTTACTTTGAGAATTTACCAAAAAATCGCAAACAGGCTGTTTTTTGACCGCAAAAAGCAAAATGTTTACTTTTTAGACGTAGATTTTCCCAAAAAGTTAGTCTATAATTATATTGTAGTCATAATACAATAAGTCATATTAGAAAGAGGTCAACCATACTCAAACTTTGGTATCAACAAGTAGGACAGGCACTTAGGAGCTTGAAAAAAGAGCTCTATCCGCTTGCTTACGGCAACCTATTAGCACTTACGCTAAGGATAGCGGGATTAGCTCTGCTCTACAGCGGTGTTTTAAGCATTGTTTTTCAAAATGAAGTTAGCTGGTTTTTAAAGCTAGCGCCTATTATCGGTGGGATTTTATTGACCGCTATCAGTAAAACCTTACTTTGGCTAAGCCAATCCTCAAGGCTAGCCAAGCACTTTATGTCCGCCATTGATTTTTTATCTGTCAGTTTTTCAAGTGCTTTTTTTGCGGTCGTTTTGGGGCATTTTTACCTTGGTTTGCCGACCATCAGCGCAGACGGGCTTCTTAGCCTAAAGACTTTGTGTATCGGAGCGCTTTTAGGAAATCTCATCTACCTCGCCTTTTTAAAAGGCATTGTCGCTAATGATAGTCACAAACGTATCACGCTCTACTGCTGTCTAGCTCTACTGCCTTATCGCCTCTTGGCTAGTCTCGCACCAAGCCAAAAACAACTGCACACCGTTTTGGTAGCTAGTGGTAGCAGCCTTATCTTTTTAGCTATCTTTGCTTCTTTTTATATCGGTGATATGACATCAAAATTTATCCCCAAAACCTTCAACGTCTACTTTCTTGCCATGCTCTTTTTCATCTTCTTGATTCATGTATTTTTAGATTTTATCATCTCGCAACTGCGACTTGAGGATAAGAGCACGCAAGAAAACTTTGTCAAATTTTTCATGACTTGGGGAATGGCAGTCACCATGCTGATTTTCTATCTGTTTGATTGGAAACTTCTCCTTGGTGGCAATGAAAGCTGGGATATAGCCACACGAAACAGTGTGCTATGGGCATTTACCATCTATCATTTGATAACTAGTGTCAAGGACATCACCATTAACTTCTAGCTAAGTCTGGCTCGCAATTTTTCTACAAAAAGATAAGCCGCTGGGCAAAAAAGCGTGTTTTTAATGGTTAGATTGTTAATCTGATAGATTTTCTTGCGATCAGTATGCGGAAACTCCCTACAGGCTTTGGGGCGCACATCATAAATGCTACACAGATTGTCCTCACCAAGAAAAGGACAGGGCATAGTCTTGAAAATCTTGTCTCCATCTTCGTCAACCTTTAAAAAAGCCTCCTCAAAAGCCCCCAGCTTCATCCGAAAATGCTTTGCGATACGCTGTATATCCGCTTCTGTAAACAAAGGTCCCAAGGTCTTACAGCAATTGGCACAGGCTGTGCAGTCAATCTCAGCAAAGACTTCTTGGTGCACTTCTTGGACAATTTTATCCAGATTTTTAGGCGCTTTTTTCTTGAGCGTGGCTAAAAATTTACGGTGCTCTCCTTGTTTTTGCTGGGCGAGTTCTTTGTAGCGTTCGATATCAAGACTTGTTTGTGACATCTTCTTCCTCTCTTTATATAACAAGCAAAAACCGCCTCAAGGCGGTTTTATTAGTCACTAATAGACTGTTCGTAGGCTTCTTTGACATATTCTTCAATCTTGCCAGAGTCTTTTAGTTGTTTGATGATTTTATTGATTTTATTTTTAAGGGCTGTGCTACCTTTTGGCATAGCAATAGCGTAAGAGTCTGAATCACCTGACTTCAAGGTTACTTTTTCAGCAATCGTCAAATCGCTATTTTTCTCAACATAACCTTTAGCGATTGGCTCTTCAAAAACGACAGCGTCTACTTTACCGCTCTTAAGTTCACTAATGATTTCACTGTTTTGAGTAAGCGTCAGCACTTTAGCACCTTTTAGTTGTTCCTCAGCGACAGACTCTTGGATGGTACCTTTTTGAACAGCGACTTGCTTGTTTTTAAATGAACTTGTTGATGTATATTTATCAGCATCAGACTTTCTCACAAGCACCACGTTGACAGACTCGTAGTAGCTATCTGAAAAATCATACACTTTTTGACGTTCTTTGGTTGCTGAAATACCAGCGATAGCAATATCGGCTTTACCAGATTGTACACTGGCTAGGACGTTATCAAAAGACATAGAAGAAATTTTGACCTTAACGCCAAGCTCCTTACCGATAACCTTGGCAATGTCAATATCAGCTCCGACAACAGTGTCTTTTCCGTTAACAAGTGTCTTGAACTCAAAAGGCGCAAACTCAGGGTTGGTCGCTACTGTCAAAGTCCCCTTATCTTCGATTTTTTTGAGCGAGTTGTCCTCTGAACTTGACGACGATGAGCCACAAGCGACTAAGGCAGTGGCTGAAAAAGCGAGCAAAGCTCCAGCTACAAGGTGTTTCCATTTCATAAGCGTATTCTCTTTTCTTTTAGTTATTTTTAAGTATGTTACTATTCTATTTTATATTTATTCATTTGTCAAGGATTTATATGGAAAAATATCCAAATTTTATTTCACCATCAAAAAAAGAGACCAGTTGGTCTCCTTTTTCGGCTCTATAATATCTGTAGTGGGTAACGCCACCTCAGAGGGTATAGGGCTTTTTGAGTGTAGAAAAAACATACTAAGATTAGTAGTGAGGAAATCTCCGACGGGAGAGAGTACTCACTACTTTTTCTTTATGTTAAAGTAGAGGTGTCTTGTTAAGTCGAGAACTCTTTTGACGCTAGACGTCGCATCAAAAACTGGCAAGACACCTGTTTTAGGAAGAATGTTATCAAAGTATGTGGGACGCCAGACGTCAAGTATTGAAAATGACATCACTAAAACAAGGAATTTCAAGACAAAGAGGTAATATCATGCGTTCAGTTTTCGGGATTGATGTGAGTAAGGCAAGTTCAGAAGTGGCTATTCTAGTCAATGGCGAGAAGGTTCATAGCTACACCATGGCCAATGATGCCATTGGCTTTTCTCGGCTACTTGGTGATTTGAAAACCGTCCACAAGCCAGAAATCATCTTTGAAGCAACAGGCGTCTATTCTCGTCGTCTTAAAGCTTTTCTGGATGAACATAGCTACGCTTATACGCGACTCAATCCCTTAGAAGCCAAGAAGCAACTGGATAGCTTGCGTGTGCGAAAAACAGATCAAATTGACGCTGAAAAACTGGCTCAGTCTCAGTCTGTACTGAATCGTAAACCGACGTATGTCCAAGAAGAAGTATATCAAAACTTGCGGGATCTCAGCCGTTTCTATCAGAACTTAACAGAGGACATCGTTCGAGCTAAAAACCGCCTGCACAAGGTCTTACAGGTCACTTTCCCAGAGTTGGAGACTATCTTATCAACACCAACTGGGGAACAATACTGGAACCTAGTCATAGATTTTCCTTGCAAGGACTTCGTGCTTGAGTTAAGCAAGGATGAACTCTCAGAGAGCATCCGTCAGTCCACTTCAAAACGTATTTCGGACAAGCGTGTGGCGTACTTAGCTGAGAAGCTGATAGCACTAGCTAATCAATCTTATTGTGCCGTCAAGAAAACCTCTCCAATACTAGAAGAGGTGCGTTACTATGGAAAAGAATTGCTTCGGCTTTCTGAACAGAGACAAACTGTTCTAGACCAAATGGTGGAGCTAGCTCAGCCATTACCTGAATATGACATTCTGCTCTCTATTCCTGGAATAGCTGAGACTACTGCAACAAGTATTATTGGTGAACTGGGAAATATTCGCCGTTTTCAGTCTGCCAATCAAATCAATGCCTTTATCGGTATTGATCTGAGACACTATGAATCTGGCAACTTCCTCGCTAAGGAACACATTACCAAGCGTGGCAATCCCTACGCTAGAAAGATTCTGTTCAAATGCATTCACAATATCGCTTCAGCCAGTCATACCAACCCTTGCCATATCGCAGACTTTTATGAGAAACGAAAAAGGCAATCGCAAACGACTTCAACCAAGCCACACACGATTGCCTCCATACACCGTCTCATTCGGACAATGTATTACCTCATTACGCATAACAAACTTTATGATTACACTTTAACCCAAAATCAGTAAAATTGTTTATGCACTATCATTGTAACACCTTATCAAAAAATTTCAACATAAGGTGTTGCTTTTGTATACACTTTTTTACACTAAACTTTAGTCCAAAATAAAATAATTTCCTTATTTTGACTACTGAACTCAAAATAGTATTCATCAAATGCCTTGAAAGGCTTGACAAATAGTAGAAAAAAGTCCCATAAGACTTATAATGAAAAGCGACTAAACCATCATTAGGAGGTACTTATGGAACATATTAAGAATAGCACAAAACTCATTGGAATCAAAGACTTAAACATCAAAATATCAATTGTTCTCAAACATCAGACTCACATCGAGATAAGAGCCGAGCTGGATTATCCCGCTCCAGCCTGTCCTCATTGTCAAGGAAAGATGATCAAATACGATTTTCAAAGACCTGCCACCATCCCAATCTTAGACGTCCAAGGCATGGCAACTGTCCTAAAACTCAGAAAGCGGCGCTTTCAGTGTAAAGCGTGCCGTAGGGTTTCTGTCGCCAAAACTAGCCTGGTCAAGAAACATTGCCAAATCTCACAGCCTGTCTGGGCGAAAATCACTCAGCTCCTCATCGAAAAACAGACCAACACAGACATCGCAAGACGCCTCCACGTCTCTGTTTCTACCGTCCAGAGGCAGCTGAACGCTTTCACTTTTAAGGACAACTTTGAGACTTTACCAGAGGTCTTGAGCTGGGATGAATTCGCAAGAAACAAGGGGAAACTAGCTTTCATTGCGCAAGATTTTAAGACCAAGAAAATCATTGCTCTTCTTGAAAACAATCGCCAAACGACCATCAAAAACCACTTTTACAAGTATTCTAGACAGGCTAGGGAGAAGGTCAGAGTGGTCACAGTAGACATGTCGGGAGCCTACATTCCTATCATTGGGAAACTATTTCCAAAAGCTCAAATCGTCCTTGATCGTTTCCACATTGCGCAGCACCTTAGTCGAGCCATGATGACCACTCGCATTGCCATCATGAAGGCATTTAACAAGACATCTCTTCCTTACAGAGCCATGAAAAATCACTGGAGAATCCTGCAAAAAGACAGCAGAAAACTCTCCGACAAGGCTTTCTACTCCAGAACCTTTCGACAAACTCTGACACCTAGAGAAATTGTCCAGAAAACCTTAGCTTTTTCGCCCGAACTCCGCTATTATTATGAACTTTACCAGCTTTTGCTTTTCCATTTTCAAGAGAAGCGTGTCAAGGCTTTCTTTGGACTCATTCACGACAATTTGGGTACTGTCAACGCAAGTTTTTCAAGAGTTTTTCGGACTTTTCTAAAGCACGAAACTTATATTACCAACGCTCTGAAGCAACCTTATTCCAATGCCAAACTGGAAGCCACTAACAAGCTTATTAAAGACATCAAACGACAAGCGTTTAGATTTCGTAACTTCAAGAACTTTAGAACCAAGATTCTCATCACTCTGAACATACAAAGAGAGAGAACGAAAATCGTTCTCTCTCGCACATAGCTTTTCATCACCCACTACAGTTGACAAAGAGCCCCTTTTTCTTATCTTAGTGGCTGTGCCAGATGTCTTCGTTGTATTGCTCAATAGTGCGGTCTGATGAGAAGAAGCCAGCTTTTGCAATGTTGTGGATAACTTTTTTATTCCAGCTGTCTTGGTCTTCGTAGTCAGCAAAGACTTGTTCTTTCACTGCGATGTATTCTTTAAGATCAATCAAAGTCATGAACCAGTCTTTGTTGATAAGCTCATCACGAAGGCGATTGAGGCGTTCTTCATTTCCGACAGCTACCACTTGGTCACTTACGATAAAGTCAACAGCTTCCTTGATAGCTTCGTCACCTTCATAGTAGTCCTTAGAAACGTAGCCTTCTGTAGCGTAAAGGTCGATAATGGTATCAGAGTCTTTACCAAATGTGTAGATGTTTTCCTTACCAGCCAACTCTGCAATCTCAACGTTGGCACCATCCATTGTACCAAGTGTGAGAGCACCATTTAGCATGAACTTCATGTTACCAGTTCCTGAAGCTTCTTTTGAAGCAAGTGAGATTTGCTCAGAAACATCAGTAGCAGGGATAAGGTGCTCAGCAACAGTGACGTTGTAGTTTTCAACTAAGTGTACGTTGAGGTATTGGTTTACTTCTGGGTCGTTGTTGATAAGCTCAGACAAACACAAGATAAGGTGGATGATGTCTTGTGCGATGATGTAAGCAGGCGCTGCCTTACCACCAAAGATAACAGTGATTTTACGTTTTGGAAGGTTACCACGTTTGATTTCAAGGTATTTGTGGATGACGTAAAGAGCGTTCATTTGTTGACGTTTGTACTCATGGAAACGTTTAATTTGTGTATCAATGATAGAGTTTTCGTCAAGCTCAATGCCTTTGTTTTCTTTAAGGTAGCGTTTAAGCGCTAGCTTGTTGTTGTGTTTGATTTCAGCAAGTTTAGCATGAACTGCCTTGTCGTCTGCGTAGTCAAGCAATTTTTCAAGCTGAGTAGCGTCTTCAAGATAACCATCACCAATCAACTCTTTGAGGTAATCTGCCAAGTCTTGGTTGGCAAATTCGAGCCAACGACGGAAAGTGATACCGTTTGTTTTGTTGTTGAATTTTTCAGGATAGATATCGTAGAATGGCTTCAACTCAGAGTTTTTCAAGATTTCTGTGTGAAGTGCTGCTACCCCGTTGACACTTGTTGAGAAGTGGATGTCCATGTGTGCCATGTGGACACGATCATCTTCGTCAATGATTTGGACAGCTGGGTCGCTGTATTTGCTGCGGATAAGTTCATCCAATTTTTCAATGATAGTGACAAGATGTGGAACCACTTCGTTGAGGTAAGCTACTGGCCATTTTTCAAGGGCTTCTGCTAGGATAGTGTGGTTTGTGTATCCAACCATGTTACTTACGATGTTAACAGCTTCGTCAAAGTCAATGCCATGTTTTTCAGTCAACAAGCGGATAAGCTCTGGAATGACCATTGATGGGTGTGTGTCGTTGATTTGGACATAAGCGTAGTCAGCAAGGTCATGAAGGTTTGAGCCACGTTCAAGCGCTTCGTCAATGAGCAATTGCGCAGCATTTGATACCATGAAGTATTGTTGGTAGATACGGAGCAACTCACCGTTCTTGTCAGAATCATCTGGATACAAGAAGAGGGTCAAGTTTTTCTTGATTTCAGTCTTGTCAAAAGTGATACCGTCATGGATAAGACCGTAATCTAAACCGTCAATATCAAAGAGGTTGAGGTAGTTTTTAGTATCTTTGTGGTAGCCAAGGACATCAATGCGGTCAAGACGAGATTTCAATGTGAAGTCCTTGAATGGCACGTCGTAGCTAATGTCAGTTGGTACTAGCCAAGAGTCATTTTCAATCCAGTAGTTCGCTTCAGCTTCTTGTTCGTTGTGGCGGAATACTTGTTTGAAAAGCCCACAGTGATAGTTGAGTCCAACACCTTCACCGTTGATACCAAGTGTTGCCATAGAGTCGATGAAACATGAAGCTAAACGTCCAAGTCCACCGTTACCTAGTGATGGTTCTGGTTCAACATCTTCGATTTCAGCGATGGATTTGCCAGCAGCTTCGAGTTCTTTTTTGACATCTTTGTAAATGCCTAGGTTGATAAGGTTGTTAGACAATAATTTCCCAATCAAAAATTCAGCTGAGATGTAGTAGACTTTACGTTTTGCTGTATTTTTTCCTTTTTGACTAGCTAGTTCTTTGACGTAGTTCAATAAGCTCACGTAGATTTCTTCGTTGGTCATTTGAGCTAATTGATTGCCATTTTCTGCTACATAGTTACTAAAAGTTGTCATGATATTCTCCTATTTTCGTCCTCGATAATATACAGTTGTAATTTCTTTTAAGAAGTCTTTGCGTTCTTGTGTTAAATCTTCAGCAAGCATGCGCCATTGCCAGTTGCCTCCTAGGGTATTTGGCGTATTCATACGGCTGCTTGCTGGTTTATCAAGTAAGTCTTGCATACAAGTAATCGCAATACTACTTACAGATGAGTAGAGTGTGCGAAGCGCTGTTTCAACGATAGGCTCATCTGGCAAGCGACGCATGTAGTTTTCAGCGTAGGCTTGTTGTTCTTTGGTCAAACTGTCAAACCAACCATTGATGACTTCATTGTCATGCGTACCAGCGTAGGCTACGCTGTTTTCTGTGTAGAAATGTGGTAAGTCCTCACTAGAGCCGTCTGTATCAAAGAATCCAAACTCTAAAATCTTCATCCCTGGAAAGGCTGTGTCAGCAAGCAGTTGCTCAGCTTTTTCATCGATGTAACCAAGGTTTTCAGCGATGATTGGCAACTCTCCCAATTCTTTCTTAACAGCGTCAAACAGGGCACGTCCTGGACCTGGTTGCCATGAACCGTCATTTGCAGTTTCGTAGTCGCCTCGGATTTCCCAGTAATCAGAGAAGCCTTTGAAGTGGTCGATACGAAGCACATCGTACATGGTCACGCCAGCCTTGATACGCTCAACCCACCAAGCGTAGTTAGTCTTTTGATGCTCACTCCAGTTGTAGATTGGGTTGCCCCAGAGTTGACCGTCATCACTAAACTCATCAGCAGGCACACCAGCAATCGCTGTTGGACGACGGTTTTCATCAAGCTTAAAGAGCTCAGGCATGGTCCAAACTTCTACACTGTCAGCTGATACGTAGATTGGCATATCACCGATAATTTCGATACCTTTAGTGTTGGCATATTTTTTGAGTTGATACCATTGTTGATCAAAGAAGTATTGAACGACTTTGTGAAAGAGTATCTTATCTTCAAGCTCCTTACGGTAAGTCGCAAGCGTTGCTGGGTCACGCTTGATGGCTTTGACATCGTCCCACTCGGTGAGTGCTTTATTGCCAAAGTGTTCTTTTAATGCCATGAACTCAGCGTAATCTGTTAACCAGCTAGCTTTTTTCTCGAATTGCGCTAAGCGCTCTTTGTTGCTTTTTTCTTGTAGGAAGGTTGTAACTGCTTTTTCTAGGATAGGACGGCGAGCAGTGTAGATACGTTCGTAGTCCACTTGCTCTGGGTCGTTTCCAAAATCAACAGTTGCATAGTCAGCCTCACGCAGATAACCTGCTGCAGCTAACAAATCAAAGTCAATAAAATGTGTGTTTCCTGCGATGGCAGAAAAAGATTGATAAGGGGAGTCTCCATAACTTGTCGTTGTCAGTGGCAAAATTTGCCAGTAAGTTTGGTCTGTTTCCTCTAAAAAATCGACAAAATCATAGGCAGATTTACCGAAAGTTCCCACACCAAATTGGTTTGGTAGAGAAGTGATATGCATTAGGACACCGCTTGCACGTTTTGCCATAGTTGTAATCTCCTTGTGCTATTGTTTACATTTTTAGTTTAACGCAAGCGGTTGCATAAGTCAAGTATTTTTTGGCAAAAAATTCAAAAAATAGTCTTTTCCCCACTTGTCAAGTCAAGTGCAACAAGTTCATTGATAACTAGAGTTCCAGAGGTTAAGCTGTTTGGGCTAGCCCAAACAAAATATTTGCGGTTTTATACTTGTGAAGTCGTCTAGGTCTGTCATTGATAGCAGAGACGTAGTGATTGAGTTCTTCTGTCGTTAGTGAGTTAAGAGAGACACCTTTTGGGAGAAACTCTCTCAAGAGACCATTGAAATTTTCATTTGTTCCTCTTTCATGAGAAGCATAAGGATGGGCAAAATAAACTTCCACACCTTTTAAGTCTGACAAGCTACTGAACTCTGAGCCATTGTCCGATGTGATGGAGCGAATAGGGTACTGCGATAGTAAGCTCTTAACAGCCCTATTGATGGTTTCTGCTTGTTTATTAGCCAATTTTACAGCGATGGCAAATCGTGTTTGACGCTCTACTAGAGTCATGACAACAGCTTCCCCTTTGGTCTTCTTGCCAAGAACCAAATCAATCTCCCAATGTCCAAATTCAGAGCGATTAGTAATAGTTTCTGGACGTTCTTCAATGGATTTTCCTAAGATTTTCTTCGTGGCCTTAGGCCTTACTTTAGACCGTTTTCGGATGCACACCATCTTAGGTAAATCAATCGGTTTAACCCTCAACAGTCCGTCTTTGATGTAACGATACACTGTCTTGGTGGAAGGGATAACTTCCAGTGGATGTTTTTCTCGGTAAGTTTGAACAAAGCTATCGACACTGTGACAACGAGGTTTCGTTTTCAGGGCTTTCTCAAGTTCCTTGAAGAAGGTCTGGGAGCAGTATGATAGTTTATGATAGGCACTTTTTCGACGATTGGTTTCATAAACACGTTGACCACTATCTGGAAAGTAAACCGTTGAGTAGATTCGTTTCCCGTTCTTATCTTGAACCTGAGAAACACTTCCTCGTTTGATTTCACGACTGATGGTTGAGCGATGACGCCCAAGCAGACGAGCAATCTCAGAGGGGTTTTTGCCCATCTTGAGATAGGCGCTGATTTCTCCGCGTTCAGAGGCTGAAAGGTGTGAGTATAACGATTTTTTGGTAGAATGATTAGTGGACATGTTCATCTGCTTTCTATACTGAGTTGGGGAATTCTAGTATATCAGACGAGCATGTCTTTTTTGTTGCACTTCATTTTACAACACGGGAAGGCATTGAGCTTTCTCAGGTGATGAATATCTGTGCGCCATTCTTTACCAATCCACTTGTCAAGCTCGTCAGACAACGCTTCATCGGCAATCTGCGTCCAGCGTCTTTGCACGATACCGTTAGTTTTATTATTAAATTTTTCAGGGAAGAGCTGATAAAAAGCATGCAGTGTGTCTTCTTTCAAAAGCTCTGTATGCAGTTTAGCAACGCCATTGACCGAGTGTCCGCCAATAATAGCTAAGTGCGCCATATGAATCTGATTGTCTTTGACGATACGAGTCGCCTCAATCACATCTGGTGCCACACCCTTGACTGCTAAGTCGGCAACATAGCGGCGGTCAATCTCTAGAACAATCTGATAAACACGAGGGAGGACGTACTTAAAGAGCCCTGCGTCCCACTTTTCAAGCGCTTCAGACAGTATGGTGTGGTTGGTGTAGCTCATGGTCTTAACCGTTGCCTGCCAAGCCTTATCCCAACTGAGACCATACTCATCCACCAGCAAACGCATAAACTCAGCAGGCGCTACCGCCGGATGGGTGTCGTTGATGTGCACTGCTACTTTTTGATAAATATCCTCAAGCGGCAAGTTCATCTTCAGATAGGAGCGGATAATGGTCTGCAAGCCTGCACTGGTCATAAAGTATTCTTGAACTAAGCGCAGCTCACGCCCTTGGGCGTTTGAGTCGTCTGGATAGAGCACTGCTGTGATGTCCTCAATACGTCTGCGGTCTGCAATAGTGGGATAGCGCAGCTCGTCTTCTTCTGGAATTTCAACATCCCAAAGGCGTAGGTTATTTACCGTGTCGTTTTCAAAGCCTAGTTGAGCGACATCGTAAGGCACAGCTCGTAGGACCCGCGCTCCTTGGTAGACAGGAGTGAGATTGCCTGCGTCATCTGCTTGTAAGTAAACATCACCGTAGAGCTTGACGTAGACACTATCATGGTCTTTTCTCGTTTCCCAGACACTGCCTGTAGAGTCAAACCACGGATCTGGCAACTCCACTTGATAACCATCTACAATGCGCTGTTTAAAAAGACCATAGCGATAGCGAAGACCATTACCAAAGCCTGCATAGCCAGTCGTTGCAAGAGAATCCATAAAGGCAGCTGCTAATCGCCCTAAGCCACCATTACCAAGCGCCATATCATGCTCTGTCTCCTTTATGGTATCAAAATCCAAGTCTAAATCAGCAAAAGCTTCCTTGACACTCTCTAAAAGCCCTAGATTAAGGAGATTGGTCTCTAGCATGCGCCCCGGCAAAAACTCAATGGAGAAATAATAAGCAATCTTTTTTTGCTCTTTCTCTAAATCACGCCTGCGCTCTAGCCAAAGGGGCGTGTAATATTTCCGAAGCGTTTTTGCTAGAGCGATGAACAGTTCTCTAGGCGTTGCGTCTACGATTTTGATTTGCTGCTCCTCATGAAGCGTATCCTTAAAGTCACGAATAAATTGTTCTTTTGTTACTTGCATATTCCTATCCCTTCTTCTTTTGTTTTGTGACAGCTACGACAAGAACCCCAACTGCTAGAGCAGCTGGAGCTGTTGTCTTGACTATTAGATGAGCTGTTGGTAAAGCGCCTCGTAGGCTTTACTTGCCGTATCCCATGAGAAATCTTGTGACATTGCTTGCTCTTGTAAATGTTTCCAATCCTCAGGGTGTTCATAGTAAAGCGCTAGCGCTTTTTCAACGGTTTTTGTCAGCCAGTAGCCTGAAAAATCTTGAAAACCAAAACCTGTACCCGTTTTGTCGTATTCATTGTAAGGAATGACGGTATCTCTAAGACCACCAACCTCATGGACAATTGGAATGGTACCATAGCGCATAGCCATCATCTGCGATAGACCACAAGGCTCAAAGGCGCTCGGCATCAAAAAGAGGTCACTAGCGGCGTAGATTTGCTGAGCCAGCGCCAAATCAAAAGTGATATTGGCTGACATCTTGTCTGGATAATGCTCCGCAAACCATGAAAAGCTATGCTCAAAGTCACTATAGCCTGTCCCGAGGAGGACTATCTGAATGTCCAATTGCATGAGCTCATGCAATTGATTGACCACAAGGTCAAAGCCTTTTTGGTCCGTAAGACGTGACACCATCCCAATCAAAGCCACATCATCACGCACTGGAAGCCCGATACGCTCTTGCAGCTCAGCCTTGTCCGCTGCCTTTCCAGACAAATCACTTGCACTAAAGTGGTGGGTGATAAACTGGTCACACTCAGGATTGTAGAGGTCGGTGTCAATCCCGTTTGTAATGCCTGAGAGCTTGCCTGACTCCATACGTAACACTTGATCTAAGCCTTTACCAAACTCTGGTGTTTTGATTTCGTTGGCATAGGATGGTGAGACAGTGGTGACACGGTCAGCGTACAAGATACCTGACTTGAGCCAGTTGAGACAGTCATTCCAGCGGAGCGTCCCATCTGCGTAGCGCTCATAACCAACACCAAACAAATCCCAAAGCATGCCTGAGTCAAACTGCCCTTGAAACTCGATATTGTGAATGGTAAGAACGGTTTTGATACCACGATAAGCGTTAATCCAGTGGTATTTTTCCTTGAGCAAAAATGGCACCATAGCTATGTGGTAATCGTGCACATGCAAGACATCGGGGATAAAGTCGATTTTTTCCATCGCTTCTAGCGCCGCTAATTGAAAGAAAGCAAAGCGCTCACCATCGTCCCAATCTCCATAGACATGCCCTCTAAAGAAATAGTATTGATTGTCAATGAAATAGAAAGTCACACCTTCCCAATGAATACGCTTGATTCCGACATACTGATGACGCCAGCCGACATAAGTGTAAAAGGAAAAGACATCCTCGATTTCATCTCCAAACTTTTGGTCAATCATATCATAGTAAGGCAAGATGACCGCCACTTCATGTCCATTTTTGACCAGTGACTTTGGCAAAGCTCCAATCACATCACCTAGACCTCCGGTCTTGGCAAAGGGAGCTCCTTCTGCAGCTACAAACAAGATTTTCATTTGATAATATCCTCAAGTACTTCTAAACCTTTGGCAATGACAACAGGATCTTCTGCTGTACCGTGAACGGTCACACCAGGAGCAATCACGACATTTTTGTCCAAGATAGCATTTTCAACGCTAGCACCAGCACCAATCGTCACCTTAGGGAAGATAATGCTGTTTTCAACATGTGAGGCTTCCTCAATGTGGCAATTTCTAGAAATAATCGAATGCTCAACGTCCCCCTTGATGATACTACCAGAGGCAAACTGGGCATTGTCGATATGAGAGCCCTTGTCAAAGAAGGTCGCTTCTTCATTTTTAATCTTAGTATACACTTTTTGGTTAGAATAGAGAAGTGAATAAAATTTCTGGGTATCTAGCATGTCCATGTTGGCATCGTAGTAGGACTTGACAGAGCAGATATTTGAGAGATAGCCTGTGTACTCAAAGGCAAGAGCATTTTCCATCACAATCAACTCTCTTAGCAGATAGCGCAGTTTTCTTGGTTGCTCTTTAGTCGCTTCTTCTTCCATGCGCTCAATCAACCACGGTGTGTTGACCACATAGATGTCTGCTGACATTTTATGTAAGTCATCAGTATCATTAACAGCCGTTTTGCCAATCACACGGTCGCTCTCATCAATGTCCAAGATTTCATTGACATCTGAGATAGAACTTTTTGGCAGTTTTTTATAGACAACGGTAATCTTGGTTTTGTTGGCTTCATGCAGGTGAATCACCTGCTCAAGGTCGATATTGCAGAGCACATCACAGCTCATATAGACTGTCTGGTCACTACCTGAGCGCTTGAGATAGGTGAGAATCTGGTCATAATAGTCCTTGTCTGTGACTTGGCTGTCATTTTCCGTATTGTAAAATCCTAGGAAGTAATGACTCAAAAGTGTGTTGAGTCCCCACTCACGCCCGCTTCTGATATGGTCAAAAATAGAGCGGATATTTTGCCCACGGAAAATACCGTAAACACTTCTGATACCAGCATTAGCTAGGCTAGAGAGCTGAAAGTCAATCAAGCGGTACTTACCATCAAAGGGCAGACTAGCCAGTGGTCTACTATCTGTCAAGCTAAGCATGTCGTGATAACCGACTGTATTTCCTAAAATTGCTGAATATTTATCAATCTTCATTTGGCACCCCCACTACCTCATTATAGCCTACAACTTGCACTTCTTCACTACCATCGATGACGACATTTTCCCCAATAACTGCACCCTCACCGATGATAGCACGGTTAATCTTAGCTCCTGGTCCAATGATAGCACCACTCATGACAAAGGAATCGGTAATCTCAGCACCTGCTTTGACTTGGACATTGGTGGATAGGATAGAGTGTGTCACCTTTCCTGAAACAAAGCACCCGTCCACGATAAGCGAGTCTTTGACAACCGCTTCTTTTGCGATGTAGTTTGGTGGTGCGATGAGGTTTTTAGAGTAAATCTTCCAAGAGCGGTCACGGCTGTTTAGCGCATTGTCATCACCGATGTACTCCATATTTGCTTCCCAGAGGGACTCAATGGTACCAACGTCCTTCCAGTAACCGTCAAAGTTGTATGTGTAAACACGGTCGCCCGCTTCAAGGTAAGCTGGGATGACATTTTTACCAAAGTCAGACATGTCTACATGGTTCTTTTCGGCATTGACAAGCACCTCACGTAACCGTTTCCAATTGAATATATAAATCCCCATGGAAGCTTTTGTAGACTTTGGATGTTCTGGCTTTTCCTCAAACTCAACGATACGGTCGTTTGAGTCTGTGTTCATGATACCAAAACGGCTCGCTTCTTTTAGCGGAACGTCAATAACAGCAACGGTTAGACTTGCCATATTGTCCTTGTGGGTCTGTAGCATATCGTCATAGTCCATCTTATAGATATGGTCTCCAGACAAAATCAAGACATACTCTGGGTTGATACTGTCAATATAGTCAATATTCTGATAAATGGCATGGCTCGTTCCCTCAAACCAACGGTTCCCCTCGGTCGCTGAGTAGGGTTGCAAAATCGTCGCACCAGAGTCGATACCGTCTAGCCCCCAGCTAGAGCCATTTCCGATATGGCTATTTAGCGCTAGCGGTTGATACTGGGTGATGACACCGACATTATGAATCCCAGAGTTTGCGCAGTTTGAGAGCGCAAAGTCAATAATGCGGTAGCGTCCACCAAACTGCACAGCTGGCTTAGCGATACTTTGCGTTAATTTTCCTAAACGAGTACCTTGTCCACCGGCAAGGACAAGAGCTAACATTTCATTCTTCATTTCCGTTTCCTTTCTTTTTTGACGTTCTAGAGCGACGTTTCAGCTTCCAAATGCTGGCACCGAGCGCTGGCAGGGTAAAGCTGAGTGTATTGGTGTAGTCTTTCCAAAGCCCTTCTTGTGTTTTTGTATCAGGGTTTGTCTCCTTCCAAACACCACCAAACTCTTCTAATTCGGTATTCCAAACCTCCTCATAGAGACCAGCAATAGGCAGTCCAATGGTAAAGTTCTTACGCTCAACTGGTGTCATATTAAAGACACAAACTAAAAAGTCTCCTTTGGCATTTTGACGAATAAAGCTGAGCACAGACTCATCTCTATTGTCCGCATCAATAATCTCAATGCCATCATAACTATCATCAATCTTCCAGAGCACATCGTGTTCTTTGTAGAAGTGATTGAGCTGTGCGGTAAAGTCCTGCATGCGCTGATTGAGATAGTCCTCTAAGTTACTCCACTCCAGCTGATAATCATACTTCCACTCTAAGAATTGACCAAACTCGCTCCCCATAAAGAGCAGTTTCTTTCCAGGGTGGCAGATTTGATAAGTGTAGAGATTACGAAGCCCTGCAAACTGATTGTAGCGGTCTCCCCACATCTTATGCATCATGCTTTTCTTACCATGAACCACCTCGTCGTGAGAAAACGGCAGGATGAACTCTTCTGAAAAGACATACATAAAGCTAAAGGTAACCAGATTAAAGTCATATTTGCGATAAGCTGGGTCTTCTTCGTAGAAGCGCAAAATGTCATTCATCCAGCCCATATTCCACTTGTAGTCAAATCCTAGCGACTCATTGGCACCGAGTTTTGTGATTTTAGTGTCGCTTGAGCTTTCCTCAGCAATCATCATGACATCAGGATGATAGGACTTGATGACACGATTGAGCTTTTGCAAGAAACCATAGCCCTCGTAGTTACGATTGCCACCATCGACATTTGGTGTCCAAGGACCGATATCATAATCACGGTAAATCATATTGCTGACCGCATCGACACGGATACCGTCAATGTGGTAAAAATCCAACCAAAACTTCGCACTTGAAATCAAGAAAGACTGCACTTGGTTTTTGCCTAAGTCAAAGTTGAGCGCTCCCCAGCCTCGATTTTGCGCTTGATTGTAGTCCTGATACTCAAAGGTTGGTGTGCCATCATAGTAAGCCAGCGCATCGTCATTGATGGTAAAGTGCCCTGGAACCCAGTCAACAATGACACCGATGTTATTGAGATGACAAGCCTCGACAAAATCTTGAAAATCCTCTGGTCTGCCATAGCTATGCTCAAAAGCAAAGTAGCCCATGAGCTGATAGCCCCAGCTCATACCAAGCGGATGTGCCATCAAAGGCATAAACTCGACATGCGTGTAGTTCATCTTGACCAGATAAGGAATGAGTTCTTTGGTCAAATCCTTGAACTGATAGGGGCTGCCATCCTCATGACGTTTCCATGAGCCAGCATGCACTTCATAAATATTCACCGGTCGGTCTTTAAAGCCAAAACGCTTACGCCGTCCTAACCACAGACCATCCTTCCATTTCTTTTCAGACAAATCTAATAAAACAGCTGCTGTTCCCGGTCGCTTTTCAAAATACAGGGCAAATGGGTCTATTTTTTCAACCTCCTGCCCTGTTGAGCGCTTAACGAGATACTTGTAGAGCTGATTGGTCTGTGCTTTGTCTGTAAAAATCTCCCAAACACCTGCTTCATTACGCTCCATAGCAAGTGGTCGTTTTCTCCAATCCGTAAAATCACCAATAACAGCTACCGCTTGGGCATTGGGTGCCCAAACCCTAAAGACGTAGCCAACTTTTCCATCACGCTCTTCCTTATGAGATCCTAAATAATCCTGTGCTTGGTAGTTCTCACCAATGCCAAAAGTCCACAGCGCTTCTCTGGTATCCATAACATCACCCTTTCATTTATTCTTTACTTCGCCAAAATATTTGAATAGACAAACAATGTCTGAAGATTTCACGAAACAAATATATTTGTGTAATATATTAACACTATTCGGATTGTTTGTAAAATAATAATAATTAAAATAGAGCGCTTTCATTTTAATATTTAAAAATAACGCCCTGCTAGGCTCTTTTTCACTACAAAACAAAAAATAACCTAATGACTTAGGCTATTTTTTAATTTCAAAGACCGAAGCGGATAGTACATCTAGGACTTTAGGATGTTTTTTTAAGCGCTTTATGTTTGTTGCTATTGTAGCATAATCTGAAACGTCTGTCATGCTATTTTCAACAATTTCTTCTGAAAAGTTAAAAATAATGCGATAGTGCTTGTCAGAAACGATGTCATAGACGACTAGGTGCGAGCCTTCTTTTGCCGTTCTGACATAGACATGTTCACGAATCTCTTTGAATGTTTGATAAGAAAAGGCAGGATTGTGGCGCTTGAGCTGGATGAGTGCCCGTACAAAAGCCATAGTTGAGTGATGATGTGTCACCTTGTTCCAATCCACCTGATTGACCTTGTCTGGTGCATTGTAGCTGTTCATGGCACGCTCTTTATCTTCCTTGGTCAATTCGCCATTGTCACCTGTCGGATAGAGTTTGGTACGCAAAAACTCTTGACCGAGCTGGATAAAGCTCATCCCTTGCATGAGAATACCCATAGCAGACGCTAGCTCCACACGCTTGGTATGAGTCTCAAAACTATCATCTGGGTGCAACTCTAATAGTAAATCGTTGAGATTGTAGTTGTCATGGGCTTCGACATAGTTCAGCACTTGGTTGGGACTCAGATAGTGAGTCAGCTCATCGCTACCTAAGATACCCTTGGCTACGATACCCTCGGTTTGCGCTCCAGAGACAAAGCCAGATTTTAAATGCCCATAGACCTCAGCACCCTTGATGGCGTCTCGAACAGTGTCATTGAAAAAGCCGATGTTTGGCATTTGATTGGCATTGTCTTTTTTCGCTTTATCTTTTGCTTTTAGACCAGTGCCCATATCCCAGCCCTCACCATAGAGGATAATTCGTGGGTCAATAGCGTCCACTGCTTTTCGGATAGCATTCATCGTCTCAACATCATGAAGTCCCATCAAGTCAAAGCGAAAACCGTCAATATTGTACTCAGTCACCCAGTAGAGGATGGAATCAACCATATACTTGCGGTACATTTCCTTTTCACTGGCAGTTTCATTGCCACAGCCAGAGCCATTTTGGAAAGTCCCGTCAGGATTCATACGGTAGTAATAATCCGGCACAATCAACTGAAAGACAGAGTCTCGTGACGCATAGGTGTGATTGTAAACCACATCCATGATAACTGCGATACCTGCATCATGATAAGCCTGTATCAAGCTCTTCAGTTCTAAAATGCGCTGCTCAGGCTTATCTGGCTGACTGCTAAAGCTCGCCTCTGGCACATTGAAATTCTCTGGGTCATAGCCCCAATTGTAGGCGTAATTTCCCTTGTCATCAAAGGTCTGATGATGGTCAAAAATCGGCTGCAATTGCACATGACTAACCCCCAAGCGCTTGATGTAGTCAAAGCCTGTCTTATCCCCAAAATAATTGACCGTCCCAGTCTCACAGGCACCTAGAAACTTACCACGCTTGTCCTTGCTGACACCAGATGTATCTGAAATGGAAAAATCACGGATGTGCATCTCAGTAACAACTGCTTGGTTGGGGTTATCTAAGCGCCAAGTTGCATCACTTCCTTGCTTGACACTGAAGTTTTCAGGCGTGCGAACAGCCTCGCTCAAAACAACAGAGCGCTTGCCACTGGTTGTCGCTGCAATGCTGTAGGGGTCACGGCTTTCTGTAACTGTGCGATTTCTAAAGTAAATGCGATAAGCATAGGCTTGTTTATTGCAGTCGCCTTCTATCTTTGCAAACCAGACACCGTGCGTGTTTTCCTCATGGTGGCTAAGGTAGACAGAGTTGCCCCTTTTCATGGTAAAGGTTTCTTTGATAGGCGAGTCGTCTGTTGCCTTCTCATAAAAAAGCAACTCTACTTTTTTAGCAGTCGGTGCCCACAAGCGAAACTCAGTCGCCAGTTCATCGTATTTAGCTCCTAGCCAGCCGTCAAAGCCCCATATCTTATCAAAACGCTCATGATTGGTCGCCATATCATAGGCGTGAGCATTACGGTTACGGTAAAAGTGACTGGTCACAGCAGCCTGCTGAGAATAGTAAAGCGTCTCGTCCCCCTCTACAATCCACACCTCTGTCGCCTCTAAACCAGACGAGCGATGAATCTTAAAATCCCTTGTCTTTAACGACCAGTCTTTGTTTTTGACAATGACATAAACATGCTCCAAAGAAAATGGACTGTCATAGTCGAGACGTGCAACCAAACCAAAACTATCAAAGTTTGAAAACGAGCAGTCCTCTCCCTCATGAAAGTCAATCCATTTCCAAAGGCTGTAATCAAAGTAGCAACCATGTCGGCTATGATAATGGACAATTACTGTATTTTTCATTGCTTACCCTCTTTTTCTTAGCTGATTGAAGAGACGAAATAGTTTGACTAGACAAAGCAATCGTTTGCACAAATGTCTAAAAAAACTTTTCCTTTTTCTTCAATCCAAAGCCTCAAAATCTATCTTTTTTATCTACCTGTATTGTATCATAAAATCACAAAAGACCGTCCTTAGACGCTCTCTGATGGAGCTGGCTTTTTCAAGTCACAGACTGACTCCCGCTCAATCAATTTAAAGGGCACAACAATCTTTTCACTGTAAAAGCCTTTTGAAGCCTTTGTCAACTCTAACAGACGCTTGAGACTAGTCTTTCCAAGCTGCTCCACATTGACATCAAAAGTCGTCAGATAAGGGTGCACAATGGTTGAGAAGATAGAATTATTAAAGGTAATGAGAGAATGTGTCTCTGGGATATTGAGTCCACGCTGTTTGAGGTCTTGCACTAGCTTGACCGACAGACGGTCACTCACTGAGACGATACCTGTCACATCATATTGCCAGATGACTTCGATGAGATTATCCAAAGTCCGTGGCAAATCGTTACTAATCAAGACATCATCAAGCGGTGTGAGCCCAGCCTTGGTCATGGCACGCAAATAGCCAAAATAACGCTCTCGTGAAATTTCAGACGATTTATCATCGGTCACAAAGAGAATATTATAATGCCCACGCTCTAGGAGATACTCAACTGCTCGACTGCCCATGAGTTGATTGTCATTATCAATGTAGGTAATCTCATTTTCATTGCCGTTTGATGAGCCGATCACGACAAAAGGCAGCTTGTTTTCTAAAAGATATTGTCTAATAGGGTCGTTCTTTTCCGAAAAGAGAACGATAAAACCATCAACACGCTTTTGCTTGTGCATAAGCTGCACTTGCGCTTCTAGCTCCTGCATGGTCATCCCTGTAGCGATAGAGACGGTCAGGTCTGACTGCTGAGCTTCGTAGGTAATTGCCGAGATGATGTTCATGAAAAAGGGTTCACTCAGACGCTCTGGCGTCACAAGCGGCGGCAAAACCACACCGATAGCTTGAGTTGAGCCGTTAGCTAACATCTGCGCAGCCACATTTGGCACATAACCCAGCTCGTCCATAGCTTTTCTGACTTTTTCTTTTGTCTTTTGAGAAATAGAGCGATTGTCTCTTAGCACACGGCTAACTGTTGACGGATTGACGCCTGCTCTTTGGGCGACATCCTTAATGGTAACCATTAAATTGCTCCTCCTTTTAGTTTAAATCATAACATGATATTAACAGTATAATAAACCTGCAAGAACAATGCAAGCGCTTTTCTTAAAAATATCTAAATCACATCACTTTGTAAAAATTTTTTTGGCAACAGAAACAAAACTGTCAAGAAGGTCTACATCCTTGATAGTACTAGCTTTAGAAATGTAAGCCCTTTCTAATACACCGTCCACAATCGTAAAAATTTTAAAAATTTTTCTAAAAAAGCCTTGACTTTTGCTGCAAACGGTTGCATAATATAAGCATAGAAACCTAAAAATTCCTTAAAGGAGGGAATGTTATGACCAAGAAATCTTGGAAAAAATGGCTAGCAGCTTCTGCTGCTCTCACTTTGGCAGCTGGATTAGTTGCCGTATCGACGACTTCACCTGCATATGCAGCTTCAAAAACAACCTTGAAGTTGTGGGTGCCAACCGACTCAAAGGACTCTTATAAAGATATTGTCAAAAACTTTGAGAAGGAAAACAAAAACGTTAAGGTTAAAGTGATTGAGTCAAACGACTCTAAAGCTCAAGAAAACGTCAAAAAAGACCCAAGTAAAGCCGCAGATGTCTTCTCACTGCCACATGACCAACTTGGTCAATTGGTTGAGTCTGGTATCATCCAAGAAGTACCAAGCAAATACGCTAAAGAAATCAAGAGTAACGACACAGAACAATCTGTTCTTGGTGCACAGTATAAAGGTAAAACCTACGCCTTTCCATTTGGTATCGAGTCACAAGTTCTCTTCTATAACAAGGAAAAACTTTCAGCAGATGATGTCAAATCTTACGAAACCATCACTACAAAAGCAACCTTTGGTGCTAACTTCAAGCAAGTAAATGCTTATGCAACAGCACCGCTCTTCCTCTCAGTTGGTGATACACTCTTTGGTAAGACTGGTGAAGATGTCAAAGGAACAAACTGGGGCAATGAAGCTGGTGTTTCTGTTCTTCAATGGATCGCAGACCAAAAGAGCAACAAAGGATTTGTCAATGTCAATGCTGAAAACGCTATGAGTAAGTTCGGTGACGGCACTGTCGCTGCTATGGAATCAGGTCCTTGGGACTACTCAGCAGCTCAAAAAGCACTCGGTGCTGACAAACTCGGCGTTGCCGTTTACCCAACAATCAAGATTGGCGACAAAGAAGTACAACAAAAAGCTTTCCTTGGTGTCAAACTCTACGCAGTCAACCAGGCACCTGCTGGTTCTGATACAAAACGTATCGCAGCAAGCTACAAACTCGCAAGCTACCTTACAAGTGCAGACACTCAAAAACAACAATTTGAAACACGTAACATCGTGCCAGCAAATAAAGAAATCCAAGAATCTGACACTGTGAAATCAAACGAACTTGCACAAGCTGTTATCACAATGGGTAGCTCAGATACTTACACTACTGTTATGCCTAAGCTTAGCCAAATGTCTACCTTCTGGACTGAAAGTGCTGCTATCCTTAGCGATACTTACAACGGTAAAATCAAATCAAGCGACTACCTCAAACGTCTCAAACAGTTTGATAGCGACTTAGCCAAATCAAAATAAGATGCTAAAAATAGAACCTTGCTAGCGACGCTAATTCTGCAGTTAGCGGGGTTCGTTTTTTAACACCTTGACTGATCATTGATAACATAATGTATTATCCGTTATTTTAGAGGAGACTTATCATGTACACTACCCCTAAAAAACCATTACAGCTTTTTACAGAGACCTTTAAAGAAGGAGATACAGCAACAAAGCTCTCTTACTTTATCATGGGGGCTGCCAATCTCAAAAATAAGCAAATCACAAAAGGGCTGCTCTTTTTAATCAGTGAGATTCTCTTTATCATCTCTTTTATCTATCAGGTCATTCCTTCTATCAAAGGACTCATCACTCTTGGTACTAAAAGCCAAGGCATGACAACAAAAACTATTGATGGTATTAAAATGCAAGTCGCCACTCAAGGTGACAACTCTATGCTCATGCTCATCTTTGGGCTTGCTGCTGTAATTTTTTGCTTGGTATTTATCTACATCTACTGGTGTAATATCAAGAGTGCAGCGCACCTAATGGAGCTAAAAGCGCAAGGGCGCAAGATTCCAACCTTAGTTGAAGATGTCAAAACCTTGTCAGATGGTCGTTTCCACATGACCCTTATGATTATTCCTTTGATTGGGGTTTTGCTCTTTACCATTTTGCCATTGATTTATATGATTTGCTTGGCATTTACCAACTATGACCACAACCACCTTCCTCCAAAGAGCCTCTTTGATTGGGTTGGCTTTGTGAACTTTGGCAATATCTTTAGCGGTCGTATGGCAAGTACGTTCTTCCCTGTTTTGTCATGGACATTGATTTGGGCAGTTTTTGCAACGGTTACTAACTTCTTCTTTGGTATCGTTCTAGCTCTTATCATCAACACTAAAGGGCTCAAGTTTAAGAAAATGTGGCGGACATTCTTTGTCATCACCATGGCAGTACCGCAGTTCATCTCTCTTCTTATCATGAGAAACCTGCTTAATGACGCTGGACCTATCAATGCGCTTCTTGAGAAGATTGGCTTGGTGTCACACGCCCATCCGCTACCATTTCTCTCAGACCCTATCTGGGCGAAATTCTCTATCATCTTTGTTAACATGTGGGTTGGTATCCCTGTTACCATGCTGGTTGCGACAGGTATCATCATGAACCTCCCACAAGAGCAAATCGAGGCTGCTGAGATTGATGGGGCAAATAAATTCCAAATCTTTAAATCCATCACTTTCCCTCAAATCTTGCTGATTATGACACCTACACTCATCCAGCAATTTATCGGAAATATCAATAACTTCAACGTCATCTACCTACTAACCGAAGGTGGACCTACTAACTCCAACTACTACCAAGCTGGTAGCACAGACCTTTTGGTCACATGGCTCTACAAGCTGACTGTTACCGCAGCTGACTACAACTTAGCTTCTGTTATCGGTATCATTATCTTTGTTCTCTCTGCTATCTTTAGCTTACTCGCTTACACAAGAACAAACTCTTACAAGGAAGGAGCTGCTAAATAATGAATAAGAGAAAACGCCTCAACCTTACTTTTGTCTATATTTTACTGATTGTCCTATCAGTTATCTGGCTCTTTCCTATAGCTTGGGTAGTTTTGACCAGTTTTCGTGGTGAAGGTACTGCTTTTGTCAACTACTTCATTCCAAAAACGTGGACATTTGACAACTACACCAAGCTCTTTACCCAAAGCACCTTTCCTTTTGGGCAATGGTTCTTAAACACCTTGATTGTAGCGACATTGTCATGTATCATCTCAACCTTTATCACGGTAGCTATGGCTTACTCACTGAGCCGTATCAAGTTCAAACACCGTAATGGTTTTCTAAAACTAGCACTTGTGCTCAATATGTTTCCTGGCTTTATGAGCATGATTGCAGTATACTATATCTTGAAAGCCTTTAACCTTGACCAAACACTGACAGCACTTGTCCTTGTCTACTCAGCTGGGGCTGCACTTGGATTTTACATCGCTAAAGGGTTCTTTGACACCATTCCTTACTCTCTTGATGAGAGTGCCATGATTGATGGTGCCACACGTAAAGACGTCTTCTTTAAAATTACTCTCCCTCTCTCAAAACCTATCATCGTCTATACAGCCCTTATGGCATTTATCGCACCTTGGATGGACTTCATCTTTGCCAAAGTTATCCTCGGGGATGCAACAAGCAAATACACTGTCGCTATCGGACTCTTCTCTATGCTTCAACAAGATACTATCAATGATTGGTTCATGCCATTTACGGCTGGTTCTGTCATTATTGCAATTCCCATTACATTACTCTTTATGTTCATGCAAAAATACTATGTTGAAGGTATCACAGGCGGTTCTGTCAAATAAGCTTTGCCTTCTCACACAATAAGATAAGAATAGGAAAATACATTATGACAACTCTACAATTAGATCATATCTACAAAAAATACCCAAATGCAACACACTACTCTGTTGAGGACTTCAATCTGGATATCAAAGACAAGGAATTTATCGTCTTTGTTGGACCATCTGGTTGCGGAAAATCAACAACGCTTCGTATGATTGCAGGACTTGAGGACATCACAAAAGGAGAGCTCAAAATTGATGGCGCTATCGTCAATGACCTCTCTCCAAAAGACCGTGACATCGCCATGGTTTTCCAAAACTACGCCCTCTACCCTCACATGAGCGTCTACGACAACATGGCATTTGGCTTGAAACTACGTAAATACTCTAAAGATGACATTGACAAACGTGTCCGTGAAGCGGCTGAAATTCTTGGTTTGACAGAGTTTCTCGAAAGAAAACCTGCTGACCTATCTGGTGGACAACGCCAACGTGTCGCTATGGGACGTGCCATTGTCCGTGACGCCAAGGTCTTCTTGATGGACGAGCCTCTCTCAAACTTGGATGCTAAGTTGCGTGTCTCTATGCGTGCTGAAATCGCTAAGATTCACCAACGTATCGGCTCAACCACTATCTACGTTACCCACGACCAAACCGAAGCCATGACACTGGCTGACCGTATCGTTATCATGTCAGCGACTAAAAATCCTGACGGTTCTGGAACGATCGGACGTGTTGAGCAAATCGGTACCCCTCAAGAGCTCTACAACCAACCAGCTAATAAATTTGTCGCAAGCTTCATCGGAAGCCCAGCTATGAACTTCTTTGATGTCAAGGTTGGCAAGGACAAATTGACTAACGACCACGGGCTTGAGTTGGCACTTCCAGAAGGACAAGCTAAAGTCCTTGAAGCTAAAGGGTATCTTGGCAAAACCGTTACTTTTGGTATCCGCCCAGAGGACATTTCAAGCAACAATATCGCACAAACGGCTTATCCTAATTCTTCTGTCGAAGCTGAAGTCGTCGTCTCAGAGCTTCTTGGTAGCGAAACCATGCTCTACCTCAAACTCGGTCAAGACGAATTTGCAGCACGTGTCGACGCCCGTGACTTCCACAACCCTGGCGATAAAGTAACCCTCACCTTCAAGGTCGCTAAAGGACACTTCTTTGACCCTGAAACAAGCAAACGTATCGCTGCAGAATAATAAAAAAGCACCTGAGGTGCTTTTTTATTACCAAAATTCACGGACAAAATCATCCTCTAAGCGCTCACTGTAAAAGAGCTCAGACAAGTCCTCCTCATCAAAGATACGCATGAGATTAAGCAAATCATAGGCAAGCTCTAAGTCAGCAAGACTCTCTTTTTTTACCCATGAGACCTCACCCTCGTCTGATGAGCGCAACTGCCCAGTGAAGCTTGACGTTTTATACAAAAAGACAATATAGCGCTCGTTGTCCTTTGTGTGCCAGTGCTTAACACCCACCAACTGCGGATGCTCAATGGTAAGCCCCGTCTCCTCATACACCTCACGAGTGATGGCTTGATGTAGGCTCTCACCTTTTTCGATGTGTCCACCTGGAAAAGCAAAGCCCGACCAAGCGTAGCGTTCTGGGCTGCGGTATTGCATGACGACATTGCCCTTGTCGTCTTCTATCATACACATATTAGTTAAAATAACCTTTTCTGTTTTTGACATGATACACCTCTCTTTTATTCATGTATCAGTATAACGAAAAGAAAGGGAGAAAACAAGTGCCCAAAGGTTTAGTGCAGTGCTTTTTGGAGCGTCTTTGAAAAACTGCTGAGATAATAAAGGCTATAAGCCAGAAAACTCCCCAGCAAGCTCGCCAAAATATCAAAAGGCAATTTCATAAGCGCATAAGTTGGCGTGGCATAGACAAAGGCACGTCCCAAACCATAGCCCACGATACTAATAAAACAAGCAGCAAGAAGTGCTAGAAAAATCTGTGTCTTTGAAGCACTTCTAGCGTCACCAGCTAGTTTTGACACCGTATAGGCAGCAAGCCCTTGAACCAAAAGAGACACAAACATCGGCGCTGGATAAAAGAAGAAATCCCCTAAAAAGCTCCCTAGTCCTGCAATCACAGCGGCTTCTAGCGGATTAAAGACCAGAGCTGCTAGAAAGATAATCACTTTATTAAAGTAAAAGTGACCACCTGGAACAGGGATACTAAAAGAAGATAAAAGAACAGTTAGCGCTGTAAAAAGCGCAGCATAGGTTAATCGTTTTGTCATCATAGACCTTATATTTATATTAGCGGGTAGCTCCCGCTAGTATAAACCCTTTCTTTAATTATTTTTTAGATTTGTTTTATACTTAGTTCAGCGCTGTGGATTAGTATCTTACACCAATCGCTTTGACGATTTCTAGGAGGCTCTAACCACAGCTCTTTGTTTAATTGGTAATGAGAATGATAACGCCCAGACGTTTTATCTCGTGTAAGGATACAAGACAAAGAGTGCGTGGAACGAACAACAGTCGCTAATAATCTCGAAAGGAACCAGAAACTTATGTTTTATGTTGGTATTGATATTGCCAAAAACAAACACGATTTAGCCTGTATCAACGAAACTGGAGAAACAGTGATAACCAACTTCAGATTTGCCAATTCTTGTCAAGGTTTTCATCAGCTGAAACTAAAGCTAGAACAGCTATCTCCTATCACACAAGATGTCCAGATAGCACTTGAAAGCACAGGACACTATAACTACAATATAGTGACCTTTTTAAGAGACTTAGGCTACAATGTATTTGCCTACAACCCGCTCATTATCAAAGAATTTGCTAAATCACAATCGCTTAGAAAAACTAAAACTGATAGGAAAGATGCCCTTTTAATTGCTCGTAAGCTACGCTCTGACGTAACCCCTGAACGTTATCAAACAGATAGGGTATTAGACGAGTTAAAAGAGCTGACACGTTATCAAAATCGCCTAATTCAATCACGATCTAGATGCAAGAATTTATACATCAGATTACTTGATATTATCTTCCCTGAACTCCACAGAATCGTTAATAATCTCTATAATCAGTTTATCTATGACTTACTAACAAACTATCCTTCTCC
The DNA here is from genome assembly GCF_900459405.1 of Streptococcus hyointestinalis. Classification (NCBI taxonomy): domain Bacteria; kingdom Bacillati; phylum Bacillota; class Bacilli; order Lactobacillales; family Streptococcaceae; genus Streptococcus; species Streptococcus hyointestinalis. The sequence goes on from NZ_UHFN01000007.1 coordinate 1,658,570, forward strand.
ACAAAGAATAGCTCGTGCTCGGTTCTCATCATTGCTTAAAATTAAGCGACTAACCGCTGATAAGGCGCATCAGATACAAGAAACAGCCAAACAGACTATTGGTAATGCTTCACCTGTTTTATCCTTGGAGTTAGTTCAATTAATTGAAAGCATTAAACACTACGATAAGCAAATTAACCAAGTCCAAGAGGAAATTAACCTCTTGATGATTGAGTTGAACTCTCCTATTACTTCTATTCCTGGAATTGGAAGTCGTCTTGGTGCTATTATTCTAGCTGAAATTAAGAATATTCATAATTTCAAGAATCCAAATCAGCTCCAGGCCTTTGCAGGATTAGACCCTGCCATTTACCAATCAGGACAGATGGATAATACCGGTCATATGGTAAAACGAGGCTCCTCTTATCTAAGGTACGCTCTAATACAGGCTGCTAAGCTTATAGCCATTTATTCCCCACATTTTAAAGCCTATTTAAGACTAAAAATCAGTCAAGGAAAGCATTACAATGTAGCTGTGACACATGTTGCTAAAAAGCTCATTCGTGTAATTTATCATCTTCTTAAAACCAATCAACTGTTTGATGAAACTAAGCTAAGGTAAAACTATAAAGTCATGAATCATTTTAAAAACTTGCTTTTAGCAGGTCTTTTTCACATGCAATCAATTTTCTAAATAGCTTTTAAAAATAGTTAATATTTTTAAAAATTATTCTTGACTTTTTATATAGAATGCCTCCTAAGACTTTTGTCTAACAGTATAGACCTCTTTATCTCCTCTTTCAAGCTCTAAAAAGAAAAACTGTCTGGGGACAAAAAAGCAGATAAGACTAACTTACCTGCTTTTTGTATTTTGGAGGCTCTGTTCTCTTAGTTCACCATATTGATTTGTTGGTCATCAATAACAGTGAATAGAGAAAGGCTATCACCATCTAAGTCTGTGTGGTGCATGTTGACACCTGTGATTTGATTGTTGTTGTAAGTGGTGTAGTAGTAGATTCCTTTATCCACATTACAGCAAGATGAGTAGATGGTGTACTCAAACTCATCATTTCCAACATTACACAAGCCCTTTTGTTGCTCTACAGAGTGCAAAATGTGGAAAAATTGGCTGACGCTGTCTGCTTCACCTTGACCTGGGATAACGTTAAATTTGGTGAAGGTTGCTTTGACAAAACGTGATGTTGAGGTCAAATCACCTGGCAAACCTAGTGTTCCCATACCACGTGAGTACTCATCCAGCTCCAACTTATCTGAAAAACGGTTTGATGTTGCAACTGGAGAGAGCGCACGGTAGTTGTTCAAGCTAAAGAGTTGCATATCAAAGGATGGGTTGTTGGTCAAGACACCCACTGGATTGTCGTACACTTTCAATCCTTCTTTGACAGACTCTACAACGATAGAATGCTCACGATCAGCAATCAACCAATGAAGCGGAGACAAAGGCAACTTATCGCTAAAGTTAATCTTAACAAGATTAAGGTCTTTAAGCAAAGCCTTTACTTCATCAATGCTTGCGCATTGCCCCAAAACATAAGGGATGAACTCAAATGGAGATACATTGACCTTGTTAGGGTCTTCTGGGAAGTAGTAAGCATTACCCGTAAAGGCTAATCCTGCCATACTAAGTCCTTTTTCGTTTGACGCATCAAAATAAAGAGGATAATCATCCACAACTGCTGACATACCAATCATAGCATAGTGGCTTGTCATATCATCAATTTTACGAAAAGGAAAGGTAAAGTTACGTGGTGTTACGACTACTTTTTGTCCATAAGAGAGTTCTAAGTCGAGATTACGCCCAAAATAGTAATCTTGGGTGCTATAGGTAATACCAGTACACATATATAATCCTCCTATTTTACTGGTCTTACTTTCCTTTCAACATTGCCAAATAGCTTGTTCTTAATCTATTTTGAGACACTCATGTTATTATACTAAATTGCTTTTGCTATTATAGCCACACTAAAAGAAGAGTAAGATAGGTCGTAGATTTTTTCTACTCTGCTATTATAACACATCCTTAATAAAATGGCAAAAAAAATGTTAAAAGGCTCTCGTTTTTTTTTACAAAAAAAGCTGGCATTTAGCCAACTTTTTAGTCCATTGCTTTTAGTTCTAAAACCATATCTCGCAGTTGTGCCGCCAATTCGAAATCCAAGAGTTCTGCCGCTTCTTGCATTTCTTTTTGGAGTTTTTTGATGGTCTCTTGGCGTTCTTTCTTGCTCATGGTTGACACATCAAGGTCTTTTTCAAGCTCTGTTTCTTCAGTTTTATTGGTGATTGCGATAAGGTCACGGATTTCTTTTTTGATGGTTTGTGGGACAATGCCGTGCTTGTCATTGTAAGCCATTTGCAGTCTACGACGACGAGCGGTTTCATCCATCGCTTTTTGCATGGACTCGGTTATCTTATCGGCGTACATAATCACATGCCCATTGCTATTTCTAGCGGCACGTCCAATCGTCTGGATAAGCCCACGTTCATTACGCAAGAACCCTTCCTTATCTGCATCCAGAATGGCAACCAGACTCACCTCTGGCACATCAATACCCTCACGCAGCAGGTTAATCCCAATCAAGACGTCAAAAACACCCAGACGCAAATCACGGATAATCTCTGTCCGCTCTAGGGTCTTGATATCAGAGTGCATATACTTGACCTTGACTCCCATTTCCTTGAGGTAGTCGGTCAAGTCCTCTGCCATTTTCTTGGTCAGCGTCGTGATAAAGGTGCGCTCACCCTTTTCGACACGACTGTTAATCTCACCCAGCAAGTCATCCATTTGCCCCATGGTTGGGCGCACTTCCACTTCTGGGTCCAAGAGCCCTGTCGGACGGATAATCTGCTCGACAACGGTATCGGTCTGCTCTAGCTCATAGTCACCCGGAGTCGCTGACACGTAGACAATCTGATGAACGTGGCTCTCAAACTCCTCACGGCGGAGCGGACGGTTATCAAGCGCACTCGGCAGACGAAAACCATAATTGACCAGCATCTCCTTACGTGCTCGGTCACCATTGTACATGCCCTTGATTTGCCCCATAGTCATGTGACTCTCGTCAATCATGATAAGAAAATCATCTGGGAAGAAATCAAGAAGTGTAAACGGTGGCTCTCCCTCACTACGACCATCCATGTGACGAGAATAGTTCTCAACGCCGTTGGTGTAGCCCATTTCTCGCAGCATTTCAATGTCGTATTCTGTTCTTTGGCGAATACGCTGCGCTTCAATAAGCTTACCCTCTTTTTCAAAGAGAGCGACCTGCTCTTCCATTTCCTTTTGAATCTTACTGATGGCGACTTCCATATGCTCGTCATTAGTCATAAAGTGGGTGGCAGGAAAGACAACCAGATGGTCAACATCCGCAATCACACGTCCTGTCAAGGGCTCAATCTCACGGATACGATCAATCTCATCACCGAAAAACTCTATCCTAAAGGCATGCTCGTCACGGCTAGCTGGAAAGAGCTCAACCACATCACCACGCACACGAAAACGCCCACGCTGAAAGTCGATGTCATTGCGCTCAAACTGAATGTCCACAAGGTCATTGAGCAGCTTGTCCCGTGAAATTTCCTGCATAGGACGCAGGCTCACAGCACTGTCAGCGTACTCTTTTGGTGAACCCAAACCGTAGATACATGAGACCGAAGCTACCACGATGACATCATTACGCTCCAAAAGCGCAGAAGTTGCTGAGTGACGGAGTTTATCAATCTCATCATTGACTGAACTGTCCTTTTCGATATAAGTATCGCTAGACGGCACATAAGCCTCAGGCTGGTAAAAGTCATAGTAAGACACAAAATACTCTACAGCATTATCTGGGAAAAACTCCTTAAACTCACCGTAGAGCTGACCTGCTAGGGTCTTATTGTGAGCGATGACAAGGGTAGGTTTATTGACCTTAGCAATCACCTGACTCATGGTGTAGGTTTTCCCTGTCCCTGTCGCTCCTTTTAAAATCTGGGCTTTTTCGCCACCCTCGATGTTATCAACCAAGGCTTCTATCGCCTCAGGCTGGTCTCCTGACGGCTCGTACTTAGACACTAATTTAAAGACATTATCTTCTTTTCGATCAATCATACATTTCTCACTTTCCTTACCTATTGTAACACATTCTAGAAAAGTTAGCAGAAACGAGATATTGCTAAATTTTTAGTTTATGTAAGAAAACCTAACATCAAAAATTGTAAAAAATTGACTTCTTCCTTATAATTTGCTAAAATAGAGCCTGTACTGCTAGAACACACTCATTCTAGTGATTTTTTTAATGAAGGAGACACTCATGAAGAAAACGATTAAGGCAACTTTATTTGCCCTGATGTCTGTATTCATGGTTTTTGGCGCAAAAGTCAGCGCTGATACGATTTCTATCGTGTCTGACACCGCCTATGCACCATTTGAATTTAAGGACAGCGATCAAGTTTATAAGGGAATTGATGTCGATATTATCCAAGAAGTCGCAAAGCGTGCTGGTTGGGATTATAAAATGACGTTTCCAGGCTTTGACGCCGCTGTCAATGCTGTCCAGTCTGGACAAGCCGATGCCCTTATGGCAGGGACAACTGTCACAGAAGCTCGTAAGAAGGTCTTTACTTTCTCTGACACTTACTACGACACTTCTATTGTTATCTACACCAAAAAAGGGACTAAGATTAGCAAGTATAGCCAGCTCAAAGGAAAAACCGTCGGGGTAAAAAACGGGACCGCTGCACAGTCTTTCCTTGAAGACAACAAGAAAAAATATGGCTATACCATCAAGACCTTTGATACTAGCGATTTGATGAATAACAGCCTTGACTCTGGCTCTATTGACGCCGCTATGGACGATGAACCTGTCGTCAAATACGCTATCAGCCAAGGTAAAGACTACGCTATCAATATGGACGGCGAATCTGTTGGAAGCTTTGCCTTTGGGGTTAAAAAGGGAAGCAAATACGAGTACCTCATCGAAGAATTTAACACAGCACTTGCTGCTATGAAATCTGACGGTACTTATGACCAAATCATGAACAAGTGGTTAGGCTCTGATGCTACTGAGACAAGTGCTAGCGCAACTGGGGACGCTAGTGCGAAAGCAACACCTAAAAAGACCACTTACAAGATTGTTTCAGACTCTTCGTTTGCTCCATTTGAATATCAAAACAGCTCAAACAAATACACTGGTTTTGATATGGAGCTTATCAAAGCTATCGCTAAACAGCAAGGCTTTAACATTACCATCAGCAACCCAGGTTTTGACGCTGCGCTTAATGCCGTTCAATCTGGACAAGCAGACGGTGTTATCGCTGGGATGACCATCACAGATGCCAGAAAAGACATCTTCACTTTCTCAGACCCTTACTATACATCTAACATCATCTTAGCAGTTAAAAAAGGCTCTTCTATCAAATCTTACGAGAACTTAAAAGGCAAAACTGTCGGTGCTAAGAACGGTACAGCTTCTTACACTTGGTTAGAGGAAAATGCCAATAAATACGGCTTTGAAGTACGTGCTTTTGACGAAGCGTCATCTATGTACGACAGTCTCAACTCTGGCTCTATCGATGCCCTTATGGATGACGAAGCTGTGCTTGCTTATGCTATCAAGCAAGGGCGCAACTTTGAGACACCTATCAAGGGTGAGGCTTCTGGTGACGTCGGCTTTGCAGTCAAAAAAGGCACTAACGCTGAACTTATCGAGATGTTCAATAACGGACTAGCTGCTCTCAAGAAAAACGGTCAGTATGATAAGCTCGTCAAGAAATACCTCACAACAACAGACTCATCATCTAGCAGCTCATCAACAAGCTCTACTGTTGACGAGACGAGCGTTTGGGGATTATTGAAAAATAACTACAAACAACTGCTCCAAGGACTGTGGACAACGATTAGCCTGACTCTGATTTCCTTTGCCATTGCTATGGTTATCGGTATCTTCTTTGGTATGCTAAGTGTGGCTCCAAATAGTATCTTGCGTGCTATTGCTGCTATCTTTGTCGATGTGGTGCGTGGTATTCCATTGATGATTGTGGCTGCCTTTATCTTCTGGGGAATTCCAAACCTTATCGAGCAGCTAACAGGTCACCAAAGCCCTATAAACGACTTTGTTGCAGCGACTATCGCCCTCTCACTAAATGCTGGTGCTTATATCGCTGAGATTGTCCGTGGGGGGATTGAGGCTGTGCCAAAAGGGCAAATGGAAGCCAGCCGTAGTTTAGGTATCTCTTATGGTAAGACCATGCGCAAGGTTATCTTACCACAAGCGGTTCGCCTCATGCTTCCTAACTTTATCAACCAGTTTGTCATCTCCCTAAAAGATACAACCATCGTTTCAGCTATCGGTCTGGTTGAACTCTTCCAAACAGGGAAAATCATCATCGCACGTAACTACCAATCCTTCCGTATGTACGCTATTTTAGCAGTGATTTACCTCGTGATGATTACCTTGTTGACTCGCTTGGCAAAACGCTTAGAAAAGAGGCTTAACTAATGGCAGAATTAAAAATTGATGTGCAAGATTTACATAAATCTTACGGACAAAACGAAGTTTTAAAAGGCATTAACGCTAAATTCTACGAAGGCGATGTGGTTTGTATCATCGGACCATCTGGTTCTGGAAAGTCAACCTTCCTTAGAACACTGAACCTTCTTGAGACCATCACTAGCGGAAAAGTCACTGTAGACGGCTATGAGCTGTCTGACCCTAAGACAAATCTCGATAAGGCACGTGAAAATATCGGTATGGTGTTCCAGCACTTCAACCTCTTTCCACACATGTCTGTTCTTGAAAACATCACCTTTGCTCCTGTTGAGCTTGGTAAATACAGCCAAGAAGAAGCCGAAAAAATCGGTATGGATCTGCTTGAGAAGGTCGGTTTGGCAGACAAGCGTGACGCTAAGCCAGACAGCCTCTCTGGTGGTCAAAAGCAACGTGTGGCTATCGCACGTAGTTTAGCTATGAACCCTGATATCATGCTCTTTGACGAGCCAACATCAGCGCTTGACCCAGAAATGGTTGGGGATGTTTTGGAAGTTATGCGTGACCTTGCTGAGCAAGGCATGACCATGCTGATTGTCACCCACGAGATGGGATTTGCTAGAAAAGTGGCCAACCGTGTTATCTTTACAGACGGTGGACAATTCATCGAAGACGGCACCCCTGAGCAAATCTTTGACCATCCAAAACACCCACGTCTACAAGACTTCCTAGACAAGGTCCTAAATGCTTAGTGATAACCCTCTATGAGGGTTATTTTTTTACTAGCTTGACAAGGGTCACAAAACATGCTAGACTAAAAGCAATAAAACTCAGGAGGACACGCCATCGTGGTAAACTAAAAACCAACTTTTAGAGATTAGTTCTATTGACTTATCATTCAAACTAGTCTTTACCGAGTAGGTTTTTAGTGGTGTCCATAAGTGATGAACAGTGGGTTAACTGTGCTTTTTGGGGTACCTGTACTATCATCTCTACTTGGTAAAGTCGAGATTTTTTGCTTTTTCTAGCTATGCTAGGGAAAGACAAACTATAAGAAAAGTCAATAGTTTACTTTAAATTTATTTTTGTTTCGATTTTCTTATTTGAGAGTACGACGAAAACACCTTGAAATAACTGAAATTTTTTCAAGGATAAGTATTGTGTTTTAAGTATTTATCTCACCTTGCTTTCATCAAAGGGAGTATTGTTCTTGAGAAGATGGAACAATACTCGTACCAGCTTTTTAGCGACATGGGCAACAGCGACGTTATAATGTTTTCCTTGGTCTAACTTGATTCTTAGGTAAGCTTTAAAAGCAGGGGAAAAGCGAGCCACTGATTTTAAAGCTTGTATTAAAGCCCATCGAAGATGTGGAGACCCACGCTTGACCATTTTACCTTGAGTATCTAGTTGTCCAGATTGGTAGATAGATGGTTCTAACCCTGCAAAAGCTTGAAGTTGGGCTGGTTTGTCAAAGGTATGGATATTCCTAATTTCCGCTAAAATGATAGATCCAAGACGATTTCCAATTCCAGCCACAGTTGTGATGACCGAGGTGAACTCAGCCATCAGCTCATCGACTTTGTTTTCAGCTTTAGAGATGAGTCTTTTGTAATGCTTGATATTTTCAATGATTTCGATGAGTTCGAACTCCCGAGCTTCTGAAGTTGTTCCGATAGAGTTTGGAGCGACCTTGAGAATATCTTGTATTTTTGGCATTGTTAATCGTTTGATTTCTAGAAGCTTCTCAAATCCAGCCTCACTCATTTTCTGAGGGCTGGGATAGTGTGATAGGAGTTCATAGGCGTAGTCAGAATGCTTTCCAATGATTTTATCTATCTCAGGGAAGATGATGTCCAAACACCGAGTGTATTGTACTTTCCAATCAGACTGCTTCTTCTTGAGACGGTGAATGTGTCTCGTTAGAATTTTCAGTTCTTCTTTTCTATTATCATGACGAAACTGTTCCCGATTAGGGTCGGATAGTAGCTTAAGGGCAATGGTACGGGCGTCCTTCTTGTCTGTCTTGGTTTTACGAAGTGATAATGACTTGGCGAATTCCTTGATGAGTAGAGGGTTGTAGGTATAGACAGTTGCTCCATGTTCATGAAGAAAATCTAAAAGATTAAAGGCATAATGTCCTGTATCTTCAAGTGCGATGAGATAGTCTTGTTTTAACTGACTGAGGGTATTTATGAACAAGTTAAAACCAGCTCTAGTATTTGAGAAAGTGAGTGGTTTAAGAATAAGTTTTCCTTTGTCGTTTAAGACAGCTACATCGTGTTTGTTTTTAGCGACATCAATGCCAACGAAAATCATATGTGTACCTCCATATAGGTTATTCAAGCGCACTTGGTTATCCACGAACTTTTTGTCTTGTTACCTTACACGAGATAAAACGTCGCTGCGTTATCAAACTCATTACCAATTGAAACAAAAAGCTATGGTTAGAGCCTTTCCGAAATCGTCAAAGCGATTGGAGGGTAGAAACTAATCCACAGTGGCTTTTTCAAAGTATAACACTTGGGCTTTGGCAGTAGCTAACTGCACTAAATATAATATAAGGAGGGTATATGCTGACCTTTGAACATTTGACCATTACACACAAAAAAGACAACGCGGTCCTTATCAATGACCTGACAATGACTATAAACGCCTGCGATAAAGTCGCTATCATCGGTGAGGAGGGCTGCGGCAAATCAACACTTCTCTCCTTTATGAGAGAGGAGAGCGCTATTAGTAGCTATGCTGAGGTTTCTGGGATTTGCCGTAGAAACTACAGGCGTGTTGCCTATCTGCCGCCGTTTATCGACCCAACGCTTCTAACACTTTCTATTTCTGACTTTATTGATAGGAGTATTGACTATACGGCATTTGACTACGGGCTTTTTTATCAGCTAGCGCATGAGCTTGGTTTTGACAGTAAACGCTTTGAGGATGAGAGTCCTCTAGCTGTTCTTTCTGGCGGGGAAAAGTTTAAGCTGCAGTTGCTACTTCTACTAGCTCATGAGCCAGATTGTCTCTTACTTGATGAGCCGACCAGTGACTTAGACTTTGAGACGATTACGTGGCTGATAGGCTTCATCCAAAAGAGCATGCTAACGATTATCTTTGTTTCGCATGATGATTACTTTTTAAGCCAAACAGCGACTCGTATCATTCACCTCGAGCAGGTCAAAAAACGCCGTGAAAGCAAGACCCACACAAGTAAAATGGGCTATAAGGACTATCTAGACAACCGCAAGAAAAATTTTCACCATCAAGAGCGACTAGCGACTGAGCAAGAGCGCCAATACCAAAAAGATATGACAAAGCTGAACCGCACCATGTCTGCTGTCCACCATGCACTCAATACCACAAAAGACAGCACTGCTGGGCGTCTTTTGGCAAAGAAGATGAAAAATCTCAAATCACGCCAAAAACGCCTTGAGCGTGAAAAAGACGATTTCTATGACAAGCCTGCTTCTACTGAAGCGATTGAGCTCGTTTTTTCCGCCGTAGAGCCTCTGCCTAAAACCAAACAACTCCTCTCCTATGACCAGCACAAGCTGTCTAGCGGACAAGTGATTGATTTACACATTTGGGGGCAGGATAAGATTGTCATCACAGGCAAAAACGGTATTGGAAAGACTTTGCTTTTAAAAGACATCAGAAACCAGCTAACGCAAAAGGGTTATACGGTCAGCTACATGCCCCAAGACTACCTTGAAGAACTGGATGAAAATAAAACAGCACTTGATTTCCTAGAAAGAACACGACGTAGGGCTGAGGCACGCACGCTCCTTGCCAAGCTCCAATTTACCCCGCAGGAAATCCAGCACCCCATCTCAAATCTGTCTAGCGGGCAAAAGGCAAAGCTCTTTTTCTGCCGTATGGTTTTGGATGAAGCGCAAATCCTGCTCTTGGACGAGCCAACACGACACCTCTCACCCCTTTCTCAGCCAGAAATTCGCCAACTCTTTAGAAATTACACAGGCTGTATCATCGCTGTCTCGCATGATTACCATTTTATCCATGAAGTGGGAGATAGCATTTATCAACTGACACAAAACGAGCTGACTTTACTAGCAGGCAAGCCGTAACAACAAAGCTGAAAGTACATAAACATTGCACAATAGCCTATCTTTTGATATGATAATCTTATGCGTAATTTTATCTCTGTTTTGCTGGCGGATATGGATAGACACATTCTTGTTGATGTCAAGACAAGTAAGCAAAAAAGACAAACCTTTTGGTGTTCTTTTCTCGCTTACCTTATCGTCTTTCTCCTCTCCATTGCAACCATACTTCTGACTTTTTATTTGTTGTTCCAAGGCTTGCTCAATCAACAAATCATCTACTACATCGGAGCTCTCCTTGTCTTTTTGCTCGCCTTTTTCATGAGCTATCAGCTCATCCTCTACACACCTACGTTTTTTAAAAACAGCGTTTTTATGGTTGGTCATGTCCTCATCCGCAAAATCAAAGCGCACCGTCAAGGTAAAACAGAAAAACAAAAACATAAAGAAAAAGAAAATCACTGATAAATTTATCAGTGATTTTCTTTATGTTCTTCAAACTACTTGGACATTCCCTTTTTGGGAAATAGCAGAAAAGAAAAAGTGGATAAGGCGACAAAGACAATCGAATACTGGTACAATTTTGTGAAGGCTTTTGTATAGCGTTTTTTGGCATACATCTTGATTTTTTGAATAGCGGTGTTGATTTGTTTATTTATTGTCTGAAATTTCTTCGTCACCGTCTCTTCAACACTGCTGTGAATTTGTTTTTTCTGCTCATTACTGACAGTACTTGGGTATTGAGATAGAACGGCTTCATAGTTTTCTTCAATGATACGATCTTTTTCTTTTTTTGAAAAATGATTTGTCGAAGTCGGTGTGCTGGTACTTTTACCCAAGGAACTAGCTGCGGTCTCAATAATTGTCTTTTGTTTTGAGGCACTGACATCTATTGTTTTGACAATCTTTGTGATATAGTCAATGGATTCAGACTTTGCTGTTGTCAGATTAGCATATAGACCACTGACATAGATAGCTACAGCTAAGACAATACCAATCTGCCTTAAGACACCAGCAACACTCTGTGAAGCACTTAGCAAAGTTCCCGTAAAGTCAGACGCTGCTAAAACAGTGATAGGACCAGCGATGATACCATAGCCACCACCTAGGATAAGACAAGCCATACTCGTTTGAACAACATTTGACATCTCAATTTGAGTGAAGAGATAATAAGCAATAGTCATTAAGATAAAACCACTGGCAATCACAACTCTTGGACCAAGCTTATCAATCATCAGCGCAGCGATTGGAGAGAAGATAAAAATGATTGCCGTAATGGGTGTCATCAAAAGAGCAGCAACTAATTCCGTTTTATTTTGCACTCTTGTAAAGTAGGTTGGAAGAACAACAGTGACAGCCACTAAAAAAACATTACTAAGTAAACCAGCAAGAGCAGCACCTGTGAAGGCTTTGTTTTTAAAAAGCTCAAGCGGCACCATAGGCTGCTTGAAACGCTTTTCCCAAAGAATAGAGAGAACCAATAAGACGATAGAACTACTGAGCAGTGACAAGATAGTGATACTCGTCCAACCCCAGCTACGCCCTTGAACTAAACCTAATGTCATAGTAAAAAGCGTCAGCATACATAAGGCAGCACCCAAAACATCACTCTCTACTCTCTCTCCTCTTTCTTTAAGTCCGAGACAAGTCACACAGATAAGAAAAGCAAGAGCTGTCAGTGGAAGATTGATGAGAAAAATCCACTCCCATCCCAGAAACTGTGTCACTACTCCTCCTATTGTTGGTCCTAAAGCGGATGCCAGCCCCTGTGTCACACCCAGCGCTGCAATAACGCCTTTTCGTGCCTCTAAACTGACCGTATTTATGCCTATCGTCATGGATAGAGGAAAGATAAGAGCAGCACCCATACTTTGAATAGCTCGCCCTATGATAAGCTGTGTAAGTGTTGTACTAAGCGAAGACATCAATGAACCTATAGCAAACAGCAACAAAGCCAGTAGATAACATTTGTGATTGCCGAACCTTTCTGCTAATTGACTCAAAGGAATGGTGAGTGAAGTAAACAGTATCGTGTAGATGTTCAATGCCCACTGCAAATTATTGAGCGTCACATCTAAACTATCTTGTATGGATGGAAGTGCAATGTTCATCACTGTTGTGTCCAGCATACAGAGAAAAATGCCAATGCACATGGCAAAGATTGAAAGTACTTTTTTCATTTCAGACCTCCTTTTGTATTAACAATAATAATATAAACTATATCTATATAAAAGTCAACATTGACTTACATCACAAATTGGTATATGATAAAAAGATATAGCATAGAAAGCATTACTAAACCAAAGGAGGGGCAGACTTTGAAGGGAAGAGACGTTATTTTAGGGATACTCAGTCAAAGCGAAAAAACGGGCTATGAAATCAATGATATTTTACAAAATCGACTGTCCTATTTTTACGATGGCACCTACGGAATGATATACCCTACTCTTAGGAAACTCGAGCAAGAATGTCTAGTCTCTAAAAAAGTCATCGTCCAAACAGGAAAACCCAATAAAAATGTGTACTCTATAACGCCTGCTGGCGAAAAAGAGCTGCTAAATTATCTGGAGTCAGATGTGGCAGATGATAGTTTCAAGTCTGATTTTTTGATGCGTCTCTTTTTTGCGACCAATCTTAGCGATCAAGAGATTGTCACACTCATCGAAGACGAAATCGCAAGAAAAGAACAAAAAATCGCCCAGCTAGAGAAAAACTATGAGATTTGGAAAGAGCAGGGCATCAGCAAGAACCAAGAGCTGACCTTGCGTTATGGTTTAGCACAGTATATCACCAACAAGAAATTCTTAGAAGAAGAATTAAAAAACTACAAAAAACATTAAAAAGGTCTGATGATAATCATCAGACCTTTTGTTATTTGGCTCTATAATATCTGTAGTGGGTAACGCCACCTCAGAGGTTATAGGGCTTTTTATCTGTATGAAAAAAGTCCCATAAGACTTATAATGAAAAGCAACCACACCATCATTAGGAAGTACTTATGGAACATATTAAGAATAGCACAAAACTCATTGGAATCAAAGACTTAAACATCAAAATATCAATTGTTCTCAAACATCAGACTCGCATCGAGATAAGAGCCGAGCTGGATTACCCCGCTCCAGCCTGTCCGCATTGTCAGGGAAAGATGATCAAATACGATTTTCAAAGACCTTCCACCATCCCAATCTTAGACGTCCAAGGTATGGCAACTGTCCTAAAGCTCAGGAAGCGACGCTTTCAATGTAAAGTGTGTCGCAGGGTTTCTGTCGCCAAAACTAGTCTGGTCAAGAAAAATTGCCAAATCTCACAGCCTGTCTGGGCGAAAATCACCCAACTTCTCATCGAGAAACAGACCAACACGGACATCGCAAAACACCTCCACGTCTCTGTTTCTACCGTTCAAAGACAGCTAAATGCTTTCTCTTTGAAAGAGAATTTTGAGACTTTGCCAGAGATTTTATCATGGGATGAATTCGCAAGAAACAAGGGAAAGTTGGCTTTCATTGCGCAAGATTTTAAGACCAAGAAAATCATTGCTCTTCTTGAAAACAATCGCCAAACGACCATCAAAAACCACTTTTACAAGTATTCTAGACAGGCTAGGGAGAAGGTCAGAGTGGTCACAGTAGACATGTCGGGAGCCTACATTCCTATCATTGGGAAACTATTTCCAAAGGCTCAAATCGTCCTTGACCGTTTCCACATCGTGCAGCACCTTAGTCGAGCCATGATGACCACTCGCATTGCCATCATGAAGGCATTTGACAAGACGTCTCTGCCTTACAGAGCCATGAAAAATCACTGGAAAATCCTGCAAAAAGACAGCAGAAAGCTCTCCGACAAGGCTTTCTACTCCAGAACCTTTCGACAAACTCTGACACCTAGAGAAATTGTCCAGAAAACCTTGGATTTTTCGCCTGAGTTACGCTATTACTATGAACTTTACCAGCTACTGCTCTTTCATTTTCAAGAGAAGCGTGTTAAGGCTTTCTTTGGACTCATTCACGACAATTTGGGTACTGTCAACGCAAGTTTTTCAAGAGTTTTTCGGACTTTTCTAAAGCACGAAACTTATATTACCAACGCTCTGAAGCAACCTTATTCCAATGCCAAACTGGAAGCCACTAACAAGCTTATCAAAGACATCAAACGGCAAGCGTTTGGATTTCGTAACTTTAAGAACTTTAGAACCAAGATTCTCATCACTCTGAACATACAAAGAGAGAGAACGAAAATCGTTCTCTCTCGCACATAGCTTTTCATCACCCACTACAGTTGACAAAGAGCCTGTTATTTTCGCTACTTCTTATCAGCTTTGTTTTTTTCTTTTTTCTCACGCTCTAATCGTAGTTTACGATTAGGGTTTAGCTCATTGAATAGGGCTTCTAGTTTGTCAGCATTCCAGACATCTGCTGCTGAGACGAAATTGCCGTTTTCGTCCTTAAATGATATGGGTTTATCTCCCATAATCGCCTCCTTTTAGTCAACAAACTCAAACTCAAAATTGCCGATACGAACGATATCGCCGTCCTTAGCTCCACGCTCACGTAGCGCCTCATCAACACCCATGCCACGCAACTGACGAGCAAACTTCATGACAGACTCGTCACGTTCCATATTGGTCATGATAAAGAGTTTTTCGAGTTTCTCACCTGAGAGTACCCAAGCAGCATCATCAGCACGTGAAATCTCAAAGGGACGCTCGTCTTCATTAAAGCCATAGTAGACCTCACCTTGCTCCATATCACTCTCATCATAAAGCAAGAACTCACCAGTCTTATCAAGCAATTCTACTGTCGCTTCTAAGAGATTGTCCAATCCTTGATGAGATAGGCTAGAGATTGGGAAAATCATTGGTAGCTCGTCAAACTCATCATAGCCAGCTGCTAGCTTTTCCTTGAAGACACGTAGATTTTCCTCGGCTTCTGGCATGTCCATTTTATTTGCCACGATAATCTGTGGACGCTCCATAAGGCGCAAGTTGTAGCTCTCAAGCTCGTGGTTAATGGCTAGATAATCCTCATAAGGATCACGCCCTTCGCTAGCTGACATGTCGATGACATGCAGGATGACACGAGTGCGCTCAATGTGGCGCAAGAACTGTGTCCCTAAGCCGACACCTTGGCTGGCACCCTCGATAAGCCCAGGAAGATCCGCCATAGCAAAGCTCTCACCAGACTTGGTGCGCACCATACCGAGATTTGGGACGATGGTGGTAAAGTGGTAAGCCCCAATCTTAGGTTTGGCTGCGCTAACCACACTAAGTAGTGTCGATTTTCCAACGGAAGGAAAGCCCACCAAACCAACATCAGCTAAGATTTTCAACTCCAGCTGCAAGTCACGTTCTTCACCAGGTTCACCATTTTCCGCGATTTCTGGTGCTGGATTGCGAGGGGTCGCAAAGCGGATATTGCCTCGCCCACCACGTCCACCGTGTGCAATGACAAACTCCTGCCCATTTTCAATCATATCGGTGATGACCTTGCCAGTATTGGCGTCACGCACTGTAGTACCAGGAGGAATCGGGACAATCAAGTCCTCAGCTCCACGACCGTGCATGCCCTTAGTCATGCCCTTTTCACCAGCTTTTGCCTTGAAATGGCGATTATAGCGAAAGTCCATGAGCGTACGTAGACCCTCGTCCACTTTAAAAATGACAGAACCGCCTCGTCCGCCGTCCCCGCCCCAAGGACCGCCGTTAGGAACGTACTTTTCCCTGCGAAAGGCAACCATGCCGTCTCCGCCACGACCTGCTTTGACGCTGATTTTTGCTGTATCTAAAAACATACTCATTTTTATTATTACCTATTCTTTATCAGTTTAAAAAAACGCTTATAAAGCGCTTTACAGTTACATACCTGTCACACCAGCAAGAGCTGTGAACAATATCCCTCCGATGGTCACGATAATCATCACAATCACGACAATCATCGTTAACTTTTCAAACGGTGTTTTCTTACGTGGCCCATTATCTCCAAATGCCATGACATACTACCTCTTTTTGCTTGTTTCTACTATCTTACCATGAAATCAGCCTTTTCGCAAATAGAAAACTATAGTAGCACATCAAATGCCGCAAGCGCTTCTAGCTCTTTTTCTGTGAGCCTGCGATAAGCCCCTAACGCTAGCTTATCATCAAGTTTTAGCGGTCCCATGGTCAAACGCTTTAGTTGCACCACCGTTTTACCACGACTCGCCACCATGCGCTTGACTTGGTGAAATTTTCCTTCTCGGATGGTGATATGAACGAGACAAGTCTCCTTTTTGCTGTCACTTGTGATGATAGCAAGCTTTGCTGGCTGACAGGTAAAGTCCTCTAAGACGATACCAGCTTCAAAAGCTTCCACGTCCTCTGGTGTCATCAGACCTGCAATCTGTGCTTCATAGACCTTGTCCACATGCTTTTTGGGTGATAACATGGCATGCGCAAGCGCACCGTTATTGGTCATGAGTAGAAGCCCTGTGGTATCTCTATCCAGTCGTCCT
This sequence comes from Streptococcus hyointestinalis, assembly GCF_900459405.1. Taxonomy (NCBI): domain Bacteria; kingdom Bacillati; phylum Bacillota; class Bacilli; order Lactobacillales; family Streptococcaceae; genus Streptococcus; species Streptococcus hyointestinalis. The sequence continues at coordinate 1,675,578 of NZ_UHFN01000007.1, forward strand.
ACTGGAAAGACTTGCTTCTTTTTAGCGGTGTCATCGAGCAAATCAAGCACAGTCTTGTGCGCTTTATCCTCTGTCGCAGAGATGACGCCAGACGGTTTATTAAGCATGTAGTAGACAAACTGCTCATAGCCTAGCACTTGCCCTTGATAGCTAATGGTGTCTGCTGTCTCATCAACTTGAGTCTTGCCTGATGTGACGATACTATCATTAACACGGACGGTTTTCTTTTTGAGTAGAAGCTTGACTTCTGTTCGTGACCCTATGCCACAGGCAACTAAAAATTTATCTAAACGCATGCGAACTCCTTTACCCTTTTATTATAGCATAAAGAAAAAGACTGAGAAACTCAGTCTTTTGGTTAATCTTCATTTGGATGGCTGACAATCAGAGTAAGCTCACCTGTTAGCTCCCAACTATTGACATCATTAGGCAAAATAAAGTGGTTGCCTTTTTTGATAGGGTAGCTAGTCCCCTCAATCACCAGCTGTCCTTGTCCCTCTAGGACACTAAGAAGAAGATAAGGAGCTGTACGCTTGAAATCAACTTGACCTGAGATTTGCCACTTGTAAACAGTGAAAAAGGCATTTGAGACCAGTGTGGTCAAGTCAAGGTTTCCGCTGATAACACGAGCTGGAGTGCTGTTAGCGGGTTTGCCGATCGTTAAGACATCGATGGACTGTTTGAGGTGCAGGTCACGAGTCTTGCCTGAGGCGTCCTTGCGGTCAAAATCATAGACACGGTAGGTCGTATCACTAGATTGCTGAGTTTCTAAGATGAGGATGCCTTTACCGATAGCGTGCATGGTGCCACTTGGCACGTAGAAGAAATCACCAGCCTTTACAGGAATTTTGGTCAAGAGATGTTCCCAATCGCCTGCTGTAATCATCTGCGCAAGCTCTTCTTTTGACTTGGCATTGTGCCCATAGATAATCTCTGCACCCTCATCGGCTGCAATCACATACCAGCACTCGGTCTTGCCATGCTCACCTTCATGCTCAAGGGCGTAAGTATCGTCAGGGTGTACTTGCACACTCAGCCAGTCATTGGCGTCTAAAATCTTGGTCAAGAGTGGAAAGACCTCAGACTTGGGATTGCCAAACAAAGCCTTCTCCTCACGATAGAGCTGGTCTAAGCCGTAGCCTTTATAGCGACCGTTTGCGATAGTTGAGACACCATTTGGGTGCGCTGAAATCGCCCAATATTCACCCGTTGTTTTGCTTGGAATCTCGTAGCCAAAGACATCATGCAACTTTGTCCCGCCCCAGATTTTCTCATGCATTTGTGACTTTAAAAATAATGGTTCTGCCATGTTGTTCTCCTTAATAGAAAGAAAGCCTTTTTGGCTTTCTTTAGTTGTTTTTCACATCTAAGAGCGAATAGCCTCGTGTATCAAAGCGATTGCGACTGCGTGAGTACTCAATCGGTCTACCATTTTCAAGGTAAACAACTTGCTCCACTTGCAAAATAGGGTCGCACTCATCACAATCTAAATAGTCCTTATCATAAGTATCAGGCTTTTCAGCAGTGATATGGCGGTATGAGCCAGCAAACTTTAGACCGAGCTGGTCAAATAGAAAGCCATACACCGATTTTTTTAACACCTCTTCGTTTAGCCCAGGCGCTAAATCGCAAGGCATATAAGTATGCTCAAGAACATAGGGTTTATCATCTATCAAGCGTAAACGGATGATTTTATAAATCGGAGTTGTCACCTTGACCTGCAAACGCTCTGCAATCTCTTCTTTTGGAAATTCAACACTAAACTCAATAACCTGACTGGTGAGTTTTCTAGCGTCATCTTTGAGGTCATGACTTAGCCCATTGTAGTTATTGAGCCTAAACTTAGCGTCCTCCTTATCCCAAAAAGAGGAATTGAGTACCTTGGTTCCATTTCCTTGCTTAGAAAAGATAAGCCCCTCAATCGTCAGTATCTCGACAGCTTTTTTGATGGTCATTCGACTAACACCAAATTCCTTGGTCAATTCAGATTGGGTCGGAAGCATTGAGTCAACTGGATAAGTCCCATCTGCAATCCGCTCTCGAATGATATTGGCTATTTCTTCATACTTTGATTTTGACATTGACGACTCCTATTGATTTGCTCTTATTTACATTATAACGCAGAATCGTCTTGTTTGTCTAGCACACGCAAGAATGGATACCACAAGAAACCGACAATGACAACGTCAACGATTTGAAGCAATCCACCTAATACAGAGTTTGTTGCCATCATACCACTAAAGAAGATAGGAACTGTCCACGGCACAGAGACACCTGTTGGTGCTGGAACAAGACCGATTGCCATCACCGTATAATTAAAAGCGGTTACAATTATAGGCGCTAAAACCCACGGAATGAGAATCGTTGCATTCAGAACAATTGGTAAACCAAAAATAACGGGTTCATTGACATTAAAGATACCAGCTCCTAGCGCTAAACGTCCAACATCACGGTACATCTTTTTCTTCAAGATAAATGCCATGATAATAACAACAGCTAAAGTCATCCCTGAACCACCAAGACCAACGGTAAAGGTTTCCATAAACGGTTTTGAGATGATATGTGGAAGCGCCTTGTGGGCTTGATAGGCTTCTAGATTTTCAAGCATGAGCGTGTTCCAAATAGGATCCATGACAGAGTTAACAAGAATTTGACCGTGAAGCCCAAAGAACCATAGGAACTGAATAAAGAAGATAGCGATAAGTGTCGCCCAGATACTACTACCTAAACCAACAAGTGGCGCCTGGATAACCTTGTAGATGACATCATGAAGATTAGTATGAAAGAGTCCTGTCATCACCGCATTGAGCACTAAAAAGATAGAAAGTGTCAACGTTGCTGGGATAAGAGCTGCAAATGACTTAGACACAGCTGGTGGTACACTGTCTGGCATTTTGATTTGCCAACCTTTTTTCGTTGTGCGGCAGTAGATTTCAGCTGCTAAAAAGGCAACAATCATCCCTAAAAACATCCCCTTAGCACCTAGTCTATCGAGACTAAGAACACCTGTCACTTGCTCACCGTTATCAAGCAAGGTATAAAAAGGCGTTAAGAGAAGAAAACTTGAAAATGAAACTGCTCCACCAAAGATACCTTCAACCTCATAAGTACGAGACAAATAATAACCTATACCAAAAGTAACAAAAATAGTCATGATTGACATGGTAGCATTCTGTCCGTTTCCAAATAGAGAGGCTAATGTCGCCTTAGTACTGTCATTAAAAAATGGCAGATTGGTTAAGACAACGATGATTGACCCAAACATGGTCAGAGGAAATGCCAGCATGAAGGCATCTCTCAAAACAGCCAAGTAGCGGTTTGAGCCGAGTTTGTTTGCCAAAGGCAAAAGTTTGTCGCTGATAGCATCTAGAACCTTGTCCATAAATACTCTCCTTTGCTTTATTTTTCTTATTGACACTATAATCATAACGCATTTTTAAATAAATGTCTAGTCTTTTTAAATAAAAATCTTGTCTTTTTTAAAAAAAAGATGTATGATGTTAATTGTAAAACACTTCAAAGGAGACTTTTTATGACAACTTACACATTTCCAAAAGATTTTTTCTGGGGGACAGCTTCTAGCGGACCGCAAACAGAAGGACGTTTTGACGGTGACGGTAAGGGCGATAATATCTGGGATTATTGGTTTAGTAAGGAGCCAGAGCGCTTTTTTAATCAAGTAGGACCTGATAAAACGTCTTATAACTACTTGCGCTACAAAGAAGATGTAGAGCTCATGACTAAAACCGGACACAATTCTTTTAGGACATCCATCCAGTGGAGCCGTCTCATCCCAGACGGCGTTGGCGAGGTCAATGAAAAAGCCGTTGCTTTTTATAACGACTATATTGATGAGCTTATCGCACACGGCATTACACCTTTTATCAATCTCTACCACTTTGATATGCCGATGGCTCTTCAGGAAAAAGGCGGCTGGCTCAATCGTGAAACCGTTGATGCTTATGTCCGCTATGCTAAGATTTGTTTTGATTTATTTGGTGACCGTGTCAAATATTGGTTCACCCACAACGAGCCAATTGTACCCGTTGAAGGTGGCTACCTCTATGATTTCCATTATCCAAATGAAAAAAATCTCAAACATGCTATTCAGGTAGTCTTTAATGAAGCTCTCGCTAGTAGCCTTGCTATCAAAGCCTATCATGAAAGTCAAGATGGACAGATTGGTATTATTCTCAACCTCACACCTAGCTATCCTCGTGATGAGAAAAACGCTGAGGATGTTAAGGCAGCTCGTATTGCTGATGCTTTTTTCAACCGCTCTTTTCTTGACCCAGCGATTAAGGGAGAATATCCAGAGGATTTGATTGCTATCGTAAAAGACCTTGATATGATTCCCCAACATACACCAGAAGACCTTAAAACCATCAAAGACAATACCATTGACCTACTAGGGATTAACTACTATCAACCACGTCGTATCAAGGCTAAGGAAAATCCAGCTGACATTGACCCCAACTGTCCTATGCCAGAAGATTACTTTGACTACTACGATATGCCAAATAAAAAGATGAACCCTTACCGTGGCTGGGAAATTTACGAAAAAGGGATTTACGATATCCTCATCAATGTCCGTGACAATTATGGTAATATTCCTTGCTACATCTCTGAAAATGGTATGGGGGTCGAAGGTGAGGAACGCTACATCAATGCTAACGGGCAAATCAAAGATGACTACCGTATTGACTTTATCAAAGACCACTTGCGTTATCTCCACCAAGCCATCCAAGAAGGGGCTAACTGCCTAGGCTATCACCTCTGGACTTGCATGGATAACTGGTCTTGGACAAATGCTTATAAAAATCGCTACGGCTTGATTGCTGTTGACCTTGATAAAGAAGGCAAACGCACCATCAAAAAATCTGGCTACTTCTTTAAAACACTAGCTGAGCAAAATGGCTTTTCAGACTAACACAATCCGTTAGGACTCCACTCCTAACGGATTTTTTAGTATTAGACAAAAAGAGAGAGTTCCAAAATGATAACTATCCCCTCTTTAAAATAATTGTTATGCCAATTTTCGTAGCTTAGCGGTTGCCAATGCCTTTTTGTAAAGCATTATTATCCTTTAGGTTTTGTACTCACCTTTTGCACCCATTCTTCGCAATCCACTTTATCATTTTTGATTATTTCGGATTGATCCTTACCAGTTGACACAAATCGAAAAACAGTGAATGCCACGTCTTCTTGTTTATCACCGATAATTCTATGTATGGATTTTTTGACTCGCAAAACATCGCCACAATGAACTGTATAGTCTTTTATAACATCCTCCTCTAAGACTTGAATGGTCACACTTCCTTTTGTTGGTACGATGATTTCCTCAATAGCTTGGTGCTTGTGCCAATCTTGAACTGTATTTGCAGGTAAAACATTTTGGTGAATTTCAAATTCTGGATATAAGAAATAATGCACCTTAGTTCCATTATCTTTTTCAACAAAAATAGCATCTGAAAGCTGACGAATGTCAATAGATTGCACCATAACTCTCTCCTTATATTATATTTAGTGCAGTTAGCTACTGCCAAAGCCCAAGTGTTATACTTTGAAAAAGCCACTGTGGATTAGTTTCTACCCTCCAATCGCTTTGACGATTTCGGAAAGGCTCTAACCATAGCTTTTTGTTTCAATTGGTAATGAGTTTGATAACGCAGCGACGTTTTATCTCGTGTAAGGTAACAAGACAAAAAGTTCGTGGATAACCAAGTGCGCTTGAATAACCTATATGGAGGTACACATATGATTTTCGTTGGCATTGATGTCGCTAAAAACAAACACGATGTAGCTGTCTTAAACGACAAAGGAAAACTTATTCTTAAACCACTCACTTTCTCAAATACTAGAGCTGGTTTTAACTTGTTCATAAATACCCTCAGTCAGTTAAAACAAGACTATCTCATCGCACTTGAAGATACAGGACATTATGCCTTTAATCTTTTAGATTTTCTTCATGAACATGGAGCAACTGTCTATACCTACAACCCTCTACTCATCAAGGAATTCGCCAAGTCATTATCACTTCGTAAAACCAAGACAGACAAGAAGGACGCCCGTACCATTGCCCTTAAGCTACTATCCGACCCTAATCGGGAACAGTTTCGTCATGATAATAGAAAAGAAGAACTGAAAATTCTAACGAGACACATTCACCGTCTCAAGAAGAAGCAGTCTGATTGGAAAGTACAATACACTCGGTGTTTGGACATCATCTTCCCTGAGATAGATAAAATCATTGGAAAGCATTCTGACTACGCCTATGAACTCCTATCACACTATCCCAGCCCTCAGAAAATGAGTGAGGCTGGATTTGAGAAGCTTCTAGAAATCAAACGATTAACAATGCCAAAAATACAAGATATTCTCAAGGTCGCTCCAAACTCTATCGGAACAACTTCAGAAGCTCGGGAGTTCGAACTCATCGAAATCATTGAAAATATCAAGCATTACAAAAGACTCATCTCTAAAGCTGAAAACAAAGTCGATGAGCTGATGGCTGAGTTCACCTCGGTCATCACAACTGTGGCTGGAATTGGAAATCGTCTTGGATCTATCATTTTAGCGGAAATTAGGAATATCCATACCTTTGACAAACCAGCCCAACTTCAAGCTTTTGCAGGGTTAGAACCATCTATCTACCAATCTGGACAACTAGATACTCAAGGTAAAATGGTCAAGCGTGGGTCTCCACATCTTCGATGGGCTTTAATACAAGCTTTAAAATCAGTGGCTCGCTTTTCCCCTGCTTTTAAAGCTTACCTAAGAATCAAGTTAGACCAAGGAAAACATTATAACGTCGCTGTTGCCCATGTCGCTAAAAAGCTGGTACGAGTATTGTTCCATCTTCTCAAGAACAATACTCCCTTTGATGAAAGCAAGGTGAGATAAATACTTAAAACACAATACTTATCCTTGAAAAAATTTCAGTTATTTCAAGGTGTTTTCGTCGTACTCTCAAATAAGAAAATCGAAACAAAAATAAATTTAAAGTAAACTATTGACTTTTCTTATAGTTTGTCTTTCAATCCTATTCAAAGAAAACGAAACTGGCACAGACTCAGCTTCGTTTATTGACTTTATTATCGTGGCAAGCTATTCTAGAGTTTGCTAAAACGGTTACATTTGTTGCTAACAAAAATTACTTGACATCAACCTTTTGATACAAATGCATCATTTCAATAGCGACCTCTTTTAAGGTCATAGTTGTCATGAGGTGGTCTTGGGCATGTACCATGATGATTTCCATTTTCATCTCAACGCCCTTAGCGTAGTCTTGAAGCAACTTGGTTTGTGCGTGGTGTGCTTCTAAAAGTGAAGCATTTGCCACTTCAAGCTGTTCAGAAGCTTTTTGATAGTCGCCATTACGCATACTAGCAAAAGCGTCATGAACAGCCGTTCTAGCTTCGCCACTGTGCAAGATAATTTCAAAAGCAGCAACCTGTAATTCTTCTTTATCCATATGACGACCCCTTTATAGACTGCTTTCAATCAGCTGTGCCATTTTTTCGACACCCATAGGAATTGGAACATAAGCTTGCGGTGGAATTTGTACCACAGGTTTTCCAACTTTTTCACCAGCTTCTTTGAATTGTGCAAAGTACATCTTTGTTTGCGGGCTAATCAAGTAGACATCATACTCTGCATCCGCAATAGCTTGTGCGCCTTCGCTAGAGCTAATCGCATCTACTGTAATCGCCTTGCCCTCTTTTTCAAAGAAGGCTGTTGTCTTTTGTGCCATAAGTGATGAGGACATACCAGCTGCACAAATAATCAATGCTTTTGACATAATTTTCTCCTTTTACTGCTAAAAATCAAATAACTAAAGATATTCGTCGTTTTGACTATCTTTGTTTAGATTATAGCATACAAAAAGATAAATGTCTAGTCTTTTATAATTTAAATCTATTCTTTTTGGTATGAAAAAGCCAAAAAAAGACCGTCGCCATCACGACAGCCTTTTAAGAGATTATTTAACAGCGTCTTTAAGAGCTTTACCAGCTTTGAATGCTGGAACTTTTGAAGCTGCGATTTCGATTTCTTTACCAGTTTGTGGGTTGCGACCTTTACGAGCAGCACGTTCACGCACTTCAAAGTTACCAAAACCGATAAGTTGTACTTTTTCACCTTCTGAAAGGAATTCAGTTACTGCTGCAAAAACTGCGTCAACAGCTGCGGCTGAATCTTTCTTTGTTAAGTCTGTAGCTTCTGCTACTTTTGCAATCAAATCTTGTTTGTTAGCCATTTTAACAAATCCTCCAATATTTTATAAGCTTATGCTTTAACAAAAACTATGATACCTAAAAATCGCTGTTCCGTCAAGTTATTAACGTTTTGAAGCGCTTTTTTTCTTAAAAATATCAAAGGTAAATTGGTCATTGACCAGATCGATACTGGTAGCTTTGAGATAGATACCAGCATCGTTTTTGAGGTTCTGCAAATTGATGGTAATCGTGGCTTTTTGAGGGTTGACAACGACAATATCAGGCAGTTTGTAGCTGGATTTGATGTATTGCAAGACTTCCTTTTGAGGCAGTGAGAGCGTCCCCACTGAAAAAGACGTCACCTTTAGCTGCACAGCGCCATTTGAGAGACGAAGCGGCTCAAAGTAGACATAAAGCGGTACCTCGTAACCTAGTAAAGTGTAGGTCCCCTCAAATAAAATCGAAGACGAGGCAGCATAGACCTGATAGGAAAAGTCCTTGCTCTGATAATCGCTCAAAAAAGCTGCAATGGTGTCGTTTAACTCTTCCTTGTGCGTGGTAAAGGTGCCGACCTTGACACTGCTTGCGGTTTGGTTAACCGTCTTTTGGCTGCTGGACTCTCTTGGCTGTATCAGACGGCTGGTCACCACACCGATAAAGCCGATATTGATGGCAAGAAGTAGCAAAAGCCCCCACTTCCACCAGTTAATCTTTCGTCCAAGAATCTTTTGTTTCACTGATTTTCTCCATTACTTGATCTGACATGATTTGATAGCCGATGTTATTGGGATGGAAATGATCTCCCTCAAAAAGCGCATCGTTTAGGACATTAGTCTGCGTGCCAGAAGTCTGTACGATACCTTCTTTTCCATCAATGCCCTTATAGAGTGCGTCATTGATAGGAACAAAGTAGACATTTTGGTACTCTTTAACAACCTCTTCTGTCGCTGTATTCCAGTTGTCAATGACCTCTTGCATTTGAGTCATATCTGGAAAATTGAGGTAAAAAGGATTGTAAATCCCAAGGACATAGATGGGAAGAGTGCTGTTGTCTTGTCGTGCCACTTCAATGATTGAGCGCAGGCGCTTCTGATAAGCTTTAGCGGGCTCTTTAAAGCTATTAACGCTAAGCTTGGTCAGGTTTTTACGGATAACCGCCATAACGTCATTGCCACCAACAGTCAGCGTCATCAAATCAGCTTTTTTGAGAGCCGTTTGGATTTTGGTCTGCTTTTTCATGCGACTCAAAATCTGAGTACTTGTATTGCCCGAAATTCCGTAATTCTCGCTATGCACTGTGTAGCCATACTTGCTCTCTAATGCTTGCGCTAAAATAGGGACAAAACCGCCTTGGTCAGTCGTGTCTCCAACTCCTTGCGTTAGCGAGTCACCGATCGCTACGTAATTCAGCGTCCTTGTCGTCTGCTTTAAAAAGTCCGCCTTAGTCAGTTTGGGGTCAGACTTTGGGATGAGCAGATTAAAGAGCACAATGGATAAAACAAGACTCACTAAAAAGAAAGCAAGTCCTGTTATTACTGATTTTTTACTCATAACGCACCATAACTGCAAAGGCATTTTCACCCGTGTGGGTTTGGATGATAGAGCCTGTCTCAAGTACAGAAATTGGAGCTCCTAAGACTTTTAATTTTTCCTTGAAGGTATTTGCCAAATCAGCCGTTCCGCAGTAAGAAATCCCAATCTCTGCGATTTTGCGTCCTTTGACATGCTCCATAAACTGATCGAACCATTTGTTAAAGGCTTTAGCACCACGTCCTTTGACAATCGGCACTAGCTCATGGTCTTTCATCTCAACAACAACACGGATGTTTAACAGCGATGTCAAAACACCAGTCACACGTCCGATACGTCCACCTTTGACGAGATTTTCAAGAGTAGAGACACCCATGAAAAGCTCAGACTTCTCACGCACTTCATTAACACGCTCAACAACAGCAGATAAGTCTGCACCAGTTCTAGCAAGTTTTGCAGCCTCTACCACTTGGAACTTCTGACATTGGTCGGTGAAGGTAGAGTCGATGACTGTCACTTCAACACCTGCTAGATTTGCCCCTTGGCGAGCAGCCTCGATAGTCCCTGAGAGGGTGTGTGATAGGTGAATAGAGACGATGTCTGTCGCTCCTTCTTGGTATAAGCGCTCATAGACCTCGGCAAAAACACCAACAGGGGGTTGGCTGGTTTTTGGGAGATTTTTACTATTACGCATTAAGTTAAGGAATTTGCCTTCCTCTTTGAGGTCACTATCTGAATAAAGCACGCCATCAACCATAACAGATAGTGGCACCACCGTAATATCAAGTTCTTTTATAAGTTCGGGTTTGATTGTAAGGGAGGAATCCGTTACAATTTTTACATTTGCCATAATCTTTTCCTGTCTAATATAATAATTCTCCTCTCTATTATACCAAATTTTAAGGAAAACCGTATTGACAAAATCAAAAAGATTGGAAACCCAATCTTTCTACGCTTTTTTGAGCAATTCTCTGGCTTGTGTGCGAGCGGCTTCTGTGACGTCGCTACCTGCAAGCATTTTAGCAATTTCTTCAACACGCTCATCTTCATTCAGCAAGCGCACCGTTGAGACAGTTGAATTGTCGTCAGAGACTTTCTCGATGAAAAACTGATAATCAGCAATAGCAATGACCTGTGGCAAATGCGAGATGGCAAGCACCTGCGAATGACTACCAATCTTGTAAATCTTTTGAGCAATAGCCTGCGCTACACGCCCAGACACACCTGTGTCCACCTCATCAAAGACGATGCTGGTCTTGTCCTCTTTACGAGAAAAAGCAGACTTGATAGCTAACATCAAGCGTGATATTTCACCGCCAGACGCTACCTTGACCAGCGGTTTAAAGCCTTCACCTGGATTGGTTGAAATGTAAAACTCGATGACTTCATTGCCGTCCTTGCCAAACTTGCCTTTAGTAAAGTTGACCTTAAAGTCTGCTTTTTCCATGTACAGCTCGGTCAGCTCCTGCTTAATCTCGGCTTCTAGGACTTTAGCGAGCTCATGACGCTTGTCGCTCAATAACTTAGCGGACTGGATGAGCTCTTTTTCCAATTTTTTTAGCTCCAGCTCTAGGTCGTTGCTAGCGCTAGTGTTTCCTGTGAGGAGGTTGTACTCTTTGACGCTATTGTCAAAATACTCCAGCACATCGTCCACGCTACCGCCGTACTTGCGAGTGATAGCGTTGATGGTGTCTAGTCTACTCTCGATTTTTTGCAGGTATCCTGCGTCAAAATCCAGATTGTCAATGATGTCCTCTAGGCGCTTAGCCACCTCCTCAAGGACATAGTAGCTGTCTGTCAGACTGGTTGAGAGTTCCTTGTAGTCAGGGTCAAACTCCTCAAGCGTTATCAGCTCGTTCATGGCAGAGCGGACATTTGAGAGGCTAGAGAACTCTTCATTGTCCAGCATGACCAAGGCATTGTTGAGCGTATCTGCGATGTTTTTGTAGTTCATGAGCTTGTCACGCTCTTGGGTGAGTTTTTTGTCCTCACCAGACTTGAGATTAGCCGCCTCAATCTCTGCAATCTGAAACTCCAGCATCTCAATGCGCTCTTTGTGCTCTTTTTCGTTTTTTTGCTTGAGAGCCACTTGCTTGCGAAGCTCACGGTAAGCCTCAAAGGTCTGACGATAGCTGGACTTGATGGCTTCGAAACCGCTGTCACCAAACTCATCTAGCATATGGATATGAAGCTGTGGGCGCATGAGCTCTTCTTGGTCGTGTTGCCCATGAATATCAACTAAGTGCTGTCCAACGGCACGTAACGTGGTCAGATTGACCATACGTCCATTGATACGGCTGACACTACGTCCATTGTGAAAAATTTCTCTGCGGATGATCAGCTCATCTGAAAAGGCAATGCCATTTCCCTCCAAGATATGAGCCAGCACAGGATTGTCATTGACCGAAAAGAAACCTTCAATCTCAGCCTTGTCCGCACCGTGGCGAATGACCTCAACGCTGGCACGTGCCCCAAGCATCATGTTCATAGCGTCAATGATGATGGACTTTCCGGCACCGGTCTCTCCAGTAAGCACAGTCATGCCATTATCAAAAGTCAAGGAAATCTCCTCAATGATGGCAAAGTTTTTGATGGAAATTTCTAATAACATGCCTGCTCCTTTCTAGGACTCCATAAACATCCACTCTGTCAAGGTCTTTTGCACCTGCTCTGCCACTTTTTCTTCTCTCACTAGAACCAGCAGGCTATCATCATCTGCGATAATGCCTAACAAATCAGACGTGAAGCGGTTTTTCAGACGTGTCTTGAGCACACGGCTGTTGCCTGGGATGACGTCAACCGACAAAAAGAAAACCTCGCCAAAAATAGGCTGTGACACTGTCAAAATAGGGCTCGGCTTTTTCTTGACCACATCAGGTTTAGCTGGCATTTCGACTTCCTTAGAAAAGCCGTAAATGTAGTGTCCTGAGCCAGATGGCACTTTGATAATGCCGATTTCATTCATATCTCGGGAAATAGTCGCCTGCGTCAAGTGCATGCCACGCTCATCTAGCAAATCTAACAGTTCTTGCTGGGACTCAATAGCTTCTGTTGTTACCAGCTCCTTAATCACTTCTAAGCGCTCTTTTTTTTTCATCATTTCTTAAACTCCTCATGTGCTTTTTCGATAATGGTATCTATCTGGTTCATCACCAGATTTTGCGGATTGTCCTCTTTTTTCAAATGCGCTAAAAATTCGATATTGCCATGTCCGCCTTGGATTGGTGAAAAATCGAGCCCACAGACAGTATAGCCAGACTCTAGCGCAAACTGACACACTTGCTGGATGACCATCTCATGAACTTTTTTATCCTTGACAATGCCATTTTTTCCGATGTATTCTCGCCCTGCTTCAAACTGTGGTTTGATAAGAGCCACCACCTCGCCACCATCAGCTAGAACCTTTGCGAGAGCGGGTAAAATCAAGCCAAGCGAGATAAAACTCACATCAATGGAAGCAAAGGTCGGCTGACCTTGGGTAAAATCACTAGGCTCAGCGTAGCGAAAATTGTACTGCTCCATGCTGATGACACGCTCATCTTGGCGAAGTTTCCAGACCAGCTGGTTGGTCCCCACATCTACAGCGTAGACCAGCTTTGCTCCAGACTGCAGCATGACATCTGTAAAACCACCTGTTGACGCTCCAATATCAAGCGTGGTCGCCCCCTCAACAGAAATGCCAAACACGTCTAGTGCTTTTTCTAACTTCAGCCCACCACGGCTGACGTAGCGCAGTTTTTCGCCCTTTAGCTTGAGCTCGGTGCTGCTGTCAATCTTCTCACCTGGCTTGTCAAAGCGCTCACCATTTAAAACAGCGATGACAAGACCTGCCATGACGCCACGCTTAGCTTGCTCTCTGGTTTCAAAAAGCCCTTGTTTGTAGGCAAGAACATCTACTCTTTCCTTAGCCATCTAGTCGTAACCTTTCTAATAATGCTCTTAGTTTCACAAAGTTTTTTGCTTGCTTGGCTTCTAGTTTTTCCACCAGCGCTAGCGCTTGGTTAAGGCTGTCCTCAAGGATGTGGTAAGACTGGTCTAAGCCTAGTAAGCTCGGGTAAGTGGCTTTCTGTGCGATCACATCTTTCTTTGGCGTCTTGCCCAAGGTCTCAAAATCCGCCGTCACATCTAGGATGTCATCTCGCACCTGAAAGGCTAATCCAACCAGCTGACCTATCTCCTCTAAAAGTGCCTGCTCATCCTGCGACACTTCTACTAAAAGCCCTGCTGCTAAGAAAGGATAAGTGAGGAGACAGCCTGTCTTGTGGCGGTGAATAGCTGCCAAGTCTACTAGAGAAGGCTGCGTATGCTCAGCTGTCATATCCAACATTTGCCCAGCCACCATTCCAAACGTTCCTGACGCTTGCGAGAGAGCCTGTATCAGCTTAATCTTAACGCTATCAGCCAAGTCTGCTTCCGCCATCAAGCCAAAAGGGTCCAAAAAGAGACTGTCCCCTGCTAGAATAGCTGTCGCCTCATCAAACTGCTTGTGATTGGTCAAGCGTCCACGGCGATAGTCGTCATTGTCCATGGCAGGCAAATCATCATGAATCAAGCTGGCGGTGTGAATCATCTCAAGAGCAGCCGCCACATCATAGTGCCCAGGCTCTATCGTCACACCAAAATCCTCCAGCAAATCCAGTAAAACCAGTGGACGTAAGCGTTTACCACCGCCATCAACCGAGTACAAAATCGCATCAACCAGTCGCTCTGAAACAGCTCCATGTCGCTCATAGTAGGCATGAATCGCCTTGTCTACGTATTGCTTTTTATCCATTAGCTATCCATCTCTACTTCTGTGCCGTCGTCTTGCATGACAGTGACTAGGGTCTTTTCAGCTTCTTTGAGCGTTTGTTGCAGCTCTTTTGAAAGAGCCATGCCCTTTTGAAATTCACTGATAGCATCCTCTAGCGCTACGTCCCCCGTCTCAAGCTTGGTGACGATGGCTTCTAGTGCCTGTAAGTTTTCCTCAAATGTGTGTTCTTTTGACATCTTCTACCTCAACTTCTAGCTGACCGTCTCGCATGATAATCTGCAAGTGGTCGCCCTTTTCTAGCGCTTTAGCACTTGATAGTGCTGTTTCATTTTGTTTGACAATAGCATAGCCCCGTGCCACAATGCGTGAGGTATCTAATGACAAAAGCGCATCCTGTGCTCGCTCAAAGCGTGCTAACTTGCTGTCGTATTGATTGGTCATGGTCGTTAGCAACAGACGCTTGAGATGAGCCAGATTTTCTTTATTTCTCTCGATTCTCTTTGACAAATCAAGCCCCAGCAATCGCTGAGTGAGCAGTGCTTCTTGCTGCTGATTGTGGCTATAAATCTGGCGCATGCTGTTTGAAAGCCCCATACTCAAGCGGTCAAGCTTTTGCATGTAGCCGTCATACAAGCGCTCTGGCTGACGAAAGATAACCGACTGACGGGACTTAGCTAAGCGTTCTTCAAAACGCTTAAGGGTCGCAAGTGTGGCTTGATAGCTCCGTTGCCTGCGCTCAGCTAAAAAGGCAAGTACATCTGCCTTGGTCACAGGTGTAGCAAGCTCTGCCGCAGCTGTAGGCGTTGCTGCACGCTTGTCTGCGACAAAGTCTGACAAAGTCGTATCTGTCTCATGTCCGACACTGGAGATGATAGGCAGACGAGACTCAAAAATCGCCTCCACAACCGCTTCTTCATTGAAAGCCCAGAGGTCCTCAATCGTCCCGCCGCCACGTCCAACAATCAAAACATCCAAGTCCTTATGCTGATTGGCTTTTCGGATATTGTCTACAATCTCTTGGGCGCTGCCTTCACCTTGCACCTTGGTAGGAAAGAGCACAATATCCACACCAGCAAAACGGCGTGAAACCGTGGTGATAATGTCTCTAATCACCGCCCCACTAGGACTGGTAACCACGCCGATTTTCTTTGGAAAGCGTGGAAGTGCCTGCTTGTGCCTGTCGTCAAAATAGCCTGCCTTAGTCAGCTTTGCCTTTAACTGCTCAAACTGAACTGCTAGAGCTCCTATCCCGTCTGGCTCTGCCTTTTCGATGATAATCGAGTAAGAGCCGCTTGGCTCATAGAGCACAATTCGTCCGATGACATTGATTTTCATGCCCTCTTCAAGCTCAAAGCCCAGTTCTTTAAACTGCCTTGCCCACATGGTCGCTTTGATAACCGCTTTTTCATCCTTGAGAGAGAAATACTGGTGACCAGCTCGAGGACGAAAGTTTGAGACCTGTCCTGTCAGATAAACCCGCTCTAGGTAAGGGTCTTTACTAAACTTCAAACTCAGATACTTGGTCAAGCTAGATACCGATAAATAATCTGTCACGAGGTGCTCCTTTCTAACATGAATACTTGCATACTGCTTTTATTATACCAAATTTTAGTGGGCTTTTGCTAATCAAGACGCTAAAAAAAGAGGGACAGCCCTCTTTTAGCTTTGGTCGCAAGAGTTCTTAGCAGACAGGCTCGAAAACTCTTTCATTACTTTGGGTATCACTTGAGAGATACTTGTCGGAAGCACGACATAAGCGTCCTTGCTCAGTCTATCAGCGATATAGGAGTGCAGGTAAGCCGCAGCAACAACCGTCTCAAAAAGATTGTCCCTAAACTGGGCACAAAAGCCTGCAATCATCCCTGCTAGGGTATCTCCCATGCCACCTGTCGCTTGATAAGGACCACCCACACCAAGTAAGCAGGCGCTATCAACCGTATAGACTGTCGTTGCTTGGCTCTTTGCCACCAAGATGGTTCCTCGTGGAAGGTCTGCTAGCGCTGATTGGCTATTTGTTGCATTTTGCTTTTTTATCTCAAGCCCAGACAAGCGTTCCCACTCTTTTTGGTGTGGGGTGAGAATGACCTTGTTCGTCTTTAACGTCAGCTTATACCTGGCTAGTAGATTGAGAGCAGAGCCATCAATGATGAGCGTTTGGGAAGCGTTGATATTCTCTAAAGCCGTCTCAAAAACACTCTTTGCTAGTGTGTCCTCGCTCAAGCCAGAGCCGATAAGGATGACCTCTGCCTGACCAATAGCAGCCATCAGACGTTCTTTATCACTCATCTCAAACGCCATTGCCTCTGGCAGATGGGCATGCAGGGCCGTGATATTGTCTCTATCAGTAGCGACACTGACTAGACCAGCTCCGCTATTGACACAGGCAAGAGCCGCCATGATGATAGCGCCACCATAAGGATAGTGCCCTCCTATCAAAAGCACACGTCCAAAACTGCCCTTGTGGCTATCTCTAGGACGAGGTGTGATGACCTTTTGAGCTATCTCGTCCGCCCTAAACATGCTCTAAACTCCTAAGAGCTGCTTGATAAGTCTGCTCAAGGAGCATGGTAATGGTCATAGGACCCACGCCACCTGGCACTGGCGTGATGTAGCTTGCCAGCTCCTTGACCTCATCAAAGGCAACATCACCAATGAGCTTGCCATCTGTATCACGGTTCATACCGACATCAATCACGACAGCCCCTTCTTTGACAAAGTCCTTGGTCACAAAGTGTCCTTGACCGATGGCGACAATCAAGACATCCGCTGATTTGGCAACGTCAGCGAGATTTCGCGTGCGAGAATGAGTGAGTGTCACCGTTGCATTTTTAGCTAGCAAGAGCTGCGCCATGGGTTTTCCAACAATATTACTACGCCCAATGATAACAGCGTGCTTACCCTCAAGGCCAATGTTATAGGCTGCTAGCATTTCCATGATACCAGCTGGCGTGCAAGGCACCATGATAGGACGTCCGCTCCAGAGGTGCCCAGTATTGATAGGGTGAAAGCCATCCACATCCTTGTGCGGGTCAATTGCCATAATGACCTTTTTGTCATTGATATGCTCGGGAAGTGGCAACTGCACCAAGATACCGTGGATAGTGTCATCTTGATTGTAATCCTCAATCAAGGCAATCAAGTCCTCTTCGCTAATACTACTTGGCACACGCTTGGTTTCGCTCTTAAAGCCTGCCTTTAGTGCTGAGCGCTCTTTATTGCGCACATAGACTTGGCTGGCTGGATTGTCACCGACTAAAATCACCGCTAAGCCCGGTACTATGCCATAGTCGTCCTTCATCTGCTGCACCTTATCTGCTAGATTGTTCTGCATTTTTGTAGCGAGTGCTTTTCCATCTATAAGTGTCATATCTTCTCCTTGTCATCTCTTTTCTTTCTTATCATTATATCGAAAAGCCTTGCAAAACGCTATCATAATCCCAAAAAATACCGCTTTCTAGCGGTATTTCTCTTATCTGACGGTTGTCATCAGGTAATCGCCGATATTGACACGCACCTCTTGAGTCAATAGAACATCGTCATAGTCTGCTGAATTGGTCACAATGACGGGTGTGATGACTGGAAGCCCCGCATCACGTATGGTCGCTAGGTCAAACTCTAGCAGTTTGTCGCCTGCAGTGACTTTTTGTCCCACCTCGACAAAGCTCTTAAAGCCCTTACCAGCCAAGGAAACAGTATCCATACCGACATGGATGAGGATTTCAGCGCCGTTTTCAGTGCGCATGCCGACAGCGTGACCAGTCGGAAAGACCAGCGTAATCTCACCGTTACTTGGTGCGACAACGGTTCCATCTGACGGATTGATAGCCAAACCTTTACCCATAGCGCCTGAGGCGAACACTTCATCAGGGACATTGTCAAGAGCAACAACCTCACCAATCATGGGGCTTGCGATAAGCTCTTGTTGCAATTCTTTGAGTTCTGGCACAGCTTTTTCGTCAGCTGCTTTTTCTTCTTTTGGCTCACCGTAAAGGTTTGGAATGGTGATAAACTGTGTGAGGATAAAACCAAGCACGAAAGACATACCAATAGCGATAAGGTAGTAAATCAAGTTCCAGCTATTGCTTGGTGCGATGAAAGATGGGATAGAAATGAGTCCCATACCGCCAAAAGAGAACATTTTAACATCAACAAGTCCTAGGAATGCACCTTGGATAGCACCTGCCACACAGGTCATGATAAACGGTGTGCGCATAGGAAGGGTAATCCCGTAGATAGCTGGCTCAGTTACACCAAAGAGAGCTGAGATAAAGGCTGGAATGGCAAGCTCACGAACCTTTTCTTCCTTAGTGCGGAACATGATGTTCAAAAGAGAACCTGCTTGCGCAAAGCAGATAGCAATCGTCGCTACAAGAATGACACCACTTGGATGTTGTTGTAATTCCAAAATAGCCAGTGGCACCAAGCCCCAGTGCAGTCCAAACATAACAAGCACTTGCCAAGCCCCACCAAGGATAAGACCGTACAAGATTGGGCTGACCTTGTAAAGAAAGGTAAAGATAAGTCCGACAAGGTCACTAGCGTAGTTCATAACTGGACCAATAGCTAGAAAAGCGAGTGGCACTGTAATCAAAAGCACACAAAACGGAACCAAAAAGACCTTAACCACATCAGGGATGATTTTCTTAAAGAAATGCTCCAGCTTAGCACCTACCCAAACCGTGAGGATAATCGGAAGCACCGTTTGCAGATAGCTAGAAGCAGGAAAGACAACGGGAATGCCTAGAAAGTCAACACTGCCTTTTGCAAAGCTGGCTGCGATATTAGGATAAACCAGCGCAAAAGCAAGCGCCATCGCTGTAAAAGGCTCCATCTTGAAACGCTTAGCTGATGTAATGGCTAGAACGATTGGCAAGAACTGAAAGAGCCCGTCACCAGCGGCATTGAGGATGATGTAGACACCTGCTGTATCCTTGACACCAAATGCTGCTAGGATAGCAACCAGCCCTTTTATCATACCAGACGCACACAGCACACCAAGCATAGGCTGGAAGATACCAGACACCAAGGAGATGAATTGGTCGAGGAGATTACCTTTAGGAACATCACCCTCATCCACATCGACACCACCATCGCCAGAGATGCCAGCGACCTTGAGCACTGCCGCATAGACATCTGGGACGTGATTGCCAATAACGACTTGATACTGACCGCCTGCCTTGACCACTGTTACGATACCATCACGCTGTTTGAGATAGTCGTCATCAGCCTTGCTTTCATCCTTTAGGGTAAAGCGCAAGCGTGTTACGCAGTGAACCAGTTTTGCGATATTATCCTTACCGCCGACATGAGCCACAATATCTTGTGCTAACTCTGTGTAATCCTTAGTCATAAGAGCCTCCAAATAAAACTATTTTGCCTAAAAAGCAAACGAAAAAACCTAAACAAATATCAAATAAGACACTTCACCCCACGGTAAAAAAAGTCACTTATTTCATATTTATCTAGGTTTTGCCTGCTTATCAGTAACAATCCTTTTTGATGGTTCTATTATAGAAAACGCTTACACATAATGCAAGCGTTTTTTTGAAAAAATTTTTGATTGTTTTAAAAATAGCTAAGATGTATAATGAAGATAAGGAAAACGTATTCAATATAAGGAGGCTTGTCATGAGAAAAAACAGCAGCCCTATTATCAGGGAGCTTAGCTCAGCTGGTTGTCTCGCACTCTTTGGCTTCACCAACAACCAAGGACTTCTTGTCGGGCTTATCTATCTGCTACTTGTAAGTCTGCAAGTCTTGGTTTATCTCAACAGCAGAGCTAAAAACCGCTGGTTGTTTGCTTTATCAGCCCTATTTTTAGTAGAGATGATTGGCTATATTCTTACTTCTAGTGACCTCTCGCTCCTTGTTTTATGCAGTTTGACGCTCTCTATAGGCTATCTTCCCACAGTTCTGTCTTACAATCCTTTTATCGGTATTCGTATATTCTCAACACGCTACAGCGGGGAAAATTGGCAAGCTACTCATGCCCTTCTTGCCTTTCTCAGTCTTCCTGTGAGCTGTCTCATCATTCCCCTTTCTTATGTAATGACAAGCAATAATCTAATAGTATTGACCTATAGTCTGTGGATTGTGATACCTCTTATCTACTCTATAAAACGTCATCGGACAAGCTAAAAAAGCGGAGAAAACTCCGCCCTTTTTGATATTCTTTATGAAATAAGGCTAATCCTTAACTCCGAGAGCTTTTTTGACCTGACCAACGGTTGCGGCTTCGTCTGGATTGTCAAAGTGCATGACCTTAGTCCCGCCACCTGGGACATAAACGGTGACAGGGCTCATAGGATAACCTTCCTCTGTGGTAAAGAACCCACCACCCTTATCAGCAATAATGATGGTGTTGTCATTGACCTGTCGCATAGCAAAATACTCTCTAATCTCGTCTTTGCTATAGTGTGCCATGACTTTCTTATAGACACTAATGTTGTAGTTTTCTTTGTGGCGTGGTTTAGTGCAGGTCGGTGCAGCTGCCTTAACCGCAAAAGACGAGCTGGCAAAGAAAACAGACATAACAGCAATGGTTGATAAACCTAAGATAACCTTTTTCTTCATTCTTTCCTCCTGTGACTTCAAAAACTCATTGCTTTTGTACTATAACAAATATATCACTATTAAACCAAGGCTGCCTATCTTATCGTTTCCGTCTTTTTCCTTTCTAACAGACACCTATTCAATTTTATTATATAACAAAACTCCCTCAAAAGCTAGATGTCACCAGCCTCTGAGGGAGTCTCTTTTATTTTTTAGCGTGTTTCATTTCTTCTTTGACAGGGCAGGCGCAGCTGCAATCTCCGCAAGACCCTTTTTGCTTGATGTATTGGCGAATGCCTAAAACGGCTGCCACTGCAATCAAGAGCGCAATGATAATCGTTGACATAAGACCTCCTATTCATTGACCAAACCCAGAGTATCAAGGCTAATCACAGTTTCTTTTTGTTTTGGTTTTCTTACGACAAAGTAAGTCATGACAAGGACTAGAGCTAGCGCAACCACTGTCCAAGCTGTCACTGGCTTGCCGTAAAAGAGCACCAAGCCAAACTGATAGATGACCATACTCACCACATAGGCTAGTCCTGTCTGAAAACCAATCGCAGCTAGCGTCCAGCGCAGATCATTCATCTCACGCTTGATAGCTCCCATAGCCGCAAAACATGGTGCACAAAGCAGGTTAAAGGTCATGAAAGAGTATGCTGCAAGCGCTGTGTAGTCCGCCTGCAGGCTGTGCCAGAGCGCCTTGCTGGTTTCTGTAGCGTCAGGATTGTGGTAGAGGATACCAAAGGTCGCAACCACCGTTTCCTTAGCAGCTAGACCTGTGATAGCAGCCACGGTCGCCTTCCAATTGCCAAAACCAAGTGGGGTAAAGAGCCAAGCAAGGGAGCGCCCTAGACTGGCTAGGATACTTTGGTCGGTCTCAACCGCCTGCAAACTGAAATTATAGGAGCTGGTAAACCAAATCAAAATGGTCAGACTGAAAATGACCGTCCCAGCTCGCTTGGTAAAGCTGACAACCTTGCTAAAAGCGTAGCGCAAAACCGCTATAGCCTTTGGCAGGTGATAATTTGGCAATTCCATGACAAAGGGACTAGCGTAACCACCTAAGAAACTGGTCTTTTTCAGCGCAATCCCTGACAGCACAATGGCTACCATACCAAGGAAATAGGTACTTGGTGCCACTAGCGGATTGTGCGGGAAAAAGGCACCTGCAATCAAAGCGATAATGGAGAGTTTTGCCGAGCAGGGCATGAAGGTGGCTGTCATGATAGTGATTCTTCTGTCACGTTCATTTTCAATGGTACGGCTGGACATGATACCTGGAACCCCACAGCCTGTTGAAATCAACATGGGGATGAAGGATTTTCCAGAAAGACCAAAACGTCTAAAAATCCTATCCATGACAAAGGCGATACGGCTCATGTAGCCAATGTCCTCCAAAATACCGAGACAGACAAAGAGCACAAAAATCTGTGGCAAGAAACCAAGAACAGTCCCCACCCCAGCGATAATCCCATCCACAATCAAGGACTGCAACCAGGGTGCGACCTTGAGCGCTTCTAAAAACTGATTGGCGGCATTGGGGATATACTCGCCAAAGAGGACATCATTGACCCAGTCTGTCCCCATAGTCCCCACAGTCTGGATAGACAGGTAATAAACCAAAAACATAACCAAACCAAAAATCGGAAGCGCCAGCACACGATTGGTAACGACTTTATCAATCTTATCAGACAGGGTCAGCTGAAACGCACCTTTTTGGCTCATTGCCATCTGACAGACACGCTCGATAAAAGCATAGCGCTCATTGATGACGATAGACTCGGCGTCCTCGGTGAAAATCTCCTCTGTGATAGCGATAATCTCATCAATATCAGAACGCTGAAAAGCCGAGAGATTGACTTCCTCTTGGATAAGCGGGTCACGCTCAAACAGCTTTATGGCATAAAAACGCTGTGAACGCTCAGGTACGCTGTTGCCTAGCACCTCGATGATTTGTGAGAGTGCTGCCTCAAGCTTATCATCATAGGTCGGCATTACCACTTCATCCACACTGGCTTTTGTCGTTTGCTTCGCTTTAGCTAGCGCCTTGGTGACACCAGTTCCTTGCGTAGCGCTGGTGAGCACAACTGGCACACCCAGCTGATAGGACAGTTTATCCACTGAAATGCTCTTGCCTTGGTGCTTGAGCACATCTGCCATATTGAGCGCCAGCGTCACAGGTATACCTGTTTCGATGAGCTGGGTGGTCAGATAGAGATTGCGCTCCAGATTGGTGCTGTCGACCACGTTTAAGATACTGTCTGCATGCTGACTAAGTAGATAGTCTCTTGCCACCTTTTCTTCTGGCGTATAGGGCGACATGGAGTAAATCCCTGGCAAATCCTGCACGAGGACATCTGCCTGCTTTTTAACCGTACCGCTTTTACGCTCAACGGTAACCCCAGGCCAGTTTCCCACACGCTGATTAGAGCCTGTTAGGAGATTGAAAAGGGTCGTTTTACCACTATTTGGATTTCCAATTAAGGCAATTTCTGTCACTATTCTTCTCCTTTTTCACTTGGTAGGACTGCAATGAGCTGGGCTTCAGACTTTCTAAGGGTCAGCTCATAGCCTCGAAGCGTTAGCTCCAGTGGGTCGCCTAAAGGCGCCACCTTTCTCAGATAAATCTTGGTATGGCGTGTCAATCCCATATCCATCAAGCGTCGCTTGG
The DNA here is from genome assembly GCF_900459405.1 of Streptococcus hyointestinalis. NCBI lineage: Bacteria > Bacillati > Bacillota > Bacilli > Lactobacillales > Streptococcaceae > Streptococcus > Streptococcus hyointestinalis. The sequence goes on from NZ_UHFN01000007.1 coordinate 1,699,303, forward strand.
TTTCGCTACTCGCATAAATCCCTTCGACATAAGCATAAGAGCCCACGCTCAAGTCCGACAATGGAATGGACTGCTGCTTGTCATCCTTACAAACAGCAACATCTATATGACTTGTAATCGAGCTATCAAAGGCTAGGCGACTCCCTTTTAACATCATGATGGCGCTGCTTTTGGTCTTTGCCACAAGGCGCAGACGGCTCCCCACAGTCAGCCCCAAATGCGAGAGGTGCTTGACACTCTCTTTTGAGAGGTCAATACCTAGAACTTCGTAGTCAATCCCAAGTTTGGCATCTTGTAAAATCAACTTCTTGTCCTCCATAAACATAGACTATCAACTACTTTGACTATTATATCACAAAGAAACCCTCAATTTACTGAAAATTCAATATTATAATCATTATAAAAAGCCGAACCAAGGTTCGGCTACATTCATTAGAGCACTTTGCTGAGGAAATCTTTTGTCCGTTCTTCTTTGGTATGCTCAAAGACCTCTCCTGGTGTGCCTTCTTCGATGATGTGTCCACCATCCATAAAAATCACACGGTCAGCCACCTCACGAGCAAAGCCCATCTCGTGTGTGACAATAACCATGGTCATCCCTGACTTGGCAAGATCCTGCATAACTCCTAGCACCTCACCGACCATCTCTGGGTCAAGCGCTGAAGTTGGCTCGTCAAACAAGAGCACATCAGGATCCATGGCTAATCCACGTGCGATAGCAATACGCTGCTGCTGACCACCCGACAAACTCTGCGGATTAGCGTCTGCCTTATCACGTAGCCCGACCTTCTCAAGCAACTCATAAGCTTTCTTTTGAGCGCTTGCCTTATCAATACCTTTTGTCTTGATAGGAGAGAGCGTGATGTTATCTAAAACAGACATGTTCAAAAAGAGGTTAAACTGCTGAAAGACCATGCCCATCTTTTCACGCATTTTAAAGATGTCGTTTGACTTATCAGTAATATCCACACCTTCAAAGTGAATCGTCCCTTTTGTTGGTACCTCAAGCAAATTCATAGTGCGCAAAAAAGTGGATTTCCCAGAACCAGATGGTCCGATAATAGCAATAACCTCGCCCTTATGCACATCAAGGTCAATGCCTTTTAGCACTTCATTTTTGCCAAAAGACTTGTGTAAATCTTTGATTGAAAGAATGGTTTCTGTCATGCCTTGCTTTCTCCTTTACCTAAACGATTTTCCATGAGTTTTAATAACCAAGTAAGCACTGTCGTCACAATCAAATAGTAAAAGGCAGCAAACAAGTAGGGTGTCAAAGGAATGTAAGTTTTAGCTTGGATAGTTGTTGCACCACCCCAAAGTTCCATGATACCAATCGTTTGTAAAAGCGAGCTGTCTTTGACAATTGTGATAAATTCATTGCCCAAAGCAGGCAGGATATTTTTCAGTGCTTGCGGTAAAATGACATAGCGCATAGCTTTTAGCGGACGAATACCAAGAGAGTAAGCTGCTTCTAGCTGCCCTTTTGGTACAGCGTCAATCCCAGCTCGAACAATCTCAGATATATAAGCTCCGCTATTCAGTGACAAGATGACAATACCTGGCATAATCCGTGAAAAATCCATATCAATCACACCAAAGCCAACGGTTGGCAGACCATTGAAGAAACTCATCCAAGCAAAGGCGATAGCGATTTGCACCAACATCGGTGTTCCACGAAAGACCCAGACATAGAAACTCACAATCCATTTAAAAATTTTAATTTCATGTCCATTGATGACCCAGTGGCTGCGCTTGATAAGAGCGGCTAAAACCCCGATAATCGTCCCAAAAAAGACCACGCAGACTGAAATCATAATCGTGACAAGCACGCCATAGTTAAAATAATCAAGATATTGCGGTATGAATGAAAAATCCATAAAGCTTTCTTCTCCTTTTTGATGATATAGAGAATATTATACTACATCTTGAATAAAAATACAATACCTAACTTTCATTTTTCTTTTATTTTTTATTATCACAACGAGGCTTGTTGATTTTAGTAAGAAAAACATCCGACAAATCCACCAATAACGGCATAAGTCGATACTTTTAGCTAATAGATAACAAGACCGACTCTATCGCATAAAATTGCAAAAAAAGCAAGTCAAACGTCTCTATCTCTAATAAAAAATCCTGAGCACTGCTCAGGACATCATGATTTAATACAACAAATCGTAAATTTCCATCGCAATCAAATCAATGCTATCAAATGAATAGGTCTCACGTGCATTGACGTCACGAAGTGTGAAAACAGGTCCGTTTTCAGCATCGTTGCTAAAAGATACCTCTGCCACAACAACGCCATCACGTTCAAAATTACGTTTAAGATTACCACCATCTGTTGCCATCAATTCTAAACGATTGATGATTCTCACCAAATGTGATTCCATTTTAGTTCTCCTCTAAGTTTTTAATCACTCTTATTTTACCATAAAAAGCGCTCTTACGACAAGAAAAAGTGTGATTCTCTTTGTTTGTCAGCTGAATTAGCACTCTTCATCACGAGTGCTAATTTTACAATCTTTTCGCTTGCTTTCTACAAAAGGGGTGCTATAATAGGATTATGAAGTTTGACCAACTTTGACTAATAACTAGGTCAAATGTGGTAGAGCACGTCTAGCTTTGCCGCTAATAGTGATTAAGAGAAGAAAGGGGTATTCTATGCTCTGTCAAAATTGTAACTTAAACGAAGCAACTATTCACCTCTATACTAATGTTAATGGTCAACAAAAGCAGGTTGACCTTTGCCAAAACTGCTATCAAATTATCAAAACTGATCCTAACAACGCCTTTTTTGCAGGCTTAAATGACGCAAATAATAATCGCCAACAAAATCAAGCCAGTGGTATCAATCCTTTCTTTGACGATTTCTTTGGCGACCTCAATAACTTCCGTGCCTTTGGCGGTCAAGATTTGCCAAATACACCTCCGACACAGTCTGGTGGTAATCGTGGTGGCAACGGCAACAACAACCGTCCAAATGCTCAGCAAGCAAACAATCAACCACAAGGTCTCCTAGAGGAGTTTGGTATCAACGTCACTGACCTTGCTCGCCGTGGCGATATTGACCCTGTCATCGGACGTGACAGCGAGATTGTGCGTGTCATTGAGATTTTGAACCGCAGAACCAAAAACAATCCTGTCCTCATCGGTGAACCTGGTGTTGGTAAAACTGCCGTTGTGGAAGGCTTAGCGCAAAAGATTGTGGACGGAGATGTCCCTCAAAAACTCCAAGCCAAGCAAGTTATCCGCCTTGATGTGGTAAGTCTCGTGCAAGGTACCGGCATTCGTGGGCAATTTGAAGAGCGCATGCAAAAACTCATGGAAGAAATCCGTGAGCGTAAAGACGTCATCCTCTTCATCGATGAAATTCACGAGATTGTCGGAGCAGGCTCAGCAGGCGATGGCAATATGGATGCTGGAAACATCCTAAAACCAGCTCTTGCTCGTGGCGAATTGCAACTGGTCGGTGCAACCACACTCAATGAATACCGTATCATCGAAAAAGACGCTGCGCTTGAGCGTCGTATGCAACCTGTCAAGGTCGATGAGCCAAGCGTAGATGAGACCATCACCATCCTAAAAGGTATCCAAAAGAAATACGAAGATTACCACCACGTCAAGTACAGCGACGAGGCTATCAAGGCTTCTGCTATCCTATCCAACCGCTACATCCAAGATCGCTTCTTGCCTGACAAGGCTATTGACCTCTTGGATGAGGCTGGCTCTAAGATGAACTTGACCCTTAACTTTGTCGATCCTAAGGAAATCGATCAGCGCTTAATTGAGGCAGAAAATCTCAAATCACAAGCCACACGTGACGAAGACTTTGAGCGTGCTGCTTACTTCCGTGACCAGATTGCCAAATACAAGGAAATGCAAAAGCAAAAAATCGATGACCAAGACACACCCGTCATTACAGAAAAAACAATCGAACATATCATCGAAGAAAAAACCAACATCCCTGTTGGTGATTTGAAAGAAAAAGAACAGTCTCAATTGATAAATCTGGCTGATGATCTGAAAAAACACGTCATCGGACAAAACGACGCTGTCGATAAAATCGCTAAAGCCATCCGCAGAAATCGTGTAGGACTTGGCTCACCAAACCGTCCAATCGGAAGCTTCCTCTTTGTCGGACCGACAGGTGTCGGAAAGACTGAGCTGTCTAAACAACTGGCAATTGAGCTCTTTGGTTCAGCAGATAGCATGATTCGCTTTGACATGAGTGAATACATGGAAAAACACGCTGTCGCAAAACTGGTCGGAGCGCCTCCAGGATATGTCGGCTACGACGAAGCGGGACAATTGACCGAAAAAGTCCGCAGAAATCCCTACTCACTCATCTTACTGGATGAGGTCGAAAAGGCACACCCAGACGTCATGCACATGTTCCTTCAAGTGCTTGATGACGGACGTCTCACAGACGGTCAAGGACGCACGGTCAGCTTCAAGGATACCATCATCATCATGACCTCAAACGCCGGAACAGGCAAAACCGAAGCCAGCGTTGGTTTTGGAGCTAGTCGTGAAGGACGCACGCACTCTGTTCTTGGTGAGCTTGGCAACTTCTTTAGCCCTGAGTTTATGAACCGTTTTGACGGTATCATCGAGTTCAAGGCACTTAGCAAGGACAATCTCCTTCATATCGTTGATCTTATGCTGGATACTGTCAATAGCCGTCTTGCGGTTAATGACATCCATCTTGATGTCACAGACAAAGTAAAGGAAAAACTGGTCGATCTTGGATACAATCCAAAAATGGGGGCTCGTCCACTACGTCGTACCATCCAAGACCACATCGAAGACGCTATCACTGACTTCTATCTTGAACATCCTAGCGAAAAACACTTGAAAGCTGTCCTCAACAGCAAGGGCGACATCTTTATTAAGTCCGCTAAAAAGCACGAGAAAGCCAGCGAAGAGGTCGCAGCTAACTAAAACACTAAAAGCAATCTTCTTAGGAAGATTGCTTTTTTAAGACAAAATTACAGAATTTTCTTTCAAAATTTAGTATAATACCACTAAGGATTATTTTGAATCAGAAGGAGACCCTATGAGCATTCCGAACTTTGGAGAAAAAAAAGACGACGTCACTTACACAGCCCGCTATGGTGTCTATGCCATCATCCTAAATGAAGACAAAACACAGCTTGTCCTCGTCCAAGCCCCTAACGGCTCTTGGTTTTTACCAGGTGGCGAGATTGAGGCTGGAGAAAATCAGCTCAAAGCGCTAGAGCGTGAGTTGATTGAAGAGCTGGGCTTTACGGCTACAGTTGGCTACTACTACGGTCAGGCCGATGAGTATTTTTACTCTAGCCACCGAGATACTTACTTTTATAACCCAGCCTACCTCTATGAGGTGACAAACTACACTGTGGCTGGCAAGCCCTTAGAAGATTTCAACCATATCGCTTGGTTTGATATTGAGGAAGCCAAAAGAAAATTAAAACGTGGCAGTCACCGCTACGGGGTCGAAGAATGGCAAAAAAAACATCATTAAAACCGCAATTTTACGGATTTTCCATCCAATAAGTGCTATAATAGAACAAAGAAAACGATAGGAGGTTCCCTATGAGGCTCATCAATACAACCAGTAGCCATGCCGAGTTGGTTCAAGGGCAACTCACAAATACCGATGCTACTCTGGTCGAAACTTACTCAGCTGGCAATACCGACGTGGTCTTTACCCAAGCCCCTTACCACTTTGAAATCTTGATTTCAAACAAATACCGTGCTATCAAGGACAGTGAGCTTGAGGCTATCCGTGAGTTTTTCCTCAAGCGAAAAATCGACCACAACATTGCACTTTTAGACAAGATTAAAACCTTGCACACAGCTAATCTAATTGAAATCTCCATTCCTGCTACGAATTAAAAAGCTGATTTTCAGCTTTTTTATTCTATGACAACATAAAAAACACTTGAGTGACTCAAGTGTTTTTCTGATGTATTATTTGACGAAGTCAAGAAGAGCAAGGAAGCTTTCTGCTTCAAGAGAAGCTCCACCAACCAAAGCACCGTCAACGTCTGGGCAAGCCATGTAAGCTGCAACGTTTTCAGGTTTTACAGAACCACCGTATTGGATACGTACTTTGTCAGCAACGTCTTGACCGAAGTCTTTAGCGACAACGTCACGAACTGTTTTACACATGTTTTGAGCGTCGTCTTGAGTAGCTGATTTACCAGTACCGATAGCCCAGATTGGCTCGTATGCGATAACTGTAGCAGCGACTTGTTCAGCGCTCAATCCTGCAAGGGCTGCTGATACTTGGCTACCAACGAACTCAGCTGCTTTACCAGCTTCATAGGTTTCAAGAGACTCACCACAGCAGATGATTGGAGTCATACCGTTTGCAAAGATAGCTTTTGCTTTTTTGTTGATGTCTTCGTCTGTTTCATGGAAGTAGTCACGACGTTCTGAGTGACCGATAACCACGTAGTCAGTTCCCATTTCTTTAAGCACTTGTGGGCTTGTTTCACCTGTGAAAGCACCTGCGTTTTCAAAGTAAGCGTTTTGAGCAGCGATTTTAAGGTTTGAACCTTTAGCAGCTTCAAGAACAGTTGACAAGTCAACAGCTGGTGCAGCGATTCCTGCTTCTACAAGGTCAGCTGATGGCAATTTACCAACAACAGCTTCCACAAAAGCTTTTGCTTCTTGTGGGTTTTTGTTCATTTTCCAGTTACCAGCGATAAATGGTTTACGTGACATTTCACATACCTCTTCTTTTTTTATTTACTTGTTTATTTTATCACATTTCAGCGACAATTTAAAGAAATAGTCGCTTTTTTCTTGCTATTCTTCCTTGTTTATCAGAACTTTACGTGGTTTAGTCCCTTCGGCTGGACCAATGACACCAGCTGCTTCTAATTCTTCCATGAGGCGTGTTGCCCGTGGGAAACCGACAGAGAGTCTACGCTGTAGCATAGAAGCGCTCGCTTTTTGGCTTTCTATGACAAGTGCTTTTGCCTCTTCAAACAAGCCGTCCCCATCAGAAGCACCTTTTTGCCCAGAGGCAATGTCTTGCTCAGAAACCTCACCAGGGTCAAAGCTCTCGTCGTAGTCGGCTTCTGCTTGGTCTTTGATAAAGCTGACAATCCGCTCCACATCATCATCAGAGATGAAGGAACCTTGCAGGCGCACTGGGTGATTTTCATCAATAGGCTTAAAGAGCATATCGCCTCGACCAAGGAGTTTTTCAGCGCCATTCTCATCTAAAATGGTACGGCTGTCTGTCCCGCTAGAAACCGCAAAGGCGACACGAGAAGGGACATTTGCCTTGATGAGCCCAGAGATAACATCCACAGACGGACGCTGCGTCGCTAAAATCATGTGAATCCCTGCAGCACGTGCCTTTTGCCCTAGGCGGATAATGGCGTCTTCGACTTCCTTACTAGCCACCATCATCAAGTCCGCCAACTCATCGACAATAACGACAATGAGCGGAAGCGGGATGTGCTTTTGCTCAGACTGCTGGTTAAAGGCTTCAACCTTGGCATTGTAGCCAGCGATGTTGCGCACACCAAAGTGGCTAAAGAGCTCGTAACGCTTTTCCATCTCATCAACGACCTTTTGCAGCGCTCGGCTGGCTTTTCTAGGGTTAGTAACGACAGGAATCAAAAGGTGCGGAATATCATTGTAGACCGATAGTTCTACCATCTTGGGGTCAATCATCAAAAATTTGACCTGATCAGGACGAGCTTTCATCAGGATACTGGCAATCATGCCATTAACCGCCACGGATTTCCCAGAACCCGTTGAGCCGGCAACGAGAAGGTGGGGCATTTTCGCCAAATCAAAACTGCGAGCTGTGCCATTGACTGCCTTACCAAGCGGCACTTCTAGGAGATGGTTGGGATTAGTCTTTGCCTGCTCCCACAATTCACGGAAAGAAACGGTGGCAATCTCAGAGTTTGGCACTTCAATACCGACCAAGGACTTACCAGGAATAGGGGCTTCTATGCGGACGTCCTTGGCTGCTAGAGCTAGAGCTAGGTCGTCCGCTAGATTTGAGATACGATTGACCCGAACACCAACAGCAGGCTTGACCTCGTACTTGGTCACAGATGGACCAATCTCAGCACGCTCAACCTTGACATCAATTCCAAAACTCTTGAAAGTATCCTCCAAAACAGCGATGTTCTTGCGGACGATATTTTTTTCCTTGGATTGGTTTTTAGGCTTATCCGGTGCAAAGAGGTCGATGGTCGGCAGTTTATACTGGAGCAAGGTCTTAGGACTAAAGTCGACAGCAAGTGTCTCCTCGTCCTCCAAGTCGTCCATATCATAGACGACATCTTCGTTAGCAGAAGCCTTTTCAGGCTCATCCACAGTTCCCTCTAGCTCTTGATGGTCTAGGATTTCTGGGAAAACTTGTGGTATGTCCTCTTTTTCTGCGCTATCTGCTAAAATCTCGCCTGTCTCAGGGTCTACGTCTAACTCACTGAGGCGTTTTTCAGCTTCCTGCGCTGCTTGTTCTTCTTTTAAGCGTTTTTCTTCCTCTTTTTTAGCAGCCTTTTCTTCTTTTTTGACAAAGCGTTTTTGCTTATTTGCTTCGTGCTTTTGCGCCAATTTTTGGTAACTAGCCTGCGCAAAGTCCACAACATCATAGACATCCCAAGGTCCCATCAAAAAAGCGCCTAGTAGGATAAACAGAGCTCCAATCATAAAAGAGCCGACATTGGAGAAGAGAAAGGCTGTTGGCTTATAGATAAGCGCTCCAAGCATGCCACCACCCACAAAATGCGTTACCTTAAACGCTAGGAGGTCACTGGTCAAGAGCTGTGCGGTTTGGACAAAGACATCCTTACCACGATTGGCTGGAAGGGCAAACAAATACGCCTGCCATTCAATCAAAAGCCCTATCATCAGCACCACAAAACCGCTGACAATACCCTCGTGCTTTTTGACCCAGCGAAAGGCAAAAAGGTACACCAACACCGCAAACATCACCAGATAAGCAAGACTTCCCACCGCAAATCGGATGACATTATACACCGTGACCCCAAAAGCTCCCAAGCGAATAATGGCAAAAAAGAGGACAAAAGCTGTCCCAAATGCTATCAACATCCGCTGAAATGCTTTTTGCTTTTCCTGCTCTGCCTTTGTTGGACGCCGTGTTTTGCGCCCTTTTTTTCCAGACTTTCTTGCTTTTGCCATATAACCTTCCTACGTTAATCTAAATAATCGTAACTTTTATTATACCATATTTTGGACACTTAGAAAAATGGCAAAAAAGAAGGCTTTAATAGGATTTTCATAGAGAAATCCTGCCTTCTGTGTTACAATTAAGAAAAAAGCTCTTGGAGGAAATGACGTTTATGAAAAAATGGGGAGTGCTATCCTTACTGCTAGTTGGTCTGCTCACTCTAGCAGGTTGTGAAAGTGTTGAGCGTGCCTTGAGGGGAGATGATTACGTGGATCAAAAAATCGCTGCAAGCTCCAGCCAAGCGGCTGAAGAAAAAGCCCAAAAAGAATTGCAAAAAGCGCTTAAAGCTAAAGCTTCCGCCTTTCCACAATTAACAGATACCGTCGCAAAAGACGAAGCCGAAGTCATCATGACAACGTCGCTAGGAGATATTACCATCAAGCTCTTTCCAAAATATGCTCCGCTCGCTGTGGAAAACTTCCTCACACACGCCAAGGAAGGTTACTATGACAATCTGACTTTCCACCGTGTTATCAACAACTTCATCGTCCAATCCGGTGACCCAAATGGGGACGGTAGCGGTGGCAAGTCCATCTGGAAAGGCAAAGACAAGAGCATTGACTCTGGCAATGGTTTTAAAAATGAGATTAGCCCTTATCTCTACAACATCCGTGGCAGCCTTGCTATGGCAAATAAAGGCGAGGACACCAACGGTAGTCAGTTCTACATCAATCAAAACAGTACAGATAATGCTAGTTCTCTAAGCACCAGCAAGTATCCAAAAGCGATTATTGACGCCTACAAAAAAGGCGGAAACCCTGACCTTGACGGTCAGTACACTGTCTTTGGACAAGTCATCAGCGGCATGGACGTTGTGGATAAAATCGCCCAAGTCGAAACAGACGACAGCAACAAACCAAAAACTGACGTCACCATCAAATCCATCAAAATCGTCAAAGATTATCAGTTTGATTAAAAGGATGATACGTAAAAAAACGGCTCTTGCCGTTTTTTTATTTATAATTTCTCCAAAAAGGCGATTAGCGTCTTTGCAGAGCGTTTACCTGCTTCTATGATGAACTCATCAAAGGTGATGTTGGCATCGTGGCTTGCGGTATCGCTCATGGCTCTGACGACGATGAAGGGGCAGTTTGTAGCGTGCGCAGCTTGCGCAATAGCAGCTCCCTCCATCTCAACGGCTAGCACTTCTGGAAAAGCTGTCTTAATGCGGTCAATCTTGTCTTGACCAGCGATAAAGCTATCTCCCGTTGCGATTAAGCCGATATGGCTTGCGACTTTCTGCTCTCTCAGCGTCTCCTCAAAGACCGCCACAAAGCGCTCATCTGACTCAAAATAGAGCGGCTGCATAGACATTTGCCCGTAAGCGTAGCCAAAGGCAGTCAAATCTACATCGTGGTAAACCAAACGACTAGCAACAACAACATCACCAATAGCAATGCCTTCTGCCACAGCACCTGCAGAGCCTGTATTGATAACAGCCTCCACCTCAAAATCATCCACCAAAACAGCCACACTCATGGCTGACATGACCTTGCCGACACCGGACTGTACCAGCACCACATCATGTTTACCCAACTTTCCGCTGTAGTAGGTATTTCCTAAGTGGGTCGTTGTTTTTGTGTCTTCTAATCTATCTACCAATAGGCGCAATTCCTGCTCCATGGCAGCAATAATTCCAATCTTCATCTTACCTCACAAATAAAAAACAGCATAGACTAGGGCAGCAATCAAGAGTAGCACAATCCCTAGTATCACATTTAACTTTCGTCTAAAGGCTTTGCGCTTCTCCTGCTCGATTCTTCGGCTCTTGTAGATATGAGGAACACCATCATCAGACTGAAAGTCCTCTCCATACAAGTCCTCATCACGCAGCTCGCCACGCTTTGCTTTTTCAATGATGTCATCTGTAAGAAGGGGCTTTCCCACTAGGCATCACCTCCGTAATTCAGCGCATAATATTGTAGAGCGATAAGTGTCTTGGCATCACAGATCTGCCCAGATTCGACCAGCTTCATACACTCCTCATAGCTGAGTCCAAACAGCTCAATAACCTCATCTTCATCTTGTGGGCGAGGATTGTCCACTTTTTGGAGCTTGTCCGCTAGATAGAGCGTGATTTTTTCATTGGAAAAACCAATAGCTGTGTAAAAGGTATAAAGGGGTGTGAGCTGACCTTGGTAGCCTGTCTCCTCCTCGAGTTCACGGCTCGCCGCTTCTTGCTCAAAACCTGCTTCGCCCTCTTCGAGCTTTCCAGCTGGAATCTCGTAGGACACGCTCTCAATAGCCTTGCGGTATTGTTTGACAAGGATAATCTTACCCTCATCTGTCACAGCTAGAACAGCGACAGCGCCTTTATGAAAGACCAGCTCACGCTTTGAGGTGCCAAGGTTGTTTGGCAGCTTGACCTCATCTAAGCAAACCTTAAAAATCTGACCGTCAAAAATCTCTGTACGCTTCAGTGTTTTTTCTTCAAAGTCCATAGCTTTCCTCACTTTTGAGATGGATGGTGGGGTTTATTTTTAGCGTATCCTTCTTTGTTGACCTGACGAGCTCGACCAATAGCGATACTATCTGCTGGCACATCCTCAACGATACTAGAGCCCGCAGCTGTCAGCGCATTATCCCCAATCTTCACAGGAGCAATCAAGGTTGAGTTGCTGCCGACAAAGACATTATCTCCGATAACGGTCTTGTACTTAGACTTACCGTCGTAATTAACCGTGATAGTGCCTGCACCAAAGTTGACCTTGCTGCCTACTTGAGCGTTGCCGATATAAGTGAGGTGCCCTGCTTTGGTGTCCGCACCGATATAAGAGCCCTTGACCTCGACAAAGTTTCCGATGTGGACGTCTGCCTCAAGAGTAGAGTCTGGTCTGATATGAGCGTAAGGACCCACCGTTACGCTATCAGCTAGCGTAGAGTGCTCAATGGTTGAGCTGGTAATGACACTTTTTGCTCCAACAGTCGAGTCGATAATAGCAGTGCCGTTGGTGAGTGTGACCTCCTCACCAATCTTAGTGTGCCCTTTGAGGGTGACATTAGCTTCGATGAGGGCGTCTGCGCCAATCTCCACGTCAATGTCAATGTAAGTCGCTTTAGGATTGGTAAAAGTGACACCATTTAGCATGTGTTTGCGGTTGATACGCTCTCTCATGACCTCTTCAGCAACAGACAGAGCAGCACGGTCATTGACACCCAGACTTTCGTTGAAATCACGCAGTTTATAAGCTCCCACCTTTTCACCAGCTGCTTTAAAGATACCAATAACATCTGTCAAATAATACTCACCTTGGGCATTGTTGGTATTGATATTTTTGAGCGCTTCAAAGAGGCGTTTATTGTCAAAGACGTAAGTGCCTGTGTTGATTTCAGTGACTTGCTTTTCAAAGTCTGTGGCGTCTTTTTCTTCGACAATCTTGGTCACTTCCTCGTCTGAGTTGCGGATGATACGCCCGTAGCCAAAAGGATTTTTAGCGTCCGCAGTGAGAATCGTTGCGATATTTTTGTGATTGACATGGTAATCAATCAAGCTCTTCAAGCTCTCACCAGTAATCAAAGGTGTGTCCCCAGCGATAACCAAGGTCTGTCCGTCAAGATTAGCTAAATCTTTTTCTGCCATCATGACCGCATGCCCAGTTCCCAGTTGCTCCTCTTGAAGGACAAAGCTCGTCGCATCGCCTAACACCTGACGCACAAGCTCTGCCTTGTGTCCGATAACGGTCACAGTCTTTTTAGGGCTAATCGCCTGAACACTGCGAAAAACATGCTCAAGCATGGTGATACCAGCAACCTTGTGCATGACCTTAGGTAAATCTGACTTCATACGAGTACCCTTACCCGCAGCTAAAATAATTGCATAATTCGACATAATACCAATCCTTCATTTTCTATAAATAAACTGCTACTATTATAGCATATATAGCATAAAATCACACATGAGACCTAGTCTCGTCTGTGGATTGAGCCGCACGCTCTAATACGTCCATCACATCTAGGCTATGCTCTAGCGCTTCTTGGGCTGCCTTGGTATCTTTAGTAGCTAGGATACGCTCAAACACTTCAAACTCAGCTTGCATGCGGTGTTTGCCAGCATTGACATCAATGACTTGAGCCTTTTCGCCATTCAAGGTCACTTGGACAGTTGGCAGGCTATTTGTCGGACCTAATATAGCGATAGAGCCTTTATTACCCTGAATGGTCGAGCGCACCTCAGCAGCACAGTCTTTGGCGGCGATACAAACGCACTTAAAGACTCCAAAGTCCATTACCAAAATCCCCGAGGTGTCCACGCCACGCTCTTTATTTGCCAGATAAGTCACCGACTTGGGCTTGCCAAAGAGACCCACCACAAGGTGGATATTGTAGATATTGAGGTCATAGAGCGCCCCTCCGCCCATCTTTGGGTCGAAGGCTGGCGCAATCTCACCACGCTTAAAGGCGTCATAGCGTGAAGAGTATTGTGAGTAGTTGCACTCCACAATCTTGACCTCACCTATATGTGTCAACTCTTCTTTGATGACATCAAAGTTTGGCAGGTATTGGTTGGTGATGGCTTCTAGCAAAAAGACCTTTTCTTTTTTTGCGGTAACAACCAAATCTTCTAAGTCTGCTTTTTTAAGCGTAAAAGGTTTCTCACAGATGACGTTCTTACCTGCAAGCAGAGCTTTCTTGGCATAGTCGTAGTGGGTGTTATTGGGTGTCCCGATGTAAATTGTATCAATAGCGTCGCTCTGTAACAAGTCCTCATACTTACTCGTCGCAATCGTCATAGCATAGCGCTTTGCTAGCTTCTCTGCTTTTTCTAAGCTCCGTGGTGTGGACAAAATCCCCACCAGCTCAATGCCAGTGACTCTTTCTAAAACAGGCAAGACTTCCTCAACGATTTTTCCCGTTCCTAACAAGGCTAACTTCATTTTGCGTCCTCTTTCTCTGGATAAACCACTTCAAACTCTTCTAGGACAATGACACTGTCTGGACTAAAGGTCAAGCCGCACTCATCAAACCACTTACTGAAAATTGTTTCATGCACTTTTTGCCAGTAAGCAAGGCTTCTATCACCTTCACCCTCCTTGTAAGCATGCTGCGCTGATACTTGAGAAAAAGGCACTAAGCTAACTTTTGTGATTTCAATGATACAAACTGCCTCGTCCTTGCTATCCAAAACGACATCATAAGTCCCCTCTTGTGGTAGAGGTTCCTTGTCCAGTTCATACAAGTCATAGGCGGAAGCGGTCGCTGTTTTGATACCTTTTAAGACCAAGTCCGCTAGCGTATTCGCCTCCACACCAAAAGCCCAAGCATCCATGTCTTGAGTAATGTCAGGACGAGTGGCAAGAAAATCTTGCCACATACTTTCTGCTTTTATCATGCTTCTCACCTCTTTTCTCAATTATCCCCGAAAAAGAGGGAGGCAACAGCGATGACGATAATAGCGCCTAGGATGGAGGGAAAGACAGCCATACCAGCTAGGTGCGCTCCCCAGGCCCCAAACAGACGTTGTCCGACAAAGGCACCGAGTAATCCTGCCACGGTATTCCAGATACAGCCCATTGAGCGGTCTTTACCTGTCACGAGACTCGCTAACCATCCGATAAATGCACCGACTATTAGTGACCAAATCATAGATATTCTCCTTTTTCCTGTGTACTAGTCTGATTATAGCATGATTAAAAGACTTTGACAAAACTTGACCAAACAAAGAACACCAAAAAAAGCTAGCTTAAGCTAGCTTTTAGTCTATTACAAGCCCCACGCACCAAAACCTGATGATTGGTAAGCACGGATAGCGGCTTGGATTTGTGCGTCAACAGTTGATGTGTCACCCCAGATTGGCATTGTTTGGAAAAGACCAGACGCACCTGATGGGTTGTAGGCGTTCACGTTACCGTTTGACTCTTTCGCGATGATGTATTCCCATGTGCTTGCACTTGTACCAGTTGCTGCAGCTACTTGAGCAGCTGCGTAAGCACCGACGCTACCAGCTGTGTTGCCGTTTGACAATACAACGCTTGATTGGTAGCTTGATGTATCAGCAGTAGTTGCTGCTGTCGCTTCTGTTGCAGTTGCTGTAGTTGCAGCAGCACTTGCTTCGTCAAGCTCTAACACTTGACCAGCGTAGATAAGGTGGCTGTTTGCAATGTTGTTTAGGCTTACCAATTTATCCACAGTTGTGTTGTGGTTTGCTGCGATAGCTGACAATGTATCTCCAGATTGAACAGTGTAGCTGTCTGCGCTTGCTGCAACACCCGCTGTAGCTAAACCAAGCACACCTGCAACTGTCAATAATTGTAATTTCATTTTGTTTGTCATGTATCTTCTCCTTAAGAATATGATATTACTCTACTTACCTCAAATAAGTAAGTGCATTACTTGTTGACTCAATCAACAACGTTATCTATCATACACGCTTAAGGTGACAAACGTATTGGCTTTGTGTAACATTATTAACAAAGAGATTGACTTTTACAGACGAAAGCTTAAACAAACCTTAAAAAATACATCTTTTTCCCATTTTTTAAATATTGTTTTATTTCAGACTCCAACCTCCGTCTATTTTGACAATTTCGCCCTGCATGGAGCTTGCCTTGCCAGACGCTAAAAAGAGAGTCAGCTCTGCGATTTCCTCTGGCAAACTCCAGCGCTTAATCGGCGTTTCTTGCGCCACCCAATCGGCTAGACCGCCAGGCTCAAAGTCGCTAGCTGTCATGCCGGTCTTGACCGCTCCAGGCGCAATCCCAAAAACCTGAATGCCCTTGTCTGCATAATCAAGCGCCACCTGCTTGGTCAGCCCAGCAAGGGCATGCTTACTAGCAGTGTAGCTTGCGCCACCACCACCCGCTAAGAAAGAAGCAATAGAACACATATTGATGATAATGCCGTCTTGGCGCAAAAGCATATTTGGCAGATAATGGCGCATAATCTGAGCAGGCGCATAGAGATTGATAGCAAAGAGCTGCTCCATCTCCTCCGTGGTCTGCTCAAGGAGTGGTTTGTAGCCATCTAGGATACCTGCGGTGTTGCAGATGATGTCCACATCCGAAACCTCTCTAAATAAAGTCTCTAAGTCAGATGTCACATCCAGCTGCAAAGTCCTGAGATTGTCCTGCTGCTCGCAAATAACATCCTTGTCCACCGCAAAAACCTCATAGCCAGCACGACAAAAGGCACGCATTTGCGCCTGTCCGATACCGCTAGCCGCACCTGTCACCAGCACACGCTTAGTCATCGACAGCCACCCAGTCTGTCGCTAAAACGTCACAAGGCGTTGGACTCCACATGGAAAAGCCCTCCCCCTCACCAGAGACATTGATGAGAAAGTAAGGCGTCACCTCTAACATCTCGCCATTAACCTCTAGGGTATCAAAGAGCTGTACATAATTTTCAGCGCCACCCCAACCCGTGCGCACATATTTTTTCTTGGCTTTTAAGCCCGGTAGGATTTCTTCGAATGTCATAAACATACCTCTTTTCTTATTTGCCTTTATTGTAACAAAAATGAAGAGATAAATATAGATAAGACGCTTAATCGCTCGCTTTTGCCATGAGTTCGCTAAAGCTACTCACCACATCATAATGACAAGTAGCTTCTAGATAGCCTGCGGCTTGGAGTTTTTTAAAATGCGCTCTAGCACAGTCTATTTTATTTTTTTCCTTGGCTCTAAGGTCCGTCTCCTTGCTAGACCCTTTTGTCTCAGCGATAAAGTAGATATGCTTGACACTTCCTTTATGAAAAGCAATTGCCCAGTCAGGATTGTAATTACCAAAAGGCGTGTTGATGTGAAACCAACTCGGTAACTTGGCATAAACCTTGACAGCTGAGGAAGTTTCTAAGTCTCTTTGAAAGTCTTTTTCAGTATTTGAGTCTACCTTGATATAGTTATAAATCGAGCACTCCGCTTTAAGAACATTCTTATCATACTCTGGGAATTTTGCCCGCTCTGTCGTCTGATAAAAACGCTCGCTATCGTAGCTATTCCCTGTGAGCTTATACTCAATGTTTTGAACAATGCTGATGGCTTTTTGTTCATTGATAAGGCTAGCTGTTTGGCGGATAAAGTCTTCTGGATTATCTTTAAACTTCTCAAACTTACTTGGGCTTATCTGTGTCAGTATCCTTGCTAGGGTCTGCCTAGTCAGGTCTGTTTCTTGGCTCAGTCTTGCTAGCAGGTCATAGCGCTCTGTGATGTGGGGGAGCGTCATGCGTTCTTCCGATTGGCTGGTAAGCTCTGATTTGAGCCCCTCTTTTTCAAGCTTAGTAACTTCTGTTTCTTGCACGCTATAGATCAAAGGCTGGATGTGGAGATGATTGTTAATAGCTTTTACAGCGTCTCCTATTAGCTTGTCCTCATCGAGATGGACACGGTAGACAGATTTTTTATTGATGGTTTGCCAGAGGTCTTTAAAGGCTTCGAGCTTAGCGTCATTGACCTCATCTTTAAAGGCAAAGTCTGCTTGATTAGCATTTTCAACAGGCATGTGTTGAGAAACTTTCTCCATCAAGTCTGCCATAGCCTCTTCAAAGCCTGCTAATGAGCTATCAAAAAACAACTGACCAGCCTCTTTTTCACTGTAGTAAGTTTCTGTCAGAAATCCTTCTTTATCCAGATAGCCCTGCATTTTGAGCTGGGTAAGGACTTGTTCTGCCAATTCTTCATCCATGATGAGCTGCTCACCATTAGCATTGGTCAAGGTCTTTCCTGAAAGGAATTTGCTGTCAAGCTTATAGGCTTTGTCTTTTAGGACTTCACGCAATTCTGCTTGCAAGCTTCTAGCAAAGCTATCGTAGCTTTCATTGGCAATGACGGTGAGTTTGTTGATGTCGTGTACTTTAGACTCACCAAGGAGACTAGCGTCTTGACGATTACCATTTTGATTGACACAAAGGCGCATGCCTCGCCCGATTTCCTGACGTTTGCGGGTTTCAGCATGTGATGTTTTGAGCGTACAAATCTGAAAGACATTAGGATTATCCCAACCTTCTTTGAGCGCCGAGTGGGAAAAGATAAAGCGTACAGGCTCATCAAAGGACAATAGACGCTCCTTGTCTCGCATGATGAGGTCATAGGCGTCCTTATCAGAGGAGTCCTTGCCTTTTTCAGACTTTTTCTTGTAGTCGACAAAGATAGTCTTATCGGACTTTTTGACCTTATCAATCGAAAAGTAGCCCGCATGGACAAGTCTAGCCTCTTGATAACGCTCCAAGTAGCGATAATATCCGTTTGGCTCCTGCTTGTGCTCTCTTAGATAACGGCTGACCTGCTTGTCATACTCCTCCTCAAAGATAGTCGCATAGTCACCGTTTAGCGCTTGATGGTTGTCATCGTAGGCTTTGTAGTGTGCCACTTGGTCGATGAAAAAGAGGGACAGCACCTTGATACCTCGCTGATAAAGCATAGCTTCTTTTTGCAGGTGAGTCTTTATGGTCTCACGTATCTGTAAGCGACGCAAATCAAGCTCGGCAATGTCTCCCATGACCTCACCCACGCCTAAACGCTTGGTGAGCCCTACTTGAATGCTGTTTGACCAGGGTCTAGCGTCAAAGTCCTGCAAAACCATGCCTTGATAGGATGTTAGCTCACCAGACGCTTGATAAAGGTCAAAAGGAGCTGAGACCAGCTTTGTAGTACGCTTGATACCAGACTTGGTCTTTTGCTCAAACTCTATTCTCGCTTTGGGTGCGCCCTGTGCTTGAGGGATGAGTGCTTGCAGATAGAGATAACCACTTGTCCCCATGAGGTTGGTCTGTGCAATGCTTTTGACCGCTATCTTTTTGACCAACTGTTGATTGTAAGCATCCATAGCGTCTAATCTATAGAGCATGTCGTGCTTGTCCTTATGCGTGGCAGAATAGCGCAGGGTAAAGAGGGGCTTAAAGTCCTTGAGATTTTTCTTGGTCTGCTTGCCCTCGACCGACTGTGGCTCATCAATGATAACAATAGGACGGGTCATGGCAATAACATCCATCGGCACTTGATAAGCCATGCTTTCTTGTGCCATATGGATACGTCTAGCGTCCTTTCCTCGTGCATTAAAGGCTTGACTGTTAATAATCATGACCTCAATATCAGGGCTTGTGGCAAAGTCCTTAATAGCAACGATATTGCTGGAGTCATAGATAAAAGACTTAGGGCTTTTGCCATAATGCAGGCGAAAATGCTCGCTCATAGTCTCAAAGGACTTGGCAACACCCTCACGAATGGCGATAGACGGCACGACGATGATGAACTTGAGCCAACCGTAGCGTTTATTGAGCTCCATGATGGTACGGATATAGGTGTAGGTCTTACCCGTCCCTGTCTCCATCTCGATGGAGAAGTTATAGCTGTCTCTGTCATCAAACCGTTCAAGGCTCAACGCTTCTGAGGGGGTGAGTTTGTGCTTTATCTGGGTCTTTTGAACACGTTTTAAGAGCGTCTCACGTCCTAGTTTGATGGGAGCGTTGAGGTGATAGCTACCGAATAACTCGCTTTCTATTTTTATGATTTCATTCAGTTCTCTTTGCCCTTCAAAGAGGTCAGCGACACTATCTACTGCCTCTAGCTGAAAGGCTTGTTCCTTAAACTGTAGTTTCATGGGCTACCTCGTTTGTCTTGGTGCTTTTGCGTTTTTTGTAGCGTGAGCGAATAGTGTTGAGCTCCTTGTGGAGGTCGACAAGCTCCGCTTTTTCAGGATAGGCGTAAGCGTTGATAGCGGTAAAGTCGATGATAAAGTTGTAGAGCTCAAGCAGTTGACGGCGAAGTTCTCTGGTCTGGCTAACTGGTTTTGCCTTTTGCTCAGCGATTCTTGCCTTGTAGGCTTTATCAAAAGCTTTTTGAGCGCTTTGAAGTGTGGTGACATGTGGGGTTAGATTAAGGGTCTCAAGGGCTTCTTGTGCTTTTTCGCTACTAAATGCTTTTAGGAGGCTAGCAATCGCTGCGCTTTCTTTTTCATAGCTACTGGTGGTTGTGACCTTGTGGTCTTTGAGGATAGTAGCTAAGGTGCTATAGGCAGCTTGGCTCTCTGCATCCTTGACCTTGGCATAAGCTTTGACAAAGTTTGTGAGTGTCGTCAGCGCATCATCACGCTCCTCATCCGCCTGCTCTAGCGTGCCTGCGGTTTGGCTTTTGGTCTGCGTTTTTTTAGTGCCGTCATAGCCTGCTAGCAATTTTTTGAGCTCATCTGCCTTGGTCTGATAGATGACCTCTGCGCTCTCCTCACTGATAAAGCGCTCGAGACTATCAAGAGTGTCAGCTATCAGCTGGTAAAAGCTAGCATTGTCTAGCGCCGTTGCCGTTAGGGGTTTGATATTGTATGTGTTTAGGGTTACCATGTATTTCTCTCCTTTTTATGAAAAATTGCTTGCCTAAAGTCTAGGCGAGGAAAAAAGTTATCTTGCAAGCGTTCCTCAGCTTCTCTACACTTCAAAAAGTAAACTTTTTATTAAGCCTAGAAGCTAGGGAAGATAAAAAGTGAACTTTTCCAGCTCGCTAAGGTCTAGGGAAGACAAAAAGTGAACTTTTTCCTTCTCCTAAAAAATATACCAACGTTTCCTAAGCTCTTCTAAAGCTTTTTTGTCGATGTCGATTGTGTTTTGTTTTTTCTTGTCTATTTGTTTGGATTTGCGGGACATAGCTACACCACCTTTACTTGGGTTTCTGGACTGACTTCTTTGAAGATTTGGGTGAGATTGATTTTATCGGCTGAGTGTGTAAAGCTAGTGTCTTTGAAGACCGCACGCTGTGGCTTTTGCTGGGCAATAGCTCGGATAGTTTCTTCTGTGATACGGTCATCAAAGCAGGCAATGAAACTGCCCTCATCCACACTATAGATGGTGTTGTCCTCCAGCTTTTGCTCAGAAATTTTAAGAGACAGCCTACTGCCCCAAGCGAGCATAACTTGGAAAAGCAAATCAAGGGCTGTTGCGTCCTCACGGATATTGTCCACGCTCTCCAAGAGATTGCCCTGCACGAACTCACTCGGAGCTTTCGACACATCACGGAAGTTGGACTCGTCTACCCTAAAGGCACGGAAACCAAGGTCAAGGTCTTTTGCCTTGTCAGGCTGTTCCTTACGAATCTTATCCGCTGCCCGTCTGATACGCTCACGGGAAATCTGGTCAATGGTCGCATAGCCTGCCTGCTGGGCAGCAGACTTGTCCGCTACTTTTTCATCCAGCGTACAAAGAATGTACTTGCGATTGCCACCGTCTTCTGCGTTTAATTGCATAACGGCATCAGCTGTGGTTGCAGAGCCTGCGAAGAAGTCGAGGATGAGGGACTTCTTTCCTTGTGGAAATAGTAAATATTTTAATAATTCAATTGGTTTAGAATAACTAAATATATCTCGCCCCAATAAACTATTTACTCTTTCCGTTCCCAAACTATTCGGAAAATCTCTTAATTCACTTCTCATTATCTGTCCTTCGGTAGATATTCGCTGTTTAATCTGTAGTGAATAGTTTCCATTGCTTTGTTCAAGAAATCGTATCTCTCCTTTCTCAAGTAATTCTTTAAATTTATCCTCCTTGTATATCCAAGCTTTCTCAACCATTTCTCCATTTGGAAATTTTATTGAATATATATTCGAACTCCCTTGCCTATTTCTAGAAAAGGTATCCCAAAAATATCGTCCTATATGGTCTTCGTAACTGTAACGTTTCAAATACTCTGGACTATACGGCGTATAAAATCTTTCTTTTTTACCAATGTTTTTTGAATACAATAACAAGCTCTCATGATCTGTAGAAACGTATTTAGACATACTCCCTCCACCTTTTCGAGTCGTTCTAGCGAAATTGCAAACAAAATTCTCCTCCCCAAATATCTCATCACAGATAGCTTTGAGGTTGGCTTGTTCGTTGTCGTCAATGGAGATAAAGATAACGCCACTGTCTTTGAGGAGGTTGCGGGCAAGGACTAGGCGAGGGTACATCATATTGAGCCAGTCGCTGTGGTAGCGAGGATTGGTCTTTTCATTTTTATAGAGACGGTTGCCCTCCTCATCGAGATTGCCCTCCGCTTCGTCCTGCTCTGCTACTGTCTTGTGGAAATTATCCTTATAGACAAAGTCCTTGCCCGTATTGTAGGGCGGGTCGATATAAATCATGTCAATCACCCCCAGATAGCTCTCTTGCAGGATTTTGAGTGCCTCGAGGTTATCCCCTGTGATAAAGACATTCTCCGACTGGTCAAAGTCTACACTCTCATCAAGGTCAGGGCGCAGGGTCTTGGTCGTCGCCTGACCTGCTTCACGCATAGCCTTACTTTTGCCTACCCAGCGAAACTCATAGGTCTCTTGCCCTTCTGCCAGCGCTGGTGCGAGGATATCTTTTAGTTTATCAAAGTCAATCCCAGCACGCAAAAAGCCGTCCTCTCCCCTGTCCTCCGTCAAGACACTAGGAAAAAGACGACCGATTTGTTCTATATACTCTTTGCGTAGGCACGCTGAAGACAGGTCTAGTTTCTCAAGACCTGTGTGTTCACCTACTAATAAAGATTTCTTTCTTTCTTTCTTTCTTTCTTTCTTTCTTTCTTTCTTTCTTTCTTTCTTCAGTCATTATAGAACCTCCATCAGATTTGTCAATAGACTTCTCCATTTTACCATATTTTCAGTGACAAAAAAACAAGCTCTTTACAAGAGCTTGTTTTTAATTATTCATCATCCCTGCTTGCAGGCTATACATGCGGTAGTAGGTGCCTTTTTGGGCGAGGAGCTCTTCATGGCGTCCTTGCTCGATGATACGCCCCTTGTCCAGCACATAGATACAGTCAGCGTCTTGGATAGTGGATAGCCTGTGGGCAATGGCAATGGTGGTGCGCCCTTTTCGCATTTTCTCAAGCGAGGCTTGCACCGTTGCTTCAGTCTCAGAGTCGATGTTTGCGGTCGCTTCATCAAGGATGAGAATCTTTGGCTTGCTGGCGACTGTCCTTGCAAAGGCTAGGAGCTGGCGTTGCCCTGTTGAAAAGCTGCCGCCACGCTCGCTAACAGGTTGGTCATAGCCCTTCTCTAGCTTATCAATGAAATGGCTAGCATCCACAAACTCAGCTGCAGCCCTTACCCCTTCCTCACTAATATCCTGATACATCTTGATATTGGAGCTAATGGTGCCATGATAGAGAAAAGGCTCTTGCAGGACTAAACCAATGTTCTTGCGTAGCTCCTCCTTGCTGTAGTGTCTGATGTCCACACCATCGATGAGAATCTCACCCGCTTGAAACTCGTAAAAACGCATAAAGACATTGATAATAGAGGACTTACCAGAGCCAGTTGATCCGACAAAGGCAATGGTCTCACCTTTTTTCACCTCAAAGGAGATATTATCCAAAATCTGACGTTTACCGTCATAGCTAAAGCTGACGTTTTTAAAGGCGATATTGCCTTGACTAATCGTGTGGCTGCCCTCTTCTTGCTTAGGCTCATAGCCACGCTCATCAATCAAATCAAAGACACGACTAGCCGACACCATAGAGGTCTGCAGGGTTGAAAAGTTCTGCGTCACTTCAATCAAAGGGTCAAAGAGACGGTTGATATACTGGATAAAAGCGTACATGACCCCAGCAGAAATCCCTAGCTGCATGCCACGAAAACCAAAGTAAGCCATGAGTACCGCATAAGCTAGCAGTTTTAAAAGCGACATGGCAGGGCGCAAAAAGAGAGAGTCCAACTGCATAGAGCGATTGGCGTAGACGACATGCTCTGCGTTAATGTCCTCAAACTCCTCTTGCAGGCGCTTCTCTTGCCCAAATGCCTGTATAATCTTAATCCCCTCGATACTCTCAGATAACTTGCTATTGATGTCACTGAGCAAACTTCTGGTCTTTTCAATCACGCTGACTGATAGCTTGCGATAGAGATTGACTAGGATAAAGATAAAGGGCAAAAAGAGGATAATCAAAAGCGTCACTCGCCAATCTAAAAGCAGCATGGTGTAGAGTGTCACAGAAAAGATAAAAATCGCCGTGATAAAGCTTGAGAGAATACCTGAAAACATATCGCTGATAGCCTCGGTATCATTGGTGATACGAGAGACGATAGAGCCAGCTGGCGTCTTGTCAAAGTAAGCCATACCAAGGCGCTCCATATTGGCAAAGGCATCGTAGCGAATATCACGCACGATATGGTAAGACACCTTAGCAAAAAAGAGATTACCAAAGTACTGGATGATACTCTGCAGGACATAAAGCCCATAATAGCCCAGTAAAAGCAACATAGCAGGCTGATTGAGAGCGTGCAGGTAATGGTCGATAAAGTGCGAGGCTAAAAGCGGAATGACACTTTTGATAACGGTTGTTAGCAGCAATAAAGCCAGCGCTAGTGCAGTCAACCATTTGTAGCGTTTGAGGTAGGTCATCAAGCGCTTAAAAACAGCCCATTGACTTGTGTTTATCATAGCGTCTCCTCCATTTCTAACTGCTGTGAGGCGTAGGTCTTAGCATACCAGCCGTCTGCTCTTAGCAAGTCTTCATGACGACCCTGCTCGATAATAGTGCCGTCCTGTAAGACCAAGATAAGGTCAGCATGCACCACAGCTGACAGGCGGTGCGCTGTGATAATCGTGGTTTGATTTTGCCGTGTCTCTCGCAAATTATCAATAATAGCATGCTCAGTCTTTGCGTCCACAGCTGACAGGGAGTCATCCAGCAGTAAAATCTCTGGGTCTAAAATCATAGCACGGCTCATGGCAAGTCTTTGCTTTTGCCCACCTGACAGGCTGACTCCTTTCTCACCGACAACCGTGTCAAAGCCCTCTGGCATTGCCATAATGTCCTCGTAGACTTGTGAGAGCTTGGTTGCTTCTGCGACAGCGCTTCTACTGAGTTCGGGATTGCCAAAGCGAACATTTTCTAGGATAGTCGTGGCAAAGAGAAACTGGTCTTGGGGCACATAGCCGATGAGACCACGCAAATCCTCTAGGCGATAATCTTTGAGATTGTGCCCATTGAGGGTAATGCTGCCTTGTGTGACATCATGCTGGCGCAACAGCAAGCGTAGCAAGGTGGTCTTACCAGAGCCAGTCTGTCCGACAATTCCCAAGGTCTGTCCTTTTTTCAGCGTAAAGTGGATATTGTGGAGCGTCGCCTCGTGGTCATAGTGAAAGGCGTCGATATTATAAACGAGGTCACCGTTTTCAG
The DNA here is from genome assembly GCF_900459405.1 of Streptococcus hyointestinalis. NCBI lineage: Bacteria > Bacillati > Bacillota > Bacilli > Lactobacillales > Streptococcaceae > Streptococcus > Streptococcus hyointestinalis. Next base: position 1,724,581 of record NZ_UHFN01000007.1, read on the forward strand.
CAGGTACGATAGGGTGTTCTGGGTCTTTGACATCGGACTCTTGACTGAGCAACTCCTCAATCCGACTATAAGACACACTACCACGTTGTATCATATTAAACAAAAAGCCAATCGCCATCAAAGGCCACACCAGCATATCAAGATAAGTCACAAAGGTCACTAGACTCCCTACTGTGACCTGCCCCTTGACCACCATGACAGACCCTACTAGAAGCGTCAGCACATAGGACGCTCCGATAAAGAGCAAGACTAAGGGATCAAACATGACATCGTACTTCATGGTCGTCATGTTTTTCTGATAAGTCATGGCATTTACCCGCTGAAAATCCTCTAGCTCTGCTTCTTGATAACCAAAGGACTTGGTGACTTTGATCCCTGAGACACTTTCTTGGACCTTGTTATTGAGTTCTGAAAAAGCAGCCTGCGAGTGCTTGAAGCTCTCATGAGTCTTGCGCCCAAGACGGCTGGTCGCATAAGCCATAAAAGGCAACGGCAGCACCGCTATCAGAGTCATCTGCCATGAGATGGTAAAAAACATAGTAAACAGTGTCACCAGTGCTGTGATAGAGGCGTCAACAGCTGACATGACCCCACCACCAGCCAAGCGTGTCAGTGAGTTGATGTCATTGGTAGCATGCGCCATCAAATCACCCGTACGGTATTTTTCGTAAAAGCTAGGGGGCATTTTGGTAAAATGCTCAAACAAACGGTAGCGCATGATTTGCCCTAAGCGATAGGATGTGCCTAGGATATACATGCGCCAAATGTAGCGCAGCGCATACATAGCAAGCGCAGCCAGCACCAGCCAAAGCAGGCTGAGCAGTAGTTTATCTGTCGTCAGTTTTTTCTCTGTGATACTGTCAATCACAGCTCCCATAATTTTTGGTGGAATAAGATTGAGTACGGCAACCAGACTGAGTGAGAAAATCCCAATCAGATAGCGCCGTTTTTCCAGCCTGAAAAACCACCATAGTCTCCTAATAATAGACATGTTTTCCTCCTCATTTTCATCTATCCTATCATACAGGTTTCAAGGGCATTTGACAATTATTTTATTTCTCAAAACGACAAAAACAGCCGTTTGAAAAACAAGCTGTTTGACATTTAAGAGCGGCTATGCCATTTCACTAAAAAACGATAAGTCCATAGAGCAAAGAGCCCACCTAGACTATTAGTCCAGAGGTCATCAACCTCAAAAACACGATTGGCGTCAAAGAGAGCATCGATAAGAAGCTGTGTGCACTCGATAAAAAGGCTACAGGCAAAAGCGACAAGAAGACTGCGCTTTGGGGTGCGAAGCTCCTTAAAGAGCACCAGCAAACCTAACATCAAGGGATAGAGCAAAAAGCAGTTGACCACATTTTGCCCAATCACCCAAAATAACTGCCAAGCGCTCTCTATCTCACCTAGACTGACCAGCGAGTTAAAGGGAACCAGCAAAAAGACCAGACGCCCTACATGCTGGATGTTTGGTGTCTCCATGCCGGCAACAACATGCTGTGGACCAAAGCACATGTAGGCTATCATCAAGCCATATAGCCCAATCAAAATCCAGACCAAGCGTCTGCCTTTTGCAGTCAAGGTTAGTGCGTCATCCCACAAGGCGAGCTTTTCAAAGAAACGACTCACTTCTTAGCTCCTAGCGCTGCCGCTGCCTTTTGGCGGTCACGCTTCATAGTGTTTGAGCGCAATTGTCCACAAGCCGCATCAATATCTGTTCCATGCTCTTGACGCACCACACAGTTGACACCGTTTTTCTTGAGCACATCGTAGAAAACAGCTACACGTTCCTTAGGACTACGGCTGTACTGGTCATGCTCACTGACAGGGTTATACGGGATGAGGTTGACATAAGACAGCTTTCTGATATTTTTGGTCAAATCAGCGAGTTCTTGCGCCTGCTCCACACCGTCATTGACTTCGTTGAGCATGATGTACTCAAAGGTCACACGACGGTTGGTTTTTTCGATGTAATATTCAATAGCGTCAAAGAGTTTTTCCAGCGGGAAAGAGCGGTTGATACGCATGATACTTGAGCGCAAGTCGTTGTTTGGTGCGTGTAGAGAGACTGCCAAGTTGACTTGAACGCCTTCATTTGCAAAATCACGAATCTTGTGAGCAAGTCCTGACGTAGACACGGTGATGTGACGAGCACCGATAGCCAGTCCATTGTCGTCGTTGATAGTACGCAAGAACTTCATGACATTGTCATAGTTATCAAAAGGCTCACCAATTCCCATGACCACGACATGGCTGACACGCTCATCCTGTCCACGCTCGTCAAAATACTTTTGCACTAGCATGATTTGGGCAGTGATTTCACCGTTGTTTAGGTCACGTTGCTTTTTAATCAAGCCACTGGCACAGAAAGTACAGCCGATGTTACAGCCGACTTGAGTGGTCACACAGACAGAAAGCCCGTAGTGCTGACGCATCAAAACGGTCTCAATCAACATCCCATCTGGCAATTCAAAGAGATACTTAACCGTACCATCTGCTGACTCTTGAACGATACGTTGCTTGAGCGGATTGACACAGAAGTTTTCATTTAAAAGAGCGATGAAATCTTTTGAAATGTTGGTCATCTCCTCAAACGATTGGACACGCTTGCGGTAGAGCCAATCCCAAATCTGCGTTGCTCTAAATTTTTTCTCCCCGTGCGCTATCGCCCACTCAATCAGCTCATCTCGGGTTAAACTATAAATCGATGGTTTCATATCACTCTCAAGCAGCTTCTTGCTGCCTTCCTCCTCTGTTATTTTTCTTTCTTTCTGATGACAAACTGCGCTCTAGCATCCTTAATCGCACGCTCTTCTTGGCGACGTCTACGCTTATTGTCTCGGCGCACGCTATCTTTTCGTTTTTTATCCTTGAATGGATAGTTTTGACGCTCTTTTTTGTTACTTTTTTTCTTTCTTTTGGTAACAAGCTCTTCCTCAAAGAAGATTTCCTCTGGCTCAGGATTTTCAAGCACAAAGTAAGCACAGCCAAAGTTGCAATATTCATTGAGATAATCTTCTAGTCTTGTGATGTTTTTGTTTTCCTTGCCTTTAGGTGTTTTTTTGTAAAAACCTCTTAGGCGCAGCTGTTCATTGCCCCAATCCCCGACGATATAGTCATACTTGAGGAGCACTTCTGAAAAGCGTTGCGTAAAGGCAGTGGCATCAAAAGCTGATTTTTCATTGTCAATCAAGCTAAACTCATAACTATCACTTTTTACCCTGTCACCGACAAGCATAAACTGCGGCCCAGGAAACTTGTTGTAGTTATACATCTCTTCTGAGATTTCCTTACGCATAAGACTCCTCTCTAGTCACTGGATTTTAAAACGTTTTGACGATGTAGTTTTCGACGACCTCTCGTAGCAAGTCGGGAAAAAGGAGCTGTGCTGGATAGGCTTTGAGTGTCTCAAAGTAGCGTGCAAAGACATACTGATCCACAAGCACCAAGCGCAGCTTCTCCTTTTTGGCAATATGACTATTATACACTATTTCATGATTTTTGTAAGTAAAACCTTTTTGGACAATATCGCCAAAAATACGCCCTCGAAAGCCCATGCCACGAATTTTTTCATTTTTGAGAAACAGAGCTTCGCTGTAAATATCCTGACAAATCTTTAAAAAAGCTGCCTTGTCCACCTCGACAACGGCGAGTCTCATCTGATGAGGCAGGCTCTTTTGCAAACTATCTCGACTCAACTCTTTGACAAAAGGTGTCACTACCAAGCCAGAATTGATAATCACCACATCAGCCTTAGCATAGTCAAGCATAGCATCCATGACCAACTGGCAACTCTTCTCAAGGTCAAAGTCCTCTTTAAAGGTCTTTATCGGATATTTTCGCAGTAGTCGATGCCCTTCATCCTCTAAATGAGAAATAAAAGCGTCATCTCCAGCCTGACTAGGTAAGCACCTGGTCTCATGCGCTGTGATGTTAACCTCCTCTAGCTTGTGATTATCAAAAAAGAGGTTAATCTCGCCGACATACTGCCCGTACTTGCCAGCCGCAGCCAGATAAGTCGTTCCCAACTGTTTGCCTTCTTCAAAGACATGGTGCGTATGAGCACCGATGATAAGGTCAACCGCCTCAAAATGTTCAGCAATCTTCTCATCATAGCGAATGCCCAAATGACTCATGACAATCCGAAAATCAGCTGCCTTTACCTCAGGACGTTCGAGGTCCTGTGCCAAACAAACCAGTGGGTCAAGCACCTGCCAGCCATTCGGTTCATAAGTAGCTATGTAGGGAAAGGTATAAGCGAGAAAAGCAATAGTCGTCCCCTCTTTGGTCTTGTAAAGATGATAAGGCTGCGTCCAGCTAGGTCTTTGCCCTTGACTTTCTAGGTTCCCTAAAATCAGCTGAAACTGCGCTGTGTCGTAGACATGGTTGAGTACATCTTTGGATAAGCCAATACCTTCGTTGTTGCCGATTGTAGCCAGTTGAATACCAAGGTCATTCATCAAGCTGACATTTGCCCCACCTAGCGTCGCATCTGTCAGCGGATGGCTTCTGTCGATATTGTCACCAAGGTCTAGCGTTAGGGTTTCTACTTGCTGACTAGAGCGCTTCTCCTCAAAAAAGCGCTTGATTTTCGGGTAAGCTTCAAAATGGGAATGCAAATCATTGATATGTAATAGACGGATGTGCTCGCTCATAACGCCTCCCTCTAGCACTGCTGTAAAAGCTAGACTTCTTTTCCCTTATAGACAAAACGAATATGTGAAAAATCGCTATCATCCTGCTTGTCTGCCATAAAGGCTGCCGCTTCTTTTTTGACCTTGACAAGGTCAATGCCTTGCGCTGTCGCACCGTAGACACAACCACAGTAGCACTGGCGGTAGATATCATACTCCTCACACATCTCAACTGAGCGCAGGTAGCCCTTGTTTTTCTTAAAATCGCTCGGTAGATACTTCGTCGCATAGACTTTTTGGACATCAAGACCAATCGAGTTGATGGTCTGCGCATTTTTGTGCGGGCTGATAGTCAGCGCTGAACCAAAATAGTCAAAACCAAGCTCCACTGCCTTTTGCGCCGTTTTATCTAAACGATAGTCAAAGCAGACCTTACATCGGTCGCCCCCTTCTGGCTCATCCTCTAGCCCACGCACAATCTTGACAAATTCATTTGGCTGATAAGTCTCCGCTAAAAACTGTACGTGATTGCCTGTGCGCTCATTAAAATCACTGACAAACTTCTTGGTGACATACTCACGCTTTTCATACTCTGCTTTGGGATGGATGTTTGAGTTGGCAAAGTAAATGGTCACATCCGCATACTGCGTCAGATACTCTAAAGTATAGGTCGAGCACGGAGCGCAGCAGACATGCATCAAAATCTTTGGTCGTAGAGTCTCTCTTTGCCAAACCTTGACCATCTGCTGCATGACACGGTCGTAGTTTATCTTTTGATTGGGGTTCATCTTTTCTAAAACCTCAGTCACGTTAATCATAGCTGAACCTTCTAGCCCACTTAGTCCTTTCATCATCTCTAGTCCTTATTTTGTATTTTTTAGATAATCAATCGCTTCTTGAAGCGTTGTGACAGGGACAATCTTCATGTCTGTTCCTATCTTCTTGGCTGCTTCTTTTGCTTCTTCGTAGTTGGTTTTAGCACTTGGGTCTTTCTTTTTAACCGCTTCGTCTACTGGATTATTTGGGACAAAGAAAATCTCCGCACCAGCCTGCGCCGCTGAGATGACCTTGAGTCCTGCTCCGCCGATATCACCAACAGAACCATCAGACTCAATGGTTCCCGTTCCTGCAATCACACGTCCATTACGCAGATTTTCCCCAGACACTTGGTCATAAATGGCTAAGGTAAACATCAAGCCAGCGCTAGGTCCTCCGACACCTTCTGTTGAAAAGGCGACTTTGACAGGAGAGTTAACCTCTGTGTGGTCAGTTAGTCCAATACCAATCCCGTTTTTACCGTTGCTAAGTTTGACGATTTTACCTTCTGCAGTTTTACTCTTGCCGTCTGATATATAGCTGACGCTCACTTTATCGCCCAGCTTCAAGCCACCCACGTAGTCAATCAACTCTTTTGAACTCTCAAAGGTCTTACCGTTGACACCTGTCACTGTGTCTGCAATTTGCAAGACGTTCTTGAAGGTCGAGTTGTCTGCGACATTGAGCACATAAACACCCTTGTAGTCCATGGTCACTTCTTTTCCAGCCAGTTTTAGAGCTTGGTAAATGGCTGTGTTTTGCGAGCTTTCCATGTAAAACTGGTTGATACGGATATAGTCCTCGTTGCTGTAGCCACCCGTCGTGTCCTGCTCTGTCTCGATAACCGTATCTGGTGTCGCTAGAGCGTAGAGAAGCTGGGCTAGAGTCGCTTGACTAACCCCTACCGCCACAAAGTTATAAGACCCTTTTTGGCTATCTCCTTTGCCATTGACGGTCAAGACAGACTTGATGTCAAAAGCACCACCAGGCATTTCAACATAATAAGGAAGTGGCACAAAAAGACTAAAGAGGACAAAAACGACTGCGATAATGCCAACTAGCCACCACTTAAATCGCTGCCAAAATGACTTCTTTTTTTCTTGCTTACTTGTCATAGCTATTATTCTCCATTTCTACTAGGACACTCTCTGGCACAAAGGGCGTGATATCCGCACCAAAATATATCAACTCCCGAACACGACTGGAACTCACATGAGAAAGCTCTGGCTTTGCCAATAAAAAAACACTCTCAATGCTATCATCTAGATGATGATTAAAAAAAGCGAGCTCAGCCTCATAATCCAAGTCCTTGCTGCTGCGTAAACCACGCACCAGATGTGTCACACCTAACCTTCTTGCCACATCAACAGCTAGCTCATCCTGAGCCATAATCACCTCGACATTTAGCAAAGGCGCTAGCGCTTCTCTGAGCATATGCGCACGCTCCTCCATGGTAAAAAGGTTGGTCTTTGCTAGATTAGCAAAAAGCCCAACATAGAGCTTGTCAAACAGCTTACTGCTGCGTGTCAGCAGATCGATGTGTCCCAGAGTTACTGGGTCAAAAGACCCTGTAAAGAGACCTATTTTTTCAGTCATTTATCATCTCCACTAAAGTAAAACCATAACACCATGACAATGATGAAAAGACCAGTCAACTGACTAGACTTTAAACCATTGGCTATAAAGTCCAACAAAAAAGGTAAGCTTAAAAGCACAGCCATCAATAGATAAATCGGGTCTTTGCTACGAGACAGAGCACCTGTTCCCTCTTGATTTTTCAAATGAAAATGTTTTAGATATTGCTCCAAGCGATTAAGCCGATACAAAAGGTAAATCAGCACTATCACCATCACAATCACTATAAAAACAAGCACCCTCATATCCATAACAATCTCCTAGCTCACATAGACACTGACTTTACTGATACCGTAGGTCTTTTGCTTCCATAGCTCAACCGAAGCAATCGTCTCTGGAAGCTCAACCGCCTTATCCGTCTCACAGACAATCAAGGCACCCTCAGCAAGAAGTCCTCTCTCCTCTAAGTGTTCAATGGTCTTTACAATTTCTTCCTTAGCATAGGGTGGGTCAAGTAAGACCAAGTCAAACGCTCCATCCAACAGGTCTAAGGCTTTATTTGCCTCCATTTTCAGAAGCTGAAATTGACTGGCTGCCTTGGTCATTTTGATGTTTTCTTCTATAATAGCTTGCGCTTTGCGATTCCGCTCTACAAGCACAGCTGCTTCCATGCCTCGAGAAATCGCCTCGATGGCGAGACTGCCACTGCCTGCGTACAAATCCAAAACACGACCACCCTCAAAGTAAGGACCAATCATATTAAAAATAGCGCCCTTGACCTTATCCGTCGTTGGGCGTGTCGTCTGACCCGCCAAGGTCTTTAGCGGACGACCACCAAATGTTCCTGCTACTACTCTCATGCTATCTATTATAACACAATGTTAGAGCGTTTCCTATCTCAAGTGAGATTTATCCTGTGGGAGCTGTTCACTGATAAAGTCATCTATAGCTTGATTCATCACATCAAGAGCCTCTTTTTCAATAGGGTAATGTCCTCCATTTGGCAGGATAACCGTTTTTACCTTTACTTTTGGGATTTTGTCAAGTATGGGCTGGCTGAGTTCAAGCGGTGTCCATCTGTCACGCTCGGGCTGAGTTAATAGTATCGGACAAACAGAGAAATCTTCTGGCTCTATAGCTGGTGTGTAGTTCATATAAGTATCTAAAAAGTTGATACTGGCGCTGTTGCCTGCCGATGTTTTATCACTTAACATCAACTCCAGTGCACCACTATCATTTACCAGCGCTGACATCTTAGAAGCATAACGCATAGGCATAGTAAGTTTTCCAAAACCGATTTTACGTAAAAGAGTGTTCATCGGAACACCAAAGCGACCCATCGTAGCGTTATAGGCTGTGTCTTGTTTTACTTGTGCTATTCTTTGGTCTAAGAAAGTCATGCCAATAATACCACTAACTTTCTTACTTTTAGCAGCGACATGATAGGTCTCCATACCACCTGCACTTAACCCATAGAGAAAAATGGGACGACTATCACGCGCCAGCTCATAATCAATATAGTCACAAGCCAAATCAACCCAGTCATCATAAGTCACCGCTTTGCGATTTTTAACCTTAGTTACACCATAAGTCGGCATATCAATCATTATCGTCTCATAGCCTCTCTTAGACTGAGGACCGCCCGTCACTAAGCTAATTTGTCTACCATTGGTGCCCACACCATGAAAACAAATCAGCTTGGCTTCTGCCCTTTCATCTCGAAAGGTATCCAAATGCACTTCGTGTCCTCGCCAAGACCACCACTCTTCTTTGGGATGATAGTCTTTTGTAAAACGATACTCTTTTGGAAGATAGGTCATCAGTTGTTGCCAGTTTTCTTGTGTTTGATAAGTCATAAAAGTACCTCTTTTGATTTTAAAAGTTTAAACTTTTAAACGTGATATGTAAATATAAAAGCCTATTTGGCTTTTACATCATTTTCTAGGGACTCAAGCAAGTTTCTCAAATGCTCAATAGTATCACCAAGCTGCAATTCATAATAGCGTTCTTTACCATGCTTGGTTGCAAAAACGAGACCAGCTTGGCTTAAAAGCTTGAGGTGATGAGAAACCGCCGGACGAGAGAGCGAAATTTGCTCTGTAATCTTATTAACAGAAGTCGCTCCTTGCTCAAACAAAAGCATCAAAATCTCCTGCCGTTTTTCATCCTTTAGCATGTCAAAAACAGGAATTGCCTGCTTGAGTAATTGCATTGTTTTTTGACTCATAGCTCACCTTATGTTTAAAAGTTTAAACTTATTTTACTATAAGATGATTGACACGTCAAGCCTAAATGTCAATAATCCGTAATCTTCGCTCGGTCGTGGATACGGCTTTGATTGCCCTGACGGCTCTTTAGGACATCTGCGACATCTTCTGGTGTGACGCCTGTCTCAACTAGCATGACCGCCAAATGATAGAGCAGGTCAGCTGTTTCATTAGCAATCTCATCCTTGTCGGCATTTTTAGCAGCGATGATGACCTCGCTACTTTCTTCGCCCACTTTCTTTAAAATCTTGTCCAAGCCCTTGTCAAACAAATAGTTGGTGTAAGAGCCTTCCTTGGGATTGTTTTTGCGATTTTCAGCTTCTTGATAAAGATTTTCTAGCATCATCTCTCCTTATAAAATTTGGTTGAAAAAGCATGGTCTGGCACCGATATGACAGGCCGAACCGCCCACCTGCTCCACCTCAATCAGCAAGGTGTCATAATCACAGTCAGTCTTGATAGACTTGACATGTTGGAAATGCTCGCTGGTTGCCCCCTTGTGCCAAAGCTCATCACGACTGCGACTGTAGTACCACATCTGCCTCATCCCTAGAGTCTTTTGGTAACTTTCTTCACTAAGATAAGCCAACATCAAAACGTCCTTGGTCTCATGCTCGAGGATAATAGCTGGAATCAAGCCAGCTTGCTTGTCAAAGTCAAGTTTTATCATCGTCCCACCTCCACACCTGCCTGTGCTAGAGCTTCTTTTAGTCGTGGAATCTCAATCTCTCCGTAGTGAAAGACAGAGGCAGCAAGCACACCTGTCACACTGGTCTTTTCAAAAACATCCGTGAAGTCAGCAAGGCTCCCTATTTTATGGAAATGCTGACGTGCTACCTGTAGATATTTGGTCGCAATGCGCTTACGTTTGTGGTCTTGCGGATTGTAGCTAGGCACTGAAGCGACTGCAAATTTACACAATCTAAAGTTGAGATTCAGCACCTCTAGCACCCCTGTCGCATACTCAATCAAAAGATCCTTGCCTACAATGCCCAAATCCGCCACCCCGTGGCGCACATAAGTCGCCACATCAGGCGCTTTGACCAAAAGAAAACGAAACGCTTGATCAGGGCTTTCAAAGATGAGATGACGTCCCTTATTCTTCATAAAAGACATGTCAAAGCCCGCCTGAGTCAGCAAATCCACCGTACTTTTTTTAATCCGCCCTTTCGTCAGAGCAATCGTAATCGTCATCTCAATCTCCTTTCTCAAAGGTCAGCTGGTCATGAATGGCTTGATAAACAGCGGCAATGTCAATCGCCCAGCCCACCGCCGTTAGCTCTGGCGCCCCAAAGCGCTCAAAGAGATGGTCATACCTGCCACCAGACATAAAAGCATGCGGCACATGAGCGTCAAAGACCCGAAACATCAAGCCATTGTAGTAAGGCATGCTAGCCGCCTGCGCCAAATCAAGCGCCACACTTGCTAAGTTGTCCTCCTGCCTTAAAACCTGCTCTAGCTCATCAAAGACAGCGAGCAAAGTCACATCGTCTGTCAGCTGTCGGCCCTCTCAAGCACCACGTCACCTTTGCCAAACAGATAAGACAACTCACGGATAAAAGCGTCAAAAGGACTAGGATTGTCCACCGTAAAACCATAAAGTCCTGTGATATTTTTATTGGCAATCAAGTTTTTTAGTTCAGACGTCTTTACCTCATCCAACTGCAAAGTGGTGAAGAGATGTTGTAAAATCTTGGCATGTGAAAATTCAAATGTGTAGTTAGTGACACCTGTGGCACGCAGGGCTGCGTTTGCGGTCTCAATCGCCTCATGCACCGCTAAGCTCGCCTCATAGCCCACAAGCTCAATTCCTGCCTGCGTGCTTTCATTTTCAAGCCCACGCAAATCCTCATGGCGTCTAAACACCTTTCCCGAATAAGAAAACTTAATCGGTGGCTTGACCTGTGTCGAATCAATGAGGCCCCAATCTGACTGGTCACATCAGGACGAAGCGTTAGAAGTGCCCCATCTGCACCAAAAAAAATGTACTGGTCTGACGCCACATGGTCGGAAAACACCTCAAAATGCTCAATCGTCGGCGTCTCAACCCGATTGAAGCCACGACCAATCAATAAATCACTCATGGTTCGCTCAATCTCATAAGACGCTCGTGCTCGTTTAAAGAGCTTATCGTGCATGCCTGTCGGCAAAGTTGTCTTATTCATCCCATCCTCCTTCTAGCGCATTAAGAACTGCATCATCTCCTCGTCCGTCCCGATAGAAATCCGCAGTAATCCTTGATACGCTCTACTTTTGGAAAATAGCGCACATAGATATGCTTACGCTCTAGCGCTTCAAAAACCTCTTTTGTTGTTTGCCTTGGCTTTGCGAGGACAAAATTTGCCTGACTAGTCACCACTTTCCAGCCCAAATCTGCTAAGTTTCTACTAAACCAGTCCCTCGTTCCTGCTACCTGTTGACAAGTCTTTTCATAGTAGCACCAATCCTCCACTGCAGCTGTTGCTAAAGTTTCCGCCAAACTATCCACCGCATAGGGATTAACCGAATTTTTGACCGCCTCCATGACGGCTATCAAGCGACGACTTCCGATACCGTATCCCACACGAAGCCCAGCCAAACTCGCATCCTTTGAAAACGTCCGTGTGATAAAGAGATTGTCGTACTTATCAAGTAAGGAAATCGCTGTCTGCCCACCAAAGTTGATATAAGCCTCGTCCACAATCACCACCATATCTAGGTGCGCTCTTAGCAACTCCGTAAGCTCATCAAGACTTTTCAAGCGCCCAGTCGAAGCATTGGGATTAGCAATGATAATACCACCACATTCTCCAACATAATTCGAAAAATCAATCTCAAAGTCATTCGTCAACGGCACTTCCTCACAAGGCACATGATAGAGATTTGCCCAGGCCTAGTAAAAACCATAGGTCAAGTCTGGAAATTTGACAGGCAGACTACTATTGAAAAAAGCCAGAAAAGCTTGTGACAAAATATCATCAGAGCCATTTCCCACGATGAGTTGTTCGCTTGACACCCCTAACTGCTGTGCTAAAGCGCTCTTGAGCCCTGCCTGCTCTAAACTGGAATAGCGAACTAAAGACTTAGCGTCAAAATTCTGCAAACCCTTAATTACCTTTGGGCTAGGGGGATAGGCATTTTCATTGGTATTGAGCTTTATCATCTCCTTATCTGCAGGTTGTTTTCCCGCCACATAAGGCGCAATCTGTCGTAGTCCTCTTATATTTGTCACAGCCAGCTCCTCTTTCTTCTCTTCATTCAGCGATAGTTTGAAAAAACAAAAACGCCCTCGCAAAAAAACTTTTGCAAGGACGTTTCCACGTGGTCCCACCTCGATTTAGCCAACTGTCACCAGCTGACTCTCTGTAAGTCTATCAACTTCTAGCGTGATAACGACCGCCAATCGTCAGACACTACTCGTACTCTTTCGCATCTGCACTCAAGAATATGTATCCGATACTCACATGCACTCTCTGTCCAAATCGTCTCAGACGTTTTTCTCTCTTCGCTTTGATTTAGATAAAATTTACTGAAATTTCTTAAAAATGCAAGCTAAAAACAGAATTTTCTTGAAAATAGTTTTTGACAATTCTTATCACGCAATACACATTTATGAAAATAAACAAGCAACCGCTTGACTCAAAATCTGTTGCGTATGATAGGGCTGTGTCAAAAATGGGCGATAATCCGCTACACACTGAGCCATTTTGTGATAAGTCTCTTCTGTCATCGTCTCAAGTACACGTTCCAGTTCATCAAAACTCGATACAACCAGACCTAAACCGTGCTTTTCGATAAGATCAGCCTGTGCAAAACCACGACGAGCCACTATAGGTAAGCCCGCTGCAAGATAAGTCCCCAATTTGTAAGGACTATAGATACGCATATAATCCAGATCATCATCACTATGCCAAACCAGCCCAAAGCCACCAGCTTCTGCTAACTTCGCCAGTAAAACCTCATCCTCAAAATATCCTTCATAGAGCACGTTTGCACACATCGGACGGGGGAGCTTTTGAGTGTAAAGACGAAGCGGTAGCGCAGATTGCCAATGATTGACAAAGTTAAAACGCTCAGGACTCCCTAAGAAATGTAGTTGTCGCTGAAAAGTTGGACTAACAAATGTCTTTTGAGTGAGATGATCCCATATACCTTGTACAACATATTTTTTCACTGTCAGCCCATGTTTTTTTAGCACCTCGTACATAGCAACAGACGGCACAATAATCACTTCAGCTTGATTGAGCATTGCGATAAATTGTGGCGCCAAAGGTCGACTTTCTTTATACATAACCGGTACATAGTCATGCAAAAAAATAATCACTCTTCTTTGCTGAGATTTAAGCCAACTGAGAAGATTGGCATCCACCGTGTAGTGATTCCATGTTGGAAATTGAAAAATAACAGCATCGCCTGCCGCCGTTTTTTTACCCAAATCATCTAGGCGCTTTAGCAGTTCCTCTAGACTATCTGGTTCTTGATGAGGTGTGGTGTACTTAGTATAGATAGGACACACCTCATAACCCAACTGACGACCGACATCTGCTATCATTTGCTGTGCCATACGTGCAACACTATCCTGTCTGTGGTTGGTCACACACGTCACATGTACTTTCATAATCTCTCCTTTGCTATTATAGCCTTATCACCTTTATTGTCCTATTATATCATAAAAGCCATAAGTTCTAACTGGAGTTATTAGATTAATAAGAAGCACTATGGTCAAACGTCTACATACTCTCATTCCTACAAAATAGACGCCCCTTCACATGAATCGCCCAAGCTTAGTTGTCCATTGTACAGCAAAAAAGAAAAATAAATTCAAAGAACACGAAAAACCAAGGCTAGTAAGACCTTGGTTCATCCTATTTTTCATTGATAATAACAGTTGATGAATTGCCGATATAGACAAGTTGTACTTTACCATCTTCATCAATCCAGCGCAAGCGATTATCTTTATATTCAATATCAAAATGCCCTGAAGTTTGGTACAAAACTTGTCCATTTTCAGAGATGACCTTCACTTCTCGCTCAACCTTACTGGCATTATATTCTGTAACAGCAGCTTTTTTAGTTCTTTCAAAACTCGCTGAACTCAGATAAGCATGTGAGAAAAATACAGCTACAATCAAGCCTATAACAACAGCAATGCTAGTGATAGAGCGAGTTGCTATTGTTCGAGTAAACAGCCAAGCCCAAGCAAGGCAAAACAAACTGATGGCAATGATAATCAACCATACCACTCCTATACCGAGGTAAGGCATAATATTTTCCATAAAATCTCCTTTAAATCAAGCCTTAAAGAATATTGCTGAATTTCTCAACAACATCTTTTGGCCAAACGCTTGATTGCACTTCACCAATGTGTTTTTTACGAAGTAAGAACATCGCCAAACGAGATTGACCGATACCACCACCGATAGTGAGTGGGAAGAACCCTCTAAGGAGTGTACGGTGCCATTCCAATTCTAGTCTGTCCTCATCACCTGTTATAGCGACTTGACGACGAAGTGCGTCCTCATCAACACGGATTCCCATTGAAGAAATCTCAAAAGCGGCTCCTAAGGCATCATTCCATACAAGAATATCACCGTTCAAGCCTTTATAACCGTTCTCAGACTCACTTGTCCAGTCATCATAGTCCGGTGCACGACCGTCATGAGGTTTGCCGTCAGCAAGCTCACCACCGATACCAATCAAGAAGACAGCTCCGTACTCTTTACAAATAGCATTTTCGCGCTCTTTAGGAGTAAGTTCAGGATAGCGCTCTACAAGCTCCTCAGTGTGGATAAAAGTGATTTGTTTTGGCAATACAGACTCAATATCAAAGCGGGCTTCCACAGCCAACTCTGTCAGACGAATAGCCTTGTAAATCTTTTCAACCGTTTCTTTCAAGTAAGTAATATCACGTCTACCATCAGGAATAACCTTTTCCCAATCCCATTGATCAACATAGACAGAGTGCGTTTGGTCAAGAGAGTCCTCATCTGGACGAAGTGCTTTCATGTGTACAAAGAGCCCTTCTCCCTCATTAAAACCAAAACGAGCCAAGGTATGGCGTTTCCACTTCGCTAGTGAATGCACTACTTCAAATTCAGTATCTGGGATTTGTAAAACTTTGACAGATACTGGATGTTCAACACCTGAAAGATTATCTTGCATACCATCCCCGACTTGGCTGAGAATTGGTCCTTGAACTTCGACCAACTCAAGCTTATCAATCAAATACTGCGTGAACATATTTTTGACAAAAGAAATCTCCTGTTGTTGATGAATGAAACTTTTTTTCATGCTTTCTGATCCTTTTCTATCAAGATTCTTAAAGTATTACTAAAATAAGATAAAGCTATTATACACCTATTTGCATAGAATGAAAAGCTATTTTTGGAATTTTTTGAAAATGAAGCAAAAACTAGCGAATATTCTCTAACATCCTAGTTGTCACTACTCAAGAAAACCTTTGAAAACAGCTGCCAAGTCCTTTGTCATATGCCGAATGCTGCGCACACTCTTGACACCTTTACTTTGTAAAAAAGCTAGACTATACTCATCATCAGGAAATTGTTTTACCAATTTCAAAGTCAGACAAGAAAGATGATTATCCATCTCTTCTCTGGCAACAACACGGCAAAGATAGCGCAGTGACTTTATAGGAGCAGTCATATAAATACCAACAATATCATCAACTTTGAGCTTGTTTTTTACAGTCCAGTCAATTTGACCCGTTTTTGAAAAATCAGAATCAATGTCATACACTTTAGGATTAGCTGGAATAAGCCAAAATCTATCGCCTCTAGAACTCTCCCCGTGCCTAGGCATTACCAATTGACGACTAACATCCAGAAGCTCAAAAAGCACATCATCTTCTAAACTATCATCCAAAACAATGGAAACCCAACTTTTCTTAGACATATGATAAGCAGGATAAACACCATTTTTATTGAGGAGATGCGGCATCTGATTAGTAGGAACCTTGATATTGATGACCTCAACCAATTTATCTCCTCCTTCACTATCTAATTTGCTAAACGCTAAAGGTAAAATCAAGGCATACCATTTTCCACCAACACGAAACGAAATGTAATCTGGATATTTCTCAAAAGGGTGATCAAATACATCACCATAAGTAGAACTTAAATAATCTAAAACACGATTCGCCTGTGCGCTCATAAATAACTCATCCACAAAGCAAGTATCAGCAATTTTTTGTAAAATACTTTGATAAACTTGACGTACCAGCCCGACAAATGTCATATCCCCACTAGCGATACGCAAAGGAAGATAGTCCTCACTTAATTCTAAGTCCACCACCCGCCCACTAACATGTCCACTCCTATCTACTATAACCTGAGCCTCAAACATGTCATCCATAAAGCGTTCGCTATAAATAAAGTCTCCTTCATCCATTTTCACAAACCCTTTATCCATAAGTTTATCAAAGCAAACCTTCTTTTTTGCAAAAACTATATCTTCTATCATTTACTTGTCCTACCTTATACTTGTCCTACCTTATTTTCTCCATAATAACATAAAATCATCAATACACAAGAAACGAAGCCAATGTGACTTCGTTTCTTCCTCTATATAGTCCGTACGGGATTCGAACCCGTGTTACCGCCGTGAAAAGGCGGTGTCTTAACCCCTTGACCAACGGACCATAATAACATCGAACGCAAGGTGATGTTCTACCACTGAACTACGTTCGCAAATGCCGGCTACATGACTTGAACACGCGACCCTCTGATTACAAATCAGATGCTCTACCAACTGAGCTAAGCCGGCTACTCTTTCTAATGCGGGTGAAGGGACTTGAACCCCCACGCCGTTAAGCGCCAGATCCTAAATCTGGTGCGTCTGCCAATTCCGCCACACCCGCATATCATGACCCGTACTGGGCTCGAACCAGTGACCCTCTGATTAAAAGTCAGATGCTCTACCAACTGAGCTAACGAGTCTTTTCTCTACGGTCCCGACGGGAATCGAACCCGCGATCTTCGCCGTGACAGGGCGACGTGATAACCGCTACACCACGGGACCTACTTATGGGAGTTAACGGGATCGAACCGCTGACCCTCTGCTTGTAAGGCAGATGCTCTCCCAGCTGAGCTAAACTCCCTATAGCCAAGCGACTACCGTATCTAACAGGGGGCAACCCCCAACTACATCAGGCGTTCTAGGGCTTAACTACTGTGTTCGGCATGGGAACAGGTGTATCTCCTAGGCTATCGTCACTTAACTATTGAATAGATCTCTTGTCTACTCAAAATTGAATAACTATCTAAACAAGTCAACCTTACGCTACTTCTTATGACTCAAATGATTTCATTTGGATAAGTCCTCGAGCTATTAGTATTAGTCCGCTATATGTGTCACCACACTTACACTCCTAACCTATCTACCTGATCATCTCTCAGGGCTCTTACTGATATAAAATCATGGGAAATCTCATCTTGAGGTGGGCTTCACACTTAGATGCTTTCAGCGTTTATCCCTTCCCTACATAGCTACCCAGCGATGCCCTTGGCAGGACAACTGGTACACCAGCGGTAAGTCCACTCTGGTCCTCTCGTACTAGGAGCAGATCCTCTCAAATTTCCTACGCCCGCGACGGATAGGGACCGAACTGTCTCACGACGTTCTGAACCCAGCTCGCGTGCCGCTTTAATGGGCGAACAGCCCAACCCTTGGGACCGACTACAGCCCCAGGATGCGACGAGCCGACATCGAGGTGCCAAACCTCCCCGTCGATGTGAACTCTTGGGGGAGATAAGCCTGTTATCCCCAGGGTAGCTTTTATCCGTTGAGCGATGGCCCTTCCATACGGAACCACCGGATCACTAAGCCCGACTTTCGTCCCTGCTCGAGTTGTAGCTCTCGCAGTCAAGCTCCCTTATACCTTTACACTCTGCGAATGATTTCCAACCATTCTGAGGGAACCTTTGGGCGCCTCCGTTACCTTTTAGGAGGCGACCGCCCCAGTCAAACTGCCCGTCAGACACTGTCTCCGATAGGGATAACCTATCTAGGTTAGAGTAGCCATAACACAAGGGTAGTATCCCAACAACGCCTCCATTGAGACTGGCGTCCCAATTTCATAGGCTCCTACCTATCCTGTACATGTGGTACAGATACTCAATATCAAACTGCAGTAAAGCTCCATGGGGTCTTTCCGTCCTGTCGCGGGTAACCTGCATCTTCACAGGTACTAAAATTTCACCGAGTCTCTCGTTGAGACAGTGCCCAAATCATTACGCCTTTCGTGCGGGTCGGAACTTACCCGACAAGGAATTTCGCTACCTTAGGACCGTTATAGTTACGGCCGCCGTTTACTGGGGCTTCAATTCAGATCTTCGCTAAAAGCTAAACCCTCCTCTTAACCTTCCAGCACCGGGCAGGCGTCACCCCCTATACATCATCTTACGATTTAGCAGAGAGCTGTGTTTTTGATAAACAGTTGCTTGGGCCTATTCACTGCGGCTGACTTAAAGCCAGCGCCCCTTCTCCCGAAGTTACGGGGCCATTTTGCCGAGTTCCTTAACGAGAGTTCTCTCGCTCACCTGAGGCTACTCGCCTCGACTACCTGTGTCGGTTTGCGGTACGGGTAGTGTATGATTAACGCTAGAAGCTTTTCTTGGCAGTGTGACATCACTCACTTCGCTACTAAACTTCGCTCCCCATCACAGCTTGGTGTTATAGATATAAGCATTTGACTCATATCACACCTCACTGCTTAGCCCAGCACTTCCAATCGCTGGGACAAGTTAGCCTACTGCGTCCCTCCATCACTTCATACACTAGTACAGGAATATCAACCTGTTGGCCATCGGATACACCTTTCGGTCTCTCCTTAGGTCCCGACTAACCCAGGGCGGACGAGCCTTCCCCTGGAAACCTTAGTCTTACGGTGGATGGGATTCTCACCCATCTTTCGCTACTCATACCGGCATTCTCACTTCTATACGTTCCAGCGCTCCTCACGGTACACCTTCAACACACATAGAACGCTCTCCTACCATCCCCTAAGGGATCCACAGCTTCGGTAAATTGTTTTAGCCCCGGTACATTTTCGGCGCAGGGTCACTCGACTAGTGAGCTATTACGCACTCTTTGAATGAATAGCTGCTTCTAAGCTAACATCCTAGTTGTCTGTGCAACCCCACATCCTTTTCCACTTAACAATTATTTTGGGACCTTAGCTGGTGGTCTGGGCTGTTTCCCTTTCGACTACGGATCTTAGCACTCGCAGTCTGACTGCCGATTATATCTCATTGGCATTCGGAGTTTATCTGAGATTGGTAATCCGGGATGGACCCCTCACCCAAACAGTGCTCTACCTCCAAGAGACTTAACATCGACGCTAGCCCTAAAGCTATTTCGGAGAGAACCAGCTATCTCCAAGTTCGTTTGGAATTTCTCCGCTACCCACAAGTCATCCAAGCACTTTTCAACGTGCCCTGGTTCGGGCCTCCAGTGAGTTTTACCTCACCTTCACCCTGCTCATGGGTAGGTCACATGGTTTCGGGTCTACGACATGATACTAAGTCGCCCTATTAAGACTCGGTTTCCCTACGGCTCCGTCTCTTCAACTTAACCTCGCATCATATCGTAACTCGCCGGTTCATTCTACAAAAGGCACGCTCTCACCCATTAACGGGCTCGAACTTGTTGTAGGCACACGGTTTCAGGTTCTATTTCACTCCCCTTCCGGGGTACTTTTCACCTTTCCCTCACGGTACTGGTTCACTATCGGTCACTAGAGAGTATTTAGGGTTAGGAGATGGTCCTCCCAGATTCCGACGGGATTTCTCGTGTCCCGCCGTACTCAGGATACTGCTAGGTATAATCACTATTTCGACTACGAGGCTTTTACTCTCTTTGGCTCACCTTTCCAGATGATTCGTCTATAATCATTAAGTCCACATTGCAGTCCTACAACCCCAAAGAGTAAACTCTTTGGTTTGCCCTCTTACCGTTTCGCTCGCCGCTACTAAGGCAATCGCTTTTGCTTTCTCTTCCTGCAGCTACTTAGATGTTTCAGTTCACTGCGTCTTCCCTCCTACACCTTAACAGTGTAGGATACTAACCATTAGTTAGTGGGTTCCCCCATTCGGACACCCCTGGATCAGCGCTTACTTACAGCTCCCCAAGGCATTTCGTCGTTAGTCACGTCCTTCATCGGCTTCTAGTGCCAAGGCATCCACCGTGCGCCCTTATTAACTTAACCTTATTTTGGTCTATTGACCTTAAACTCATTAAATCACAGCGTTTCGGTTTATTTTCTTGTTACTATTTGATAGTTATTCAATTTTCAATGGACAATCTAGAATCTTACGATTCTATGGAGCCTAGCGGGATCGAACCGCTGACCTCCTGCGTGCAAAGCAGGCGCTCTCCCAGCTGAGCTAAGGCCCCACAAGACCTCTCAAAACTAAACAAGACAATGTACAGTTCCGTTGTTTCCTTAGAAAGGAGGTGATCCAGCCGCACCTTCCGATACGGCTACCTTGTTACGACTTCACCCCAATCATCTATCCCACCTTAGGCGGCTGGCTCCTAAAAGGTTACCTCACCGACTTCGGGTGTTACAAACTCTCGTGGTGTGACGGGCGGTGTGTACAAGGCCCGGGAACGTATTCACCGCGGCGTGCTGATCCGCGATTACTAGCGATTCCGACTTCATGTAGGCGAGTTGCAGCCTACAATCCGAACTGAGACTGGCTTTAAGAGATTAGCTTGCCGTCACCGACTTGCGACTCGTTGTACCAGCCATTGTAGCACGTGTGTAGCCCAGGTCATAAGGGGCATGATGATTTGACGTCATCCCCACCTTCCTCCGGTTTATTACCGGCAGTCTCGCTAGAGTGCCCAACTCAATGATGGCAACTAACAATAAGGGTTGCGCTCGTTGCGGGACTTAACCCAACATCTCACGACACGAGCTGACGACAACCATGCACCACCTGTCACCGATGTTCCGAAGAAAAACTCTATCTCTAGAGCGGGCATCGGGATGTCAAGACCTGGTAAGGTTCTTCGCGTTGCTTCGAATTAAACCACATGCTCCACCGCTTGTGCGGGCCCCCGTCAATTCCTTTGAGTTTCAACCTTGCGGTCGTACTCCCCAGGCGGAGTGCTTAATGCGTTAGCTGCGGCACTGAGTCCCGGAAAGGACCCAACACCTAGCACTCATCGTTTACGGCGTGGACTACCAGGGTATCTAATCCTGTTTGCTCCCCACGCTTTCGAGCCTCAGCGTCAGTTACAGACCAGAGAGCCGCTTTCGCCACCGGTGTTCCTCCATATATCTACGCATTTCACCGCTACACATGGAATTCCACTCTCCCCTTCTGCACTCAAGTCTCACAGTTTCCAAAGCGTACAATGGTTAAGCCACTGCCTTTAACTTCAGACTTATGAAACCGCCTGCGCTCGCTTTACGCCCAATAAATCCGGACAACGCTCGGGACCTACGTATTACCGCGGCTGCTGGCACGTAGTTAGCCGTCCCTTTCTGGTAAGATACCGTCACGACATGGATTTTCCACTCCCACATCCGTTCTTCTCTTACAACAGAGCTTTACGATCCGAAAACCTTCTTCACTCACGCGGCGTTGCTCGGTCAGGGTTGCCCCCATTGCCGAAGATTCCCTACTGCTGCCTCCCGTAGGAGTCTGGGCCGTGTCTCAGTCCCAGTGTGGCCGATCACCCTCTCAGGTCGGCTATGTATCGTCGCCTTGGTAAGCCGTTACCTTACCAACTAGCTAATACAACGCAGGTCCATCTGATAGTGGAGCAGTTGCCCCTTTTAAACTAATAACATGTGTTATTACCTCTTATGCGGTATTAGCTATCGTTTCCAATAGTTATCCCCCGCTATCAGGCAGGTTACCTACGCGTTACTCACCCGTTCGCAACTCATCCAGAAGAAGCAAGCTCCCTCCTTCAGCGTTCTACTTGCATGTATTAGGCACGCCGTCAGCGTTCGTCCTGAGCCAGGATCAAACTCTCATTTAAAGTATGATTTGTTTGAGTCTTCACTCATTCTGTTCTCTGACAGATTTATTCATTGACTTCTTTTTAAGAAGCCCTGCACATCGTCTTGTTCAGTTCTCAAAGGTCTTTGTCTCTCAAGAGACAACTTCTATATTCTATCAAACTTTTAACAACTTGTCAACACTTTTTTAAAAGTTTTTTTCAACCTCTCGTGTTAACCGCCCTCTCGTTTGACAGCTATATTAGTTTATCAAACTTCATCCACACTGTCAATAACTTTTTTAATCTTGTATGTGTCTTATTTTGTGAGATTACGCAAATCCCTTGACAGTAGCGGAGTCTAGTAAAAAAGACGGAGCACAATTTATTTGCTCAGTCTTGACAAGTTACCCTATATGGAGTATGATTATCTTAACTGAGTAATAAAGACTACTACTCTTTTTACTCGGCGAGGTACGGTTGCCGCCGTGCCTCTTTTCTTATGTTTAACTTGTCTATATTATAACCAATTTCACTACATTTGTCAAGGTTTTTAGCCAAATTTAAGCTTATTTATTTTCGCTGTTTTCCTAGAATTCATGCGGTTTTCAAGCATTTTTCATTACAATGAAATAGAACTGTCTGTGACAGTGTTTTTTTATTTTAAAGCAGACGTTTTTTTATTGATTTTCTATCCTTAGTTTGGGTAATCGTTCCTTTCAAACGTTCCCCATAATCTTTATTACTATTATCTTGAAGATAAACATCTGCGCTTTCAAGTGGCGTAAAAAATTGATACTGTTCCCGCCATTCACCAAAAAATAAATCACGGATCTGCCCTTCAGTATTGAGTAAAATCAATCGACTCATACGATCAAGCCCATGAACACTCCAATACATTCCCCGTTTTTTCATACGATAAGTTAATTTACGGTGCTGACTTTCCATAATACCAATTCCCGCATGTGGAAGTCCGTAATAGTTGGGATGAGCGGTATATTTGAAATTTTGGAGGAGCTTTAAGCGAAGTTTACTAAAAGTAGCCTCATCTTCCTTAGTTACAAGTAAAGACTCAGTGGTGTCTAAAATCATCTTTAAATCTTTTTTACTATGTTTCTTTATAGCTTCAAAAGCTCCATCCAGCAATTCGTCAGGAAAATTTTTATAATACGTTCTTAGTTTTTGATTTAGATGATAACTATCCCAAAAGTGGTAATGATGTTTTACACCTAGGGCTTTTGCAATTTCATCAAATACATAAGGAGTATAACCATGCCCGTTATCTGAATTCGTGATAAGCAGCGTTTGAGGAGTTATCTCGAAATGATTATAAAGGTAATCAATCACTTTTTCACGAGTCGGAGCATTTTTAATACCAACAAATTCCTTTTTATTTTGCAATTCAAAGCGATTTTTGTGAATTTTACGGCTGCCTGTATGGATAACAAAATGTGATAAATCATAGCGGTGGTTATCAATATCAGCATCGCCTACTTTAACCATGACACCATCTCCTTCAAGATAAATGATTGGAGCTTTTTCTTTTACCACTTCCTCCGACTCCTCAAAAAAACGATAATCTTCCCGTTCTTTTAACAATTTTTCAGCATGATTTAGACATCTAATCACAGTATCCTTACTAATATAGATACCGTACATCAATTCTACAATTTCTACTACTTTTCTATAAGGTACAAGAGTGGCGAGACGGGTAATTTGAAACATTAATTCTTTAGAAATACTGATACGTTTAGCAAGTCCCAGCTTTTCATCAACTGGAATTCGGACACGCTTCCCATTAGACCAGCGAGAACGCTCAAAAGTGACCTCGCCAAACGTAAATAGAACTGTACGCTTTACTTTATTAATCCTTTTGTAGCCCCTAGCTCGCATGATAGGAGCAATAAAACTCTCATAGCGCTCAATAAACTGGTAAAAACCTATTAAATTATCACGTCTAAACTGCCCGACAAGCAAGCGCTCATCAATT
This sequence comes from Streptococcus hyointestinalis, assembly GCF_900459405.1. Classification (NCBI taxonomy): domain Bacteria; kingdom Bacillati; phylum Bacillota; class Bacilli; order Lactobacillales; family Streptococcaceae; genus Streptococcus; species Streptococcus hyointestinalis. Next base: position 1,748,814 of record NZ_UHFN01000007.1, read on the forward strand.
GGTTGTTGATCCATAAGGTCTCCTAAACTAAATAAACTAATATACCTCTAGTTTAGAAATTTTATTACATAACCTCAACTTTATTTTTTGTCTGCAGCAGCAAAACTTTCGTCAATCATCATCTTTATCAATAATTTCTTTAATCTGACCAAAAGCTCTAATATCTCCATTCAAAGCTTTTTGCAACACCACCAAAGCAAGTGCCATTTCATTGGTTGGATCATAACCTAAATTAATCAATAACTCCTTCATTTGTTCATTATTGACCTCTGCTGTCAAAAGAGTTTGAAAGGCTTGACGAAGTTCTGCTTTTTGACGTCTCGCTCTTCCAGAAGCAATTCCTGCCTGTCTTTGTATTTTTCTTCGTTCACTCTCTGTTCGCTGACCAAGAGAAATCAAATTGTGTTCATTTGCCATTTTTTATTCTCTACTTTCTAATTTTTATCTATTCACAATATAATTTTAGACCTCATTTGAAAATTTTCTCGTTGTTCGCTCGTTGTTCATCTTCAAAAAAACATTTTGGGTGTTATCAGTCATAGTTTCCCTTTTTAATTTTCTGACACTTATCCTTGAGCTTTAAAGCTGTTTTCCCTGTCTCTCTTTCAAAGCGGCGTATAATCCGCTCAACATAAAAGGGATCAAGTTCCATCGAATAATTGATGCGCCCTAACTGTTCACAAACCAAAAGCGTTGTTCCTGATCCTGCAAAGCTATCTAAAACACAATCACCCCTACGGCTAGAATTACGCACCAAGCGTTCAATCAAAGCCTGTGGTTTCATGGTGGGGTGGTCGCCATTACGTTCTGGTTGATTGATACGTAGAATGGTTGTGGGCTGTTGTTCCTGATAACTTCGAATTAAACTGATTAAGTCTGCCTTACTTTTATGCTCCAAATCGCTCTCTAGAACAGTGGAAAGCGTAAAATCACGGACAAAATAGTGAGGCGCTCCTGCTTTCCAGCCATAAAGACACGGTTCATGTTGCCACTGATAATCTTGGCGTCCAAGAACAAAACGATTTTTCACCCAAATGAGTGTTTGTTTTTCTAGCCACCCGACAGCCGCCACAGCTTCTGAAAAAGCGAGACGTTGACTATCCGCATGCCAGATGTAAAAACCAGCTCCTGACTTTAAGTGAGCATCTATTGCTCGAAAACTATCCTCTAAAAACTGACGAAAAGTTTCCTGAGGTAGAGCATCGTTTTGAATGGTTAACCCTTCGCTTGTCTTACCCTTGTAGTTCACATTGTAAGGTGGATCAGTGACATAGAGGTCCACTTGTTTGTCTCCTAAGAGGTACTTTAAGTGCTCAGGGTTAGTGCTATCGCCACACTTGAGAAAGTGGTCGCCTAATTGAAAGACATCACCTAACTGAACAGACAGGCTTTCTTCACTAGCATTAACTGGTTCAATCTCTGCTTCGGCTCCTGCACTGGAATCCTCCTCAAGTGGTTGAGAGAGTAGCGAGGTGGAAAAGCCAAAGTCAGACATATCAATATCTAAAATAGTGGTCAACTCCTGCTTTAACAAGCCCATATCAAAATCAGTGTTCATAGTAATCTTGTTATGCGCTAAAATATAGGCTTGTTTTTGTTCAGCGCTCAAGTGCTTCAGGCGAATAACGGGTACTTCTTCATATCCCAGTTGACTCAAAGCAAGATAGCGTCCATGCCCTTCAATGATGGTGTTGTCTTCATCAATGGCAATGGGGTCGTTATTGCCAAACTGCACAATAGACTGCTTAATTTGGTCAACTTGATACTGAGGGTGCTTTTTGACATTATGTTCATATAAGGTTAGGTCTGCTAGGGGAATGGTTTCAATGTTCATAAGGTATCCTTTCTAAAGGTGTTTATGGTGTTTCTCTTGACGTTCTTCTTTGAGCTTTTGGCTAAAGTCATAGTCAGCGACAATCTGATCACGATGTGTAGCCAGTGCCTCTCGCTCAATCTGATATTCCTTGAGTTCTTTTTTGAGAAGGTCGGGGTTCGTATTTTTGTCTAGACGAGCTTTTTCTAAAAGTGCTAGTGACGTTTGTGATGGAACAAGGGTGCTTTGATACTGGACTATAGCGCCATACAGTTTATTGAGTTCTGCTATCTTATCACTTAACCGCTCTAACTCCTGATCTGTTTTGTCTAATTGCTCCAAAAAGTTTTTTTCTAAATCTCTAAACTGCTCAGAGTTCGTGACATGGTTAACCGACAAAAAGTTTAACTCATCTACTAAGCGGTCGAGTTTTGAAAGGTAGCGGTTCTTATAGAGAATAGTCTCGCCATTTTGACTAGACAATTGTTTGATCAGTGTTGTCCCTGTAATGAAGCGATTTTGTTCCGAATGATCTGGGTTTAAAAAATAAAAGAAGTCTTTACGTTTTAAGTAAGCTGTAAAACTACCGTCCGCATTTTGGTCTAACAAGCGTGCAGGAATGGCAACTGTGCCTTTTCGATCCAAACCAAAACGGATGGGCACGTGTAAAGAACGAGGGGTAATGGTCTCCACCTGCCACGGCTCAATAGTCAACTTCATCTCAAAGTCCTCTGCTTCTTTTTCCATAACCTTGTCATACTCCGCCTTAATACTATCTTTGTCAAAGACAACTGCATTTGTCGCTAAACGTTTGGTAATGCCTTCAAGGCTGTAACGTCCTTTTTTAGACAGACTGCGGTCACGAACCACACGTTCTTGTGGCTGATCGCTTAAACGATAGGTTACATACTGACCGCTGGTGTTGACTTGCAGGTTAAGTGCCTGGGCTTTTTGGAGAAAATCCTCCAAGTCAAGTGAGTGCTTAAGCAAAAAGTCCAGGCGCTGCTTAATCTCAAAACGAAAACTATTTTTTTGACGCCAAGCAGAATAGGCGGTGTAGGACGTTTTGAGTTGGGGTTCTACAATACTGGCACCTGCTAACTCGGCATATTTATCTGAAATATGTTCTAAACTTTTTTTCGTCCCTTTTTGCCAGCGAAACTTTTTAAGCGTAACTTGATTGGTCGTGTTAAAAATGATGTGGTTATGCAAATGTCCCTTATCCATGTGTGTGGCAACAATGAACTGATAATCGCCTCCTGTCAACTCCAGCGCTGTTTGATAACCCAGTCGGTTCACTTCTTCAGGGCTTAAGTTATCCTCTGGTGAAAAGGATTGAATGATGTGGTGTGCCATGACTTGGTTGGGGTTTGTTAAGTCAGACATTTCTTTATTGCTTCTACCGTGATGAAAAGCTGCCGCCGAGTCTTTGACCAAAAAGAAATCGTCAAAAACAGCCTCGGCATCTGAAGCATCTATCACATCATGTCCTGACACCAACCGTTGATAAACTTGTCCGTCTTTCAAGACATAAGGAAAGTCTGAATGGCAATCGTTCTTTGTGACCAGTTTTAGATTGGCATCATCTCGCAAGATGTAATTGAGGGAACGTCTAAGTTTACGACTTTCTTTGATCTGATGAACTTTGGTGATGACCATGTGCTTTTGCCAACTCCTTAACTTTAAACTCTTTACCGATAACGTCTTTTAAGGTTTTGATGTCATTGAGTAGTGCCTCCATAAGTTCGCTATCCAAATCTTCAAAGGTATTGACGTAACGGACTAGTTGGTTGATATTTTGTCCAATGCGGTTGACTTCGAGCCGCAGCGCTTGTAACTCTGAATAGTCATAAGTCGCTACCTGCCCTTGAAGTAACATCTCTAAAGCAAAGCCCTGAAACGTTTTTTGGTGGGCTTGTGCCATGCGTCTTTTAATGCGATGAACTTCTTGATCGGTGGCACGTAAGACAAAAAGGTTGTCTCGTGTGCGATTACTTTTTACCATTGTCTTTTTCTCCTTTTTAGGCTATTTCGCCACTTTCTGCTCTTGCAAGCGTAGCACGTGGTTATCCACGTACCTTGAAAAAAAGCCTCAAAAGCCCGATTGGCGCTAAGGCTGCCTCGGACTTTTGAACTTTTTTATTTTGGGGAGAACCCCAATCCCCCTTTAGTCCTCAAGCCTTTAAGCAACTCACGCTTTTAGGTCAGTGCTTCCTTTTCCAAAAGGACACTAAGGTCTTTAAGACAAAGTGCCAAGTGACAACCCTGTCTTTTTTCAAAAATCTCTTAAGGCTTGGTGGCTGTTTAGGGAAATGTGTCTTATGACGGTTCGTCCATTTGGCTAATTTCCTGATGTGAAAACATCTCCTTTTTAAAAAGAGCGTATTCCGTATCAGTGAGTTGTTCCAAATAGGCAATGGTCACATGATAGTCATCTGCTAAAGGACAATCACTCACTTCTAGTTCCTGTGCTTCCTGCATTAAGTAAGCAAGCATATCGCTTCTTGTGTAAGTGCTGAATGGGGCTTGTAGGATTTCTTGTCCCTTAAGGTAAGCGTCAAGGTCAACGAAAAGCGACCGTAAAATCATCTCACTGGTTGTCTTTATCATGGTCAAAGTCTCCTTCTGTTAAGGTTAATGGTTTTGTCCTTGAGCTACGATGCACTACATTTTCGTAGCTCGTTGGGCTTTTTTTGGCGTGTCCTCTTCTTTGGTTTGGTGATGTTTCGCTGTGGCTTTAGCTTCAGCTAAACTCGCATAAAAGTTGTTCGTGGTCTTTTCAGATGTCGTAAGAGAAGTTTTTGCGTCCTGGTTTTTTACTTGTGTGCGCTCTTGATAAACGGTAAGCGTCTTGTCTATACGCTCCATCAAACTTTTGGTTTCGTTTTGAATGACCTCTAAGTGTTGCGTCAGCTGCTCTAACCCTTGTTCAGGATGCATCCAATTCTGCCATGTTTCTAAATAATCAAAAGAATGTTTCGTCGGTAGTCCAAGATGGCGGCACAGCACATAAGTGACAGATTCTATTTGAAAGTCTCTATCAGGTTTGGTCATAGCTCCATCCTTAAAGTGTGGGTTGAGTTCTTCTAGTCTTTTAGAATTGTGCAATTCAGACTCGGCAACTTTTTGAATCAAGGTCGTCAAGGTTTGTTCGTAGCTCATGTCTTTTTGAATGGCAATGTAGTTTTGTTTTTCATGATACAAGCCTTCATCCTCCACATACTTCCAAAAACGAATGGGAACGCCATTTTGTTTTTCCGAAATGTCTCGCAAGGTGCGGTAAATATTTTGGAAGTAGGTCTTATCCATCACTTCAGGAACAATAGTCTTGTCTTGTGGTAAATCTAGCGTTTTACCTTCCTGCGCTTCGACTTGAGAGACATCAAAGACAGGAATAGCCTTAAAATAGGTTCGTGTTTTTTCTTGTCCTTGGTCATCAAGAAGCGCCTGTCCCTTTTTATCGGTTAGGGTGACGGTTTTAGGAGCTTGGACATAAAGGGCTTTTTCTCCTTTTTTCACTCGACCCCCACGGTTTCGCCATTCCTTGAAAGAAGCTACCATCGTCGCTGTTCCCAGTTGACTCTTAAGCAATCGAGCATTGCGACTCGAATAGTGACTAAAATCTACCAGCCCATCTAAATAGTTGAGGTAATTATCTTGGTCAAAATAGTCCTTGTTCCTTTCTTGTAAGTGTTGGTTGATGGCTTTGACATTCCCTTTTTTAATCAACTCACTGAGTTCTAAGTTGTGCTGTTGGCGCTCTGCTGGATTGTCAGAAGCATTGTTAGGGTCTGTGCCACTGCCTTTTTCAATACCATCTGGTGTTCCGTCTCCATCGCTATCAGCACTAAAAGGATTTGTTCCAAGTGCTGCTTCTTCATCATCGGTTAAGCCATCGCCATCAGAGTCCTTAGGGAAGAGTGTTTTGTCGTTTTCCTTTGAGACCTGCAAGGGTTCAAAATCTCCCGCTTCCACAATAGCTTGCAGTTCTTTACCACCATCGGTGACAATAGCATCGTTGATGGATAGAGTTGTGACCTGATTGTCTTTTTGACGGAAAACACCTAGAATCGTTTTGTCAGTGGCTGCTTCTAACTCAGTAGCGAGTTTGTGGTTCACTTTCATTAAAGAAGCAGGGAACAACTCTCCGTCCACATTTCTAAATGCCACCAGGACATCTTCATCTTCTGTTTTAATGGCACTGGCTAAGTCTAAACGCTGCATGCGCTCCACTTGCGACAGGTCATCAAAGAGGAAACTATTGGCATCAATGATTGCTTTAAAATCAGGCAGCACCTGAATCTTACTAAAAGTCGCTCCACGATTGGCAATCATGATGTTTTGGTAGTCCGCTTTGCCCTTGACAATATCCTCCAAAGTTTTAGCTGCCGTTTGTTGTTCGTCAATCGCATAGAACCCAATCAAATGTGGATAGTGCTCCGCTTTAAAGGTGATGGTTAGTGCTTCAACAGCCTCCTTATGCTTGTAAAAATAGGTCACTTGACTGTCTGCCAGCTCTTTTTGATACCAAGTGGCGTTGTCCTGAATCTGGGAAGCATAGCGGTTTAGTTTCTTTAATTCCTCAGGTTTTATGGGATGATAACCCTTCTTATACGTTGACTTTTCAGGGTCTGAAATGGTAAAATGAAAGAAAGGTTGAGACTGAGTTGGAGTCGGTGACGATTCCTTCAAAGAACGTTCTTTCGGAACGTTAGGTAGAGGTGCTGCCTCCTGAGTCCGCTCAGGGAAATCCCCGATTGGGTTCTCAGCTTTTTTATTGTGCCCTTGAGTAACTTCTTCAGGGGCAGTTTGTATTTTGTTTTCCAGCCACTGCGCATAAAAACGAGACTCCTGATCTACGACAGATAGGTTAATAGCTTTCTGCACAAGGTCATCTAAACTCGTGGAGTTAGCGCCTAATTGAACAAAGAGGGCATATTCTTGCGGATGCCGTTTCTGAAAAGTCTCATTATCAAGAACGGCTTCTTCACCCTTAGCATAGGCTAAGCTAAGGGCAGCGGTAAAATCTCGTGGAACAACACTATCTGCTAGAGCTTCTAAGCTCTCTCTTTGGGCTAAATCTGCTAAAACAGCGTCATCCAGTTCTTTGAGGTCTTGATGATAAGGAACATCAGATAAGTGCTCACTTATGGTCTGTGTCTCCTCACTTATGGTCTGTGTCTCCTCACTTATGGTCTGTGTCTCCTCGCCGATGTTATAGCGTAGCCCTTCCTCCACTTCTATCTTGCGATTTTGTTCTTCTTCTAGCGACAATTGGGCTTGGTATTCCTCAAATTTCTGTTCTAGCTCTTGGCTAACGTACTCCAACGCATCTGAAGAAACCTCTTCTCCTTTGGCATAATCCTCCATTGTCTGATTAAAGACCTCAGTATAGCGGTCGTCTAACATCTTGTATTCGTCCAAGAGTTCTTGGGCGCTTTTTTGTGGTGTGTTCGTTTCCATGATTGTCTCACTTTCTATTGGTTGTTTTAACAAGGCTGTTACATGTTCTATTTCTTCAGGTGTTTTAGGAGCGTAGCGCTTGGCAATCTCAAAGGTGCCGTCGTCTTTTAAGGTCAAGGCAACACGACGTAAGCCTTTGACAAAGTAGGTGTCTGGCTGTTTTTTCCACTGGCGAACCTTTCCTTGGTCAATCAGCGCTTGCGCTTGAGGACTGATAGTGATTGTGCCCAGGCGCTTCACTTGATCCTCAAGAACCTTTAAACGCTTGGCATAGGTTCGTAGCGTTGCCTTGGTGTAGACGGACTCCCCACGCTTACCTTTTTCAATTTCTTCACGAATGCGTGGGATATTATCGATCGTTAAGGCAAGACCAGTGCCCCAGCGGTTAAGCCCCTCATCTTGATACTCTAGGGACTGGATGCGTTCTTCTTGTTTAGAGATTTCATCTAGGAGGTTTCTTGCCCGATTTTCAAGCTTTTCCTGACGTTTAAACCAAGCCTCACCACCTCGCTTATCGTTCATCGGTTGCCCGTTTGTGAGCCTCTGGTGGGCAAAAACAGCCTCGACTGCCGTATTGTACTCTTCCTCCAAGCGCTGTTTCTTCCGTTTGGCTTGGGCTAAACGGCTATTATTCGGAGACGTTTCTTGTGCTTGATGAACATCAGACACTTTGTCTTTCCCTTCACCTTTTTCTACTTCAGTTGTCATCTGACTTTCCTCACTTTTCATTTGTTTCAGGTAATCATTCCAATCCATTTTGTTCTGTTCTTCCTTAAGTGGTGGTATATCAACCGTCATTGGGATACCGTCAGCTTGTAAGTCCTTAATAAAGCCCCGTCCAGCGTCGTCATTATCAACGGCTAGGGTAATGAGATTGGGGGAATCTTTCAGAATCCTTGTTGTTTGATGAATGTTATCTAGCGCCCCTCTGATAGACTCTCTAGGCATGGTTTTGGAATACTGTCCATCTGTCAACAAATCGGCTGTGTAGCGGCTAATCACCCCTTTTTTAAGCCCATCCATAGCCACCAAACGCACATCAGATAAGCTGTCTTTATGGAGCTCATAATAAGACATGAGGTCAATCGGAGCTTCTGTAAAGACTAGGCGTTTGGGAGTCCCAATATCTAAGTGAAAACCAGCGAGACCATCCGAGTGCCGCATGATTTTCTTTAAGCGCCCTCGCTCAGGGTGCTGGACTTTGTTTTCAATAATCCCTTGTAGGCTGCCTCCAATCATCACTCCATCGCTATCCCGACTTTTAAAGAGGATAACGGGTTCAAAGTAATCGCCCTTTTTAAGCGTGGCAGAGACCATGTTGCCTGAAGCAAGAACGGTATCAATGGTCTCATCGGAAAGTCCCCTTTCTTCCTTAAGATAATGCCTGCCAAGTTCAAAATTACTGTGCTCATAAGGGGCTAGGTAATTTTTAAAAGGTTCCTTCTTTTCGGGTGTGACAGTGACTTTAGGGAACTCCCCTGTTTCGACAAACTGCACTGCCTCCTTAAAAGGTGTTGGATGCCCCGTCCACTCTTCTCTAACAACACGAACGAGATCAATGGGGTTACCACCTTTCCCACGTGACCACCACATGAAGCGGTTGGTCTTAGGGTTAATCTTAAAGCTATCATGCTCATCCCAATAAAAGTGATCGCTCTCTCTTTCAAGCGACATACCTAGAGCTGTTGCCACAGCCACAATATCCTTGCTGGCAATCTTAGCCAGTTGTTCTTGGGATCGTTTTTTCACTAAGTGTTGACTACTTACCATGTGTGCCTCCTTTTTCGATTTGTTTGGTGATTGCCCACTTTATCTTTTGGACAAAAGCATCTGGGTTAACCTCCCCTTGTCCAATTTTAGCCAGCACCGCCTCCCACTTTCCAGTGGTCTCTGGGTTAGTGTAGCTCACTTCCAAGGTATCTAGGTAGTGAATCAGCTGTCTGCCACGTTCTGTTGGGAAAAACTGCCCTGTTTTCTTATCCTTGGTCACATAGCCTTTCCTTTGAATCAAGTCAATCATGCCGTCTCGTGTCGCTGATGTGCCGAGATTGTACTTCGGTAGCAGCTTCTTTAACAGAATAGACTCGCTGATACGAGTTGGAGGTTTGGTCAGACGCTTCACCTGTTTAGGCGATACCACAATCTTTTGCCCTTCTTGGTAAACAGGGATTTCCTTATCTTCCGTCTTTGTGGACACGTAGCTACGCCAACCTAAACTTTGTGTCACTGTTCCTGTTGCTTTAAAGGTCTGATTGCCATTCGTGAGCAGGACTTGGGTAGACTGATAATGATAATCGCTAGTAAACATCAAAAGCGTCCGCTTAGTAACGGTAGTATAAATCAGCTCTTCATCGGTTGAGAGATCATCTAGGTTAGGGACAAGCTCTGTTGGGATAATGGCATAGTGCTCTAGTACCTTGTCATCATTAACATAAGGCTTTCTAGCCTTGCGGTTTGGCAGGTCAAAAGACAGATTAAGGGCAGCTTGATATGCTTCTATATGTTTGATAAGATAAGCGTACTCATTAGTCGTAATGGCTGTCGCATCCGTTCGGGGATAAGACAAAAAGCCTTTTTGATAGAGGCTTTGGACAAGGTCTTTGGTTTTGGTGGCTTCAAACTGATAGGTCTGACTCATCTCAGACTGTAGTTGAGTGAGATTATAGAGTTTAGGGGCGGTTTGGCTTTTGTTTTCAGTGACTACCTCACTCACCTGCGCACTACTCTCCAACAAAGCAAAAGCCTCCTTAGCTTCTTGTTCTGTTTGGTACTTGGTATCGTTGGTAAAAACCGTCCCATCTTCAGCAAGTAAAGCCAGCTGCCAATAGGGTTGGGGTTTAAAATGAGCAATTGCCTCATCATTTCGGACAATCAAAGAAACGATTGGGGTCTGTACTCGCCCCACGGACATGGCTTTTTCTTTTTTACCTAGCAGCCCTTCTGCTTTCATCTTAAGCGTCACAAAAGGACTGAGGTTAAAGCCCACTAGCCAATCGGCATCACTTCTCGCAGCTGCTTCATGGAAGTAGTTAACCGATAAAACGGGGTCACGCAAGCGCCCAAAGGCTTCCTGTAAACCCTTAGTCGTTAAAGAGTTTGCCCAGAGCCTGTAGCGCACTTTTGCCAGTCCTTGAGGGATCAACTCCAAGATACGATAGGCAATCGCCTCGCCCTCACGGTCAGGGTCAGTGCCAATGATAACGCCATCTACTTCTTTAACCGCCTTTTGAATCGCTTTAAAGGCTTTCAGAGTTTCCTTTTTAGGGGCATACTGAAAGCTATCAGGCAGTACAGGAAGATTAGCCAGTTCCCAATTTTCAAAGTTGGGGTAAGGGTTAACTCGCTCAACCAAATGCCCGACAGCAGGGGCTACGAGAACCTCAGCGCCTAAAAGTGCAGAAGTCACCCTAAAAATGCCTTTTTCTTCTTTAGGACTACCAAGGGCATGCGCATATTTGCGGGCTTGGTCTGGTTTTTCAGCCAGTAATAAGTATTTCACAAGGTCACCTGCTTTCTAAACTTCACCATAATAATCTTCCTCGTCATCCGGTAAGGTAAAGGAGAGGTCTTCATCTTCTAATGTTTGAGAGGGCGTTTCTGTGGCTTTGTTTATTTGGTCTTTGGGTAATTGATCACTAACTGGTCGTAGAATCGCCGTGTCAGACGTTGGTTCAAACCCATTCTTTTCTAAAAAATCTTGGTAATCACTAAGGTCTGGTTGAAAGACCTCTGCGTCAGAGACACTATCTAAAAAGTCATCAATATCGGTCATGTAGCGTTTGTAGTGGTACCACTTGTCATCTTGGTAGTTATTGGCTAACTCATCTTTTAAGGGATGATCCAAGACAGATGCCTTTTTGTCCCGCAAAACATTTTGTTTTGAGACAAAGACCAGGGCTTCATCCACTCCGATACGGGCAATCTCATCGGGCGTCATCAAGTCCCGTTGATGGGTTTGATAGCTGGTAGAGCCAGACACCCGCTGTCCCCTTTGTTCCGAGTAGCTTCTTTGGGTAATGGTTTGTTTCCCTGAGCGCATGGAGAAATACTTCATGGTATCTTCATCATTTGTCCCAAGAAATAAGAGGGTGGCACAGTTGTTTAAAATGGTTTTCCAATCATTGCCATAGAGAGAACGCAGTTGGTTAATGGCTTGGACAATAATCTTAATGGACATTTCACGGCTCCGAACAGAAGCCAAGGTCTCATTCAAATGCGGGATTTTACCGACATTCGCAAACTCATCCAAGTAAAACTGCACATGTACCAAATCATCAGCCGTGTAGCCCTCCCGCTTGCCTTGTAAAATAGCATCCGCATTGTGGGTCAGCTGGTCAAACATAACGGTAAAGAGGGTAGATGCTAGAAAGTTATAGGCTTTATTGGTTTCTGAAATCGCCACAAAGACCGCTGTCTTTTCCGTATTCCACCGCTCCATCTGCATGGAGTCGTTACTAATGAGATTGGTCACCGCTTCATGGTCAAAGATGGAATATTGCGAAGAAACAATGGCTAAGACACTGGTTCTGGTTTCCGCTTCAAAGTTAGCGTTAAAGAGCTGCCATTGCTTTCCAGCATAGTTGTTGGGAAATTTTTCCTCGAGCTGTTCAAACATGATCTCTACAGGGCTTGGGGTTTCATCATCTACCCGTTTCATATGCCGAAGCATATCCGCAACCATAGAGAGATTAGGGTCATAGTTTCGCCAGGAGCTGTCAAAGTAGAGGTAGCCGATAAGAGCACGGTTTAAGAGGAGCTTCGCCTGTGCCCAAAAATCCTCCCCCTCACGGTCGCCCTTTTTTGTCCCTTCGACAATAGCTTCTGTGATGCGGTCAATATCCAACTCGGAGTGCATGTAGTGGAAAGGGTTAAAGGTATCAGAGTTGGTCAGAGTGACCAGATCAAAGACTTTAATCTGATAGCCGTGTTTTTCCAGCATAGTGCCCACTTCATGAACGAGTAGTCCCTTAGGGTCAGTGACGACAAAGGAGCTGTTCATCTGCATGAGATTGGGTTTGACGTAAGTGAAGGTTTTCCCATCCCCTGGTAAACCAACGACCAAGACATTTTTATTGAGCTGCCATTCAAAGGGGAGACGTTTATTAAACAGTCCCATTTGGGCATTCTTAGTGAAAATCATGTTGTTCTTAGCTTCCTTATCCCGAAAGCCTATCAAGTCTTGTGGTGTCGCAAAGCGAGCAGAACCTGACTCTTCCCCATGCCGATAGGTACCGTCTGGTTTGATTTTGAGGTAAGCCAACATCCCTATCAGAAAGCCGATAAGGGCAAAGAGCAGCGCCAAAGGCGAATGGTCACTGTAAAAATAGGGCGCTTCCATGTAGTGGTCAAGAACATAGACATAGGGCGAAAAAGGTTCTGTCATGCTGGGAGCAGGGGCTAGAGCATAGAGGGCATAAGCACGGTGGCAACAAAAAGCCAGTAAGACGCCTAGAAGAAAGTAGGGCAAAAAAGGTTTACGCTTAATGGTCATGAAATCGCCTTGCCTTTCGTTTTTTTAGTTACAGCTTCTTTTCCTTTTGCTTTTTGGTCTTTAACAATAGCTGCCATTTGTTCCTTGGGTGTTTTTTCATGGGGCTTTTTTAGAAGCTCGTCTTTTGCCTTTTTAGGGTCTTTCATGATGTCGTTGATGGCTTTATTGATGGAATTTTCTAAAACCACATGGTCTTTACTTTCAAACCAAATCTGATACTTGCCATCGGTTTCCTTTTTAAAATGAAAACGCACACCAGATTTTTTGAGTTCCTTCTTAACTTTATCTAGATTAACCTCCCCCTCAAGAAACTCTCTCATGTCTTTAGAATAGCCACTCTCGTTAAACTGTCGCCAATTTTGTTCGCCGTGATTGCTGTGTTCTTTGTACTTTTTATAGCTTTGATGAATGACAAAAGCCAGCAACTGTAAGAGCTGTTTACCTGTTTGAAGAGCTACACGCTGACTGCGATCCATAATGTGTTCTTGTTCCATGGGTTCCTCCTTATTAATGTGGGTAAGGGCTTAATTGAGGAGCTTTGACTAAGAGATAGCCATAAGTTGTCTCTTTTGCCTGTTTTAGAGTTAAGGTCAAGCGGGTACTTGTCACCTTCCCATCACTCTCCCGACTACTGAGAACGTAGGTTAAGGTCTGTATCTTTCCTGCTGTTTTCTCACTTTCGAGTAAGACGCTGTTAGGGCTTGATGTGGTAGGCTCTAGTTTTTGGCTAGCGACACTACTTGCCACAAAACTACTTAGGTTAGAGGATTTGGCATAGTAAGCACTGATAAAGTAACGACAAAAGACATCCGCACTGTGATCGTAACGTGTCGTCGTTGAGGATACTGTACTGGTCGAAGGTGTCTTGTGGCTTTGTGATAATGACCAAAGACCAGCACTATTGATAACTGTTAGAACCAAAGTCAAGAGGATTAAGCCATTTACCACCAATGAGACGCCTTTTTGAGGACGATTTGATGGCGCCTCTTTTTCACCTTTGAAAGCTTTAGGCGGTGGCACGATTTGGGACTTGTCCTTACGACCTTGTTTAGGCTTTTTACTCGCCTTTTGGAATCCAAAATCAGCCAGCACTTCTACACTATCGGTACCATCTCGCTGTGGAATGATCAACTCCTTAGACTCTAGTACCGTACCGTCCTTATCTAGGTGCTTTAACACATAAGGAGCGCTCTGGTTGGTCGCTAATAGGCGCTTTTCTAAGGTTTCAATGGCATAAAGAAAGCTGGAGCGATTATCAAACTCGCTCCGCTCACCTGTCACTTGATTGTCTAGCTGAAACATCAGCCCTCACCTCCTTGTCTGCCTGCCACAAAGTCCTCAAAGTCTGCAAGATTGCCGTGCTCAAGCATCATCTCACGCAGCCGTTGATTTTCTAGGACTTCTAACTCGGCTTTTAACTTGTCCACTCGGCTCTGTGCTTGTGCTAAACTAGCCTCCGCCTTTTGAAGCGACGCTTGTTTCTCCCGCAAACGTTGGCTAAGGCTTTTAGGTTGGCGGTGGCGTTTGGTTTTTTCCTTGTTTTCTGAAAAGTGTTGTTCTTCGTTCATGCTATCCTCCTATACGTTATACGTCTAAATCTTCTAAGGCAGAGACGTCGCCCGTCTCACGATTCACAACCTTTGGGGTTTCTTGTTTGGGCATGAGATGGTACCACTTGTCCACCAAAATTTCTGTGCGCTTATGGTAGCTGCCGTTTGCGTCTTGATAGGTTCTGGTTTGGAGCCTGCCTGTGATTTGGACGACATCGCCTTTGTGAACCAGACTGACAAAACGCTCCGCTGGCGTGCCCCAAAGGCAAGCATCAATAAAGTCTGTCGGGTAGGTATCATCAGCTGCCTTATAGTCTCTGCTGGTTGCTAAGGTGAAGCGTACTAGAGAGTGGTCGTTAACACTCTCGAGGTCACCTTCCTTTGTCAAACGTCCTGTAATAATCGCTTGGTTTTGCATAATCGTCTCCTTTACTCATTGGTATCCGCTACTTCTTCTGAAGATAGCTGTGTATTTGTTGTCGTGTTGTTAGCCGTCACATCTCCGTAAGCCTGATCTGCCACGTCGCTGTCGCTTGAGGTCATTAAAAGCGTTGTCATCTGATTGACTAAGTATTTGCCGTTAACCTCTGTGTAGCTCAGCTTAAGGGTGGTGCTATTATCAACATTGGTCTGGGCACCACTAGAGCTATTTTTCTTTTGGAGCAGGTCATTAGTGTAATGCACCTGGGCAATGACCTCCTTATCTTTCGTGTTGATATAAAGCTTAGCGGAGCTAAAGGTGAAGTTCACCACATAGCCCTTGTAGGCTTGGTTTTGCGCTTCGTTTTCTTCTGAAACGGTCGCTGTATACAAGCCTTCGGTCATATACTCCTTGTAGCGATTGCGGTTTTCACCGAGGTCTTTTTTAGTATAGTAAGCCACTAAAAAGGAGGTCACCCACTTGTTAGTGAGGGCTGTGCCTTCTTTAGCTGCTTTCGTGGTTTGTTGGCTCTTTGGGGTCACCTCCTTGTGGTGTCCCATTTGTCCAAAGCCAAGACCGACCAAAAAGACTAAAAGGAGGATAACTCCCATCACCACTCGCTTTAAAAAGCTGACTTTTTGTGTATCAATCATAGTTTTCCTCTCTCAAAAAAAGCAGCCCCTTAAGGAACTGCTTCTATGGTTTAATTGGGTGTCGCAAAGGTATAGTAACTGGCAGGGCGATACACACGCCAGTGGATTTTATCTTGCACACCATCAAAGTTACATTCAGACACTAGGAAAGTGCCGTCGTCATTAACCGCTTCCACAATCCCCACATGTCCATAAAGCGCAAAGGTGCCATCAAAGCCACCAGCAGTCGAGACCACTGCCCCTTCTTTTGGCGTGCTACTAAACCGCCAGCCCTTAGCCACTAGTGAGGACACCCACTGTCCGCCGTTTCCTAAGCGAGCGTAAGAGCCAGACAAGTCTGTAATCTCCCCGAGCTCAACTAAACGGTTGTAAGCATACCAGGTACACTGACCAACGGGATAGCCGTTTCCTGGTTGTGTGGTCATGGCTTTAGCGGTTGGCATACTTTTAACTTTAGAACGGTAAGCTTCTGGGAAATTCCAAGACGAAGCTAAGCTACCACCACCTGCCAAGGTCGGTTGATGGAACCACAGGAGGGCTTGACGGGCTATCTTTTGACGTTCTGCTAGTTTATTGCCTGGAACGCCCTCCCACTTGGAGAGAAACTCAGCAGTTAAGCTATTTACGTCCCCGCTGCTATCTAAAATTCGCTTGAGGATATTAATGTAGTAAGGGTTATCTCCTTCTAACATGAACTGGACTTGAAGTTCTAAATCATACCACTTCTTGTCCTTGGATTTGGCAAAGTTCCTGAGTAAGGTATGGCGTGTAGCACCATCAGCGGTGTCTGTCCATTGTCCGAGACCAAGACCTCGGTGTAGGATATTAGCGTAACCCCCGCCATAAATAGCCGGTCCACCTAGACTCAACCAAGCGTCATCATCCCAAGAGCCTTCAGTAGCGCCAACTGGAGGACTCAAATAGTCTCCTTCAGCACGCTTAGGGTTGATACTAGACTCCACGCCAAAACAACCAGCCGCTGCCGCAATGCCATTGTCCTTAGCGCTGGGGTAATATTTCTTGATATAATCATAGAACTGTTTGGCTCGTCCACTCATTTCAGAAGAGGTTGTGGTGACCGTTGTGGTTTGGGAGTAGGTCACAAAGGGAAAGTAAAACCCAGGGTTAACGAGTGTCCAAAGATAGCCGTTTTTGCCTTTTCCTGTTAAAAAGCCAATGGTATTCTTTCTATAACGGTAGTTTTTCATTAAAGCAAGATCGCTCTCCGAAATGCCGTAAGAAGACAGTTCCGTCTTGCCATAACGCTTGGCATAAGCAATCTTTTGTCCCGAGCGCTTGACTTGAGCGAGCTCTTGAGACGTTTCTACCTTATCACCTGTCTTCACCCTTGGGGATTTGACATTGTAAAAGATGAAACGAGCATCACTAGCTTTGATAATGAGATTAGTGGTTTTCGTCTTTTTCCCTTGTAAATCTTTCTTGGTAATAGTCACCTTACCATCCATCGGAGCATAGAGGGTTTGTCCTGCACTAGCTTCTAAGGTCGTTGTCGTATCCACCTTATTTTTACTGGTAAAGCCATAGCGCTTGGTGATGGTTAGCGTCGCACTGTCTCCTTTGTCATCGTCTTTAGCGTAAAAGGGATTGGTGAGTTCTTGAGTCGCTGCATAACGCCCGTTTTCTTTTTGAGCGTCTAGGATGTCCTTGTACTCGGCTAGCTCATCCTTAGACAACCACATCCAAGCCTTACCTTTAGAGCTACTATAGAGCTCTGCCATTGTCTTGAGTTGTGTGATATCCCCATTTTCGGTCTCCCAAATGTCATTAAGAGCATCCGAAAAGTGACTGAAGCCTAAGAAGCTGCCGATTTTCCCAGTCAGTCCATCGTCCCAAGGGGCGTCAGGCTCCCATTCTCCCCCGTAACGGTAATTCATGTACAACAAGATATCATCAATGTTGGTGTAATACGCTACCTTGTCATTAGACTTTTCCCGGTCTTTTTGGGAGAGATAAAGCCAAGACTGATTGAGGGTAAACTCGGTTTGTTGCACGATATTACTGGAAAAGATAGAGGAGACGATGATGACAATAAAGAAAAGAAAACCGACCACCGTAGCCACTATCCATGTGATGGGGTTAGCGAGGACACTTGCTAGAGCAGCCACAGCCCTGCTGGTCGCTAGCCTAAGACTCTCAGTGCTTGCTTGTAGCCACTTGGTTCTAACCTTAGTTGTTAAGGCTTTTTGCGCTGTCTTAGCGGTGTCTTTGGTGGTTTTTAAGCCCCGTCTAGCGCCTTTATAGACGTACTTACTCATCTTGATGTCTTTTTCAAGACTAGAGCGAGCCAGTTTATAGGTGACCTTAGCCCCTTTAGCGCCTGTTTTTCGTGCCAAGCGCCCCGTGTAGCGGAGTTCTCGTGCCTTTTGGCGAGCTTTCGCCACACTTGAGAGCGTATCATCTTGGGAAAAGGCGGTTTCGACAAACTCCCCAACGCTTCTTTTTGTCGTCTGTTTAGCAACGTTTCTTGCTTTTTGAGGAATGGTGGGATTGCTTTTCTTGACTGCCTTATGAATTTTTCGTGTGGTCTTTTGAGCCGCTTTTGCTTTGCTCAAGCTTTCTTTGGCATCCGCTAAAGAAGCAGCGACGTCTTGCCCTGCTTTTGCCTTATCCTTAAGGGCTTGATAATCGGCTTTAGCGTTTGCGACCTGTCTCTTAGCAGCCTTATGGGCTGTTTTAGTGGCTTTTTGTGCACTTCGTCCTGAGAGTTGACTGTGGCGCTGCACACTTTCTTTTATCTTACGGTTTCGTACGGTACGTTTGCGTAAATCCTCCTTGTCCACAAAATCCTCCTATTCTCTTATTTGGCTTGAGACTCCACTGTCCGATAAGCATCGGTTGCCACCAAACGGAAAAGTTCCGTGTGTTTAGGAATGGGGTTCTCAAAGGGTACGGTGGTTTGTCCTGCAACAATAAGCCCTGTTCCTTTTGCTTTTGGCTTTTCAATATAGCGAATCAAAGCATCGGTCAAGTTGATGGTTTCGGCTAGGAGTCGAATATCTGTTTTCTTTTGCTTAAGCAGAACGATAAATTCACTATTTGCCAAGAGTTTCCGTCCTTCTGTTCGAGCGAGCAAGGTCTCCACGTTTTGGGTAATCCCTGTTGGAATAGCTCCGTATTTACGGACACGGGCGTAGAGGTTGGTGAAGAACTGGGCTTGATCGTCTGTTAGGAACTGGTTCTGCATTTCATCAAAGTAGATGCGAGTGGTGAGCTTGCCTTGATTATTGACCACTTGGTTCCAAATATAGTCCTGCACCACCATCAGGGCAAAGGGTTTGAGTTTACCATCTAGCTGTTTGAGGTTGAAAATGACCACTTGATGGGTTAAGTCCACATTGGTCTCATGCGCAAAGATATTTTGCGAGCCTTTTGTGTAAGACTCCGATTTGAGAGCCAGCTGTTGCGCCACGTCCTCAGGTTGTTCTAGGAGAATATCGTGCCAATCAGATAGCGTTGGTGTGCGGTCTGTGATCCGCTCATAACAGAGCCTAGTCACTCGGTCAATGATGGAGAAATCCTCATCGGTGACTTCTTTTAGGATATTTTCAAACAGCCCCATAATCAGCGAAGCCTTTTGACCAACAGGGTCAGCGTCCTCAGCTGCTAGACTATCCTCATCTGGCAAATCCATCAAGTTGAGATGGGTGGGAGAGCCTGGTGAGATGGTAATGAGCTGGGCATCAAAGGCACGACCAATATCCGAGTATTCATCTTCGGGGTCAACAACAATTACTCGGTCATCAGGATAACGCAGAATCGTTGGAATCACCTCACTGGTCTTAGTAAAGACGGACTTACCAGAACCTGAAGAACCCAAAATCACCCCTGAAGCCGTGTTGAGGTCACGTTGGCGATCAAGGGTGATGATGTTATTGGAAATCTGATTTTGCCCGTAGTAGATAGCGTTTGGGCTATCACTTTGCAGGTCTGTGTTGGTAAACGGTATCTGTGTAGCAATATTAGTGGTTGTCATGTCTCGCATGAAACGACTCTTGACATTCAGATAGGTCTTGCCAATGGGAAGCATGGTGTTGAGCGCTTCTTCTTGATGGTAATAGACCTCTTCAAACTCTACCACATGTTTACGCCCTGCTTGTTGGATACGGTTGGTATAGTCAATGAGTTCTTCCTCACTATCGGCTTTGACCATGACACAAAAGACGCCTGAGAAAATCTTTTGATCACGATCCTCCACCTCATCTTTCCATTTGGCCGCTTCATCCGCAATTGCCTTTGCCACACCAGAGACGGCAAGATCCCCAGTTATCCCATCTCGAGCAGCGCCTTTTTGGGACTTAATCATGTCCATCTTCACCTGCGCTTCAGCATTGTTAATCTTTTTGATAGACTCGCTGATGTCATAAGGATTAGCGTGAATGGTAATGGCTAATTCAATCCCAATATCTGTCAGTGATTTGATCAAGCGGTCATTGAGAAAAGAGGGATAGTTGCGAATAAACAGCACCTTGGCATATTTCTTATCCAGACGCATTTGGTCTGGTTGAAAGAAGATGCGACTAGGCGCTACAAAGGACTTGGTTGTAAGCCCTGAGAGAGCCACGTCACGGTAGCTAACATTTAAGTAAGGGTTGCCCCTCAGTAAGTCATTAAAGATATTGAGGCGTTGACTGCCATCCAGTGCTTTAATAGGCACATCCACAATCTGAAATTGGGTCGCAAAGTGGTTCTCAATATCGTTTAACTTCCGATAGGCTTGCTTACGGTCTTTAGCTTGGGTACTGACGGTGATGTATTTCACCACTTTAAAATTGTTCTGATCGGTCGCAAAACGAGAGCGAATCATGTCATTGTATTCCTCACGAAAGCGGTCGTTAGCATCTCCCTGTAATTCATAGGTCACTTGATCAAGCAGCGTCGAGGGGACTGGGCGATTAAGAATGGTCAATTGGTAAGTATTCTCACTGTCTAGTCCGTTGAGCGCTTCGACATAGTAGTCAATAATGTCTAGCTTTTCATCTTCGCTACTAGTGATATAGTTGGCGTCGCCTAAAGCCCAGGTCTTTGAGTATTCTTCATCTGTGATATGCATCAAGCCATCCTCAAAAAGTGAGGTATAGCGGATGGTATTTTGGGTACTGGGCTTTAGGGCTTGTCGTAGTTGTTTTGAGCGTTCTTTATCTGCTTTAGAGCGTTTCGTCGTTCCATTCGTGAACGCCTTTTGCCTGCGTAAAATTCCCACGGGTGTCCTCCATTTCATTATCAGTCATATAGCTTCGCTCCTGTTGGGTCAACTTAAAGCGCAGCAATTCTTTCAATGTTTCATCTTTTTTTAAGCCATAAATAGCGCTTGGGGGGATGGTAACGAGTAACATCACATACATGAGAATATCAGGTAGTCCTAGGACTATAATCAGTGTGGATAAGCCAGCCCCTAGAAAGATACCTAACATCATCAGCACTTGTCGCCAAGTGGCACCCCCAACCACCCCACGTTCAAACCCATCAATCGGCTTAAAAAATTCAGAACCTAATTTGTTCATTGAGCGGTGGCTCCTTTCTTTTTAATAAAAAACAGTCAGATTATTACTCTGACTGTAAGAACTTATTATGTTGTTTGTAGTAAACTCTTTGCTGTACGTTGTGAGCCAAAGAGTAAGATGAGAAAGACAATACATTTGCCTAGATAAGACAGACCCGTCGCAAATTGTCCTAACCAAGAATCTCTTGAAAAAACGAGCGAATCGTCCACCTTAAACCCTTGCCAAATAAGAAGAATCACGACAACGATGACCCCCTGTAAAGCAATGGCTCCAAAACGCTTAAGTAGATTGGTCGCTATAGAACGTGTCTGATCACTCATCCAAAAGGCAACAATCAGTGGCGCAATTGCCTTTAAGAGATAGAGTTCTATAAAACGTAACAGGCTAATCACTTTTAGAGATAATATCGCCGCAGCACCAATCAGATAAGCTAAAATATTGATAGCACCTCGAATAATAAAATTTCCCCCTTTTAGAGCCGTGTATTGAAATAAACCCTTACCTGTAATATCTGTTCCAACTAGCTTCGTTACACCATTTGAAAACCATAGCATAGCATTTAAAATAGCACCAGACTCAGCCACTAAAAAGTAAGCGATAAAGTATTTAAAAGCTACCTCCGCAAAGAGTTTCCAAGTCATCTCACCCCCTTGATTACGAATGAAACGGTACCAGCTCATCATCTCTATAAGAAACATCACAGATACGATGATATAGCCGACTGCCATCAATGATTTATTAATACCATTGACCGTTCGATTAGCAGATTTATTGTAACTTCCTAGAGTTTTTGTCAGCTCTAGTGCAATATCTTTCATAGTGCTCCCTTCTATCAAAAAAGAACCTTGCACAGTAAGGTTCTAATTGTTTTATTTAGGCTTCATAGCGAGAAAAGGTCATTCCAAAGGCACAAACCACAATGGCAATCCCAATAATCCACGCATCTACTGTTGGATGAGGGAAAAAGTTTGGCACAGCGTAGGTGAAGAACCTCTCTCCAAAGAGAAAAGTGCCAACATCTCGTAGTAGACCTGATGTTTTTTCAGGTTCATTAAAAGCTGCCTGATCGCAGAGAAAAACAATTCCCATAAAAATAAAACCAAGCATGACCTTAGAGATAAACCAAATCACAAACACCCCAATGGTTGACTTGATGAGGTTGAAAAAGAGTAATGTGAGAAAGACAGGTGTCATGACAAGAAGCGTTCCACCTCTCATAATCCAACCAAAGGCAGATGTCATAAAATCTTTAAAACGAGACCTCTTGCTTGGATGATAAGTAACAACACCATTATCGCCGTCCTTACCGACAGTGTAACGCTCTACCAACCCTTTTGCGTGTTCTAATTCCTCATCTAAAGGTTGACGTCCATTAACTGCTTCAAAATCTTGTCTATATGTCATTTCATCAAAGGCTTTTGTCATCTTCCTCACCACCTTAAAATATTCTTAAGCTACTGTTAGTATACCTCTAAAATACCTAAAAAACAAGTGGTTATCCACATTTACCTGATATTACTAGAAATTAATAGCATTCATTGCAGCCACAATCGCTGTAGCGACCCCACCTGAAATAACTGCGATCGCTCCACCAGAGATCATGGAAGTCATTCCCTGGTCCATCATTTGTGGATTACCGTTTTTACGTCCTGCAAAATAATCGAAGGCACCTGTTAAGAGCCAGCCAAGTCCAATGACAGCTAACACTGCCCCCATAGCAATAATAACTTTTGTTGCAATTTGCATAGTTGATATTCTCCTTTTTTTCACAAAAATAAGGCTGCAAGCGTCTTATCGTTCGTTTTAGTTTCTTGCAGCCTGATTATTTCAAAAACACTAAAAGCCCAGAACAAGTGTCCTGGACTTCTAGCGTGTTAAAGCATTGCTCATCTTCATTATACCATGCTAACATGGTATGAGCAGCCTATTTTAATACTCCAAAATAGGCAAAAGAGTTTTATTTACTTGTATCCCAAACGTCGATGGATACTTGATTTCCATTCGTTGGGTCTTCGGTAAAGACCTTAAAGTCTTGTTTAGCACTGTTAGAATAACGTGCAACAGTATACGTTTGACCATTAGGGAAGACAAACTCTACAGACGTCTTATCAGTATAGACTTTCAACTGTGCTGTCTTCCAATTTGATAGACCAGAGTTGGCAGAATAACCATTACCATTGCCAAGTAAACCGTCATAGTAGTAAGAACTTCCTACTTGACCATTTGTACCTTTATCCAGCTCCCCAGCCCTTTGTTTGACGTTGTAAAGACCATTCGTTGGATCATAGTTGAAACGAACATAGTCATTACCTTGCCAAATATCAATGTAGATACGTCCTTTGTAATTACCTTTTGTGTTTGAGAAATTCAAAGTAAAGGCTTGACTAGCTGACTGATTCGGAATGTCATAAAGTCCGTAAACATGTCCATTCGTGTCCTCTCGGTCAATCCACTGCCTGTTGCCATTGTTACTGTTAGCCGTCTTATCCTTAGTCAAATTGCTGTAAGACTTGTGATTAGTCTTCTTAGGCTCTGCTTTGATAGTCTGCTTAATTATAAGGTTACTATCAAGGGTTAAGCTACGAGCAAGTGAATAAGCCCCTAAAGTGTAAACTGGAGATTGATTAGCTGCTTCATCTGGATGAACGCCATTTGCTGTATAATTCCAGTTACCAACCCAGCCCATTGAAATCAGCTCTTTGTTACTTTGCTCAATATCTGTTGTTCCTGAGAAGTTTGCACCATAATAATCAGACCCCTGATCCAAACGCTTCACTTCTGTTTCCTCGGCAAACAAACCATTGCTGTCTAAATGACCAACAATATAGTAAGTACCAGTTGTTTCACCGTGACTTGCGTCTTTAGCACCAAAGAAGAGAACCTGTTTCGTTTGACCGTTTGGGAGAGTCATTGTTTTAAGGACTGGGCACTCTACAGGAGCATTGCCGTCCCAAGAACGTCCTTTAAAGAAGGTTCCATTCCCAATTTTAGATGCACCGTTCTTGTCTGCCTTAGACCACGAAATACCATCAGTTGAGGTATAAACACCGATGTTATCACCTTCTGCAACATACATCATGAGTTTACCGTTCCAAGTAAACACGTATGGGTCACGGAAATCAACACCATTTAGGGAATTGCTAGTGGTCATGATAGGTTTGCCACCATTGAGTACTTGCGTATAAGTCTTACCACCATCCGTTGAGGCTACAGCCCAGATATTTTGCTTGTCATCACTCTTTTTGAGACCAGAGAAGTAAGCTACCTTCTGTCCTTTAGATGTGCCTTTAATATTTCCAGCTGAGGTAATGACCCCACCAGTCCATGCTGATTTCCAGCCTTCCGTGCTGTGTCCACCATTAGCAGCAATCGCCGAGTTCTGACTCTCATAGGTCACAAAGTCTTTTGTAAAGGTGTGCTCCCAATTCTGTCCTTGAGAACCAAAGACATTAGCCGCACCGTCAGCAGAACGCAGATAGTAAATATCATAGCCCCTGCGACTTTCATTCCAAGTAATAGTCTGTAAATCATTAGACCAACCAGAACTCACACCGAGGTGAGACAACGGTGCTAAGGCAGCTTTTGTATCTGCATAGACCACTTTATGATTGAAAACAGCTTGACTTGCTACAATACCACCTAAGAGAGCAGTTGCAGCTAATCCTGTAATAATTAACTTTTTAGTTTTCACCTACAAATCCTTTCAAATAAAAAACACGTTTTAAAACCCTAAAACGTGCAAAAGAGAACTGATATAAAACAATGATTAGTGGTGTTTACGGCGTGTGCCGAAAAGTCCAATCGCAATCAAGAAAGAACCCACTGCAATAGATAGTGCATTTCTTGAGTAGTCATCGCCTGTTGTTGGGAGAGTAGATGCTTGAGCTGTGCTTGGCTTAGCTTTAGCTGCCAATGACGTGGTCGCAACTTGAGCTGTAGCTTGATGAACAGCTGGTTTAGCGACTGTTTGAGCTTGTTTTACACTTGGTACTTCATCAGCCATAAAGCCAACCACTTGACCTTTTTCGTTCACAACTGGTACAGCAACCTTACCTTGAGCTTCGATAGCTGCCTTTTGTTTAGCAAGCTCAGCTTGACGTTCTACTTCTACTTGCTTATCATAAGCTGCCGATAAACTGTTGTAAAGAGCTTCTTTTTCAGCTTGGGTCGCTTCGAGTTCTGCTAGTAGAGTTTCTTTTTCAGCGAGCACTTCTTTGGAAGCTTTGAGAGCTGCTTGGGCAGTTGCGAGTTTAGCTTGGGCTTGCTTGAGCAATTCTGGTGCATTCTTCAAATCAGAAAGAGCTTGTTTTTCAGAAGTCAACTGAGCAATCAAGTTTTGTGCTTTAGCTTCAAGATCAGCTACTGCTTGCGTAGCTGCTTCAAAGCTAGCTTTTAAGTTAGTCAGCTTAGCTACTTCAGCATTGTAGGCTGCTGTAGCACTATCAAGTACCTCTTGTTTTTCAACAAGCACTGCTTTAGCTGCTTCAAGGTTAGCTTTTTTCGTTTTGATATCAGCAGTTAGACTAGCTACTGCTGCTTGGGCAGCGTCATTTGCCTTGATAGACTCAGCTAGCTTAGTATTTGCTTGGTCTAGCTTTTCTTGAGCGCTTGATGTTTGAACTGCTACTGCTTTTGCAGAGGCTAGAGCTGCCTTAGCAGCGTCAAGCGTGTCTTGAGCAGACTGCACTGCCTGTTGCGCTTTAACTTTTGCATCTTGTGCTTGAGCGTTAGCGCTTGTCGCTTGAGCTAATTCTTCTTTAGCTTGATTGTAGCTTGCTGTGATCGCTTCTACTGTCTTAGTATTTTCAATAGGAGTGGTACTAAAACTTGTATTAGAAGCAGGGATACCAACAGAACTTGCATTATTGTAATTAACTAAAGTAGAGCCATCTGAAAGAACTGCAATACCAATACCAATATGATTGTCTGCACCTTCTTCACTATTTCTTACTCCTACAATACTAGATGCATGCAAAGACTCATTATTCGCAAATAACCATTGAGTATAGGCGTAATAGATTGCCTTTTTCGCACCATCCATTGTAGAGACATTAGTCCAATTACCAGCTAAATCTTCATCAACCCACTTCAAACCATATTCAGCTTTAATCTTGCTAGTATCATGATCCATCTCCCACATAGTTTTAAACTTAGTAGAATAGTAAGCTGCTTGAGTCCAACCCATGTCAACAGAACTATTTGTCACATCAACAGGATCAGTTCCCATCTGCTTACGTACTTGATTCGATAAATCAGCAGCAAATAAAGCTAACTCTTGTTTTTGTTCACTTGTCAAATTAGTAATATCAATAGCAATCTTAGCATCATTAGGGTTTGATTTATACCGATGAATAGCGTCAAGCCCATCACCTAAAGCTAATAATTTCTTATTAGCTTCTCTACGTTCTTCATCAGCATATTTATGTACCCACTTGCCAAGGCTACTATCCCAACTACCAGCCTCATAAGCAATTTTCATATACTTTACATAATCATCAGACAAGGTAATAGTATTGATAGCCTCGTAGTCGTTTTCAGCTTTGGTAAAGGCTTCTTGCTTAGAAAGAAGTGTATTAGCAGTTTCAGTGGCTTTGGTGTTTACTTGAGATAGTGCTTCTACCTTAGTATCAAGGTCTGCTTGGGCTGTGGTTTGTGCTTTTTCAGCTGCGTCAATAGCTTGCGCTCGTTTGGCATCTGCTGCCTGAGCGGCTGTTAGTGTTGCTTGCGCTTTCTTAACGACTTCTCTATCCGCATCCACTTGCTTTTGCGTGCTTTCAGCTTTATCGTAGACCGCTTGAGCATTTGTCCCATCCAAAATAGCTTGCGCTTGATCAACGGATTCTTGAGCGCTATCAACTGCTGTTTGTGCCTTAGAGACACGGTCTTGTGCTTGATTGACAGCTCTTTCTTGAGCAGCTACTGCTTCTTTGGCTGTCGCTTCTGTTTCTTTTGCATCACTAATAGCTTGACTATTCGTTGCAATCTCATCTGTTGTTGCTGTGATTGCTTTCTCTGCTTGTTGAATAGCTTCAGGTGTTGCCTTGGCTACATTTTCCTCTGCTATAGCTACGTCTGACTGAGCGCTATCTACTTCCGCTTGCTTTTGAGTAACAACTTCTTGAGCCTTTACAACTTCTGCTTGAGCATTCGTCACTGCCTCTGTAGCTGTATCAACATCCGATTTAGCACTGGCTAACTGCTCCTGTGTAACAGGCGTTGCTTGCTGTGCCTCTTGAACAGTCGTTTCTTGAGTCGTCACCTCATCTGCTTGAACATTTGAGGTAAATCCTGCCGCTCCAAGAACGATCGTTGCTCCACCAATAACTGTAACTGCTTTCTTCATAGATCAAAAACTCCTTTACTCCTAAATAATTCATTGTTATTATACCATAATTTTAAGTTTTATTTAAGTTTAAAATAGCCATAAGCATCTCTTGTGAGATGCTTGGCTTCATTATTGCTTACTGTTCTTTTTTACGAACAAGTCCAAAGGCTCCCAAGATACCAAGGACAATTCCTGCTACAATACTAATAATAGATGAACGTTCCCCTGTACTTGGAAGCACAGCTTGTTTTGTAACAGGTACTTGTGGTTGTGCTGGTGTTTCACTTGGTGTCGCAGATGTCTTAGGTTTTTCAGGTTCTGGTGTTTTAGTAACCACCTTGTTTGAAAGAATTGGATTACCGTTGACGTAAAGCGTGTATTCATTTGTCACTTCACCTGCAGCAATACGTTTAACAAGAATCTTCGCATCTGCACCAAAGGCTTGACTACGCTCAATCTGTTTTAAGAAATCATCTTTAAATTTCAATTCAAACTGTCCTGTTTGCGCATTGTAAATAACTTCAGTGAAAGCCTTGAGATCTTTACCAGCCTCAATGATTGTTCCGTCTGATAATTTCAAATCCACTTTAGCAGTAACTTGATAATCTTCATAGGCATCATGCTCTTTATCAAGAATATCAACAAATCGATATTCATAAAGATCGTAACCACGACCAGCAGGTACTACCCAACCTTCAAGCTCATAGGAAATTTCGTCACCAATAGCAACCGTTTGTCCGTCAATATTAGTTCCATCTTTATCCTTGACAACCTTATGAACTACCATCGGCGGAAGATTATTCGTAACAATATTTCCATAATAACCATTACCAAAATCAATTTGATAAGTTTGGTTAGTGATATCACCTTCTGTGAAAGATTGTTTCACTTTGAAAGAAAGGTTATAAGTGACATCAAGCCCTTTTTGGACATAAGCTTTGTAGAAACTATCTGGATCTTTAGCAACCCACATATAAAACTCGCCAACAGGTGAGATGCCAGACTGTTTAACTAGCTCTTTTAATTTATCATCAAGTGTATCTGCAGATAAAACATGATACATTTGAAGTAGGCTAGAAACATCATCACCATTTTTAGCAGTGATAGACTTAACTGTCATAGAGTCACCATCAAGGGCTTCATCAGAATAATCATCAATATAAGCAAAGCCTTTTGCAATAGCAGCTTGACTTGCTTCCATTCCTTGATATTGATCGAAGTCTTGTTTAGCAACATAATTTAATGGTGTATTCGGAAGAATAGACTGACCATTGATGGATTGTCCCTTATCATCCACAACATCCTTGGTTGGTTGAATTAAATTATCATGTGGTGTTGGATTATCACCACCAGGATTGCGAGGTGTTTTAGGATCGTTACCTGGTGTGTAATACACGGGCGTATTAGATACTGTTGTATAAATTCCACTTGGCGTTGTGATAATCGTTTTAAATGTATTAGGATAAGTACCACCATCATTTAACGGTGTCCCAACTACGTTAGCTACTGGAATAATAACATCTTGATCACGGTTAGCATTCAATAATGCCAAGGTTTGTGCAGTTGCCACCAGATAACTCTTACCATTGTCGTTATAAACAAATGTCCAAGCAGGCGATTTAGCACTTGAACTTTCACGATTGATAGCGACACCAGATGGGAATGGATCTTCAAGCTTCAACCCTTTTATTTCTTCACGACCTGCTTTTAAAGAACCACTAGCTAACGTCCATGTCTGCTCAGTTCCTTTAGCCACAAGCTTACCATCAACAGACACTCCATCACTATTAACAACACCTTTAACATTTGTTGGAGTCTGTGTAACAACCACTGGATGCACTTTAGCACTGTACGTTACTTTTTCAGGTACAGAAACATGTGGTTTTACCGTTGGCTCAACTGGTGTATAAGTCACTGGTGTGTAGGTCTCAGGAGTAAAGGTCTTAGGTTTAAAAGTGAGGTATTCAACTTCAGCTGGTGTTGGTGGAAGTTCTTTTTCAGGTTCAGCATCAAATGTATCAGTTGTCGGTGGAACTGGTTTATTCACAACAGGCGCAGCAACTTTTGATGAAATTGTCAGCCACTGAGCTGGTAGAGAAGCATCCATTGTAAATTGGATACTATCACCTGATGAAAGAACTCCTGCTCCTGAACCATAATAGAATAAAGGATTATCTGCCTGATCCCATTCAGGATTAGTATATTTTGATCCATTCTCTTTGTCATCGGTATTTGTTTTAGAATAAATGCCGTCAGCATTTTCAGTTACCGCAGAACCATTGATACCAACAAACTTGAAGTTATAATTTTTTACACTTTCGACGCCAGCAATGCTATGATTTAGAGAAGAAAGTCCAATAACCATTGGAGTTTCTGGATTGGCTGAAATCACGTTGCCTTTATCGTCATAGAATGTCACTTTGATATCAGCTTGTGCATGCCATTCAAAATGGTTTGCAGTCATCAAACCATTTGTAGGATCTGTCATTACATAAACGGTTTCATAATAATCATCAGAGCCTGTATGTGCAGTAATTTCATAAGTAACTTTGGAAATCTTAGTTCCATTATATGAAGAATTTTGTAAATTAGTATATGTAACTGTAGCTGTTTGATTATTTTTTAATACAATTGGATAAGAGGAGAGGTCATCAGAAATATGCAATGTAATTGGAGATGACATACTTGATACAAGTTTCTCTCCTTCTGCACCAGAATAACCCATATATCGCATGCCTTCAGCATTACCATATTTATTTGTATCTGGAGCTATATAATAGCCACTTACACCAGAAATAGAGACTGTTGCATTAGGTTCTTTATCAAAAATCAGCCCTTGGATAAGAGTTTCAGTAGGATACCCTTCTTTATTAGTATTCGCTTTAGCTTCCTCTAATTCTTTATTATACTCCGCTAAGTCTGCATCGTATTTTTCTTTAGCCTTACGGTTCTTTTCTGCAACTGCAGCAGCTTTAGCGGCATTACGTTCACGAACACCTGCATTGTATTCTTCGACTTTTTGAATTTCAGCAACTGCCTTATCAAAATCAGCTTTACGTTTGACATTTTCAGCATCGATTTTTGCTTTTTCTGTAGCATTTTCAGCTTCTACTGCTGCTTGTCCAGCTTGATTACGTTGGTCAACAGCTGCTTGACCAGAAGCATTGATCGCATCAATATTCGCCTGTCCCGCCTTGTTAATTGCTTCCACTCGCTCTGCTTCTGCTTTATTTTCAGCATCAATACGAGCATTTTCTTCTGTCGCTTCTTTGATAGCAGTTGTATTTGCTTCTTGATTTTCAGTTGCAGCCTTAACTTCTGCAGTTTGTTGACTTAAATCATCTTGAGCTTTTTCTAAACTATCATGTGAGACAGTTTTTTCTTCAGTAACCGTAACACCAGCAGCAGTCGCTGCATTAACTGCATTATCTAGCTCTTGAGAAGTGACTGGAGATGTCAACGTCCCTGTTTGGGTGTTCGCTTGACCAGCTAGTTGTGTATTATCTTGTGATAAATCTGTCTGCGCTTGCGTTAAATTAGTCGAAGGATTAGCCGTTGTTGTCACTGAAACATCTGTACTTGTCGTTGTTGTAACTTCATCAGCATTAGCTTGTCCTGCAAAAGCGAGAGCACCTGTCAAAGCAATCCCACATACCAAACCGTAAGCCTTAGACTTACGAAAGAAGCCGTGTCCTGTAATTGTTTTTGTTTGAAAATTCATGAATACGTTCTCCTAAATTATTTTATTTTTGTTTTAAATGTTGACTAGTTCTTTTCTTCTTTTCGAGACCATGCTTTTTGAGCTAAGAAGCCAGCTGTTACAAGCAGTCCTGCTCCCAAAACGGAGAGGAGGCTGCGTGCTTTATCACCCGTCTCTGGGAGAGTTGCTTTTGTACCGTCAGCTTTCGTTACGGTGATTGTCTTATCACTGTTCGTTGTCGCCCCAACTGTCTCTGGAGTCACTGTAGAGCCGTCTGAAAGAACAAGCTGACCGTCTTTAGTGCTCACGATGGTAGCACCTGTGTTGGTCACTACTGGAGCTTGTGCGGTTACGTTTTGAACGACTTGACCAGTAATTGTTGAGGTTGTTCCCACTTGTGAAGCACCTGCCTTAGTAGCTGTATCAGCTGATACACTTGGGTTATTGGTTGGCACGGTCTTATTTGGGGTAACTTGTGCGCTACCGCCGTCAGTAGTTGGGACAGTAGTATTGCCTGTATTAGGATCAACCTGTTCACCTGCATTGTCTTTATTCTGATCATCTAGGTTTGGTTGTGTCGTAGTTTCAGAATGTTCTTCGTTTGTACTTGAGCTTGAAGAAGACTCGGACTCAGTCGGAGTCGTTGGAATGTCCGATGTTCCCTCACTACTAGAGGGTGGCGTTACCTCTGTGCCTGTACTTGGTACGGTCGGACTTCCGCTACTATCGCTTGGGAGGGATGTGCCTTCACTTGTAGATGTGGATGGGCTTGTACTAGGCTGTGTTTGTTCTGTTGAGGGTAAACTTGTTCCATCCGAAACAAGGTCATCCGCAAAAACACCAGCTGCGCTACTGGCTAAAAGAGCGCTTGATAGTAAGGTTACAAGTTTAACTTTCTTCACGTTGTGTACTCCTTTTGTTTTTAGATGTGGACGGGCGATGATAGCCCTGTCCTGTGAGTGTTAGAATCTGTTGTTTCTTTCGCCTGACTCGTCTTGCAATAACAAAGTGTTTTCGTTTGACGAGAATTATCGCAGGATAAATCGTGTGAAAAGAAACAACTTCTTTTTCTTCAACCAAGTGCCCTGATTGCCATTTCTTATGAACAATAAGAGCAAACTTAGCTTTGACAATAGCCTGTCTACCATCATCAAGAATGAGCGTTGCCCCTCCTTGACGACCGAGACGGCGTAGATCAGATAATGTTAAAATAAAATTATCCGTTGGGTTTATAGAAACCATAAAACCTCCTTCAGCTTATGTGGCACAATACCATCCGCTTTTTTGACGCACGGTTTATAGCTTGGTTGACCGCAAACTCCTTTAGCTGCTTCTTGTGAAGCTATTTACATAACTAATCGTTATGTGCTTTCAGTATGACCTGAGCCTGAGCTAGACTAACGCATAGTTGCTAGCAAACGACACCGCCCCCATTGATTGTTATTCATAGACTCGCTGATTAGGACGGTGGTTGTATCTAGTTGTCAAAGAACCCAAGCCTTTTTACGACCTGCTTAGGTCGAAAAACATTTAAGCTTCATCAACTGGAACTTGAAAGCAATTAAGTACAGTGGATAAGCGGTTCACTTCTTCCCTTAATAAGGGAAGAGCCAAATCATGTGACAAGAGCGTTGCACCTTCTTGTTCCATGCAAATCACAACTTGATGGAGTAACTGCGTCAGTAGGATAAAGGATGGCTGACTATTGACAGCAACAAGTTCTGTCTGGTCGTTGTCAGTAGCTGTCATGATGACGAGTGATGCCAAATTCTCCGTTCGCACTTTTTCAATCGTTGATACAATAACTTCTGACATATTCTGTTTGAGTTGTTCATCATTTCCTAAAATGTCTTGCTTAAAAGCATATTCCTTAGCCATTATTTACATCTCCTTTTAGTTGTTTGCGAAAAGCTTGCTCCTCCAACTCTCGATCAGCCATTGCAGAGACCTTACAAGCACACCAGAAGATGAGCCCAAACAATATCATTGTTAAAGCAAATAAAACTAACAAAATAACCTTAATCATAATCCTAACTCCCTAGATTTATTTTCTTTCTTCATTGTCGTGATTTCCATAACGTAACTTTGCTTGAGCATGCGCCACCGCTTTGGCTTCTAAGCGACGTTCTTCTTTTAGATTTTCAAGCATTTTCAAAAGATAAGCTAGAGGATGTTCACAATCAATAGGTATGCGATCAATCATATTTAGCACTTCTTGACTCGTTACATAACCTTCGGATAAATATTGACCAATTAGCATTTTTTGTCGATGTGTCAGAGAGTAGTTCTGAAACTCACCTGTAAATAAGTCCATTTGAGTAAACTTGCCATTGTATTGATCAGCTATAACTTGTAGCAAAGAGTAATACCTAGGTGCAATGTAAGAATTAGAATTATTGAAAGATGATGATGAATCAGCCCCAGCTGGTTGAGAAATTTCGTCAGAAATTTTCTCAGCCTTTCTAGAACTATAATAATCACTATATTCAGTCTCACTATATTCAGTCTCATTAGTGCGTAACTCTGACACCCGCCCCGCTTCATTTTGACACCGGGGGGGTGTTTTTTTGGTACCCCCCCTGTTTGAATTTGACACGGGGGTCTTGGAGGGCATTTCTAACTTATCGTCAACAATCAAATTAGCAAGATAAATACGATTAGCAAGATTTCCATTTTTGTTATTTGATTGTTGGACTTCCTTTATTAAGCCATATTTAGCTAGTTCCTTTTTTATTCGCAATAAAGTAGATTTTGAGCAACCTAGAATTTCAGCTAAATTAGCATTAGAATAAACTAGATAAATAGAGCCTTCATCATCAATCCAATTATTTTTAAAAGAGAGGTCTAATCGATCTCTAAGAATAGAGTAAGCGACTTTCGTGTCTAAGCGCATATCCTTGTAGCGAGAACTTTCAAACAACAACTTAGGAAGTTTAAAATGTCTTTCAAATGTTTCATACTGACTAGCAGTAATTGCTTTAAACGGTTTCATTTTTACACCACCTTTAGGCTAAACTGACCTGACGAATTAATATTAACAAGACCAACCGACTCCAGTTCGTCAAGTGATGCCTGAGCTTCATTATATGAAATACCCATTTCTGAGATTAAAAAGCTAATGATTGCCTTACGTGCTTGCTTTTCTTTTCGTGTCATCATTTATTTCTCCACTTCATAACCATCTAAAGTACCATCTCTAGCATGTTTGTGATGGGAATAGGTCCCATGTTTATTTTTAAGACTTAGAGTCTGGACGATACCATCCTTAGCAACTTTCCATAAAAGAGTAGAGGATCTATAATAGCCATTTCTAAGCCAAACTTGAGCTAAGGCATTACATGGATTTGATTGTTTGCGTTCAGAAGTATCTTCCATAGCTGTATTAACATCATCTTGCTCATCAACAACTGGAACTTCATAGATATCACCAGTGTCAAGATCCATAACAATTTCAACCATTTCTCAAACCTTTCTTGTTTTTTTAAACACGAAAAAAGGAAGCGGACAATTCCGCTTCCTTAGGGACTTTTTATCAATTCTCACAATTTGAGACACTTACTTTAATCTTTTTTATAAAAAAATGAAAACCCCACTTGTCAAGTCAAGTGCAACAAGTTCATTGATAACTAGAGTTCCAGAGGTTAAGCTGTTTGGGCTAGCCCAAACAAAATATTTGCGGTTTTATACTTGTGAAGTCGTCTAGGTCTGTCATTGATAGCAGAGACGTAGTGATTGAGTTCTTCTGTCGTTAGTGAGTTAAGAGAAACACCTTTTGGGAGAAACTCTCTCAAGAGACCATTGAAATTTTCATTTGTTCCTCTTTCATGAGAAGCATAAGGATGGGCAAAATAGACTTCCACACCTTTTAAGTCTGACAAGCTACTGAACTCTGAGCCATTGTCCGATGTGATGGAGCGAATAGGGTACTGCGATAGTAAGCTCTTAACAGCCCTATTGATGGTTTCTGCTTGTTTATTAGCCAGTTTTACAACGATGGCAAATCGTGTTTGACGCTCTACTAAGGTCAAAATAACAGCTTCACCTTTGGTTTTCTTGCCAAGAACCAAATCAATCTCCCAATGCCCAAATTCAGAACGGTCATTGATACACTCTGGACGTTCTTCAATGGATTTTCCTAAGATTTTCGTCGTGGCCTTAGGCCTTACTTTAGACCGTTTTCGGATGCTCACCATCTTAGGTAAATCAATCGGTTTAACCCTCAACAGTCCGTCTTTGATGTAACGATACACTGTCTTGGTGGAAGGGATAACTTCCAGTGGATGTTTTTCTCGGTAAGTTTGAACAAAGCTATCGACACTGTGACAGCGAGGTTTCGTTTTCAGGGCTTTCTCAAGTTCCTTGAAGAAGGTCTGGGAGCAGTACGATAGTTTATGATAAGCACTTTTTCGACGATTGGTTTCATAAACACGTTGACCACTATCTGGAAAGTAAACCGTTGAGTAGATTCGTTTCCCGTTCTTATCTTGAACCTGAGAAACACTTCCTCGTTTGATTTCACGACTGATGGTTGAGCGATGACGCCCAAGCAGACGAGCAATCTCAGAGGGGTTCTTACCCATCCTGAGATAGGCGCTGATTTCTCCGCGTTCAGAGGCTGAAAGGTGTGAGTATAACGATTTTTTGGTAGAATGATTAGTGGACATGTTCATCTGCTTTCTATACTGAGTTGGGGAATTCTAGTATATCAGACGAGCATGTCTTTTTTGTTGCACTTCATTTTACAACACGGGAAAAAAATGAAAAAGACCCTAAGGTCTTTTCTCTTAGTCTATAGCGATATAACGTCTAGCGCCTGAATAGCTGATATAGGAAATCCATTGGTGACCGTCGGCACTGACGACTTTATCGTAGTTGACGCTACTGCCGGCATCGTAATAAGCGAGGGCACTGTCGCTTGTGCTTGGACTATTTTTGATCTCTGAGCGTTTAGTGAAGGTGTAGCGACCACTTGAGGCGATGCTTGGGCTTGATGCTGTAGTAGAGGTTGCAGTTGTGCTTGTTCCCACTGATCGGATGGCGATATAGCGGCGTGCCCCTGAGTAGCTAATATAAGAGAGCCACTCATAGCCGTCTGAGATGACCGTCTTATCATAGCGGACACTGCTTCCAGCATCGTAATAGGCGATATCACTGCTGGATTGTTGGGGGGCATTCTTGATGCCGTGGCGGCTAGTGAAGGTGTAGGTGCCGCTTGATGAGAGGGTGCTTGATGGTGTTGGGGTTGACTGCACAGATGGGGATGAGGTTACGGTGCTTCCTCCTAGGTCCTTGAAGTGGATATAGCCAGACACTTGGCTTTTATGGAAGCTGCGACGGTAGTATTTCTCGGGACCTTGGCCACAGTCATAGTTGTACTCCTCAATGGTGACTGTATCGCCGTTGACTTCTGCCACCTAGGCCACGTGTCCATAACCTCCTGCGCCATTAACGCCAGCTGAGAACCAAGCGACGGAACCGACTGCAGGAGTCATGTCTACGCGGTAACCTTGGCTTCTAGCCACACTCCCCCAACTGATAGCATTGCCGTAGCCACCAGGTAAGCTAAAGCCGTTGGCGCTGCTCAGCCTGAAGGCGACGAAGGAGGTGCACTGTCTCAGGTACATCCCCCAGCTATCGGCACCGTAGCCACTCTTCCACTGGGTCGGGTAGTTATCACCAAGTACTGCAGCTTCGCTAGTAGTATTTAGAGCTAGGCTACTGCCTAGCAAGCTTAGTAAGATTAGGCTTTTGTATTTTGTTTTCATATGTCCTCCTCATATTACTTATTCGAAATTGAAAAGGAAAACGATATGAAAACGCAAAAAAAAGCCAACCTAGGTTGGCTTACGGGGTTAGTCGCTAACAGAGAAACGATTTGTCATTAGGTTGCTAGAGTCAAATAAGACTTTATTTAACAGCTTTTGCGTTTCCTCTTGAATATAGTCGCTCATTGCTTGGTTTTCTGCTTCAAAGTCAACTGTTTCATCTGCAGCTAGCGCAGCATCTACTTTACCAATCATAGCATGACCTTGTGCCATAGTTTTTTCAATATAGTCATCAAGCTGTCCTTCATGCTGATGGAAGTGAGCGTCTGCTAGACCTGCAATCAAGCGGCTTGTCCAGTAAAAACTATCTGTTGAGACATTTTCACTTGTATTGGCAAAGTAATCTGGCGTTTTAGTGACCTGCGTGAAGAAAGGAACTGAGGTCGCAAATGGCATTGACCCGTAGGAAAGCCATTGGATACCTGTTGTTTCGTGAGGTTGATTTGGACGCAGCTGTAAAATCGCTGTCTGGCTGGTGCGATTGATACCAATTGGACGAAAGGCTTTTTGACTAACAGCATCTCCTTCTGGTCCATAAGGATCAAAAATCGTGTCTTGATAGTGGTTGCTGAGCACATACTTGACATCCTCAACGGTTACCTTGCGATACGGTTTTTGGCACCAAGGAATGAAAAAGCTCTTAGGATCTTGCTCAATTTCTGGGTTTAAAAAGCGCTGAATTGCCCAGCTTCTTGGGGTATTGTAATGTCTGTCTTTATCACGTTGGCTACCAAAAGCGTAGCGTGGATTAAAGTGCTCATTTGAATAGGTCAAGTCTAAGTGGTGTTTGGCAATGAAATCACGAAGATCGCTAGAATGAAGGTAGTCGCTAGGATTATTAAACTCAAAATAGTCAATGCCGAGTTGGTTAGGGTTGGTCACATAAGCGTCATCTGGGACACGTCTAGCAATCCAGTGGTGTCCACCAATCGTCTCAAGCCACCAAATCTCATCACAATCTGAAAAAGCAATCCCATTACTCTCATAGGTTCCGTATTTTTCCAAAATAGAACCCAGAAGCTCAACACCCTCACGTGCACTATGAATATATGGAAGAACCAGTGTCAGCATATCTTCCTCACCAATTCCTGATGGCACCAAGGGGTCAGCACCAAGCACTCTAGCATTTGTCGTGATGGTCTCAGTCGCACTCATGGCAACATTCACAGCGTTAATCCCTGCTTCACCCCAAATACCGTCTTTGCCTAGAGCATCTGGTACGGAAGTGTAACGCATAGGATTGTCTGGTAAATCTATCTCAAAAGTGGATAAGACAGATTTGTAGTGGCGAGGTTGGTCCTCTGGATTGACTACAATAAACTTTTTAGGTGTAAATTCACCGTTTTGCGAATCCTCTGTTCTAGCGATAAGGGTTGAGCCGTCATAAGACGCTTTTTTCCCAACTAAAATCGTCGTACAAGCCATACATATGTCCTTTCTGTTCTACAATTCTTCTGCAATTTTATTGATTTTGCGCAAGCGATGATTGACACCACTCTTGGTAATCGCTATGTCTAAGCTATCTGCAATCTGCTGGATGGAGTAATCTGGATGCGCCACCCGCACTTGTGCGACTTGACGCAAATCACTAGGCAAGCTGTCAAAACCAATCGTATCCATGATTTTGATGATATTGTTGATGGTTTTCATACTAGCTGTCACCGTTCTAGCGATATTGGCGGTCTCGGCGTTATTGGCACGGTTGAGGTCATTTCGTGTTTCCCGTAAAATCTTGACTTCCTCAAAAGATTCCTTTGCCTTAAGGGCGCCAACTACCAAGAAAAAATCCATAATGTCCTCAGCTTTTTGAAGATAAGTCACAGCCCCGCTTTTGTGGGCAATGACCTTGGCGTCAAGCATGAACTTTTGCATGAGGGAGGCTAAATCCTCCGCATGGTCTTGGTAAACGGAGAAAATCTCCAGCTGATATTTTCCCGAGTCGGGGTCACGCACTGTTCCTGTCGCTAGAAAAGCACCTTTTAAATAACTCCGACCACTGTCATCATCCTCTAAAATATGCGCCTCAATCCCAGTCTCCAAGCCAAAGAAAGAATCTGCCAGCTGCAAATCGGCCAAAATCGTCTCCACATCCTTATCCACAAAAACCGTGTAGACACGATTTTTACGCAAATTGGTCTTGTAGTGGTACTTAATCTCTGGCTGACTGGTGTAGTAATGCTCTAACAACTGATAAATGTGTCTTGCAATTTTAGCATTTTCACTGGTGATGGATAGGGTCAAGCCGTTGCTAGTCAAGCCAAGGCTTCCTGAGAGCTTGATAATGGCTGAGAGTTCACTTTTATCTTGGATGGGAAGGCTGAGCAATTCTTCTTTGACTGTCGTTGTAAAACTCATAGCTTTTTCCCTACCAAACTCATCAATTCTTCAACCACCAAGTCCCCGTGGTGAAAGGCACCGCCCTTTTCTAACCGTAAGAAGTTAGAGGAGATAATACGCTTTGCCTGTTTTTGAAGCCCAGCAAAGTCATGGTCTACCTGAACCAAGTACTCATCAAAACTGTTTGAGACCATGTAGGCCTCTGGTACTTTTTCGATATTAACTAAAACAGTATCAATCACATCACGTCCCAAATGACGATTGAGCACTTCGACGTGATTAGCATCTGTGAAATGCTCTGTCTCACCTCTTTGGGTCATGATATTACAAACATAAGCCACCTCAGCAGGTGTTGCAAGAAGCGCTTCCTTGATTTCTGGGATGACAAGATTGGGTAAAATAGACGTAAATAGCGACCCTGGTCCAAGGACAATCATATCACTTTCCATGATGGCTTTTACCACCTTACGGCTGGCTTTAGGACGCTCGTTATTGTAGGTATTGGTGACAAAAACATGGTCAATCATACCTTGATAATCAGCAATGCGACTCTCGCCAACCACCTCATGCCCATCTTGGAAAATAGCGTGAAGCGTCAAAGGTTGCTCACTTGAAGGATAGATCTTTCCTGAAATGTGGAAAAATTTAGTCAAAATCTGCATGGCGTTATAAGTAGACCCCTGCATCTCTGAAATGCCAGCAATGATGAGATTTCCAAGTGGGTGCCCAGCAAAATCACCATCTCCATCTGCAAAGCGGTATTGAAAAATCTTTTCATAGAAACGTGGCATATCACTCATAGCAACAAGCACATTGCGCAAATCACCTGGTGGAGTCAGGCGCATGCTACCTCGTAATTTACCAGAAGAGCCACCATCGTCAGCAACTGTCACCACTGCTGTAATGTCCGCATCCTCTAAACGCAGACTGTTCAAGATAACAGGAATACCAGTTCCTCCACCAATCACTGTAATTTTGGGTTTTCTCATGAACGGTTTACCGTCTCCTTCCTACGGTCTTTGTCACGATGACTTTCATTCACAGACCAGTTGGCTTTTAAATCTTCTGCTAAACGATGGGCAAAGGCTGTACTTCGGTGCTGACCACCTGTGCAGCCCACAGCAATAGTCAAAATAGCCTTTCCTTCCTTTTGATATCCCGGTAAAATCGGCTCAATCAAATCAAGAAGGTGCTGATAAAAGCTTTCTGACTCTTCAAAGCCCATGACATAATCATAAACATCTTTGTCCAATCCCGTTTTATCTCTTAGTTCTGGCTTATAGTAAGGATTTGGCAGAAAACGCACATCAAAAACCAAGTCAGCATCCAGCGGCAAGCCATACTTGAAGCCAAAGCTCACCACTTCAATGCGGAAAGAACTTTTATTGTCATCCGATGAAAACTGCTCTGACAAGACTTGGCGCAATTGACGTGGCGTCAGCTCTGTCGTGTCCACCACATTTTGACTTAGACTTTTTAGTGGCGCTAGCAATTCACGCTCTAAAGTAATGCCATCAAGAACACGCCCGTCTGAAGCCAATGGGTGACTACGTCTGGTCTCTTTGTAGCGTGACACCAGCTCGCCATCAGTCGCATCCAAAAAGAGAATCTTAACCTTGACACGCTCATTGGTCTCAATCTTGTCCAAAATCGCATTGATTTCATTGAAAAAAAGGCGACTACGCATGTCCACAACCAAAGCTACCTTGTTTGTTTCACCCGACTGCTCAACCAGCTTGATAAATTTTGGCAACAAGGTCGGTGGCATATTGTCAATGGTAAAATAACCTAAATCTTCAAAGGACTGGATGGCAACGGTTTTCCCAGCACCACTCATTCCTGTCACAATCACTAACTCAATTGGTTTTGTCATTTTCATCATCCTTTCTCTCAAGCAGCTCTAAGCGAGTTAAGAGCTCTTGATTTCTCTTTTGCAAATCATCCAACTGCTCTGTCATTGACAAAAGCATTTCGGTTTGTAATTTTTGAATAGCCAATAAATCTGACTGGTCTTGCTGCACCAAATGGTCAAGCTTTTCATGTAAAAGCCTGATTTCTTCTTCAGATTTTTGATTGACCAAAAAGTCATTTCGAGCTTGCAGGCGGTCATAGTCTGAAGCACGGTTTTGACTCATCATAATCAAAGGCGCTTGAATCGCTGCAATGGTAGATAAAGCTAAGTTCAACAAAATAAAGGGATAAGCATCAAAAACAATGCCAAACGGTTTGATAACATTTAACGCCATCCAGATAATCATCAAGAGCACAAAGCAGATGATAAAGGTCCAAGAACCACCAAAGCGAGCCACAGCGTCTGCGATTTTTTGACCAAAGGTCACCTTAGCATCCCACTGCTCACCGACGTCCATCTTGTCTGAAAGCTGGTTTTTACTGACATTGACCACTAACTCACGGATATTATCATTTTTAGTGTTGGCATTGTCAATAATAGCATTTAGGTAGCGCAAGCGATAGTTGGCTAAGGTCTCATTACTGATAAAAGCATCTGAGCTTAGATTGGGGTGGTCTTCTTGAATTAAGTTGATTAAGGGACGCTCTAAATCTTTCAAAAAAACACCTTGGTCTTTTGAGAAGTCGTCACCTGTTATTGCATCTTGATAGATTGCATTATTACTCACTGTATCACTCCTTTAGATTATTATACCACATCCGCTTCTCCGCGACACTTGAAAGCTAAAGAAAAAGGGCTAAGCCCTTTTTAGTCCGCTAGATAAGCAATGACTTCGATTTCTACCTTGACGTCCTTAGGAAGACGTGCCACTTCTACACAAGAACGTGCTGGAAAAGTTTCACTAAAAGCTGTCTCATAGACCGCATTAAAAGCTGCAAAGTCATTGATATCACTTAGGAAACAAGTTGTCTTAACCACTTTATCAAAATCAGCACCAGCTTTTGCTAAAATCGCTTTGATGTTTGTGAGCACTTGCTTTGTTTGCTCCTCAATTGTCTCGCCGACAATTTCACCTGTCTCTGGTGAGAGAGGAACTTGTCCACTTGCAAATAAGAAATCGCCGACAACTTTTCCTTGAACGTAAGGTCCGATAGCCTTTGGTGCTTGGTCAGTTTGAATTGTTTTTACCATAATATACCTCCAAAAGATACTAATAGTTTAGCATATTTTTCAGAAAATTAACACAACTTTTTGTCATTCTAAAAACAAGCAGGCAAATACCTACTTGTTTGTATTCTATTATTCAAAACCTTCTTGAAGAGCTTCTGCAAAGTTAGCTTCGACAATCTCTGCACAGTGGTCACAGATAGTGGCCTTGTAAGAGCGTGCTTTGACTGTTTCGTCCACACGACGGCAACGGTCACACACCTCACCAGAAGCGTGCGCTACGCTAAAGGCAACATCATCAAAGCTGATAGCATCGCTTGGTGCAGCCTCGTCTGTGATGGTCAATTCTGACACAATCAACAGTTGTGCAATATCGCTATCAAGAGCAGAGAGAAGCATTTTGATTTCTTCAGAAGCATAAACAGTGAGATGAGCTTCTAGAGATTTTCCGATGACTTTAGCATTGCGAGCTTCTTCTAAAGCTTTTTGAGCTTGCGTACGGAAGGTCATGAAGGCTTCCCATTCTTCTAAAATAGCTTCTTGACCAGCAAAGTTTTGATAATTTGGCAACTCGGCTAATTGTACAAACTCTTCTGCTTCATGCTCAAGGTAAGACCAAATTTCCTCAGCAGTGTGTGGGAGGATTGGTGTTAATAATTTTGTCAATTTGACAAGGATGTCATAAAAGACTGTTTGCATTTGACGGCGCTCTAAACTGTTTGCAGCTTCAATATAGACGACATCTTTGGCAAAATCAAGATAGAAGGCAGACAAGTCAACCGTGATAAAGTTGATGACTGCTTTGTAAATGCCCATAAAGTCATAAGCTTCATAAGCGTCACGAATTGTTTTAACCAACTGGTTAAATTTGATGGTCATGTATTTATCAACAGGACGAAGGTCTTCGTAAGCTACCGTATCACACTCAGGTTTGAAATCAGAAGTATTTGCAATCAAGAAGCGAAGGGTATTTCTGATTTTACGGTAGGTTTCAGAGGTTTGCTTGAGGATGTCCATAGAGATACGCACGTCATTACTTGTATCCACACTTGTCACCCAGAGACGTAGAATTTCAGCACCAAATTGTTTTTCTACATCACTTGGTAAAATCGTATTGCCTAGTGACTTAGACATTTTCTCACCTTTACCATCAAGCGTGAACCCTTGAGACAAGATAGCCTTGTAAGGGGCATGACCGTTGACAGCGACAGAAGTAATCAGTGATGAGTTAAACCAGCCACGGTATTGGTCGCTTCCTTCCAGATAGAGATCTGCTGGGTAAGAAAGTTCCTCACGAGCATTCATGACACCATTCCAAGAAGATCCTGAGTCAAACCAAACGTCCATGATATCTGTCTCTTTGGTAAAGAGACCGTTTGGTGAACCTGGATGCGTGAAGCCTTCTGGCAAGAGTTCTTTTGCTTCACGTTCCCACCAGATGATTGAGCCATGTTCTTCAAAGAGGTCTGCGACATGGTCTGTCACTTCTTTAGTCATAATAGCTGTGCCATCTTCAGCATAGAAGATAGGAAGTGGCACACCCCAAGCACGTTGACGTGAGATAACCCAGTCGCCACGGTCACGAATCATGTTGTAGAGACGTTTTTGTCCCCATGCTGGATTAAAGCTTGTCTTTTCAATCTCATCCAAAATGTCTTGGCGGAATTTAGAAACAGAAGCAAACCATTGTGGAACAGCACGCCAGATGATTGGTTTTTTAGTACGCCAGTCAAATGGGTATGAGTGGTTGATGACTTCGCTAGCAAGCAGTAAATCACCTAGTTTTTCTTGAACTAGTGGTGTTACCTTGTCGTAAAATTGTCCTTCAAAGTCGCTACCAGCGTTTTCCATCATGAGACCATGCTCATTGACCGTAACAGCAACTTCAAGACCGTATTTGATACCGACATTGTAGTCATCCTCACCAAAACCTGGAGCGGTGTGGACGATACCTGTACCAGAGTCTAGTGTTACGTGGTCACCAAGGATAACAAGCTCGTCTACTTCGCTATCCCATGGGTGCTCTGTGACGATCATCTCAAGCTCAGCACCTTTATGACGAGAGATAACTTCTGGATTGTCCCAACCAAATTTCTCACTAAGACTGTCAAGAAGCCCTTCAGCAACAAGGTATTTACGATCGCTGCCTTTTGGTTTCACGACAAC
This sequence comes from Streptococcus hyointestinalis, assembly GCF_900459405.1. Classification (NCBI taxonomy): domain Bacteria; kingdom Bacillati; phylum Bacillota; class Bacilli; order Lactobacillales; family Streptococcaceae; genus Streptococcus; species Streptococcus hyointestinalis. The sequence continues at coordinate 1,793,159 of NZ_UHFN01000007.1, forward strand.
ATAATCCATATCAGGTCCTACTGTCAAACCACGTGAAGCGGTAACGGTAAATGGAGTTGTCGTCCAGACAACAATGTAAGTATCCTCATCAAGGATGCCTTTACCATCCTTGACTTTGTTGGCGTAGTAGAGAGAAGTTGAGTCGATATCATGATACTCAATCTCAGCTTCGGCAAGAGCTGACTCAGATGACCATGACCAGTAAACGGGTTTTGCCCCACGGTAGATATAACCCTTGTCTGCCATTGCTCCAAAAACACGGATTTGTGCAGCTTCATAAGCTGGCACAAGTGTGATGTATGGATTTTCCCAATCTGCTGAAACACCTAGACGCTTGAAGTCTTCACGTTGTTTATCAACCTGTGTCAAAGCGTAGTCACGACAGAGCTTGAGATAGTCAACGATGTCCATCTCTTTACGCTTGACACCTTGTTTGGCAAGAACTTGCTCGATTGGCAAACCATGTGTGTCCCAACCAGGCACATAAGGTGCACGAAAACCAGACATAGATTTGGAACGTACGATGATGTCTTTTGAGATTTTGTTCATGGCATGCCCAACGTGGATATTTCCATTAGCATAGGGAGGTCCATCGTGAAGGTTGAAAGAAGGTTTGCCTTCGTTTAGTTCTTGACGTTTTTTATAAATCTCTGCTTTTTCCCATTCGGCTTGCCATTTTGGTTCTTTGTTAGGAAGCCCAGCACGCATCGGAAAAGCTGTTTTTCCAAGATTGAGGGTATCTTTAAGTTTCATTGCTAACTCCTTTATAATATAAAAAGCTTTCATCGCAAAAGGACGAAAGCTCGTGGTACCACCTTAATTTAGAATAGGAAAACAGATAGAGTCCTCCTACTCCCTTGACGACTGATAAGGTTAGTCAAACCTTTCATCTTACTTGATTCAGATGAAATCAAAGAAAATGATAACATGGAACTGAGAAAATATAGACCTCTCACCATCGCCTACTCGCTGGAACTATCAAGTACCATGCCTTGTTTTTCTTATTCGCTGATATTCAATTTGAATGTTTGGGTTTCGTTTAATGAGTCTTCTTCACTTGATTGTGCCAACATATCTGCTGGAGAGATAGACTCTGGTTCTGAAGTTGATTCCATTTTTTGCTTAGCAGACTCTAACTCATCAACCATTTTATTGCTTTCTTCAACACGACGTTGCAATTCATCCATTTCTTCTGGTGTGAATTGACGTGTCACATCAAAAGTTGCTGCCTCACTTGTTGCTGGCAAGTGCTCGTCTAAAACTTTTTCCACAACTTCTTTGAAGGTTTCATCAGAATCTTGCACATAGACAGCTGTTGGTTTCAACAATTCATCCCAATCAGGTGAATTAGCAAGGCTCAATTGTCCTTCAATAGAAGCCACCAAACGTTGATGGAAGACACGAGCTTGGCGTTTCAAATCTTCTGTCTCAACAGCCACACGTTTGGCATCATCTGAAGCATCACGAATGATTTGGTTTGCTTTGATTTTAGCTTCATCTAAAAGTTGTTGTGATTCAATATTAGCGTGTGCTAAGAGATTACTTGCTTCGTCATTAGCTGATGTTTTAACCTTTTCAGCTGTTTCTTGAGCAAGAATAACAGACTGACTAAGTGACTCTTTCATTTCATCAAAATACGCTACTTTTTCTTCTAAGGTTTTAACCTTTTCTTCCAAGTCACGGTTTTGACGAATGAGACTTTCATAATCATCAACGATAATATCCAAAAACTCATCTACTTCTTCTTCATTGTAGCCACGAAAGCCACTCTTAAATGTCTTGTCCTTAATGTCTAATGCAGTCAGCACCATATTAGCCTCCTTAAATAAAATTCAATTCGTTTGTTCTTTATAATACTATTTATGCTTTAACTTTTCAATAGTCAGTTTATGCTTGCCAGATTTTGTAAACCCTTGTTCATCGACTAGCCTAATGCGCCCAAAGCCACGAACACTCACCATATCACCCAGCTCTAGCTGTTCAGATGTCTTTTCAACAGTCCTATAGTTGACCTTTACTTTCCCAGCCTCAATGAGTTTAACGGCTTGAAGGCGTGACAGTTTAAAACTACTAGCTAAAATCTTATCTAACCTAAGGCTAGACACCTGAAGAAAAAGGCTTGTGACTTCTTCTTGACGTTTCATCAATCGACTAAAGGGAATCTCCTCTAGCGCCACGCCAGCTCGTCCAATCTTGGTCATCTGCTGTATGGCTTGGTCTGCCATGGTGCTTGTTAAAAACAGCTGTGCTTTCTCGTTATTTAGGCGAATATCACCAATCAAATGGCGTTCAATGCCTAGTTGGTTGAGAAAAGCTCCTAAAATCTGCGCATGTGTGAGATGATTGAACTTACTATTGTAGTGAATTTCTAAAAGAGAAAGTTCAAAATCCGCTTCATCAAACTGATAATAGTCAGGAGCAATGATTGCTTTTCCATACTCGGTATCAAAGTAATCATTGGACGAGTAGAAGAAAAGATTGTGATTAGCAACTAAGCTCTCAACTATCGCTAGTTCTCTAGGATTTAAAAAGTCGGTTACAAAGATGGTGTAAGTGTCTTCGACACAGTTGATGATGTCCGTCATCTTTTCCACAAAGACAAACTCATCTTTGTGAAAATGCTGTAAAACGGCTTTAGAAACCATTAGAGAACCAACCCTACTAGTCTCAACAAAAGCCCGCTCAGTACGTTAAGAGCAATCATCACTGCCCATATGGTAAAATCCAAACCACCAATCTGTAAGTGAAAACGTCTAAAAGGTTGAATGACTGGCTCTACAAAATAGGCAATTAAACGACCAAGTCCGCTGTTATAGGCTCCAGGAAACCATGATAATAAAGCATAAACAAGTAAAAGATAAGAATAAACTTGAATGACTCTCAATAAAATATCAATAATTAACAGCAACATCTCAACGTCTCTTCATATCAAAATCAAAATTTGCTTCTTGAGGAATGGCATGAATAGCCTCTTCAAGATTAACAGAAACAATCGCAGGAGCTAATAGATAAATAGAACTTCCTACTTTTTGGAGAGACCCTCCAAGAACTTTACTTGCTCCATCAATAAAATCTAAACAACGTCTTGCTTGTGCGTCCAACATGTATTGAAAATCAATCAACACACAAACATCTTTGTTTAGCAAATCAACAATATCTTGTGCATCATCGTATTGCTTTGGATATTTTAGTGAGATAGTCAATTGTGGAGCTGGCTGGCTGCCACTATATTGCTGTTGTGTATTGTGATAACCTGCCATAGTTGACTCTCTACGCTGTGTTGCACTTGGTTGACTAGACTGGTGAGACTGCGTGCGCTCTGGTCTTTGCTGACGTGTTTGACGGCTTTGTACCTGAGTTTGTCTCACTCTTTCTTGACTAGGAGCTACTTGTGGAGTAACCCTTGGTTCTTTTTGAGTTTGAACTGGTTTTTCTTCTACTTGATGAGATGATTCAACAGTTTCTTCAACATCTGTCACATCATCTGTATCAAAATAAGCAACAAGCTTATCAATGCGATCTCTAAACGCCATAAGTTCTCCTATTCTTCAAAAAATGCTGAACCTATTCTTACAAAAGTTGCACCATTTTGAATGGCTATATCATAGTCACCACTCATGCCCATACTTAACTCTGTAAAGGGCATATGTGGCAAGTGCAAGTTATGTAAATGGTGATTAAGCTCTTGTGTTTGATTAAAGATGTCTGCTATCTCCTCTTTTGTAGCAGCTAGCGGCGCCATCGTCATCAGACCCACAAGCTCAATCTTATCAAAAGCAGCTATCTCAGAAAGAGCAGCCTCAACTTCATTTGCCTTGAAGCCATGCTTCGTTTCTTCTTCTGAGATATTCACTTGTAAAAAGCACTTTATAGGATGCTCTGCACGCTTTTGAATTTCAGCAGCTAATTTTACAGAATCTAATGCATGAAAATAATCGACATAGTTGATAACATCCTTCACCTTACGGCGTTGAAGCGTTCCAATCAGATGCCAAGTCAGATTTTCCTTTTTGAGAGCTTGGTACTTATCCAAGAATTTATCAACACGGTTTTCAGCGATATGCTCAATCCCTGTCTCACAAAGTTCCTTAGCAACTTGAGCATCCACATACTTGGTCACAGCAATAATATGAACACTATCTTCAGGTCGATGTGCTGCTTTTGTAGCTTGTCTAACATGCTCAAATACAGCTTCTTTGTTCTTTTTTAGAGTCATCATTAACGGTTTTTAAAGAATGGTGGTGTTTCAAGCTCATCATCAGCATCGTCTGTATCAGAGAATGTTGACATAGAAAGCTGACTATCGAGCTCACCTTCTGTTGGACGTGAAATGTCGTTGCGGCGCAAATCCCAGTTACCAAAAGCATTTGTTTGTTGATTTTGGAGAGTTGCTTGCTGAGTTGTTGGCATCTCACGTTGCATTGGCATATCAAAGTTTTGTTGACGATCAAAGGTTGAATTTTGACGTGTCTCTTGTGCGTACTTTGCACCTGCTGCTTGTTGAGGATTTTGGCGACTAGCACTTTGCGGTGCTTTTGTCTTATCTTTACGAACACCAGTAGCAACAACAGTGACACGAATTTCATCTTTCATATCCATGTCAATAGATGTACCAAGCCAGATGTTGACACCTTTACCTGCTGCTTGTCCGACAATTTCAGAGGCTTCTTCAGCTTCTGTAAGCGTCATGTCCATACCACCTGTGACGTTAACGATAACATCCTCAGCACCATCGATAGTTGTTTCAAGAAGTGGTGAGTAGATCGCTTTACGAGCTGCTTCTGTGATACGCTCTTCACCAGAGCCGATACCAATACCCATAAGGGCGTTCCCTTTATTTGCCATAACAGTCTTAACGTCTGCAAAGTCAAGGTTGATAAGCCCTGGATTTGTAATCAAGTCTGTAATCCCTTGCACACCTTGACGAAGGACATTATCCGCTTCGCTAAGCGCTTCAAGAAGTGGTGTCTTTTTATCAACAATCTCAAGAAGATTATTGTTTGAGATAATCAACAAGGTATCCACTTGTTCACGAAGCTCATCAATTCCTTCCATAGCAAAGGAACTACGTTTATTTCCTTCAAAGCCAAATGGTCGTGTCACAACAGCCACTGTCAACGCACCAAGGCTTTTAGCGATACGAGCGATAACAGGAGCTGCACCAGTACCAGAGCCACCTCCCATACCTGCTGTGATAAAGACCATATCAGCGCCAGTTAATGCTTCCGTCAATGCTTCTTCACTTTCTTCTGCGGCTTTACGACCAACCTCAGGTTGACCTCCAGCACCTAGACCACGTGTTAATTTTGGTCCAAGCTGAATAACAGTTTCTGCTTTAGAACTTGAAAGTGCTTGAATATCTGTATTGGCAGCGATAAACTCAACGCCTGCCACACCTTCGTCAATCATGCGATTGATGGCGTTTCCGCCACCACCGCCGACACCAATTACTTTTATCACCGCACCCTGAACAGATGCTGAATCAAATGAAAATGCCATTTTTCTCCCTCACTTAATCAATTAGTCAAACATACTTCCAAAAATATTACGAACACGCTCTGATAATTTTGGACGAGCCTCACGTGGTTGTTGCTCTTCTTGTGGTCTCTCTACGGTTGGTAGAGGTTCCATAGCAGTGTTGATAGGCTCGTCATTACCAAAAGTTGGTAGAGGCGCTGTCGTTGTATAGCTTGGACGGCTATTATCAAGCCTTGGATTAAAGTCAACTGGTTTACGACGTAGTAGCTCTTCGCCAAATACAGCTGCTTGAGCAATCACATCGACCTCTGACATAGTCCCCACATACTCGACAATACTGATAACATTGGCAAACATAGGGTTACGAATTCCGACTTGATTTGGGACGTGAAGTTTGACAGATATGCCTAAAACTTCTTGAGCCACTTCAACGACTCCAGGCATAATAGCGCCACCGCCAACCAATATAATACCGCCCGGTAAATCAAGCAAGCGACCACGCTCTAAATCTTGCTTTACACGGTCTAGAATGTGGCGAATGCGTGCTGAGATAACCTCTGATAAGAAGCGCTCACTGACCTCAACAGGCTCATCGCTTCCGACAACATCAACCATGACCGTCTCGCTTTCGCTTGATTCTGAGACGTCTGCTTGACCAAAGTTAAACTTGAGCGATTCAGCAGTTTGCATAGAGGTCTTTAACACTTTTGAGATGTCTTTTGTGACATACTCGCCACCTTCTGGATAGGTGTTTGTATATTGGAGTTCTTGGGCACGCATGGAAGCAACAGTTGTCTGCCCACCACCCATGTCAATCACTGTCGTACCAAACTCACGTTCCCCTTCATTAAGAACAGATTTTGCCATAGCTAATGGCGTAATGATGATGTTTTCAGTCTCAATACCAGCACGCTCCACTGTTTTACGTAGGTTGTGCAAAATAGTTGTTGGACCGGTATAGATGAGTCCTCTCATCTCAAGGCGAATCCCCATCATACCTCGTGGGTCTCGTATGCCTTGGAAACCATCAACGATGAATTCTTCCGGAATTAAAGAGATAACCTCACGCTCAGGCGTGATACTCTTTGTCAACGCTGACTTGACAACACTCTCAACATCTTCATCTTTAATTTCTTTTGACTCGCTTGGTACAGGAATCATCCCTTGAGTGGGCTCAATTTGCAAAAGATTTGCGGGTAAGCCAACATTGACCTTTTCAATCTTGATACCTGCTTTTTCTTCTGCTTGCTCAACTGCTGTCTTAATCGCTTCTGCTGCAGCTTCAATGTCAACAATAATGCCATCTTTCACTCCAGTGCTTGTGACATTGCTAACACCGATAACGTTCATCTCACCGGAAATTA